>JAZSQQ010000037.1:0-60257 GCA_045538055.1 Acutalibacteraceae bacterium
CCACCTTTTTCTCCGAAAACAGGCACCCTTTTGTCTGCTTCGCAGACATTTCCCCTAACAGGGGAATCACCTGACAAGTGGAGGTTCGCATTATTCAATCATAAGCACAATTCAAAACGCCCCGAATAATTCGGATTTGTAGAGCAAAGGCGATGCATTTGCAATGATATATCCGCGATGCGGATATGATGAATGATGTCGCTTCACTAATGATGTGTTTGCATCGCAAACATTAAGGGTCTGCGACGCTGAAATTATAGCACCGACTTTAGTAGGACGAGTAGGGACGGGCGTCCTCGACCGTCCGATATGCAGCAGAATCTACGGACAGTCCGGGAGGCCTGTCCCTACGCACACAGAGATAGATTGTGCGAAATCAAAGACCCCGTCAAACCCGAATTTGTCGGCATTATTTTCTGATAAACACCGAAGAGAACCATATTAAAGGTTTGTACTATCAATTATTCATTAATTTTTAACATTTTTTAGAAAATTTGGTATGATTTTATGTAGATTTTTAACGTAAAGTATGATATCATATAATGTAATAATTCTCGTGGAGGGTTAAAAATGACGGTAAAAGAAATTGTTGAAATTCTTGAAGGTTCAATTATTTACGGTGAGGACTTCCTCGACCGTGAGGTTCATACTGCTTGCGGCAGCGATATGATGAGCGATGTTCTTGCTTATGTTAAAGAGCAGGCTGTTCTGCTTACAGGACTTGTGAATCCCCAGGTTGTACGTACAGCTGAAATGATGGATATGAAATGTATTGTTTTCGTCAGAGGCAAATCACCCGATATCGGTATGATTAACCTTGCGGAAGACCGCGACATTGTTCTTATCAAAACAGACCTTGAAATGTTCACTTCCTGCGGTCGCCTTTATGCACACGGACTCAGAGGAGGCAGCGGAAAATAATGGAAGAGGTTAAACTTCATTATGACGTCAATGCCTATGACTTCACCTGCGCAGGTGAGGCATCGGGCAAGCTTAAGCGTTCTTTAAAGGACCTCGGCTTTGATGCTACACTTATCAGAAAAGTTGCAATTGCCGTTTACGAAGCAGAAATCAATATGGTTATCCATGCAGAGGGCGGTGTTATTGATGCAACAATCACACCCGAATGCATAACCGTTGTACTTGCCGACAAAGGTCCCGGCATCCCCGACATTGAGCTTGCGATGAAGGAAGGTTATTCGACAGCACCCGAAAACGTGCGTTCACTCGGCTTCGGTGCAGGTATGGGTCTTCCGAACATCAAAAAATATACGGATGAAATGGATATCGAAACTGAAATCGGTGTCGGTACAACAATCACACTTAAAATCTACAACAAATAATTTTTCAAAAATCAGAAAAGGAGGAGCAAAATGAGTACTGTGTTTCATTCAGTTAGCCTGAACAAGGACAAATGTCTTGGCTGTATGAACTGTATTAAACGCTGTCCGACTCAGGCAATACGTGTACGCCGAGGTAAGGCAACAATCATTTCCGAGCGTTGCATTGACTGCGGTGAATGTATCCGAATCTGCCCTCACCATGCCAAAACAGCAATGAGTGACCCTCTTTCAGATATTGAGGCTTACAAGTATAAAATAGCTCTGCCTGCACCGTCGCTTTACGGTCAATTCAACAACCTTGACGACGTGAACTACGTGCTTACGGCACTTCTTGAGATTGGCTTTGACAGTGTTTTTGAGGTTGCGAAGGGAGCTGAAATCGTTTCCGACGCAACAAGAAAGATGCTTAAAACGCAAAATCTTATCAAGCCTGTTATTTCAACGGCTTGCCCCGCTGTTATAAGACTTATCCGAGTGCGTTATCCTGAGCTTATCGACAATATGATTACGCTCAAAACCCCGATGGATGAATCGGCAAGGCTTGCACGTCAGGAAGCAAGAGAGAAAACAGGGCTTTCCGACGAGGATATCGGCGTATTTTTCATAACGCCCTGCCCTGCAAAGATCACTGCTATCAAGTCCCCTCTTGCAGCAAACAGCTCCGACGTTAACGGTGCAATTGCGATGAGTGAGGTTTATCCGCTTCTTGTTCAGAAAATGGATAAGCTGGGCAAAGAGAAGCTCAAGGAGCTTGAGCAATCGGGCAGAATCGGTGTCGGCTGGGCAGCAAGCGGCGGTGAAGCATCCGCATCGCTTTGCGAAAAGTACATAGCGGCTGACGGTATTGAAAACGTTATACAGATTCTTGAAGAGGTTGAGGATGAAAAGCTCAACGATATCGAATTTATTGAGCTTAATGCCTGCACGGGCGGTTGCGTCGGCGGTTGCCTTACGGTTGCTAATACCTTTGTTGCAAAAACGCGTCTTACCACGCTTAAAAAATATCTTCCCGTTTCGTGCAATCATATTGAAAACGAAGTTCCGAAAGAGCTTGGTTGGGACTATCCCCTTGAGCCGCTTTCCGTACTCAAACTCGCAGACAATGTTACAGACTCCATGAAGCTTATGAATCAGGTTTCCGAAATGGTTGAAAACTTTCCCGGACTTGATTGCGGTACCTGCGGTGCTCCTACCTGCCGTGCCCTCGCTGAAGATATTGTAAGAGGTTATGCAAGCGTTGACGACTGTATTTTCAGAATCCGTAACGAAATGGCTTCAAAAGAAATGGCTGAAAAAGAAATCGATAAACTTATACCCGTACCTTTCAGAGGTATTGACGAGGAGAAACTTAAATGGACGTAAAAAATCTTGTTAAAGAGCTTGGTTTGAAGGTACTTTGCGGTGAAAACCTTGAAAGAGAAATCAACGGTTGCTACTGCGGAGATCTGCTCAGTTGGGTTATGTCACGTGCCAACGAGGGCGACGTGTGGCTTACCGTTATGGGCAATATCAATTCCGTAGGAGTTGCCGTGCTCGCCGATGTTGCTGGCATCGTGCTGACAGAAAATGCCGCACTTGACGAAGATGCACTTAAAAGAGCAACTCAGAATGATGTTATCATCCTGCAGACAGATAAAAATTCATATCAGATGGCTGTTGCCATTTCGAAACTGATTTAAAATGAAGCTCTACTACGATTTTCATACTCATTCGTGTCTTTCACCCTGCGGTGATAACGATATGACTCCCTACAACCTCGTCAACATGGCAAAGCTTCTTGGACTGGACATCATCGCACTGACAGACCACAACACCTGCGAAAACTGCGCTTCTGCCGTAAAGGTCGGTGAAAGCATCGGTATAACCGTAATCCCCGGAATGGAGCTTTGCACTTCGGAGGAAGTTCACGTTGTCTGTCTTTTTGATGACATTGAAAATGCGATGAATTTTTCAGACTACGTGCTTTCGACGATGCCTCCCGTTAAAAACCGTCCCGAAATTTTCGGTGAACAGCTGATTATGGACGAGGAAGACAACATTGTCGGCAAGCAGGAAAAGCTCCTCACACTTGCAAGCTCAATCAGCATCAGCGACGTCTGCAAAACCGTTGAAGATTACGGCGGTGTCTGCTACCCTGCTCATATTGACAGAAATTCCTACAGTGTACTTTCGAACCTCGGTATGATAACTGAGGATATGGGATTTTCCGCAGTTGAAATGACGGCAGAGGCAGACAGAGAATCACTTTTAAAAATGCATACAATTCTCGACGGTGTTCCGATTTTTGTCGATTCGGATGCGCATTACCTTGAAAATATCAAGGATGCGGAAAACACAATTGAGTTGCCCGAAAATTCAGCAAAGGCAGTTATAAATTACATTAAAAACCTACCTAAAATGAAAGAACGGATATAAGGTAAAGCACCTTATATCCGTTTTCCTTTAAAAAGAGATTTTCATTATATTCTTGCCGAGTGCCGTTGACTTTGATTCTTTCTCGAATACTGCGTAGTATTTTTTGATATCATCAACCTCGACAGTTGAAAGAAGAAGCTTGAGAACACGCTCTCTGAAGCCTTCAATTTTAAGAAGTTCAAGTGCATTTTCAAAGTCGCATCTTGTGCTTCGTGTTGTACCCCTGATTGAAAGTCCGTGCTCAAGCACCATTCTTGTATTAAGCGGAATGTTGTCGTTTGCAACACCACAAAGAATGAGCTTTCCGCCTGAATAAAGCTTATCAATTGCCTGATTTGCGGCGATTCCCGAGGCGTTACCGCCGACAGCCTCAATGGCAACCGTCATCCTCGGCAAATCTTCGATATCGTTTGCATAATAAATATTGGCAAAGTCAAATTCAGCAAGCTTTTCCTTACTCAGACCGATAACGTCAACATCACATTCAAGGCTGTATTTTGCAACAAGTGCAATGATGTAGCCCATGATTCCGTCGCCCCATACAGCAATGTTTTTCGGAGCATTTGTTTTATCAAGTCCTGCACGTCTGAGTGCACAACAGCCGACTGAAATAAGCTCTGCGAAAACAGCTTCCGCACCGACTTCGTCGGGAATCGGCACAAGGTAATCCTCGCTGATATCCATAAGCTCTTTGCTGAAGCCGTCAAAGTTGCTTGAGCAGAACTTTGAATCGGGACAGTAGTTGTCAAGAAGATGAGGATTATCCCTTACGCACTCGTCGCACTTAGTACCGTCACAGTCATCAGCCTTTCGGCAGGGCAACATAACAACACGCTGACCGGGTGCAAGCTTACCGTTCTTATCCTTAACAACAATACCTGTTGCCTCGTGTATAAGGCTCATCGGGAACTTTCTTTTAAGCACGTTAAGGCTTCTGTTTCCGAGATAGTAACGGATATCTGCCTTGCAAACGGCAAGGTATTCGGGACGGACAAGCACGTCGTTATTCTGAATATCCTCAACAAAGATTTCAAATCTTTTCGGTTCGGTTATTTTGTAGCTTTTAGCAAACAAAGTGTTTCACCCTTCCTTATCTGCCTGTTCTTACGATTGATTTAACAAGGAGTAAATCTTCCATTGTTGTAATCTTCATATTGAGCTTATCGCCCATAGCCATTCCGATTTTGACACCCGATGCAAGAACGAGACCGCAGTCGTCAGTCATTTCGGGACGCTCGTTTTCGGGAAGTGCAAAGTAATCGTCATAAGCCTTTCTTACAATTGAATACTTGAATGACTGCGGAGTCTGACCCATATAAAGCTCCTTACGTGCAGGTATAGAATCAAGACTTTCACCGTCAACACTTCTGATAATTGTATCGTGTGCGGGAACAACAGTATCGCAAGCACCGAACTCACGCACTTTCATAATGTTTTCGTTGATAATCTTCTGTGAAATAAGCGGTCTTGCAGCATCGTGAATAATAACATAATCGTCATCGCCGCATACATCCTTGATTGCATCAAGCGCATTGAGAGAAGACTCCTGTCTTGAAGCACCTGCGTTTGCAATCCAACGAACCTTGCGGACGTCGTACTCCTTGAGCCAGAGTGAAAGGTCATCCTGCCACTCTTTAACACACACAACGCAGATTGCATCTATTTTTTCATTTATTTCAAAAGCTTCGAGTGTATGAATGATTACGGGCTTTCCGTAAATATCAATAAACTGCTTCGGTCTGTCAACCATACCCATACGGCTTCCCGAGCCGCCTGCAAGCACAACAGCTATATTCATAAAACATTACCTCACTTTAATTTTTTACCTTTAAAATTATACTATACGCAAACTTCTTTGTCAATAAAGCTGTGTGTATATTGCGGTTAGTAAAATAATGTGCTATAATTGAATCAAATAAATGATTGGGGGATTTAAAATGCAGGAACGTGCAAAACAATCCGTTTTAAGCAAATCAGTAATTGTCCTCATCGGCGCATTGCTTATGGGCTTTCTCTGGCGAGTGAGAGGTACTCATGGTTGGGGTTCATCGTGGGGACTTCTTAACGCAGGTATTGTTTTCATTCTTTTCATCACAGCGGCAATCGGTGACAGAAAGAAGCTGAACTTTGCCTGGACAGCGCTTACAGCGCTTTCTTTTATGATTACCGTGCCTGCCTGGGGCACTCTGCTCGAACAGATTACGGGTGTTCTCAATCTTGATGAAGGCTTTGCTTACATATCGCCATGGTCAGGCGTATTTATGATGCTGTGCCTAGGTTTCGGTGTTGCATCGGTTTTCGGTGTTATGCTTGGCAGAGGCTTCAGCAATAAACGTTGGAAATTCTCCCACGTTATAATCCTTGTAGCTGTTTTCTTTGCCGCCTATTATGTCGCAATGGCAACAGTTTCGCATTTGATTCTTAAGCTTGTTCAGCCCGAATCGGTAAAAGTTTTTGTCGATGAACTCAGAAAGGTCGGCATTAATGACAGTGCATACGAGGTGTTTATGCAACACTTTGATAATGATGCCTGGGCAAAGAAATTTACAGTTGAAGCACTTGGCAGAACAAGTTTTGCAGGCAGAAACTATTTCCAGGAAATTATGACAATTTCCTCTGCCGTGAGTGCAGTTGCAGTTTTATTAACCACAAGATTCATCATCAAGGATAAGCGTGCCGCCAATATAGGTTTTGTTACCTGCTGTGCATTTGCTTTTTCAATCACGGTTTCCGACCTGTTCTTTTATTTCGGCAACGGCGGATATCATATGCTTCAGGGCAATCTCCTTCCCGCAAACTTTGCGCCGTGGTCACTCTGGGAGTATTTCACAGGTTTCATCGCAGGCGGAATTATTACCGCTTTTCTTGTAAACCTCAAGCCGCAGGATGACTTCTGCGAAATCGCATTCGGTAAGCTGCCCGAGAAAATTGCAAATATCGGCACCTTCCTTCTCGGCTTTATCGGTATGATTGGTATAACTGTCGTACGTCCCGTTCTTGAGCGTTTTGACCACTCTGACAATATGATTGTTTACACTGTTATTGCCGTGGTTATAACAATCGTAATCGTCGCCATTCTTGCAAAGAAATACGGCATCGCTTTGCAGGAAATATCTTACGAAAAATTCTGTGTGTTTGCACTCCCCTGTTTTGTTCTTTATATCTTCACGGCATATATGTTTATCGGTTGTGCCGAATATCAGAACTTTATGGATCTTGATGCATTCCACAACATCCTTGTTACGGTATCGTTTGCTCTTGTAACAATCTGGAGTGCCGTAAAAATCGTAAAAATCAGCAAATAATAACTGTAGCGGGGTAGTTTTCTACCCCGCTGTTTTTAAAGGTCGTCCGCATCCTGAATCGGTCTGCCGCCGTCCTCAGGGTTTCCCGTATAGCTGCCTAAAACATCAAAAACGTCATCCTCACCTGCAGTTTCCCATTCCTCGACAATAGACTCAACAAGCGGAGACAACTTTCTCTGCTTCTTTGACTTTTTATCCTTCTTTTCCATAAACTCACCTCCGTGTTTATTATCTGCCGTAAAAACACTTTTATTGACATGAAGCTTAAATTAATGTATTATTGGTTTCGGAAAATTAAAAGCCGAGGTAAAAATAAATGAAAAAATCTCTTTGTATTATTCTTTGCTGTATTATAGTATTGCTTTCGTTTGCTGCTTGTGAAAAAGGAGAAGGTGTACCTTTTCTTACAACCAAGAGTTCATCCACAACAACTGTAAAAAACACCGCAACGGTAACATTCCCCGAGGGATTCACTATCATTCAGATTGCCGAAAGACTTGAGGCAAACGGTGTCTGCTCCAAGGATGATTTTCTTAAAGTCTGCAACGAGCCGTACGAAGGAATAACGATCAATAATCCTGATGAGCGTGTTTTCCTTCTTGAGGGTTATGTTTTCCCTGACACATATGAGTTTTATCTTAACTCCGATGCAAAGAGTGTGCTTAAGAAATTCATCGATAATTTCAACGATAAAATCACTCCTGATATGAAACAAAAAGCGGTTGAACTCGGAATGACGCTTGATGAAATTATCACACTCGCCTCAATCATTCAGAAAGAGTGTGACTTTGATATTACGGAATGTGCAAATGTTGCTTCAGTTTTCCATAACAGACTTAAAAGTCCGTCTTTCCCGAAGCTTGAAAGCGACGTTACAACGTTTTATATCAAGAACAGCCTCGGCGACTACCTCGGATACCAGAAGGATACCGAGGGTAACGGACTTGCGCTTGAAAAGCAGAGCGATGAAATCAAGCGTTACATGAACCTTTACAGCACATATTACTGCAAAGGACTTTCCGCAGGGCCAATCTGCAACCCCGGTTTAAAGGCTATAACCGCAACTCTCAACCCTGCAGAAACCGATTATTATTTCTTCCTGACAGACCCGTCAGGTGTTGATTTCTACTATGCCTCAACAATTGCCGAGCATCAGAAAAACGGCAGAACAGCCGGATTATTTTAAATGTGAAAGAAGCAGAGCGCAACGGTAATATTTTCTTTGATATTTTTCGAAAAATGTTTAAAATAAAGATTGCATTTTCCTGAAATACACGTTATAATTAAATAATTTAAAAAATCGACACAGTTGAGGAGGATTTTGAATGACTTTTGATGAGAAATTTGGTAAAGAAGGTCTTACGTTTGACGACGTGCTTCTTATACCTGCTGAATCGGACATTTTGCCCAAGGATATTGATATTTCGACGAAGCTCACGTCGAAGATTACACTCAATACTCCGATTATGACTGCTGCTATGGATACAGTTACGGAAGCTCCGATGGCTATTGCAATCGCTCGTGAAGGCGGTATCGGTGTTATCCATAAAAATATGCCCATGGAAGTTCAGGCACAGGAAGTTGACAAGGTTAAGCGTTCTGAAAACGGTGTTATTTCTTCACCCTTCAGCCTTACACCTGACCACTATGCTTACGATGCTGAAAATCTTTGCAGAAAGTATAAGATTTCAGGTGTGCCTATCTGTGACGAACAGGGCAAGCTCGTTGGTATTCTTACAAACCGTGATATGCGCTTCATGACTGATTTCAACATTAAAATCAGCGAAGTTATGACTAAGGACAACCTTGTTACTGCTCCCGTTGGTACAAACCTTGAGCAAGCAAAGGCAATCCTTATGAAGCACAGAATCGAAAAGCTTCCCTTGGTTGACGACGAAGGTTTCCTTAAGGGTCTTATCACAATCAAGGACATTGAAAAAAGTGTTCAGTACCCTAACTCTGCAAGAGACTCAAGAGGCCGACTTCTTTGTGCTGCTGCTCTCGGTGCAACGGCTGATGTTCTTGAAAGAGCTGCTTGCCTTGTTGAAGCAGGTGTTGATATGTTCGTTCTTGACTCTGCACACGGTCACAGCCAGAACATCCTTAAGGCTATTGAGAAAGTTAAGGCTGCATATCCCGAAATTTCACTCGTTGGCGGTAACGTTGCTACAGCTGAAGCTACAGAGGCTCTTATCGCTGCAGGTGCAGATGCTGTTAAGGTTGGTATCGGCCCCGGTTCTATCTGTACAACACGTGTTGTTGCAGGTATCGGTGTTCCGCAGGTTACTGCAGTATTCGACTCTGCAAATGTTGCTGCAAAGCACGGCATTTCAGTTATCGCAGACGGCGGTATCAAGTACTCAGGTGAAATCGTTAAGGCTATCGCTGCAGGTGCAAGTGCAATCATGGTCGGTTCACTCGTTGCAGGCTGTAAGGAATCACCGGGCGAAACAGAAATCTATCAGGGCAGAAGCTTCAAGGTTTACCGCGGTATGGGCAGCCTTGGCGCTATGGCAAACGGCAGTAAGGACAGATACTTCCAGGAAGACAACAAGAAGCTCGTTCCCGAAGGAGTTGAAGGTCGAGTACCTTACAAGGGACCCGTTGCTGATACAATCTATCAGATGCTCGGCGGTCTTCGTGCCGGTATGGGTTACTGCGGATGCCACAACATTGAAGAGCTCAAGACAAAAACAAAGTTCGTCCGCATCACAAATGCAGGTCTTATCGAAAGCCATCCTCACGATGTTTTCATCACAAAGGAAGCTCCCAACTATTCAAATTCAAAATAAGATATATGTTAAAAGCCTTGCCGAAACGGCAAGGCTTTTATGTTTGAAAAACCGAAGCGACAGGACGTGAAAAATCCTGTCGCTTTTGAATTTATGCAAGGTCTTTATACTGATATGCTCTTACGTAATCAACAACAAAATCTGCTGAAAGATTTTCGTTCTTTGTGATATCACCTGCCCATGAATCGGGATCCGGCTGACCGTTTGAACCGCCGACTTCAACCGAAAGAATAAGATATTCAGGGCTCTGCGAAATACCGAAGTCTGTTCTTGCTGTTTCTTTGCCGTTGATGTAGAAGATGTATTCGTTCTCGTTCCACTCAAGGCCATAGGTATTGTACTCTTCATAAGGATTGTTTGCTTCATAGATACCCATTTTACCGCTTACCATATCAGCACCGTATCCGTCATAATAAACATTTGAAGAAATGTAGTTGTGGAAGAGCTTCTGATGATAATACGGAGACTCGTAAATATCTATCTCAGCACCGTCTGCGGGTGAACCGTCAACATTTTCCATTCCTCTTGAATTCATCCAGAATGCTGACCAGAGGCCTGCACCCTTCGGAAGAATACAACGTACCTCAAAGTAACCGTATGTCTGCTCGTGGAGATCACGGGTGTACATCATATAGCTGTAATAACCGGCAGGACCTTCGCCTGTGCCCTCTTCAAGATACTTTGCATAAATATGAAGATTGCCGTCCTTAACCTCTGCAAGGTCAGAGTGGATGTAACCACCCTTACGCATAACAGCTCGTGTAATACCGCCGTAAACACCTTTCCACTTTTCTGCGTCGATTGCATCGCCGTCAAATTCATCGCTCCATGTAAGCGTGAAATCGTCAAGATTGATTTCTTTCTTACCGAAGGTAAGACCCGTGAGATTGGTAATCATACCTGAAATTGTCATAATGATTGCCATTATGTAAGATACAACTGTTTGCATAAACGAAACCTCCCTGATATTTTAAAATTTATTAATCACCAAGCAATCCGTAATATCTGCCCATCCAATAAGGAAGAAGGAAAACGTACGGCATTGCTGTTGTTGATGCGTTTGCACCTGATGTGCCGGGAAGTGTGCTTGTTTTATTGGTGCGCTTGCTGTTGATATCAACAAACTCTTCAGCACCTGAGTCGCAGACACACTGGTTACCGTCATAGTTTACAAGAAGTCTTGACCAATACTCAACAGGATACTTAAGCTGTGCGGGTACACCTGACTCCTCCTGCTCCGTATCCCACACGATATCCTTACGGTAGCTGTTGTAAACAGGCCATCTGATAAAATCAAGATTCATTTCTGAAAGTGACTTTGCAGATTCTTCGATATCACAGAAATTATTTGTCAATGCACCGTAAACGATATTGAAGAACGGTGAACGTTCAACTCTTTCGTATGCCCAGTGATGAGTAAGACCCATTTTGAAGATTTCCTTGTGTGAATCGTTATCAGTATAAACAATAAGCGGATAGATATTTACAAAGTCAAGCTGATCGTCGATGTGAGCAATATGACCGTCCTCGCACTTGTACTGAATAAGGTTCATTGCGTAGTGGTGCTTCTTGATAAGCATATCGTAAACCTTTTCGTACTTCTCATCACCTGTCACGTGGTATGTTGTCTTGAGGAAAGAAAGCATTTCGAGGGAATTTGTACCGCGCTCATAATACCATCTGTCGTCATTGTTAAGAAGGTCGGGTTCCCAGTTTGCCCAGGTTGTCGGGATTCCGTCGACGTCTGTAAGGTGGAAATTGTTGTCAATAATATGGTCTGTAATCTTCTTCACAACTTCTGCAATCTTTTTCTTTTCTTTCTTGTCTGCAACAAGGTCAAAATAGATGCCGTATGCAAAATAGTGGCCTGTCATCTCGTCACTTGATGTTTCGCCGAGCCACTCGCAGTCAGGGTTGTCCTCACAGATGTGCCACTCTTCGCGGTTACCTGTTCCGAAGTTTTCTTCGTGAGAATAACGTGTTGCACGTGCTGTGAAGCCCTCTCTGCCTGTAACTTCTGTGAGCTTAATCATAGCTTCGACTGCACGCTTTGCATTTTTCTTTGCCTGCTCATCGCCCGTTACCTTGTAACGGAAGCACTGGCTTGCACAGTAAAGGCCTGTAAAAAGACCGTCATTATCAGAGTTGGGAAGCCAACCTGAATCAAGATCACCGTACTTACGGAGAGCTCTGTCAACCTGATATCCTTCGTTTCTTGTAAAGTACTTTTCATCAAGCTCGTCGATAAGAACAGCTTTATCTGCAAGTGTCATTGTCTTTGCAGTGATGTAGCTGATACCTCTCGGAGTTACTGCGGCAATTGTACCCTTATCCGAAACAGTAATCTTTGTAACTGTCGGATGAAGGAGCCATGCGCCGTATGAATAATACGAAAGCTTACCCTCAACAAGAGTGATGATACCTGTGCTTGTTGCAAAATATTTCTTGCCGTCAGCAGCAAAGAACATATCGTTGATTGCTCCGTCAGGAACAGAATAAAAATCGTTACCGTTGAGCCAGTAGCTTCTGCCGTCGTAGATATTAAGACCGTCGTCAGAACCGACCCAAAGATGTCCGAGTGCATCAAGAGCGATACAGTTGATTTTCTTACTGAGTACACCCGTAACATCAGGAAGAAGCTCTGACCAATGGCGGCGCTTACCCTTCATTGAAAGAAGACCTTCGACAGTTGAGCCTACGAAAACAGTTTCAGCGTACTTTGCTTTGTTGTCGAGTGCTGCAAGGCAGATTGTTGCTTCAGGTACTTCTACAATTTTTACAAACTCTTCACCGTCAAGTCTGTAAAGAGCATCCTCTGTGATAAGCCAGAGTGAACCGTCAAGTGCAACCGAGATATCAACTACGGGAGCGTCAAAATCCTGAATTTTCTTTGCCTTACCCTTTTTGATTTCAGCAAGTGAATTGCCGATTGCGGCATAGAGCTTGCCTTTTCTTGTAAAGAGATTTGAAGCCTTAATCGGAAGGAGCTTTGTCTTTCCGTCGGCATATTCAATTATTCCTTCAGGCTGTGCGATATAAAGTGCTTCGCCTTCGAATGCCACTGCTAAAACATTTTCAACGTCAACACCGTTTTCAGCCGTGATAAAAACTTTATCGCGCTGTGTAAATTCACCAAGATAAAAAGTCGGTTTTTTCATAAACATTTTCCTTTTCTGAAAATTTCGGTAATATTTACCGTGTACCTAAAAAGTATAACATAAGAACGAAGCTTTGTCGATAGTGGATTTTTCGAATTAAACTTGATTTTATATGAAGAAGTGATAGAATATAATTATATTTCTGCAAAGGATTGATTACGATGAAAAAACTTCTTTCCGCTTCCGTTATGTGTGCGGATTTACTCAATCTTGAAAAATCCGTTAAAGAGCTTGAAAGAGCAGGAATCGACCTGCTTCACCTCGACATTATGGACGGTTGTTTCGTGCCGAATATCACACTCGGTTTTGATATGATTAATGCAATAAAATCGATAACAGATATTCCTCTTGATGTTCATATGATGGTCAACAACCCTGCTCAGTTTATAGACATGATGAACCTCAGCAAAGATGATTACATCTGCATTCACTACGAAGGTGACATCCACGCACAGCGTACACTTGCAAAAATTAAAGATAAGGGAATCAAGGCAGGTCTTGCACTCAATCCGCAGACTCCTGTTAACTGCTACGAACATCTCGTTGACTACCTTGACATGGCACTTGTCATGACGGTTAGTCCCGGTTTTGCAGGTCAGAAAATCTTTGCAGGAGCGAAAGAAAAAGTTGCAAAAACAAGAGAATTTCTCGATAACCTCGGCAGACCCGATATACCGATTGAAGTTGACGGCAACATCAGTCCCGCAAACGGAGCTATGCTAAGCCGGGTCGGTGCAGAAATCTTTGTCCTCGGCACAAGCAGTCTTTTCATTAAGGATAAGGATATGAAGGAATCCGCAGAAAGCTTCAGAGCTATACTTTAAGGAGTAGTTTCTATGTATAAAAATATCCGTGCCGCTGTTGTCGGCAGTATCAATATGGATATAATCCTCAATATGGAAAAAGTTCCCGATATCGGAGAAAACGTGCTCGGCACAAGCTACGGTTATGCTTGCGGAGGTAAAGGCGCAAATCAGGCAACGGGACTTGCACGGCTCGGCGCACAGACGAAGATGATAGGCAAGGTTGCAGACGATGCAAACGGCAGAAAGCTTATTGAGAACCTTAACAAAAACAGTATTGATTCTTCATGCGTTGCAACAGACGGTACGCAGACGGGAATGGCTGCAATCATCATCGACGGTGAGGGCAGGAACCGCATTGTTGTTTACGAAGGTGCAAACGCTGAAATTGACCCGAAAGCTGCCGCTGACTGCATTGATGACAGCCTCGACCTTCTGCTTGTACAGTTTGAAACAAACGAGGATGTTGTTGTTGAATGTGTTAACAAGGCAATCGCACAGAATATCACAACGGTTATCGATTGCGGACCTGCAAAAAACTTCAATCTTGAAAGGATGCCCGGTGCAACCATAATCTCCCCTAACGAGAACGAAACTGAGGCACTTTCAGGAATTTTCCCTGCTGATGAAGCTTCCGTTCTTGAAGCTTCGGAAATAATTATGAAAAGAAGCAAAGCGAAGTATGTTGTTCTCAAGCTCGGCTCAAGAGGCTGCAGTGTCTGGGACGGTGAAAAGCTAAAGCTTATCCCGACATACCAAAGCAAGGTTGTTGATACCACTGCCGCAGGTGACTGTTTCACCGCCGCACTTGCTCTTGAATATAAAAAGTGCGGAGATATTTATACCGCCTGCGATATGGGTAACAAAGCAGGTTCAATTGCCGTCAGCCGTATGGGTGCCGAAAGCTCAATGCCGACGGTTGATGTTCTTTTGAATTTCAAAGAAAGTGAATAACATTATATTTTCAAACAGGAGTGATTTGTTTGACAGAGCTTTTGGTTAAACTTTTTGTAAAAGACAGCGATAACATTACAAATTCAAAAGTAAGAGGCAGATACGGCATACTCAGCGGTTGCGCAGGTATTGTAGTAAACGTTATCCTCTTCCTTGCGAAGTTTCTGGTAGGTACTGTTACAAACAGTATCGCAATTACCGCGGATGCTGTTAACAACCTTTCCGATGCAGGCTCGTGCGCGGTTACGGTTTTCGGTTTCAAAATGTCAAGTAAGCCTGCAGACGAAGACCATCCGTTCGGTCACGGCAGAATTGAATATATCACGGCAATGGTTGTTTCATTCATCGTTCTTTTTATGGGTTTTGAATTACTGACGCAGTCGATTGATAAAATCCGCAATCCTGAAGACGTCACATTCAACCTTGTCGGTGCAATAATTATCGCTGTTTCAATTTTCGGTAAGCTCTGGCTCGCTCTTTTCAACCGCAAGTTAGGCAAGAAAATCAACTCCCCTGCCATGACGGCTGTTGTTGCTGACAGTCTGAGCGATATCGCGGCAACAAGCGTCACACTCATTGCCCTTGTTCTTTCAAAATTCTTTCCGTCACTTCATATTGACGGTTGGCTCGGTATAATCGTTGCAGGCTTTGTCCTCAAGGCGGGCTACGGAATTTTCAAAGAAACGCTCAATTCATTAATCGGTGAGCCTCCCACAAAAGAAACCGTTGAAAAGCTTGAAGCAAAAATTTTATCTTATGAAAACGTAACAGGTATTCACGACCTGATTTTACATAACTACGGCCCCGATAAATTTTTCGGAAGCGTTCACGTTGAAATGCCGTCAGATTTTGACGTTTTGTATTCACACGATATCATCGACAATATTGAAAGAGATGTTATGGCTGAATTCGGCATTCTTCTGAGCATCCATTACGACCCGATCGAGGTTAACAATACACGAGTTAATGAACTCAGGGTTATCGCGGAAACAGCTGTAAAAAGAATCAGCGAAGACCTTACAATTCACGACTTCAGAGTTGTTGACGGCCCGAGCCATACAAACCTGATTTTTGATGTTGTTGTGCCAAGAAGGTTTCCTCTTGCGAACGATGACCTTATGGCTGAAATTTCATCAGAAATTTCCAAAAACGGAACCAATTTCTTCGCCGTCATGAATATAGAATATGCTTTTGTGTAAACTCAACAAATAAACCCTCATTTTTTGAAAGATATTTTTCGTGAAAAATAACCGCTTTTCACTTTAAAAATTTTGTCAAATATAGTACAATGTTGTAGTGATGTCCATTTTACCGTGGACAAGCCCATAACTATTAATGCGAAGGTGGAACTGATTATGAAAAACATGTCAAATTACGACACAATTCCTGTCGGTCAGCTCGGTATTATTGCTTTACCCGGTTGTGAGGAACTTGCCGCAAAAATTGACCATTATCTTAAAACGTGGCGTTACGAAAGAAACAGCGAGCATAAGGACACCCTCGCGTTTGCAGGTTATGAAAAGGATACTTATATCGTTGACATAAACTTCCCGCGTTTCGGTACAGGCGAAAGCAAGGCTGCTCTTAAGCAGACTGTCAGAGGCTACGATATCTTCATTATCTGTGACTGCTTCAACTACGGCGTAACATATAAAATGTACGGAATGGATGTTCCTATGTCTCCGGACGATCATTTCGCAAACATTAAGCGTGCAATCAGTGCAATTGAAGGCAAGGCAAAGAGAATATCTGTTATTATGCCGATGCTTTACGAAGGCAGACAGCACAAGCGCTCAAGCCGTGAGTCTCTTGACTGTGCAATGATGCTTCAGGAGCTTTACAATATGGGCGTTGAAAACATCATCACATTTGATGCTCACGACGCAAGAGTTATGAACGCAATTCCTCTTTGCGGATTTGAAAGTGTTTCTCCTGCTTATCAGATGATTAAGTCAATGGTTCGCAACGTTGAGGATCTTTCACTTGATAAGGACAACCTTATGATCATCTCTCCCGATGAAGGCGGTATGTCACGTTGTATCTTCTATTCAACAGTTCTCGGTGTTGAGCTTGGTATGTTCTACAAGCGTCGCGACTATTCAAGAATCGTTGAAGGACGCAACCCGATCATCGCTCACGAATTTCTCGGTGACAACGTTGCAGGCAAGGATGTTATCATCGTTGACGATATGATTTCTTCAGGTGAATCAATGATCGAAGTTGCAACAAAGCTTAAGGAACTCAAGGCTAACAGAATTTATGTATTCTCAGCTTTCGGTCTCTTCTGCAACGGTCTTGAAGGATTCGATAAGGCTTACGAAGAAGGACTTATTTACAGAGTTTTCACAACAAACCTTATCTATCGCAAACCTGAACTCAAGGACAGAGAATGGTATGTTGAGGTTGACCTTTCAAAGTATATTTCATATATGATTGATACTCTCAACCACGACACATCAATCGGAGAGCTTCTTGACCCGGCAGATAAGATCAACGCTCTTCTTGAGAAAAAAGGACTTAAATAAGATAAAACAATAAAAGCAGAGCTTCGGCTCTGCTTTTTTGTTTTCTGCACCCTGAAATTATATGCCGTACATTATTCCGAGGAAAAGCTTCATATTCATCTCTTCGGAAAGCTTGACGGGCATTGAATTAAACCTGTCAATAACTTCATAAAGTGCGTTTACATTTTCTTCTGTTTTGTTTTTCAGAGTTGCCATAAGCTTTTCAAAAATCTCGCATGCAACGAAGAATTTTTCACTCCATTTTGTGAGTTCATTGCATATCGGCAAATCCTGACGGAGGTAATCGCTTGTTTCTTTCATCTTTGTGATGTATTCTTCAGCAAGCTCGATTGCTTTTTCGCTTTCGCCTGTTTTAAGAAGGCGTAAAACTTCAGCAAAATGCTTTTTCATTCTCCTTGACGGTTCGTCCTTAAGGCAGGAAATATAAAGATGGTCTGCGAAAACAGCAAATTTTTCAGCATCTTCCTTGCCGACAACCTGTGCAATTGCGTTCATCCAGGATTCGTCGGGATTGTAGCCTTCGCTGTCCCAGAGGTAGTCCGCAAAGGTTATAAGCGGAATTTTTGAACACTCGGCATATTCCATACAGTTGGAAATTATACCCTCTGAGTATTTCCACAAATCAGCATCGCGGTTGATTATCGGCGAGATGTGCATTTCGTTGAACATAGCCATATCGTTTACGGGATAATTGTCCCAATAAAGTGGCTTGTGGTTAGTACCCTCAATAAATTTTATTGCATCAGCACTGCGAAGCTCTCTTGAGCAGATATCCTTACCTGTCCAGAAAAGTGAGATAAGCGGAGAAATATTCTGTCCCAATTTTGATATGTAATATTCATCGCCCTTACCGTTATAGAGAGTAGGGCAAACGGTGAGCTTGTTCGCCGAATCCATTTCAAGAAGAGTACTGTGGTACTTTTCAACAAGAGCGATGTGTGCATTCACTGTTTCGCCGTACATTGCCTTATCACTTTCAAAAGTGAGTTCTTCTTCAATGTCATCAAGAAGCAAACCGAAATTACGGACACCGATTGAATAAAGCTGTTTTGTTTTTGCAAGCAGGGTTTCGAATTCAGCTTCCGATGAATATTCCATCGAAAGACCCGGTGCGATACACCAATAAAAGTCCATATAACAGCTCTTTGCAAGGTCAACAAGCTCCTTGAGCCTTGCAAGGTCAGCCTCAGGATAAAGGTCACGCCAGAGCTCCCTGTGATAATCGTCATCCTTCGGTGCATAGTAAACGGTATTCATCCTGTTTTTTGCCATAAGAAGCATAACGGATTTTCTTTTTTCGTGGCTCCACGGGATACCGTAAAAGCCTTCGATATAACCTCTGACTTTAAAAGACGGCGCACAGATATACTCGCCCTCAGTAAGAGTTCCGTTATCAATTCTGTTTTTTATATCAATCAGAGCGTAGAAAAGACTTTTACCGCCCGAACATTCGATTTCTATTGTCTTATCTTCCGAAACCTTTAGAATATATTTCTCGTCAGTTACTCTCTGAGTTTTTTCGCAGTAGCAGACACTTCTGTCTTTCTTTTCCGTTACCGTGATTTGCGCATCGATATTCTGAAGAAAATCAGGCATAACAAAATTATTTATCATAAACAACCCTCCAAAAGTTGATTTTTACGTAATTTAATGTTAAGATTTTATAAACAGTATTTTCTGATACAGGAGATTACAATATGATTATAAGACCTTTTGAAGAAAAAGACAAGGAAAATGTGCGTTTTGTTTGTCTTAACAGTGAAGAACCCTGCAAAATGACGCCTGATGAAGCACATTTTATTCTCACAACATACTGCAATTACTACATTGAAAACGAAGGACACAACTGTTTTGTTTGCGTTGATGAAAACGACAAAGCAATTGCCTACATCATCTGCACTGAAAATTTTGATAACTTCCGTGAAGTTTTCCTTCGCGATTATGTACCGCGTCTTGATGAAAACCTTGTAGTATGGGGCGGCAATGCAAGAAAAGGAGCCGAAGCATCTTTCAAGCTTCAGGAGAAATATAAAAACGACTACCCTGCTCACCTGCACATCGATGTACTTCCTGAATATCACCGCAAGGGTATCGGACATATGCTTGTAGATACGCTTAAGAACCATCTTCACGAAAAAGGTGTGCGCGGTGTTATGCTGACAGTTGGTTCACAGAACGAAAAAGGTCAGGGATTTTACAACAAATATGGTTTTGACTTCCTTGAACAGTGCGGTGACGACGTAGCTTTCGGTTTGAAATGTTAGGCTGGAGGTAGCTTTATGAAGTATTATCTCGGAATAGACGGCGGCGGTTCAAAAACAACAGCCATCATCTGCGATGAAAAACTGAATCTTGTTTCCCGATTTGTGGGTGAAAGCATCAACTTCAATTCCGTCGGAATGGAAGAGGCAAGAAAAAACCTCAAAGCTACCGTTGACGGCGCGCTTGAAGGTAAGGATATAAAGCTCAGCGCCGCCTTTATCGGAATGTCTGCAATCGCAGAAAGAGCCGATGACGAATTCACCAAAAAGCTCTGCGACGGAATTATTGACTGTGAAAAAGTGACCATGGACAGCGATGTTTACATCGGTCTTGAAGCTATGCGCTGCGACGGTGCGGCAGCTATGGTTATCAGCGGAACAGGCTCAATGGCTGTCGGCAGACTTCCTGACGGTAAAATTATTCACACAGGTGGTTGGGGTTACATCCTCGGCGATGAAGGTTCGGGCTATGCAATCGCAATTGATGCACTAAGGGCAGCAATCTGCGGTTATGAGGGCAGTGCCGAAAAAACACTTCTTACGGATGCTGTCAAAGAATACTATCAGGTTAACGATATGCTGAAGCTTATCGATATTTTCTACGACCCTCCGATACCGAGAAGTGAAATTGCAAAGCTATCTCCCGTAATTTTCAGTTGTGCAGAAACCGATACCGTTGCAAACAGTATTATTGAAAACCACGCAAAGCTTCTTGCAGATACAGTTTCCGCTTTACTTCAAAAAATGCCGACGGGCACTCCCCTCGGCCTTTGGGGCGGAATTTTTGAAAACTACAAAAAGTTCAGGTCTGCATTCATTTCAATTGTTAATGAAAGATTTCCCGAAACCAAAATCAACGTGCTTGAATATGCACCCGAATACGGTGCAGTTTTTGCCGCAATAAGAACGGACGGAGAATAAATTATGAAAAAACATATTGAATATCTTAATAACCTATCACATGTCCTTGACGAAATAAGAGAAAAACAGATTTGCTCGATTGAAAAAGCTGCCGAGGCTTTTGCTGTTGCACTTGAAAACGATAGAAGCATCTTTCTTTTCGGTACAGGTCATTCACATATGCTTGCCGAAGAGCTTTTTTACAGAGCAGGCGGACTTGTTAAGATTCAGCCCGTTTTCGAAGAAGACCTTATGCTTCATATCTCAGCTTCAAAAAGCACTGAGTTTGAAAGACTTGAAGGCTATGCGGACAAACTTTTCAGCGACTATTCGATGAAAGAAAATGATGTTATCGTCATCATCTCCAATTCAGGCAGAAACGGAGTCTGCGTTGATATGGCTCAGCTTGCGAAGGAAAACGGACTGACCGTTATTGCTCTTACGAACCTTAACCATTCAAAGAGCATGTCATCCCGTCATCCCAGCGGAAAGAAGCTTTATGAATTTGCAGATATTGTGCTTGATAATATGGGTTGTGTCGGTGATGCGAGCGTTTATTTCCCCGAAATAAACAGAAATGCTGCCCCCACATCAACGAGTGCAGGAGCAGCGATGCTTAATGCAGTTGTGGCAGGTTGCATTGAAAAAATGCCTGAGGACGGATTTGAACCCGAAGTTTTTTCAAGCAGTAACGTTGACGGCGGCGATGCCGTGAACGAAGCATACCTTAACAAATATAAAGATATAATCAAATCACTTTAATTTTCAGGAAGTCTGTTTTTCAGGCTTCTTTTTTCTGGCAAAAATAACTTTGTCGAGTGCAGCTATACCTCTGTCGAAAAGTTCTGCCATAATAACAGTTGCAACAAAGCTGAGAATAAAGAAAAGATATCTGTTCGAATCGATTACGTCTATCCTTTTGAAAATTGCCATCGGGAAACGTTGCAGGATATAAACGCTGAAAACATGATTTCCGAGCCAATACAATGCCTTGTTTCCTATCTTGACCTTCATCGTTACAAGAACAACAAGTATTGTGAAAAGCAAAGTCCACATTGTATAAATAACAAACGGACGCTTGTTTTCGTGTGCAAGCATAAAAGCAACAAAAACAGCCACGAGTGCGATATGATAAATTATGTCGTTTTTCATAACGATGCTGTGTATTTTTTCCTTGAAGAAAGAATAATACATACCAAGCGGCAGACACATTACCGTATTGTACCAATACTGTTCCTTACCTGAAAATTCGTGCATAACAATTACGTACACACCTGTAAGAACAGTTGAAGCAACAATTGCAAGGAATTTATGCTTTCTGAACAGCATAAACGAAACATAAATCGCAATATAAAGAATCAGAACAGCAAACATAAACCAGTTGCTGTTACCTACAGTATCCCAGCCGAAAAGAGAAAGAAAAATCTGCATAGGCTTCATTTTCACATTCATTATCAGGTTGCGGATAATATAGAGCACCAAAGCCAAATCGAGATGCAACAGCGTTTTAAGAATACGGTTGACCGGAAAGCCTTTTATGTAATCCGTACCTTTACGCTTCACACTTTCAAATATTCCGTAACCCGAATAAAAGAAAAACATTACCACAACAAGCTGTCCTATAAACACGCGTATTGCTTTATACTGCATATCAAAAGCATCTACCGGTGTATAATACTGCAAAAAGTGGCTCATAAAGATAAGAAAAACGAAAACACCCTTTACAGCAGTAGTATTGCTCATTGAGATATAATCCTGATTAAACTCTTTGGGACCGTAAATCTTCATTCCGTAAACGCAGACTAACGCAAGAATTATGAAAAAAAGAATCATTTTTCTCCCCCTCTGATTAAAAAATTCCTTTCGT
Organism: Acutalibacteraceae bacterium; assembly: GCA_045538055.1. Taxonomy (GTDB): domain Bacteria; phylum Bacillota; class Clostridia; order Oscillospirales; family Acutalibacteraceae; genus CAG-488. The sequence continues at coordinate 22,324 of JAZSQQ010000037.1, forward strand.
ATTATAATATTTCATCCTTTAAAAGTCAATTAAGAGGGAAAATATACCATTCAAAACACATTAATTATCAGTTTATATTGATTTTTTCTTCGTCCTATTGTAAAATAAAATGAATAATAATTTAGAAAAGGACTTGTTCAGATGTCGGATTTTGCTTACAAAATTTCAGTTATTATCCCTGTTTATAACTGCGAAAAACATTTAGAAAAGTGTATGAACAGCCTTAATCAGCAGACAATGAGTTCTTCTGATTTTCAGGTTGTTTTCATCAACGACGGTTCTAAGGACAAAAGCGACGAGATTTGTACCCGACTTAAGGAGAGTTGCAGTAACGTGCTCTACTTCAAGAAGGAAAACGGCGGTGTTTCTTCCGCACGTAACAAGGGTCTTGAGCTTGCCCAGGGTAAGTATATTCTCTTCCTTGATGCTGACGATTCTATTTCAAACAACACACTTCTGGACATCTATAACTTTTTTGAAAAGAATTACGATGAGGTTGACCTTGTTACTTACACAATCGACTACCTCAGCGAAACAGGTAAAATTACAACTCACAAGCGCTACGACGTTGTAAACCATACAGGAATTTACGACATCAATACAGACTCCAACCTTATGCAGACAACGATGAATATCTGTATTAAAAACGTTGATGCAAAGAACCGTATCCTCTTTGACGAGAGCCTTACACTCGGCGAGGATCAGCTTTTCATCTTTTCCTGGATTTCACGTAAGCAGAAATTCGGATTTGTGCAGGAAGCTGTTTACACTTACTTCCGCCATTCAGGCTCTGCAAGTTCAATTTATAACGACCCGTACTACTGTTTTGACCAGTATATAGGCTTTTTCAATAAGCTTCTTGACGTACTTAAAACACCTGACGGGAAGCCGCATCCGACGGCTCAGGCGATGGTCGTTTACAACCTTAACTGGAGAATTACTTCCGACCTTCTTGTTACCCACGCTGATAAAGAGCTTGAAGCAAAGCAGCTGAGCATTATCAAGGAAACGCTCAAAAAGATTGACGAGAATATAATCGTAAGTTCAATTTATGTTGACCCGTATCACGTTGAGTGCTTTATGCGCCTTAAGGAGCTTTATTACGATTATGCTTACAACGGCACATCGTTGAGTGTATTCAGCAAAAATCAGCTCTGGTTTTCACAGCCTCACACAATTGTTTTTGACACAGTCCGTATCATTGACGACAGAATCAATATTTCAGGCTTTGTTAAAACAGGTGTCATTCCCTATACCGAGCTCCGCCTCTTCTACGATGACGGTACAAACAATCTTCAGGAAATTCCGATGACGGATACCCTTTTCAGCTGTTACAAAGCAAAGGGAATAACCAACAACTTCGGTGGATTTGACATTGACGTAAAGCTTTCCGGCAATAATTACATCGGCTTTAAAATCCTTATCGGCGACACATACATTTCTCCGTCCGTATTTTTCAGTTTCAAGTGTGTAATCAATAACATCAGAAGCGTTGCTGCCTGCGGAAAATATGTTGTTAATTTTGATAAAGCTTCAAGAGGCATTACTGTAAAATCCGCCTCAGATGCCGAATTGAAGGCGGTATCCAACAAGGCTGATATCGCCACCTCGAAAGAAAACAAAAACGCTTTCATTTACAGAAAGACTGCTAAATTCAAGAGAAACGGAAAGGAAATCTGGCTTTATTGTGACAGAGAAAATATCTTTGACAATGCTTATCAGCAGTTTATTCACGACTTTGAAATCAAAGACGGCGTACAGAGATATTACATCATCGACAACCTCAAGGATAAGAGCAAGTATTTCTCTTTCAAGCACAGAAAATATCTTGTTGAGTTCAAGAGCCTCAAGCACAGAATCCTTTTCCTCAATGCTAAAAAAGTTCTCACATCCTTCAACTCAATTTCAATCATCAGTCCGTTCGGAAATCTTCCTTTAAGATGGTATTACGACATAATGGATCTTGATATCATCTATCTTCAGCACGGTGTGCTTCACGCGAATCTTCCGTTTATGTACACAAAGGAAAAATCAAACGTTGACAAAGTTGTTATTTCCTCTGAGTTTGAAAGAAAGAACTTCTGTGAAATTTACCGTTTCAAGGAATCCGACCTTATTTACAGCGGTATGCCGCGATTTGACACAATCGACATTACTGTTCCGGCGAAGAAGAAAATCCTCTTCTCGCCCTCATGGCGTAAAAACCTCATCGGCGAATACGTTGATAATACACGTGAACTCTTCGTCGATAAATTTCTTGACTCGCCTTTCTACAAGGAAATCCACAGTTTCCTTAATTCAAAGGAACTTGCAGAAATCCTTGAAAAGCATGACCTTACACTTGACTTTAAGAATCATCCTATTTTCAGGGATTACGACAAGTACATCAAGGTTGACAATCCGAGAATCAACGTTACTCAGGAAGGTATCAATATGCAGGATTATCTTGCAATGATCACAGATTACTCTTCCGTTGTTTTCGACTTTGTATACCTTAGCAGACCAATTATCTATTTCGTGCCGGATTACGATCAGTTCCGTGCAGGTGTTACTCACGGTTACCACAAGCTTGACCTTCCGCTTGAAGAGGGCTTCGGCGATATCACACTCAGCTCTGCCGAGCTCATTGAGTCCGTAAGAAAGCTTGCTGAAAACAACTTTGAAGCTGATCCCGTTTACAAGAAGCGAATGGATGATTTCTTTGGCGAAAGAGACACAAAACACCGAGACAGACTTTACGAACTTATTAAATAACGCATAACACAGACAGTTTTCCGCTGTCTGTGTTTTTTCTTTTGAAGAAAATTTGACTTTTTCCCTTTTCTAATATATAGTTGAATTATAATATTTCTTTGGAGGGATTTTTTATGTGGCCAATCATAAGAATAATCGTTTCCGTATTTATTGTTTTTGAAACTACATTTGCAGGACTTTTCAACGGTATCGCAGTTATGCCTGTTGAAATGCCTGAACCGGTCGTCGGCGAATATACACAGTACGTCGACCCGTTTATCGGCACAGGCGGTACTCCCTGGGCGTGCGGTATGCTCAGCCCTGCCGCCTGCACTCCGTTCGGTGCTGTAAGGCTTGGTCCTGATACATCCTTCATCGGCGGTGCATACATAGTCAAAACCAACACCTCAGGATATTACTACGAACACGGACATATAAAAGGCTTCAGCCATTCCCGACTTTCCGGAACAGGTGCAGAGGATTATCAGATTTTCCGTATCACACCGACTGTCGGAAACAGTAAGGTTGACATTCTTCCGTACTCCCACAGAAACGAGGTTGCGGCACCCGGATACTATGCTGTTCACCTCAAGTCTGTTGACTGCCTTGTTGAACTTACGGCAGATAATCATACGGGTGTTCACAGATATACTTTCGGCAACTCCAAAGACGCACGTCTTTTCATTGACGTTACAAGCACTGCAGGAAACTACGGTGCTGACAGCGGTTTTGCAGAATACGATGCTGAATCAGGACTTATTACGGGCGGAAGCGTTATTTACGCCGCCTTTTCCGACAGATATGACGGTCTTCCCGTATATTTTGCTGCCAAAGCAGACAAGAAAATCAAATCCTTTGAAGTTACGGGTGACCCCACAGACCTCGGTGTTGATATCAACTTCGGAAACATAAAGAATGACAGCGTTGAGCTCAAGCTTGCAGTAAGCTTTGTAAGCGTTGAAAACGCAAAGCTTAATCTTGAAGCTGAAACAGGCGACCTTGACTTTGATGGTGTAAGAAACAAAGCCGTTGAAAATTGGGACGAAAATCTTTCAGAAATCAAGGTTAAGAGCCCTGACGAAGAGATTATGCGAGTATTCTATACCGCTCTTTACCACAGCATGATTATGCCGACAGATTTCACAGACGTCAACGGCGAATACCTTGGCTTTGACAAAAAGGTTCACGTTGCTGACGGCTATACTTACAGATCCGATATGTCACTCTGGGATACATGCCGTGATACTCACTCACTTTACACTCTTATTGAGCCTGAAATCCAGAACGACTGCCTCAACAGCCTTGTTGAAATGACAAAGATCGGCGGATCAATTCCGAGATGGCCGATGGGTGCGGGTTATGCTTCTTCAATGCACGGTGACCCGACAAACATTATGATTACAGAAAGCTATCTTAAAGGCTTCCGTGATTTTGATGTTGAAACTCTTTACAAATATATGAAAAACTCATCAGAAAACAGCGTAAACCGTTCGGGCAGAAACTTCATCAAGGAATATAACGAGTACGGCTACATTCCCGATGACCTTGCAAACGGTGAAGAATCTGTAAGTTTTACACTTGAGTATGCGTGGGAAGACAATGCAATTGCCGTTCTTGCCGAACAGCTCGGTTACACTGAAGACGTTGAAAGATACAGCGAAAAGGCTATGTATTACAAAAACCTTTTCAACCCTGAAACAAAGTACTTCCAGGCAAGAAATTCCGACGGCACATTCGTATGGAACTTCAGCCCTTATATCACAGCATTCTATGATGCAGTTATGATCAAAAAGTTCGCATCCTGCTATAGTGAAGGCAGTGCAAGACAGTGGCGTTGGAGTGCTATTCACGATATTGACGGAATGATTGAACTCTTCGGTTCAGAAGAATACTTCGTTTCCGAGCTTAACAAGTTTATGAAGGACGCTTCACTCAACCGTGCGGCAATCGACCCGAGCCACGGCTTCTGGATCGGTAATCAGCATGATATCCATACACCTTACCTCTTCGCAAATGCAGGCAGACCCGATCTTACACAGAAATGGGTACGGTGGACACTTGACGAACGTTTCAGTGACGACATCAACGGACTTGATGGTAACGATGACGGTGGTACACTCAGCTCCTGGTACGTATTTTCTGCAATGGGCTTCTATCCGCTTGCAGGCAGCGACAAATACTGGCTCGGTTCACCGAACCTTGACAGTGCCGAAATTGCTCTCGGCAACGGCAAGACTCTTAAAGTTACAGCTCACAATCAGGGTAAGAAAAACGTTTATGTTGAATCAATCAGGCTCAATGGTGTTGAGCTTGACGGTTGCTATATCACTCACGACCAGCTTATGGGCGGCGGCGACCTTGAATTCACAATGACTAATAAAGCGAAGTAAGGAAGTGACCTTATGTTGGAATACATCAAAGCAATTTTCTGCGTTATTGAAGTTCTGTTTCTTTCAATGGGACTCATCCCGGTTGATAAAAACATCGACTACGGCGGAGGAGTTTACAATCCCCCGTCAGTCACAACCGAAATGGTAATTGTTGACAACGGACAGTCTGATTATTACATCGTTACAGCTGAAAACCCTGATGAATGTATTGTTACTGCAACAAAAGAATTGCAGACATACATTGAAAAAGTCAGCGGTGCAAAGCTTGATATCATCACGGAAAACAACCTTCCCGAAGACGGCAGGGCCTTCCTCATCGGTGAAACACAGCTTGAAAAAAGTGTTGTTGAAATTGACCGTTCGTCAATCAAATCGGACGGCTTCAGACTTTACTCTGACGGCGATTATTTTGTTATTGCAGGTGCAGACAGCAGAGGCACACTCTACGGTGTTTACACCTTCCTTGAGGAATACCTCGGTGTGCGTTGGTTCACACCGACACTCGAAGTTGTTCCCGAGAACGAAGATATCATTGTTGATGCTGATATCGACAGAACGGTTGAACCGTCATTCTCAGTAAGAAGAAATGACTGTGCAGGCACAAACGATGCACACAGAGCAAGAACCAAGATGAACGTTTCTTTCTGGCAGCCTGCAACAGCATACGGCGGTGCACTTACTTATGTTGTATGGGACGCTTCACTCCCCTCTCTTGTTCCCGATTCACTTTTTGCTGAGCAGCCCGAATACTTTGCTCTTCAGGAAGACGGTACACGTTCAACCGACCACGTATGTCTTACACATCCTGATGTTCTTGATATCACAATTGCAAGCGTAAGAGAAAAAATTGAAGCGAACACAATCGGCGCAAAATATGTTCATATCGGACAGAAGGACAATCAGAACTACTGCCATTGTGAAAGCTGTGAGGCTCTTTACGAAAAGTACGGTAGTGTCTGTGCTCCGACTCTTATCTTCACAAACAACCTTGCAGATGCACTCGACGAAGATTATCCTGACTTTATGTTTACTTTCTTCGCTTATCTTGAAACAGAAAGACCTCCGCAGGATTTAAGTCTTAAGTGCAATAAAAATGTTGCTCCTGTTCTCTGCGGACTCCACAGTGCCTGCCGAAGCCATCCGCTCACAGAATGTGGTAACGAGGATGTGCAGGAAGAAACACTCCTCACAGCATACGGTGAGTATGAACCGCAGATTGCAAAAGATTTTGAAACCTGGACAAAGGTCGCAGATACAACTTATATCTATGATTACACAATCAATTTCCTTAACGTAGCTCAGTTTTTCTCAAACTTCGGCACAATGCAGTCAACAATGAAGTATATGCACGATATCGGCATCACGGGTTACATTTACAACTGCGGTGACGGACACTATGCGGCATTCAATGAATTAAGAAACTACCTTCTTACAAAAGTCCAGTGGGATGTTGACTGCGACATTGAATATCATATGATAGACTTCCTCAACGCTTACTATGGCGAGGATGCAGCTCCCTACATCAAGGAAATCCTTGATATCCAGACAGCGCAGATAGCCGCAACAGCTCACGCATTTGATTTCGACTGGCATTATCAGTCAGGCTACTATCCGATTCACACAATATCAAAGCTTGACCGCCTTTGGAAAAAGGCACTCAATGCAGACATCACGGACGAACAGCGATTCAACGTTGAGGTTGCAAACTTAAGCTGGGAATATTTCAAAGCCAACCAGTTCCTCGGCGAATACTTCTTCCTCAATCCGTTCAGACTCAAGGCTAACGAAGAGCTTTACGATGCTTTCAAAGCACACGGTATAAGCAGAGTTTCTTCCTTCGGTCTGATCCCTGAAAATAAAGAGGACGTTGACTTTATGCTTCGACCGTTTAACTGGAGATAATTGAATAAAACAAAAAACACTTGTAAAGGCTCGCAATAGCTTTTACAAGTGTTTTTTCGAGGAAAAGTTTGAATTCTTTATAGTTTCCACTCACAGTCCGATGTTCAGTACCGCAACCACTTTAAATACTATAAAAAACTTGACTAAACCACAAGATATAGTGTAAAATATAAAATGGTATTTTCTGTAGCCGACGTGAATCGGGGTCGGTGTATATTACGAAGAAACAAAGGAGTGTAGTTATGGCAAAAAAAGCAAGCTACGGCAATGATGACATAGTTTCTCTCAAAGGGCCTGACCAGGTACGTAAACGTCCTGCTGTTATTTTCGGTTCTGACGATATCGACGGATGTCAGCATTCTGTTTTTGAGATTTTGTCAAACTCAATTGACGAGGCTCGTGAGGGCTTCGGCGATAAAATAGTTATCACACGTTACCTTGACCATTCAGTCGAAATTCAGGACTTTGGCCGAGGCATTCCCGTTGACTACAATACAAAGGAAAAGAAATTTAACTGGGAGCTTGTTTTCTGCACTCTCTACGCAGGCGGTAAGTACTCAAAGGGTGGCGACAACAGCTACGGCTATTCTCTCGGTCTTAACGGTCTCGGTCTTTGTGCAACTCAGTTTGCATCAGAATACATGGAGGCCGAAATTCACCGTGACGGCTTCTGCTATAAGCTCAACTTCAAAAAGGGTAAGCTTGTAGGTCAGATGGAAAAAGAACCGTATTCAAAGAGGGATACAGGCTCTCGTATCAAATGGCGTCCCGACCTCAAGGTTTTTACGGATATTGCCGTGCCTCTCGAGTATTATAAAGATATACTTAAGCGTCAGGCGATTGTCAATTCGGGACTCAAATTCATTCTCAAAAATCAGCTCAATAAAACTCAGTTTGAAACTTTTGAATATTTCTACGAAAACGGTATCACGGACTACGTAACGGAAATTGCAGAGGACGCTGCACTTACTTCCGTTCAATCCTGGCAGACAGAAAGAATCGGACGTGACCGTGAGGACCATAAGGATTACAAAGTGCTTATAACTTCTGCTCTCTGCTTCTCAAACAAGTCACAGAAGAAGGAATACTACCATAACTCAAGCTGGCTTGAACACGGCGGTGCACCCGAAAAGGCAGTAAGAAACGCTTTTACCTATCAGATTGATGCATACCTCAAAACAAACGGCAAGTATACAAAGTCTGACCCGAGAATAAAATTTGAGGATATTGAAGACTGCCTTGTTCTTGTTGTTTCATCTTTCTCAACCGAAACTTCATACGAAAACCAGACGAAAAAGGCAATCACAAATAAATTCATTCAGGAAGCTATGACTGAATTTTTCAAGCGCCAGCTTGAGATTTATTTCATCGAAAACAGAACCGAAGCGGAAAAAATCGCAAATCAGGTTCTTATAAATATGCGCAGCCGTGTTAAGGCTGAGGTTACAAGACAGACTATCAAAAAGTCGCTCACAACAACGAATGACCTTGCAAACAGAGTACAGAAATTCGTTGACTGCCGTGCAAAGAATGCAGAGGAGAGAGAACTCTTTATCGTGGAGGGTGATTCAGCTCTCGGTGCCTGTAAGCAGGCACGCGACTCGGAATTCCAGGCTCTTATGCCCGTCCGCGGTAAGATTCTTAACTGTCTTAAGTGTGAATACGATAAGATTTTCAAGAGTGAAATCATTACCGACCTCATAAAGGTTCTCGGTTGCGGTGTTGAAGTCAAATCAAAGCATATGAAAGGTCTTGCGGAGTTCAATCTTGACCTTCTCCGATACAACAAAGTCATCATCTGTACCGATGCCGATGTTGACGGATTCCAGATCCGCACACTCATTCTTACAATGATTTATCGCCTTATGCCGACACTTATTGAAGAAGGTAAGGTGTTCATCGCGGAAACTCCGCTTTATGAAATCAATACAAAGGATCAGGTGTGGTTTGCATATACCGAGCAGGAAAAAACAGCTGCTCTTGAAGAAATAGGCAATGCAAAATACACAGTTCAGCGTTCAAAAGGTCTCGGTGAAAACGAGGCTGAGATGATGTGGCTGACAACTATGAACCCGAAAACAAGACGTCTTGTTGAAATTCTTCCCGAGGATGCAGAGCGCACTGCTCAGATTTTTGATATGCTTCTCGGCGATAATCTTGCAGGCAGAAAAGAGCATATTGCCGATAACGGTTATATGTACATCGATATGCTTGACTTAAGCTAAGGGAGGTGACAGTATGGCAAGAAAGAAAAAAGAGGTTGTAAAAACTGAAGAAGAAATGAATCCGAACACCCACATACTCGGTGCAGGTACGGTTTTAAGACAGAATATTACCGAAACTCTAGAAACTAACTATATGCCTTACGCGATGAGCGTTATTCTGTCACGTGCGATTCCCGAAATTGACGGTTTCAAGCCCTCACACAGAAAGCTCCTTTATACAATGTATAAAATGGGACTTCTTTCGGGAGCAAGAACGAAATCTGCAAACATCGTCGGACAGACAATGAAGCTCAATCCGCACGGCGATGCTGCTATCTATGATACGATGGTGCGTCTTTCAAGAGGTTATGAGGCTCTTCTTCATCCGTTTGTTGACTCAAAGGGTAACTTCGGTAAAGCATATTCACGAGATATGCAGTGGGCAGCTCCGCGATATACTGAGGCAAAGCTTGCTCCGATTTGTGCAGAGCTTTTCGCGGATATTGATAAGGATACTGTTGACTTCGTTGATAATTACGATAACACAACAAAAGAACCGACTTTGCTTCCCGTCAAATTTCCGACAGTGCTCACTAACCCGACAACCGGTATTGCTGTCGGTATGGCAAGCTCAATCTGTTCGTTTAACCTCCAGGAAATCTGTGATACTACTGTCGCTCTCATCAAGGATGAGGATGCAGATATAACAGAAACTCTCAAAGCTCCTGATTTCATCGGCGGCGGTCAGCTCGTTTATGACCGTGATGCCATGGATGCAATCTACCGCACAGGCCGCGGCGGATTCAAGGTAAGAGCCAAGTACCGTTATGACAAGGACAACAAGTGCATTGAAATAACGGAAATTCCGCCGACAACAACAGCGGAAGCTATCATTGATAAAATTATCGAGAAGTATAAATCAGGTTCTATCCGTGAAATCAGCGATATCCGTGACGAAACCGATAAAAACGGTCTTAAAATCACGATTGACCTCAAGAAGGGCACAGACCCTGATAAGCTGATGCAGAAGCTTTACAGATCTACTTCCCTTGAAGATACATTCTCCTGCAACTTCAATCTGCTTATCGCAGGTGTGCCGAAGGTACTCGGAGTACGTGATATTCTTCTTGAATGGATTGCATTCCGTACAGAAGGCGTACGCCGCAGAGTTTTCTTTGAACTCACAAAGGCTAAAGAAAAGCTTCACTTGCTTGAAGGCTTGCAGAAAATTCTTCTTGATATTGACAAAGCTATCAGGATTATCCGTGAGACCGATGAGGAAAGCGAAGTTGTACCGAACCTTATGATCGGCTTTGGTATCGACGAAATTCAGGCGAATTATGTTGCTGAAATCAAGCTCCGTCACCTCAACCGTGAGTATATCTTAAAGCGCACACAGGATGTAGAAAAGCTCCGTGAGGATATCGAGAAAATGGAAGATATCCTTGCTCATAAGTCAAAGGTAAAGAAAATCATCGTCAACGAGCTTAACGATATTGCAAAGAAATACGGTCAGCCCAGAAAGACTGAAATTATCTTTGCTATCGATATTGCTTTTGAGGAAAAGGAAGAGGAAGAACCCGACTTCCCCGTAAATCTCTTTTTTACAAAGGAAGGTTATTTCAAGAAGATTACACCTCAAGCTCTCCGCACAAGCGGCGAGCAGAAGCTCAAGGAAGGCGACGAAATGCTTCTTGAGCTTGAGGCAACAAATAACACAGAGCTTCTTTTCTTTACGGACAAATGTCAGGTATACAAATCAAAGGCTTCTGAATTTGACCTCGGCAAAGCGAGCGTGCTCGGTGATTTCGTAGCGTCAAAGCTTGAAATGGATCCGGGTGAAAACGTCATTTATATGATTGCAACGCTTGATTATAAGGGGTATGTAATGTTCTTCTTTGAAAACGGCAAGGCTGCAAAGGTTGACCTTTCAGCTTATGCCACGAAGACTAACCGTAAAAAGCTTATCAAGGCTTACAGCGAGAAATTCCCCATCGGTGCAATCCGTCACGTTGTTGAGGACTGCGACCTTGTTCTTGAATCAACCTCAGGCAGACTTCTTCTTATCAACACGGGTGCGATTTCACCCAAGACAACAAAGGACACGCAGGGCGTTTCAGTTATGACTATGAAGAAGGGCCATATACTCAAGAAAGTTAGGGACTACAAGAAAGGCGAGTTCGCGAAGCCTTACCGCTACAAGACGAAAAATCTTCCTGCCGCAGGTGCACTTCTCAGTGCAGAGGACACGGGAGAGCAGATGTCGTTAATTTAAAAATAAAATGCCACCGGGTGAGCTTCCTCACGACGGTGGCAGCGAAAAAACGAACAAACGCAAACAATCGTTTTCTTTCGCTAAGATTATATTAACCGCTTTTTCTTTAATAATTATCGGAAAATTCTTACTATTTTCTGATTTGATTTAAATTTTCTATTGCATTTTTAAATAATGTGTGTTAGAATGTCTTGGTAAAAATACTAACGGAGGTTTAATTATGTCTGCTATTCAGTACGTTTTAGGCGCTGTGCTTATCATACTTGCTATCGTCCTCATTGTTTCAGTTCTTCTTCAGGAGAGCCGTTCTGCAGGTCTTTCAGGTGCAATTTCAGGCGGTGCTGATACATTCTTCGGCAAAACTAAGGGCAAGACAATTGAGCAGAAGCTTGCAAAAATCACAAAATTTGTTGCAGTTGGTTTCTTCATTATCGCTCTTGGCGTTTCAGTTGCATTTATGTTCATGTATTAATTAAACAATTTGGGCAGGGTGGCTAAAAACCACCCTGTTTTTTTGTGATTTTTTTCAAATTTACTGTTGAAATTTAAAAAAGATGGTAGTATAATATGACGGTATTTTATAGTGTAGCATAAGGGATTTGTCTGGGCATTATTTCAGTTTTTATGAATACACATTATTTGTGTTGTGCTGACTGTTTCAGTCACCTTTACGTTTTCGCTTATTTAAAGGAGATGACCTTATATGAATTATGTAGAAAGAGTTATTGCCGATGTGGCAAAAAAACACCCTCACGAGCCTGAATTTGTTCAGACTGTAACTGAGGTTCTCAGAAGCCTTGTTCCTGTTATTGAAAAGCATCCGGAATATGAGGCAGCAAGCTTGCTTGAAAGAATGGTTGAGCCTGAAAGACAGATCACATTCCGTGTTTCATGGGTTGATGACAGCGGTAAGGTACAGGTTAACACAGGTTACCGTGTTCAGTTCAACGGCGCTATCGGTCCTTACAAGGGCGGACTTCGTTTCCATCCCTCTGTTTACAGCGGTATTATGAAATTCCTTGCTTTTGAACAGACATTCAAAAACAGCCTTACAAGCCTTCCTATCGGCGGTGCTAAGGGCGGTTCTGACTTTGATCCCAGAGGTAAGTCAGATGCAGAAATTCTTCGTTTCTGTCAGGCATTTATGTCAGAGCTTTACAGACACATCGGACCCGACGTTGACGTTCCTGCAGGCGATATCGGCGTAGGCGGCAGAGAAATCGGCTACCTTTTCGGTCAGTACAGACGTCTTAAGGCAACATTTGAGAACGGCGTTCTTACAGGTAAGGGTCTTTCATACGGCGGATCACTTATCAGACCTGAGGCAACAGGCTTCGGTGCAACATATTATGCACAGGAAGTTCTTGCACATTTTGGTGAAACTGTTGAAGGCAAGACATTTGCAGTTTCAGGTTTCGGTAATGTTGCTTGGGGTACTGTTAAGAAAGTTACAGAGCTCGGCGGTAAGGTAGTTACAATTTCAGGTCCTGACGGCTTTGTTTACGATCCCGACGGAATCAGCACAGACGAGAAGATCAACTTTATGCTTGAGATGCGTTCTTCAGGCAGAGACAAGGTTCAGGATTATGCTGATAAGTTCGGTGTTGAATTCTTTGCAGGTCAGAAGCCCTGGGGAATTCCTGTTGACGTAGCTATGCCTTGTGCAACTCAGAACGAAATCGGAATGACAGAAGCTCAGCAGCTCGTTGAAAACGGTGTTAAGTATTACATCGAGGTTTCAAATATGCCTACAACAAACGAAGCTCTTGAATACCTTATGGAAAACTGCAAGGCAGTTGCTCCTTCAAAGGCAGTTAACGCAGGCGGTGTTGCTGTTTCAGCTCTTGAAATGTCACAGAACTCCATGCGTTACAACTGGTCAGAAGAAGATGTTGACAACAAACTCAAGTCAATTATGAAATCAATCCACGACTCATCAGCTGCAGCAGCAGAAGAGTACGGCCTTGGTTATAACCTTGTTGCAGGTGCAAACATTGCAGGCTTTATCAAGGTTGCAGATGCTATGATGTCACAGGGCGTTATCTAAGCATAAAAATATATCCGACAGACTCAATGTCTGTCGGATTTTTTATCAGCAAAAGGACTTCGGGAAAACCGAAGTCCTTAACTGTTTATTTAGATCGATTTAAGAAGAGCAGGAAGTCTTGTGAGTGCACCGGGGATTCTTACAAGAATCTTCATAAGACCCTTGAAGCTTGACTGACCGTCGTTGAGAATCATAAGAAGACCGTCAACAATTTCGGGTGAGCAGACACCCATACTCATAGCCATAAAGTTACGGATAGGAATCTGTGTTGCCATTGCAGCAATCATCTTTCCGTCGCCGTTTTCAGCTGAGCCGAACTTAGCCATAATGCCTTCAATAGCATTACACATTCTGCCGCCCCACTTAGTGTGTCTTGCGTCGTTAAGACAGCAGTAGAGGTCAATCGGCTTTGATTCGTCACGCTTATTTTCGGGAAGCTTGCTTCCGAGAACAGCTTCAAACTGTGCACCGTTCATTCCGTTAACGTCTGCTGTGTAGTAAGCAGGAGCAACTGCTCTGTAATCAGGAATTTCAGCGTTTACTGTTGACTCAACAGTAATTGTCTTTGAAAGTTTGATATCACGGCTTGATGCACCGACAAGGATATCGAACTCGCCTGTTTCAACCATCCAGTCACCGAGCTTAACATTGTAGAAAGCAAATGCTCTCTTTGAAAGCTCAAGTGTAACTGTTGTTTCTTCACCGGGATTAAGGAATACCTTCTTGAATCCGCGAAGCTCTTTAACGGGACGGTAGATTGTTGATTCCTTATCAGCAACATAAAGCTCAGCAACTTCACCGCCGTAAACTTTGCCTGTATTCTTAACCTTGAAGGAAACTGTTACTGCGTCTGTATCCTTGATGCTGTCAGCAGAAACCTGAAGGTCGCTGTATTCAAATGTTGTGTATGAAAGACCGTAACCGAATGGGAAGAGAACGTCCTTGCCTGCCTTGTCGTAGTAACGGTAGCCGATATAAACTGACTCTCTGTGTTCACTTGTAACCGGACCTGCGGGATAGTTGCCGTATGTCGGGTTGTCACTGTATGCAAGAGGATATGTTTCTGAAGTTTTACCTGACGGATTAACTGCACCTGTGAGGAGGTTTGCTGTAGCACTTCCGACTGCCTGACCGCCGAGTCCTGTGCTGAGGAGTGCTTTTACTTCGTTAACCCACGGAAGGTGGATAACTGAACCGCCCGCAAGAACAACAGCTGTGTTTGCATTTGCTTTTGCAATTTCAGAAACAAGTTTATTGTGGCTTGAAGGCATTTCAATATTCTCTCTGTCGTAGCCTTCACCTTCGAATTCGTCTGTAAGGCCAACAAAAACAAGAGCAACATCTGCACCCTTTGCGGCATTGATTGCCTCTGCGAAGAGGTCATCCTTAACTTCATCTTTATTCTTGACGTAACCCGGAGCGTAAACAACATTAACACCAAGCTTCTTGAGCTCATCAAGAGCGTTGTCAAGCTTATTGGGATTAATAACGGAAGAGCCCGCACCCTGGAAACGCGGAGATGCTGCAAGTTCACCGATAACTGCAACCTTCTGACCTTTCTTAAGCGGAAGGATATTATCGTTATTCTTAAGAAGAACCATTGAGCCTTCAGCAACCTTACGTGCGATTGCGTGATGCGCTTCAACGTCGTATGTATGCTTCTTTGCAAGAGCCGGCTTTGATTTAACGATAAGGTCAACAACTGTGTCAACTCTCTTGTCAAGAACTGCAATATCAAGCTCACCGCTGTTTACTGCTGCGATAATCTTGTTTGTGTTGATTCTTGCTGATGAAGGCATCTCAAGGTCTGTGCCGTTGTAAAGTCCGGGAATACGGTCAACTGATGAACCCCAGTCCGTTACAAGAAGACCCTCAAAGCCCCATTCACCGCGAAGAACCTTTTCCTGAAGCCATTCATTCTGTGAAGAATAAACACCGTTAATTCGGTTGTATGAGTTCATAATTGTCCACGGCTGAGCTTCCTTAACGCAGATTTCAAAAGCTGTGAGGTAAAGCTCGCGCATTGCACGCTCGTCAACAACCTCGTTGATAACCATACGAAAAGCTTCCTGTGAGTTACAAGCAAAGTGCTTGAGTGATGTACCGACACCCATTGACTGAACACCGTTTACAAAGCTTGCAGAGCATTTACCTGCAAGATACGGATCTTCACTGAAATATTCAAAGTTTCTGCCGCAAGTCGGTGCACGCTTGATGTTTGTACCAGGGCCGAGAACAACTGAAACCTCTTCTTTAAGGCATTCCTCTGCAAGAGCAACGCCTTCTTCACGAAGGAGTTCTTCATCCCATGAGCATGAGGATGTTGATGCGGGAGGGAAACAGGTTGACGGAACTGAGTTACCGAGTCCGATTCCCTGAGAAGTCTTTTTGTCCTTGTTCTGCTTACGAAGACCGTGAGGGCCGTCCGTAATCATAATTTTCGGAAGACCGAGCTCGGGTGCTTCCTCAAGATGCCAATAGTCGTAGCCTGAAACAAAAGCTGCCTTCTGTTCAAGACTCATTTTGCTAACTATTTCGGGGTGTTTCATATGCTGATACTCCTCTCAATTTTATACAATATAGTATTATATACTATTATAATCAATTTTGCAATCCTTGAAATAATACTCTTTGTCGTATTCTCCGATTTCTCTTAAAACCTTGCACGGATTTCCTACAGCAACAACACCTGACGGAATGTCTTTTGTTACGACACTTCCCGCACCGATGACTGAATTGTCGCCGATGGTCACACCGGGGAGAATTACTGCACCTGCACCGATCCAGCAGTTTTTTCCGATTCGAACAGATTTATTGAACTGATATGCTTTTTCTCGAAGCTCAGGGTCAATCGGATGTCCTGCCGTTGCGATTGTAACGTTTGGCCCGATAAGTGTATAATCACCGACATAAATGTGCGTGTCATCAACCATAGTGAGGTTGAAGTTTGCATAAACCATTTTTCCGAAATGCACGTGTTTTCCTCCCCAGTTTGCGTGAAGCGGGGGCTCGATGTAACAACTCTCACCGATTTCGGCAAACATTTCCTTGAGCATTTTTTCTCTTTTCTCCTGCTCAAGAGGACGTGTTACGTTGAAATCATAAAGCTTTTCAAGGCACAAAAGCTGTTCTTTCATTATCTCTTCATCGCTCGGATAGTAAATCTGACCCGAATGAAGCTTTTCTCTGTTTGTCATATTTTTACTCCTTTTTCTTTTTCATTAACATAATAATAGAAAAAGGTTTTTTGGTCAATAATAAAACCAAAATCGCCGACGATACTTTTGCACCGCCGACGAATATCTGAAGCAGACACTTTTTGTAAGTAACGGCTCCCCGTGGGCAGAAAATGCCACCGTTTACCCATATCTGCTGATTTTATTTTTAACATCCTGTTACAGTATATGCCTTCTAAAATTTGTCGGAAACAAATTTTTTAAAATACCCCTTTACAAACAGAGAAATGTATGATAAAATACCTTCGCTATGTTTCCGTTTCTCGGATTTTGGGTTTAACCGCTATCGGTATTCACCTGCCTTAACCTGGGATTCAGGAGCATGTAAAATATTTTAAATGAGGTGAAAATAATGACACAGGCAGAGAAGCAAGCTATCATGGCTGAATATGCTCTTCACGAGGGTGACACAGGTTCACCTGAGGTTCAGATTGCTGTTCTTACAAAGAGAATCAACGATCTTACTGAGCATCTCAAGGAGCACAAGAAGGACCATCACTCAAGACGTGGTCTTCTTAAGATGGTTGGTCACAGACGTAACCTTCTTTCCTACTTGCAGAAGGTTGACATTGAAAGATACCGTTCAATCATCGCAAGACTTGGCATTCGTAAATAATTACGGCATTTGGGGCAGACAGCAAATTCTATTTTACTGTCTGCCTTGTTGTGTAAAAAGGGTGACGTTAGCAATCCGAACCTGCCTGAAAGCGAGTTTTTTCAGCGCTTTTCGGCGTTTCGGCTTTGAAAGGCGTAAGCCTGTCGGCACCCGAAACATCCAAAAATCATCTGAAAATCCTCAGCTTTCAGGTTGAAGATTTTTTGTCGGTAAGATTTTTGTGAGTAAAGCTAATTCTATAGATTGGCGCAAGTATTTTAACGAAAAGTGACGGAATTGTCCGACAAAAAACAAGATTCGGATTACTACCGCCACCCTAAAAACGAATCTGTTGTCAGGCAAAATTTTGGGTTTTAGCAGTGAATTGATAGCTTGAAAATCGAGCTATGAGTTTATTGCTAAATCCTTGCCTGACATGGAAATAAAATTTTCAGAGAGGTAAAAAAGATGTTTTTTAAGGATTTCAGAACATTTGAAACAACACTCGCAGGCCGTCCGCTTATAGTAGAAGTCGGTAAGATGGCTCAGCTCGCAGGCGGTTCATGTCTTATCCGTTACGGCGAAACAGAAGTGCTTTGTACAGCAACAATGGCTGACAAGCCCAGAGAAGGCGTTGATTTCTTCCCGCTTTCAGTTGACTTTGAAGAGAAGCTTTACGCAGTCGGCCGTATTCCGGGCTCATTCCAGCGCCGTGAAGGTAAGGCAAGCGAAAAGGCAACTCTTGCATCACGTGTAATTGACCGTCCTATCCGTCCGCTTTTCCCGAAGGATATGCGTAACGACGTAGGCGTTGTTGCAACAGTTATGTCAGTTGACCCTGACTGCTCACCCGAAATCACAGCTATGATCGGTGTATCAGTAGCTATTTCAATTTCAGCTATTCCATGGGATGGCCCGATCTCAGGCGTATCGGTTGGTCTTGTTAACGGTGAATATGTTATCAACCCGACAGAAGCTCAGAGAGAAGTTTCTGAAATGGCTGTTACAGTTGCATCTACAAAGGATCTTGTTGCAATGATCGAAGCAGGTGCAAACGAAGTTTCAAACGACGATATGTTTGACGGTATTATGTACGCTCACAAGGTTAACCAGGAAATCGTTAAGTTTATCGAAGACATCACAGCAGAAGTAGGTAAGGAAAAGATCGCATTTGAATCAAACGATCCTGCTCCCGAGATGTTTGAAGCAATCAAAGAATTCGCCATCGAAGACGTTAAGGTTGCTCTTGATACAGATGACAAGCGCGTACGCGACGAAGCTCTTCGTCCGATCTACGATGCAGTTCACGCTAAGTTTGACGAGGTTTATCCCGAAGAAATCGCAAAAATTGACGATTGCCTTTACAAGCTTCAGAAGTTCATCGTTCGCCGTTGGCTTCTTGATGACGGCAAGCGTGTTGACGGACGCGGTATCGACGAAATCCGTCCGCTTAACGCAGAGGTTGACCTTCTCAGCCGTGTTCACGGTTCAGGTATGTTCACTCGCGGTCAGACTCAGTGTCTTACAATCACAACACTCGGTTCAATGAGCAACGCTCAGATTCTTGACGGCATTGATAACGAGGAAACAAAGAGATATATGCACCACTACAACTTCCCGTCATACTCAGTTGGCGAAACTCGTCCGAGCAGAGGACCGGGACGTCGTGAAATCGGTCACGGTGCACTTGCAGAAAGAGCACTTCTTCCTGTTATTCCTTCAGTTGAAGAGTTCCCGTACTGCATCCGTACAGTATCAGAGGTTCTTTCTTCAAACGGTTCAACATCACAGGGTTCAATCTGTGGTTCAACACTTTCACTCATGGCAGCAGGTGTTCCCATCAAGGCTCCCGTTGCAGGTATTTCCTGCGGCCTTGTTACAGAGGGCGACCGCTTTATGACAATGGTAGATATCCAGGGTCTCGAAGACTTCTTCGGCGATATGGACTTCAAGGTAGCAGGTACACACAAGGGTATCACAGCTATCCAGATGGACCTCAAGGTTCACGGTCTTACACCGGAAATCATCCGCGAAGCTCTTGATAAGACATACAAGGCTCGTATTTATATCCTTGACGAAATTATGCTTCCTGCAATTTCAGAGCCGAGAGCAGAGCTTTCAAAGTATGCTCCGAAGATGCTTTCAACAAAGGTTCCTGTTGATAAGATTGCTGAAGTTATCGGTAAGCAGGGCAAGGTTATCCAGAAGATCTGCGCAGAGTGCGACTGTAAGGTTGACGTTGAAGAAGACGGTAGCGTATTTGTTTGCGCTCAGGATATCGAGAATGCAAAGCGCGCAATCTTTATGATTGAAACAATTGCAAACGATCCTGAAGTAGGCGCAATCTATAAGGGCGTAGTTACAAGAGTTATGGACTTCGGCGCATTCGTTGAAATCGCACCGGGTAAAGAGGGTCTTGTACACGTAAGCCACCTCGACGTTAAGAGAACAGAAAACGTTACAGACGTTGTAAACGTAGGTGACGAAGTTATCGTTAAGGTTCGTGAAATCGACGATCAGGGCAGAATCAACCTTTCACGCCGTGAGGCTCTTATCGAGGTTGAGGGTCTTGTTCCCGAAAACGAAATCTCCGATGCTCCCCGTCGTCCCTCAGGCGACCGCCGCAGAGGAAACGGCAACAGAGGCAAGAGAAACTAATTGAATAAAATTAAGACCGATGGATTGCTCCATCGGTCTTTTTACTTACATAAAAATCAAACAACAAATTAAAGTTGTTGAATATTTGTACAAAAAAGATTTCTTCTTTTTTATCACATAATCGTCAAAATGTATTGATTTTCTGCAAAATAAATGCTAACATTTCAAGTGAAGTGTTTGTTTTTAACGCTTCATTCCGCATAAACTAAATAATATACCCACGTACCTACGGAGGTGCACAGCATGACAATTTTTAACTTCATCTCTCTTTTCGGTGGTCTTGCCCTTTTCCTTTTCGGTATGAATACGATGTCGGGCAACCTTGAAAAAACAGCCGGTGGTAAGCTTGAAAAAATTCTCAGAGTTATGACGGACAAGCCTGTCAAAGCATTACTTCTCGGTGCTGCAATCACAGCAACGATTCAGTCTTCATCGGCTGTAACGGTTATGCTCGTCGGTCTTGTTAACTCGGGAATTATGCAGCTCAGCCAGGCTGTCGGTGTAATTATGGGTTCAAACGTAGGTACGACCGCAACAGCCTGGATTCTCAGCCTTACAGGCATTGACAGTGATAATGTTTTTGTTAATCTGCTCAAACCTGCAGCTCTTTCCGCAATTGTAGCTTTCATCGGTATTCTGATGACAATGATTTCAAAGAAAAACCGCACGAAAGACATCGGTGGCATCTGCCTTGGCTTCGCTGTCCTTATGTTTGGTATGGAAATGATGGGTGATGCGATGGATCCGCTTGCTGAAATGGAAGGCTTCCGTAATCTTATGGTAATGTTTGAAAATCCGATTCTGGGTGTTCTTCTCGGTGTTGTTATGACCGCTGTTGTTCAGAGTTCATCCGCTACGGTCGGTATTCTTCAGGCTTTATCGCTGACGGGTGCAATTTCATACGGTATGGCTATTCCGATTATTATGGGTCAGAACATCGGTACTTGCGTAACAGCACTTCTTTCCAGTATTGGCGTTTCCAAAAACGCTAAAAGAGTTGCCGCTGTTCACGTTTATTTCAACCTCATCGGAACAATATTCTGGCTTGCTCTCTTCTACATTGTAAATATGTTTGTTGATTTTGCTTTTGTAGATTCAGCTATTGAACCTGCAGGTATCGCTGTTATCCACAGTATTTTCAACGTTGCAACTACTGTTTTGCTCTTCCCGTTTTCAAAGCTTCTTGAAATGCTCGCAAGAAAAACAGTTAAAGATAAAAAGGCAACCGGCAAAAGTGCATTCATCGACGACCGTCTTCTCAACTCCCCTTCCCTTGCGGTTTCAGAAGGCAAAAACTATACAGTTCAGATGGGACAGGTTGCAATTGAAGCTTTGCTCGATTCAATCTCCCTTGTAGAAAAGTTTGACACAAAAGTCGTTGACAAGATCATTGAAAGTGAACAAAAGCTTGACGATTACGAAGACAAGCTCGGAACTTTCCTTGTTAAGGTTTCCGGCCACTCCCTTACGGACGCAGACAACAATATGGTTTCAACCCTTCTTCACGCTATCGGCGACTTTGAAAGAATCGGCGACCATGCAGTTAACATTGCAAAAGCTGCACAGGAAATTAACGACAAAGAAATCAACTTCTCAGAAAACGCAAAAGCTGAGCTTAAGGTTGCAACGGATGCAATTAAAGAAATACTCGAGCTTACAGAAAAAGCTTTTGCAGAGAATGACTTATCTCTTGCAAAGAAAGTTGAGCCTCTTGAACAGGTTATTGATGACCTTCTTGCTGAGATTAAATCAAGACATATTGCGCGTCTTACGGGCGGTAAATGCACAATCGAGCTTGGTTTTGTTCTTTCCGATTTGCTCACAAACTACGAAAGAGTTTCCGACCATTGTTCAAACATTGCCGTTTGCCAGATTCAGATAAGCAAGTCTGTATTTGACACTCACGAATATCTTAACAACTACAAATCATCAGGCAGCGAAACATTCACACACAGCTTTGATGAATATAAAGAAAAATACGTTTTACCTGTCAAATAAGAATTCGAGCTATCTCTTTTCTGAGATAGCTCGTTTTTATTATTCAACCGTTATATTCACTCTGCCGTTTGAAACAACCGAGAGAGTCAACGTACCGCTTTTTGCGTCCCACTCTTCCTTGAGTGTTGCGCCGTTCGTTCCCTGTGCAGAAACCGTCGGTTTTTCACGGAAGCCTGAAATTTCAAACGTTGTTTCACGGAAATCTTTCGGATTGTTGCGTTTTCCGCCTGCGGCATATTCACGCATAAACTGATCTTCGGATTCAAGCCCGTTGCAAACCGCATCAGTGTCAAGACGGAGGTTACACATATCAATATCTATCTTGCCTTCGTCCTCTTTGACAATCGCATAAGTGTGCGATTCCATATGAAGAGCAATATCCTTACCGCTGTCAGGCAAGGTATAATACACACTCTGACGGGCATCTATTGTCTTGTTCTCGTTGCTGTTGAAAGCGTAGATATAATCGTTGATATCAAACAGAACTCCGTCGCCCTTGTATGTTTCTTCATATCTCTTGTTAAAGAAATTCACTTTTATTGAATCGATGAAAAGGAACCTGAAGAAATAATTAAAATCGTTGAGTATAAATGCATCAGGCAATACTTCCTTCGGATTTGAATAAATCGGAAGAATCGGCACAACGTAATATCTGCCTGTTGACGGTACCCAAGTCTTCGTGCAGTCGTTATAGATGTTATTGAATTCTATATTCTCCTGCCAGAAAGTGAAATTGTCGCAATACAGACCCTGAAGAATATGGGCATCGTTGCCCTTGAGCGCAGGTGCGACAGGATTGGTCATTTTATATGCAACCTTAATATTTTCCTTAACCTGCTCTTTATTGGGTACTGAGCCGTTCAGGGCGAGCTGATAGAAAGGATAAAGCACTTCGTAGAATGTCGGTGTAAGCACAACCTCACCGTCAATGAAGTGATAAAGACCGCCGCGACTGAACGTACCCTCAATCGCAAAAACGGTAGCTCCTGCAACCATATCCGCTATCGTATCAATACCGAAAAGTGCGGGCGGATACTTAGCCGTTGTAATCGGGTCGGGTTCATTAGGTGCAACACCGAGGTCATCATATTCGATGAATCCCTCTTCGTACCAAAGGAAGTTTTCCAGGTTTACGCCCCAGTTGCCGCAAACATCATCAAGCCAACAGCCAAAAATATTTGACTGTGAAGCAAAATGTCTGCCGTGGCCGTTATGTTTATCCATAATAATTACGTTTTCAGTATTGCTCTTAAGAAGGTCATAAAGCTCCCTGTCCTTCAGAATGTGGTTTACGTAGTTATTCTTTTTCCAATAGATGTATTCCATATCCTGCCAGATAAAAAGTCCACCGTTTTCAGCACAGGCTTTGATACAAGACTTGAGTCTTGCAAGGATATTGCGGTTAACGCCCATATCGTTTGTAACTTCGTCGTAAGCAAGCTTTTCGTTTGTTACACCGTTTGTTGAAAGCTCAACCTGAACAAAGCCGATAAGCGTTGTGTATTTTTCAAGCAAAGCCGAAAGTTCTTCCTGAGTGAACGGATCACGCTGTTTATTGGTGCAGAAGCATTCTGACTGAAGAACCACCGGAATCTGTGCTTCTTCAAGAATATCGAGAAGTGCGTACCAATAATCAAGCTGTTCCTGCGGTGTCATATATGCAGGACCTTCATCCATGTAAATAACTGTGAAATTTCTTATATCTTCAGGAAGTGCATAGTAAGTTTTGATTGCCGAATCTGCCGCCACTTCGGGTATATTCATATTGGCGGTCGGGCAGTTTCTTATCATAAACAGCGGGTTTTCTTCGTCAACGTACATTCTGAGGCCGTCTACTTTTTTACGTGTCCTCGGCTGAGTTGACTGTATCTGCAAATCGGGCAGAACCATACTCTGTGCAGATGCGCAAACCTCAAGAGGAAGTAAAACAAGAGTAAGCACAACCAACAATATACTTATAATTCTTTTCACAAAGCATCCCTCCGAAAATTATTTTATCACATAATGAATAGTAATTCAACAAAAAGGGAGCTGTAAAAACTTCGTTTTTTACAGCTCCTTTTACCGGATTATTTAATTGAAATGATTCTGACCTCGATTTTGTCGCGATCAAGATAAACTCTTGTTATACGGCCTGAGGCAATTGTGATCTGTCCCGTAATCGGCTCATCGTAGCCTTCGTATTCCTTCACCAAAGAATCGACAAAGCCTTCAACGGTAAGTTCCTTATCGGCTGAAGTTGCAACAGCATTTTCAAGAATTTTTTTTGTTCCCTTATCATTCTTTAAAAATTCGCCGATGCATATTGCCATCTGTTCAACATTAATTGTGAAGCTGTATGTTTTACCCTTTTCTTTTGAATCCGCCTTTTTAACCTTGAGAGCTTCGTCCGTAATTCCTTTTTTGAGGAATCTCTCAACGATTTTCATTGTGTCATCGTAATCGGGAAGCTCAATATCCATTTCGTAGTAAGCCTTGAATTCCTTTTCTGTGTTAGGCGCTACCTGACTGTCATAAAGTTCTGCAACTTCGTCTTCATCAATTTTTTCATTGATGATAGCATCAAGCACCTCAAGGAAATTAAGGTTGATACCGTAAGCTTCCAGTTCAGCTCTTACCTCTGACTGATAAAGAACATCATCAACCTTACCGTAGTTCATACCGTCAATTTTAATCATACCTTTTGAAAGAGAGAAAATTCTTTCTCCCAGCTTGATTTCAAACTGACTGTCTGCAACACCTTCGCCGAATCTGACATCAGCGGAATGAATCAACTGTTCCTCTTGGGTAAGCTTTGCATCAACTGCGCCGGTTTCAAAAACTGTCTTTTTAAGAGCATCAAAAGCTACCATCGGCTTTGATTTTGCCGAAGCAGCTATTCCGAGCACAATCGCAACAACAAGCACAACGGCAACAGGAACAAGTAACTTCTTGATATTGAATTTTTTCGGAACTGTGCCCGTATTATTCTGAGTCATATTCATTCTCCTAAACAATTATAGCTTCAGTTTATCATCATCCGCTGCGATTGTCAATTTATATCACATTTTTACTTTTGAATCGCTGACATTAATTGTATCGCAAGAATTTGAAAGTGAAGATGTTCTGTGCGAAATAACGATTACACAGCTTTCCTTCGCAATTTCCTGCAAAGCTTCAATAATTTTCTTTTCAGCGATAACGTCAAGTCCCGATGTTGCTTCGTCGAAAACAAGAATCTCACGTTTTCTCAAGAAAGCTCTTGCAAGAAGCACAAGCTGGATTTCGCCGTCGGAAAGATTCGGGCTTTTTGAATTGAATACGGTTTTATATCCGTCCTGACGTCTTGTGATAAATTCATCCGCACCGCTGAGCTTTGCGGCACGCTGAATTTCTTCAAAGCTCACGTTTTCGCAACCGTAGGAGATGTTGTTTTCAATCGTATCGTCAAAAAGGGTTGAACCCTGAACGATTATATTGAACTTTGAGAAATAGTCGTCCTTCTTTAATGAAGAAACGTCCTTTCCTTCAAAAAGCACCCTACCCTGCTGTGGCTGATAGAAACCGAGAAGCAACTTGATAATCGTCGTTTTTCCTGCGCCCGTCATTCCCGAAATAACGGTTATTCCCTTTCGCTTAACGCCAAAGGAAACGTCCTTGAGGATATATCTGCTTTCTTTATTATACCTGAACGTTACATCCCTGAATTCAATATTATTCGGAGAATCCGTCTTTTCGGGGATAACCTCGCCGTCAGTTTCGGATGAATCGATATCGAGGAAATCATAAATTCTGCCCGCTGACAGAATTGCCGTACGCAGAATTCCGGGTATCATCGAAAAGTCTGTTGAAGAGCTGAAAAGCTTTCTGATATAAACAAACTGACACTGAAGACCGCCGACCGAAAAACCGCCGTCCGCCATCATAAGTGCAGATGCAACCATCGCAAAAACGATGCAAAGCGACACAGAAAGTTCGGAAATACAATTCTGCAGAACAGAGAATCTCTGCGACTTTTCGCTTGCTTCTGAAGTTTCCTTTATCTTTTCAAGCAAAGACTGTTTTCTTTCTTCAACCTTACCTGAATTCTGCAAAACCGCAAGACCGTTATAAAACTCTGCAGCTTCGGAATAAAGTCCGCCCTTATCCGACTGCTGTTTTGTTGCCGCCTTTTTCTCTCTTCTTTCGGAAAGCAATGTGAAACCGAAACCGAGAATGCAGAAAACAATGCTGATTATGCCGACAGTAATATTAGTTATCAGCTGAGTTATGATTATTACTGCAAACGTAATTACGGGGGCAACAAACCTCATTAAAATAAGGTTGAGGCTCTGATTGAGCGCATCAACATCCTGGGTCATTGCGGAAACAATCTTTCCGTGCTCAGCGCTGTCGATAAACGAAACGGAAAGTGAATCATACTTTTCCATAACAGTCTTTCTCAGGTTGGCTGAATAAGAAGTGATGATATCACTTACTATATAACCCTGCAGAAGTGCAAAAACTGCATTGGCAACAAAAAACAACACCGCAGGAATTGCATAAGGAACAATCTCGCTGAAAACGCTTCCGTCACCAAGACCGAGGAGGTACTGGATAATTGAAGATGCAAAAGCATCGATGATATCTCCGATTTTCTGCGGGAAGATGACAAACGTCACGCTGTACAGAAGAGTTATGACCGCAAAAAGAACAAGCTTTACTTTGTAAACAGAAAGGCTTCTGAGCAAACGCTTCTGAATTTCCTTTTTGTTTGCGCGGTCCTCAACTGTTTTCGAACCCGAATCAAACCGGAATTTAAACACTCCGCTTTTTTCATCATTCATGCGCGGTCACCTCCAATCCCTGCAAGGAGGCGAGCTCCCTGTAAAAATCTGAAGTTCTGAGCAACTGCTCGTGCGTACCCTGCGCTTCGATACCGTTTTTATTAAAAACGACAACCTTGTCCACCTCGATAAGGCTGTTTATACGCTGAGTTACAAGAATTACCGCCGACGTTTTTGAAAGCTTTCTGAGGCTTTCAAGGATGTTTTTCTCCGTCTGCACATCAACGGATTTCATACAATCGTCAATTATATATATACCTGCTTCTTTTGAAAGTGCGCCTGCAAGCGAAAGTCTTCCTCGCTGACCGCCGCTTAAACGGTTACCGCCGTTTTCAAGAAGAGTATTTTCGTTGTCAACAAAATCAACCGAGGCCGCATTAAGTGCTTTTTTAACAGCATTCCTGTTATCCTCAGCTCCGTAAAGGAGAAGGTTTTCCTTAACACTTTTTGAGAAAAGCACAGGCTCGCTGAATGCATAAGAAACACGCTTACGAAGGCTGTCTATGCTTATTTCTTCAAGCTTCTGCGAATCGATGTAGATTTCGCCGTCAAAGCTTTCACCGCTACCCGTAAGAAGACCGAGAAGTGTTGTCTTTCCGCAACCCGTCGGTGCTGCAATCGCCGTAATCTGTCCCTTTTCAGCTGTGAATGATACGTCAGAAATTCCGCCGTTTTCAAAGCTGAGACCGACTTTTCTGAATTCGACCGTATGTCCGCCGTTTTCGCTGAGCTTAATTCCCTGTGAATTCGGTCTTTCGGGAATCGGCGTGCTCATAACCTCGCTGAAATTTTTAAAGGAAACCTTTGCTCTCGGAGCAAACATTATAACAGCGGCAATTGCTGTAAACGCAGACACACTGATTACGGAATACTGCAGGAACGCGATGATATCGCCGATACCGATTCTTGAAGAAAGCAGGCTGTTACCCGAAAGGATTACCGTTGCGGCAACAACAAGGTTTGAAATGAGCGAAACAATGCTCAGTGCTGTAAACACAGCCTTAAGAACATAGCGTTCATCCTTGCGTACCTTTTCCGTAACATCAGAAAAACGGACTCTTTCAAGTTTCTGCGTTCTCATTGTGCGGATTGTATAAATTCTGTTTATTCCGTTCTTTACAAAACGAACAAGGAGTGAATAATTTTTCTGAAGATTGTCGTACTTCGGCAATGCAACCTTATACAGAACGAACAACACAGCAACAACAATAATAACCGTTGCAAGAACAACCATACTCAGAAACGGACTTATCGTAAACGAAAGCAGAATACCGCCCACGCTGACAATCGGAGCATAAAGCACAGCCGACATAACATAATTGATAACCGTGCCGATGTTTGTTATATCGTCAGAGAAAACGGAGTAAAGGTCGTTATCGCAGATACGCTTCTGCTTTGATGAAAACTCTGCTGTATGGAGAAGATATTCCTCTCTCATCCTGCCCGTAACCGATGAAGAAAGTTTTGCCGTAATTTTTCCCGTAAGGAAGATGCAAAGCACCTGCAAAAGCACGCAGAGAACCATTATTGCACCTGTTCTGAAAATATATTTCTGCTGAATTCCCTCACAGTCGATACCTGCATCGTCGTAGAAATACGAAACCGTAAACGATGCAAGCTGATTTTTGAGTGCTTCGGGAGCATTCTGTGCCTTTTCGTAGAAATCAAAAATTTCCTCTTGCGAAAAAGCTGAAAGCTCGTCCGAATACATATACAAGGTACGAAGACTTACCTTTTCAACCATATAGTTAATCTGCTCGGCTTCAACATCGGGGGTTTTGCCCTGAGTGATTTCAGTTATGATATAAAAGCCCGATGTCATCACGTTTTCGTAAATCCGCAAAGCTTCGGCTTCGTCGTAATCCTCGCGAAGATTATAGATATCACCATCCGCGGATTTTTCGTAGAAAGAGAAGAAAATCTTTTCTTCATCATCAGGCATAATCTGTGAAAACAAATCAACAGCTCTCGCCTTCATAATTTCGGGCACAGGACTTTCAATACCCTTCTGCTGAATACCGATGTTTATCATTTCGCCCATAAGATAGGGCACACTGAGGCTGAAAACAGCCTGGAAAACAAAAAGAACGGAGCAAAGGAATATTGCCGCCTTATGCGCACCGAGGTATTTTTTCAAAAACATATTCCTTTCACTCCTTTCAAATATTATAAATTTAAATTAATAGCCGTATTTTTCTCTGAATTCTTCTCTTGTGTTTCTTGTAAGAAGCTTTTCGCCGTCAAAGATGAGGATACAATATGCGTGACCGCACTTTTTACCCTGTTCAAACCACTCTGCAAAAGCTCTCTGCATACTTGTGTTTCTCGGAAGCTCATGAGCTCTCTTGCCTGCATTTTGCTGACCGAAAATTCGCCATGCATCGCCGAAATCGTAAGTTCTTGTAATATCGAGGGGTTCGTAATCAAGAATAAATTCTCTTACCTTTGACTTTTCCGGAAGGATGTTGAGGTTGTCGGGATAAAGAAGCCATGAGCCACAGCAGACAACCATAGGTCCACCGTTGAATCTGTCCTTGAAGAATTCATAAGCTTTCTTATAAGAATCCATTCGCGTTTCTTCATCAAGACTGCCGAGGTGTGACGGGATGTGCATACCAAGAACGAATTCGCTGTCTTTAAGTACGATTCCGTGTTCATCGTAGTAATCTTCACAGAAATCCGCAAGCTCATACTGGAATCTGCCGATACCGAATCTTTCAAGTGTATAGAACTGCTTGAACCAGCCTTCAACAAAAGTACCGTAAACGCCGTAATTTTCTTTGCATTCAAGCATCTTGACCTTGAGGTCGATGATTGTGTTCCAATAAATATCCTCGCTGATGTTAGCTTTTTTGTACTCGGCAAGCAACGGCTTTGTGCAGTTGAGAAGAAGAACAAGCTTCACTGTATACTCATTTTCGCCAATCATTTCAGCGAGAGCTTTTACTTTATCTGTGAAGGCATCAAAATTCTTCTTTTTGAGCCAATACGCTCTGTACATTGAGTCATAGAGTTTGTTTGCTTTTTCGTCTGCAAGGATTTTTTCTTCAACCTTTATGATAGCTTCTTTTGCCTCTGCGGGATATTCCTGCTTTTCCATAACAAGAAGTGTATGGTTGTAATTTTTCATCGCTTATTTAACCTCCGGGTCATAAACCATATAGTAGTTATAAATTTTTTCTCTCTTGTAAAACTCTTCTTTGATTATTTTGAAACCGAGTTTTTCATAGAAAGGAACATTATCGGGATTCTGCGTTTCAAGGCCGATTTTGTAGCCCTGAGCAGTGAATTCCTCAATTCCTTTTAAAATCATTTCTTTCGCAATGCCCTTCCCCTGATGCTTCGGGTCAACGAAAACAGGAGAAATAATCTTTGTTTTCTTGTCAAACACCTTTGAATCAAGATAACGGTAAGCCATAAGGGTTTTGAACGTTGCGTCTATGTAGTAGCAAAGGAAAACCCAGTTAGGACATTTGAGGAAATCGATAACAGTGTACTCGTTATGTGCATCTCTCCAGACACAAAGAGCTCTGTTTTCATCATCAACGTAGAAAACATCGCAGTTGTTTGAAGAAGTCAATCTTTCAAGAAGAAAGTGATAAACAAACTTCTTTCTTCTTTCAACGTTCTTGTTTGCATAGCAATGCACAGGGTCGTTGACGAAACTTTCGGCCGCCATACGAGCATAAAATTTCAATGTTTCTCTGTCAAGTTTTGTAACTCTCTTCATAGAAAACCTCGTAATAAAAATAATCAATATATTGTAACACAAAGATTGAAAATTTGCTATATAAAAATGAAAATAAATAGAAGGTTTTTTTCAATGATTACGATGGCTCGGTATACTGTCAACTCCCGGCAGTTAGCCAGCCCTCTGTACACTCTACTACTTCGTCATCGCAAGGTAGTGACTTTTCTTCCACCGTTTTGATGTGCAAATTCAGGTTTGTAGAGCAAAGGTTGCACCTTTGCAGATAATAGATAAGAGATCATAATGAATAGATTAATGGCAGGGATAAATCCCTGCCCTACGTTTTATAATTTCGATAATGTGTAGGGAATGCATTTATGCATTCCGCAAAAGATCATAATAAATTGGGGTTTGTAGAACAAATTTAAAATTAACATCGGGAAAATATCATCTTCCCGATGTTCTAACGGGAACATAATATGTTCCCCTACGGGCACGATTATTGCTCATGGGTTGTAGGGTACGGGTTTCCCGTACCGAAATAGTGCGAGATTCGACGGGACGGGCGACCCGTCCCCTACGAACACAGAGATAGATTGTGCGAAATAAAAGACCCCGACAAACCCGAATTTGTCGTTATATTTTAATTTGCAAATGAAAAACAAAAAAACGCCCTTTCAGGCGCAGCGTAAATATAAA
The DNA here is from genome assembly GCA_045538055.1 of Acutalibacteraceae bacterium. Taxonomy (GTDB): domain Bacteria; phylum Bacillota; class Clostridia; order Oscillospirales; family Acutalibacteraceae; genus CAG-488. The sequence continues at coordinate 53,557 of JAZSQQ010000037.1, forward strand.
AAGTGTTATAAAATTGAAATAACCCTTGACCGAATGTTTCTTTACACATTTGAGCCGGTCAAGGGTTATTTCTGTTCATTCTTAATATCTAACATCTTTTTATATACCTCTCTTTCTCAGTTTAGGAATTTCTTTAATAAAACGGAACTTTCATTTAAATGTTTTTACGGTTATTGTTTTTATTCAAGTCACCATTGGCATTTAAATTTCTATTCTGATTTATTAAAGGCTTCAGCTCAATCTTTTTAAAACTTGTTTTGTGTCTTACTTAAAACTCTTTACACCACTTTCTGAGCTATCGTTATGAACACTTGGGTTTTAAGCCTGACTTTTAACTTGTTTTAATCTGATCGGAGCTTTTAGGTAGTTACCTGTTCATTGGTATCACCTGTTCCTTTCTGTGTCTATAATATAACACAGATTCAACCGTTTTTCAATCCGCAATGTTCAATAAACTTAAAAGCCTCAAATTATGCAAAACACAGAAATATTTTAAGGAGGTCCAAAAAACGTTGACACACAAGGGTTTGTTGTGTTATGATGTATATGTTGGGCGACTTCAGGACGCTCATTTTTTTTATAAATCAACGAACACCCGTCATTCTGACGGGTGTTTTTTACACACTTATTATAGCATAAAATTTTTATAAAAACAAGACTGTTATTTGATAAAGCAATGAGCTATACTTGAAACAAATTCATACTATTTTTCAGTTTGGAACTATTGAATATAACAACCGTTAGTGATATAATTTTTCCATATGTTTTCAATATTTTTGGGAGGTTTATGCTATGTCTAAAAAAATCATTGTTGCAGGTCTCGGCCACGGCGGTATCGCTGCGGCTGCAATGCTTGCAGATGCAGGTTATGACGTTACTGTTTACGAAATGAAGGCTGTGGGAACACTCGGTTACGATTGGACAGATATTTTCGACCCTAAAGCACTTAAAATTGCAAAAATTCCTATGCCCGATGAGGACAAATATGAATACAAAGAAGATATGACCTTCGTTTCCTCCAACGGTGTTTCAAAGCTTTATCAGCACGTACCCCATGATGAGCTTGAAATCAAGATGGAGCGTAAGGATATCTACGACCACCTTATCAAAAACGCTGTCGATAAAGGTGTTAAGATTGTTTATGAATGTGAAGTTCAGAAGCCGATTATGCTCGGTAACCGTGTTGCGGGTATCCGCACTTCAAAGGGCGATTTCTTCGCTGACCTCATTATTGACGCTTGCGGTATGAATTCACCTGTCCGCCGCAACCTCCCCTCTTCTCTTATGATTCAGAAGGAAATCACACGTCAGCAGAAGGTTACAATTTACAGAGCCTTTTACAACAAGGCAAGTGACGTTGAAGTTGCGGACAAGTTCAAGGTGCTTCTTCGTCCTCAGGGTACAGAAAGTATTGCCTGGGTTGCTTCCGAAGAAGAGCACACAGATCTTCTCATCGGCAGATTTGAGGATTACGATATGGATGATGTTGAAGAATTTGCCGAGTGGCTTCGTCCCGATAATCCGCGCCTCGGCACTGAAGTTGTCCGTGGCGGTCAGTTTGTTGAAATCCCCGTGCGTCATCCGCTTTCAGTTATGGTTGCTGACGGATACGCCGCAATCGGTGACAGCGCATTTATGACAGTACCTCTCATCGGTTCGGGTATCGCAAATTCGCTCAAGGCTGCACGCATCCTTGCAGAAACAGTTATCAATGATCCGACTCAGGGCTTCGGTGTTGAGGCTTTGTGGAAATATCAGGTGCTTTTCTTCAAGCACCTCGGTACAGGCCTTGCTCCGCTTGAGTGCGTTAAAAATCTTATGTTCAAGTTCACTCCCGAAGACCTTGATTACTGTTTTACTTCCGGTCTTCTTACCGATTACAACGTTACAATGACAGCAAACTTCGGAAGCTTCTATGACGTCATTGATTTCTTTGACATCAATGACCTTCTTAACAAAGCTAAGCAGGCTTGCAGCGACATCACATTCCTTAAGAAGTTTATAAATACAGGAAACAAAATTTCACTTGTAACTGCAACCTGCCTTGCAATCCCGAGAAGATGGGACAGAAAGCTTGTTGAAATCTGGGCAAAGGGTTACGACAAGATTTTTTAAATTAATAAAATTTTCCGTAAATATCCGCTGATTAAATCGGGCTGTGATTATCAGCGGTTACTAAAGGAGGGATTATACTGAAAGCAGTCGACTTCAAAGCAAAGGCACATATTTTCAGAAACACCGGATTTATGCTTAAATGCAGCTTCAAAAGTGCACCGATTGCGACTTTACTCATTTACCTTGCTTACATAAGTGAAAATGTTTACTATGCCGTTGTTTTCAACGTTATGTTCCTGGAAACAGCCCTTTCAATCATCGAGGGAAACGGAACTTACCGTGAATTTGTCATCAAAATCGGACTTATTATTCTCGGCAAATTAGCCGTTGACCTTTTCGGATATATCGTTTTCCACCCCATACGTGAGAAGCAGGAAATCAAGCTCGAAGGCTACATAAACAGGATGATTTTTGAAAAGGCTCAGCAGGTTGAGCTCGGATGCTACGAAAATCCTGATTTCTTTGACAGCTACAACCGTGCAACCTGGGTTGTTGAAAAAGGAGCCTATAAAAGAATAATTGAAGGTTCCGCGTGGACAATCGGTTCTATTTTCAGCATAATCACCTTGGCAGTTTATCTTTATAAGATTGATCCGATTCTTCTCATCGTCCTTATCTGTCCTGTAATCGTTATGTATTTCCGCATCAAACGAAACGGTGTTGAGTTCCAGAAAGAAAAGGAAATGACTCCTTTTGAAAGACAGAAGGATTACACCAAAAGAACTGTCCTTCTTAAAGATTTTGCAAAAGAAATCAAAACAACAAGCATTTTCAAGGTTGTCAACCGCCGTTTCAAAGAAGCGGTTGACACCAATATCAAAATAATTAAAAAATACGGTTGGAAAATTGCCGTGCTTGAGATGTTCAGCGACTTTTTCGGTCAGGTTATTCCCATTGCAGGCGGATTCGGCTACGGTTGCTACCGCCTTATTGTGCGCGGTGATATTCCGATTTCTGAATTTTCCGTTCTTGTTTCTGCTATCACAAACTGCAGAAACAAGCTCAATCAGCTCGGATATTATTTTACAATGCAACAGAAGCATTGCCTCTGGGTGCAGAATCTCCGCGAATTTCTCGCATACGAGCCCAAAATTCAAAGTGGCGGAATCGAACCCGGAGAATTTGAAAGTATCGAATTCAAAAATGTTTCTTTCCGTTACAGCGGAAACAAGAAGAACACACTCACAGATGTTTCTTTCAGAATCAACAAGGGTGAAAGCATTGCCGTTGTCGGTCATAACGGTGCAGGTAAAACTACTCTTTCAAAGCTTATGATGCGTCTTTATGACGTTGGTGAAGGCGAAATTCTTTATAACGGAATCAACATCAAGGAATATGACCTTCTTAAATACCGTGAAAAGTTTGCAAGCGTTTTCCAGGATTACAGAATTTTTGCCATGACAGTTGCCGAAAATGTTCTTATCCGGGAGATTGATGAAAATAACATCAGCCTTGCGCAAAAAGCACTCCGCCAAAGCGGAGTTTACGACAAAATCCTTACCCTTGACGAAAAAGAAAATACAATTCTTACAAGAGAATTTATCGAAGACGGAGCGTTGCTTTCAGGCGGTGAAAGTCAGAAGGTCACAATCGCAAGAATGTTTGCAAAGGATTTTGACATCGCAATCCTTGACGAGCCATCCTCTGCACTTGACCCTGTTGCAGAAACAAAAATGTACGATAGCCTTATGGAAGGCACAAAAGACAAAACTGTTATTTATATTTCACACCGTCTTTCAAGCGCGACAAGAAGCGACAACATACTCGTTTTCTCGGACGGTTATCTGACTGAAAGCGGCACTCACGAAGAGCTTATGACTCTCGGCGGTGAATACTGCGAGATGTTTACCTTGCAGGCATCAGGTTACAGAGAGGAGGAAAGCGACGATGAAGAATAAAACCAACGAAAGAGTAAACAGCTTTAAAAATTATCTGTTTATGCTCAAATTCGTTCTGAAAAACTCACCGGGGCTTCTTTTTTCCCTGATGCTTTTCGACGTTCTTTCAAACCTTCCGTGGATTCTTTCAAACGTCGTTTTGCTCAAGTACATCATTGACGTTGTAACCTCGGGTGTTGCACTTTACAGAATCGCCGTTGCGTGCGTTGCTTTTGCGGCGGTCGTTGTTCTCGGCAACCTCGGAAGCACATTGTTCTACGAAGTCTACCGTCCGAAGCAGGTTGAAAAGCTTAATTATAAGCTTTATTCGATGATTTACGAAAAGGCGGCAAAAATGGACTTTCAGGCTTATGATGACCCCGCTTTTTATAATGACTTCGTTCTTGCGATGAACACTATGAGTGACCGTGTCAACAGTATACTTTCAAGTACGCGTGATTTCGTTACTCATATGGTTTCGATTATTTCCATCACAGCGGTCATTATCACCATTGACCCGACGTGCTTTATTTTCATCGCATTTTGTATCGGCATAATGGTACCCGTCGGAAAGCTGATTGCCAAAGTCAATGTTGAAAAGAAAACGGCGATGACTCCGCTTGACAGAAAAAATCTTTATTTTTCCCGTGTTTTCTATCTTCAGGATTACGCGAAGGAATTACGTCTTAACCCTGCAGGCGAAATGATCGAAAAAAGATATAACGATAATCTTAAAGACCGTATCTTCACAATTTCACCTTTCCTAAAAAAACAGTGGATTCTTTATTTCAGCCAGGAAAGCCTGCCGATGACTTTGCTTATCTGCCTTGGTGTTACTCTTTTTATGGGCTACAAGGCAATTGTTACAAAGGAAATCGGCCTCGGCAGTTTCGCGGCAACATTCAACGGTGTAAGCTCCGTCAGTAACAGCGTTTTCGCGATGACAAGCTGGTTTGCACTTCAGGTCAGAGAAAACGGACTTTACGTTGAAAAGTTCAAGAAGTTTATGGCGGCTGAAGAAAAAATCAAGGACGGAGACATCGTCAGGAAATTTGACAAGCCTGTACCCATCAGGCTCGAAAACGTTTCCTTCACATATCCCGGCTGTGACGAGCCGACGCTCAAAAATATCAATCTTGAAATCAAGCCTTATCAGAAGATTGCACTTGTCGGCTACAACGGTGCAGGAAAAACTACACTGACAAATCTCATTCTCCGTCTTTACGATGTAACCGAGGGTCAGATTACCGTCGGCGGTGAAAACATCAAAAATTGGAAGCTTCGTTCGTACCACGATAACTATGCCGCTGTTTTCCAGGACTTCTCGCTCTTTGGTGCTACACTCGGTGAAAACGTTGCGATGAACGACAGTCCTGACAAAGAAAAGGTGCTTGAAGCTCTTAAAGAAAGTAGTTTCAACAAGCAGCTTGACAACGGTGTTGACTCCATTCTTCTTCGTGAATTTGACGATGACGGGGTTTCGCTTTCAGGCGGCGAGGCGCAAAAGGTTGCAGTCGCACGAGCATTCTACAAAGACTGTCCGTTTGCAATTCTTGACGAGCCGAGTGCAAACCTTGACCCCGTTTCAGAGTATTCTCTTAACGAAGCGATGTCACGCGCCGCAAAGGATAAGACGGTTATTTTCATCTCCCACCGTCTGTCAACTACGGTTATGGCTGACGTTATCTATATGCTTGAAAACGGAGAAATTGTTGAAAGCGGTTCTCACGAAGAGCTTATGGCAAAGAACGGCAAGTATGCGTATATGTTCAACCTTCAGGCAGAAAAATATAAAGAAGAACAATAAAACAATTATAAAAGAAAAAAGGTTGTTGCACAAATTGCAGCAACCTTTTATATATGTTTTAAAGCACGTAGCCACAGCAACTTGAAGAAAAGCAATTATCAAATTCAGGTTTGTCGAGGTATTTAAAAGTTGGTAGAGTCTAGTCAGCCCTCCTTGTGTAAAGGAGGGTGGCACGGCGTAGCCGTGACGGGAGGATTGTTGATAATTCAAGGATTTTTGACAATCCCTCAGTCGCTTCGCGACAGCTCCCTTTACACAAGGGAGCCTGGAAAATCAAGTAAATTCGTTATTTAAAGAACTCGACAAACCCGAAATTGTCAATTCTTTTATATCAGCAAAACGGGACGGATTTTATCCGTCCCGTTAATTTCATTCAGCTGTATATTCAAGTGTACCTACTTGTCTCCACACGTTATTACGGTAGATAAGAACGCGGATTTCGTTGAGTCCGTCTTTGTTCATCCAAGCATTGCCTGTGAAGATTTTGTTTCCGTTTTCGTCAGTTGATTTTGGTGCAACTGTGACGGTTGTGTTGTCAGGCATTTTGAACATTACCTTTTCCGTCTTTTCATCAGTGACAACTGTTGCAGGGACAGGGCCTTTTTTGCCTGAGGTTGAGGATAGTTCCATTGAAACAATGGGGTTTGCAAGTATCATCGGAAAATCGTAGGTTTCGCTGTCCCAAGTGTACTTTGCATCTGAAAGGTATTTTGCTCGAGTTCTGATTTCGACATTCGGCATCATATTAGAATATATGCTCCATACTTCATAAGCGGCTGTACGGTCAAGGGAATTAACCTCATTTCCGTCTGCATCATAGCTTTTAATGGTTACATTCTTATGATTTCTGTCGTATGTTCTTGTACCGTTTGTTGGCTCGATGAACTGAATCATCGCAGGTC
>JAZSQQ010000061.1:0-19291 GCA_045538055.1 Acutalibacteraceae bacterium
GGGAGGATTGTTTGATTTTTAAAATTTTTAACAATCCCTCAGTCGCTCCGCGACAGCTCCCTTTACACAAGGGAGCCTGAAAAATCAAGCAAATTCGTTATTTAAAGAACTCGACAAACCCGAATTTGTCGGGGTGTTGCAAAATAAAAATTAACGGGCAATTTAAGAATCGCCCATTAAACATCTGTTAGGATTTATTGCGTCTTATTTATAATACTTATCTGTTCTCTTAAGGTAATCTATGAGCATCATTGTCCAGTCGGTCTGGATAAAGTCTGCGCCCTTGTCTGCAATCCAACCCCAGCCCTCGTCTTCGGAAACGGTGAGTGCTGTATCGTCGCTGTGACCGCCGCAGAGTTGATCCTTGCGGTCGTAAATAATTGAATTCATCCAAACGAGCTTACCGTCATTGTGCATCTTTTCGATGAAATCATCCTGTGCAATCGGTGCGGTATCTTTTGAAAAGACACATTCAACACCGACGTAGTTGATGTTTCTTTTTTCAAGAGCTTCGTGAGAGTTATGTACGTCCTTGACAATCGGCATAAACTGAAGCTCGGGACAAAGGTCTTCAAGAACCTTAAGAACCTTTTCGTTCACATGGCTTTTAACAAGCACCTGGTCAACCATATCGTGCCTTTTGATTGCATTGTAAATTCTTCGCGGATTACCCCAAAATTTGTCTATGTTGATAAAACAGCGCCCCTTGAACTGTTCAAGAAAATCGTCAAAGCTGGCGATTTTAAACTGAGTGGGAGTATTATCCGCGTTGACGTAGCGGAATTTTTTGACTGCGCTGTAGTTGAGCAGGGGAAGGTATACGGGCATATTAAGGTGCGGGATTTCCATGCCCGGATGAAACAGTATGAGTTGATGGTCAAGCGTGCTGTTTACATCAACTTCAATCATATCTGCACCTTGCTTAAGTGCAATTTCGTATGAAGCAAGTGTGTTGCACGGAATGTTGCCGCCCGATGCACCGCGGTGTGCAACAACGATTATATTTTCTTTTGCTTTTTCCTGAAGTGAAAAATCCATTTTAAACAGTCCTTTATCTTTTTTCGAGAATAGTTTTAATTATGTCAGGTCGTCTTGTTGTTATGTTATCGGGTGAAAGTGAAAGAAGACGAAGAATATCCTTTTCATTGTTTGCTGTCCAGATTGAAACAAGAAGTCCGTTTTCCTGAAAGAATTTAACAAGCTTTTTTGTTGCACTTTTTTTGTTAAAATTAATTCCGACGGCACCGCAGTCGCGTACTTCACCGACGAGCTTGGCGAGATATTTTTTGGTCTGAAATTTTCTTACGCTCGTATTGAGAAAGTAGGTGACTCCGGGGCTTTTATTCTTTGCATCTTCAACCATATTTTTGTCAATGCCCGTGTAAAAAATCCTGTCGAGTATGCCGTGTTTTTCCGCAAGAGGTTTGACCAATTCAAGATGTGCGGTTGTTTTAACGTCAACGTTGACTTGAAGGTTTTTAATAGATGCAATTTTTCTGAATGCTTCGTCAAGAGATATCTCGTTTCCTTTGGGGGCATCGTGGGAAAGCACAGCTTTTCCGTCAGCAGTAAAGTTCAGGTCAAATTCAACGATGTCTGCTCCGTATTGCACTGCGGCATCGATCGATTCGAGTGAATTGGCGGGTGTGTCTACGCAACCTGTGTGTGCTGTGCAGGTGAAGCCTTCTCTGAGCTGAAAATTATTATTCATAAAGCCTCCTCGTGTGAATGTCAAAGCTTATCAATTCCCGACTCACGCTGAGCGTTGACAAGGTCATCGTTTATCATCATAATATTCGTCGTGTCCTTAACGCTTTTTCTAAAATTCTGCGGAGTGCGTATGAGTGTGTCAAAAAATCTTACGATCCAGAAAAGCGGAAGAAGGAAGATGAATTTTTTCAGAATGGGATACCGTGTAGTCATAAGCTCTTTGCCGGGCAAAACAGTTTCAAGCCATTTTTTGATTTTTGTTGTTTTGATTGAACCCTGACTTTCGTTGATGAATTCAATAAGAAGCGGTGCGTTTTCGTCGCCGTAAACTCCGCCTGAAACAATGTATGAAGAAACGGTATCGTACTCTCCGTTGAAATTGCCCGAGAACCAATTGTTTGCAATTTTTTCAACCTTTTCTCCGAAAACACGCAGACCGATTTTTTCAAGCTCACCGCTGATATGAACGTAATCCATTTCGGGATAAGCCTTGCGGTAAACATAAAGGTCAAGCAGACTGCGGATTCCCGTGCCGCCGAAGCGGTAATGCTTTGCAACGTGAGCGATAAGGAAAATGTATAAATCCTCGTGTGTCAGCTCATAGCGGTAAGAATAACCGTCCGCAAGTTTTGCACGGTGAAACCCGTTACCGAAATATCCGTGAAGAGTTTCGTGCTTTTCGTTTACCATTGAACGGTGAAATTCGATGTAAGCGTTTCCTCTTTCAACGTTTGAATGAAGGTCACCCTCGGCACAGTTTGTGAAGCCGTCCGCAACAAAAGCACTGACGATTTCGTCACACTTTTCTTTTTCGATAAGCAAGTCAAGGTCGCCCATTGTGCGCATATCGGGTGACGGATAAAGGTTTTTAACAATATAACCCTTAAGCGGCATATGCTTTGCACCCATCGCCTCGAGCTTGTCCATAGCGTCGCAGAATTCGATTTCCTGCTGAGCTTCAACAACAATCTTCTGCATGCGGAATTCCTTAAGGAATTTCATTGTTTTTGCATCGGGCTTTTCAGAAAGATTTTCGCAGGCATATGCGATTATGTTAAGCACACTCTGCTTTTTTGCAAAGTCGATTATTTCCTGCCAATCAGAAGAGTCAATCTGTACGCAAGGCATTGTGCCGTTAATTGCCGAAGCAACGAGTTTGATTACAACGGTGCTTATTCTTTTGTCGTTATTTCTTTTTTCTTCGGACATAAAGCACCTCCGCTGATTGACTTTTGACAAGCCTTGTGATAACATAAAAACAACAGGGGGCTTGCACATGATTTTTAATTCTATAAGATGGGCAGCAGGAATTTTTATCTTTTTCCTCTTGCTTGTAATTCTTATGATGATTACAAAAAAGACGGGAAAATCCGCGTTGATTTCGGCATTTATTGCCGTTATTATTGTTGCGGTTTCGTTATTTGTTCCGGTTGAAAATTATTTTTACAGCTTTGTTTCAGTTGAAGAAGCTTTTTCCTACCGCTATCACGAAGAGCTGATAACTTATGCTGAATGTGACGAAGGTGCACTGTGCGTTGCACGTCGGGACGAGATGAATTATTTCTACTATTCATTCCCGAAAGGCGACGGCGGTTACAAGCTTCCGACAAATGTCACGAGCAAAATGATTACCCGTTCAAGTGCCAAGGGCGTTTATATGTTTGAAAAGTTTGAAAATCAGACAATAATTCTTACGCAGATTCTTGATTCGGAATACAACGGTGAAGCGTTCATCCCCTGCAGCAACGGCTTTTATTCGTACACCGTTGTGGACGGTGAAGTTGATTATTCAGCACTTTCCTGCAAAGGCGAAAAGGTTAGGCTTGTATAAATAAGATTTACGGCATTGTCGCAGTTTCTGCGACAATGTTTTTTGTTGTAAAAGTATACATTTATAATATCACAATCGATGTATATAATCAATCTTTTTGTTATTGCCGATAGAGAATAAAAATTTCTTTGTTGCAACATTGACAAACGGTGTGAAAATGATATAATTATCTACATGTAAAAAATTGTTAGGAGTGATACAAATGCCACTTGTTAATACAAAAGAAATGTTCAAAGCTGCTTATGAAGGCGGCTACGCAATTGGTGCTTTCAACGTAAACAATATGGAAATCATCCAGGGTATCGTTGAAGCAGGCAAGAAGCTTAATGCTCCTCTTATCCTTCAGGTTTCCAAGGGTGCAAGAGCTTACGCAAACCACACATATCTTGTAAAGCTTGTTGAGGCTGCAGTTGAGGAGTCAGGTCTTCCGATTGCACTTCACCTTGACCACGGTCCTGATTTTGAAACATGTAAGAGCTGCATTGACGGCGGTTTCACATCAGTTATGATCGACGGTTCACACCTTCCTTACGAAGAGAACGTTGCTCTTACAAAGAAGGTTGTTGATTATGCCCACGAGCGCGGAGTAACAGTTGAAGGTGAGCTTGGCCAGCTTGCAGGTATCGAAGACGATGTTAATGTTTCCGCAGAAGATGCATCATACACAAATCCCGATCAGGTTTACGATTTCGTAACACGCACAGGTGTTGATTCACTTGCTATCGCTATCGGTACAAGCCATGGTGCTTTCAAGTTCAAGCCCGGCCAGAAGCCGCAGCTTCGCTTCGATATCCTTGAAGAGGTTTCAAAAAGACTTCCCGGTTTCCCGATTGTTCTTCACGGTGCATCATCGGTTATTCCAGAGTTTGTTGAAATGATCAATAACTACGGCGGTGAGATGCCGGATGCTATCGGTATTCCCGAGGAAATGCTCCGTCAGTCGGCTCAGATGGCAGTTTGTAAGATAAATATTGACTCTGACCTCCGTCTTGCAATGACAGCGGCAGTCAGAAAGCATCTTGTTGAAAACCCGAACCATTTTGATCCGCGTCAGTATCTTAAGCCTGCACGCGAAGCAATTCAGGGTATGGTTGAGCACAAGATCAATACCGTCCTCGGTTGCGGCGGCAAAGCGTAATTCAACTTAACAGTTTCAGGCAGTTGCGCAGGTAACTGCCTGTTTTTTATGAAAGGTGCGGTTTTATGTTAGATAAACTTATATCGTCTTTGCCGAAGTCAGTTGACGGTGTGCTCATCGTTTCGGAAACAAACAGAAGATATTTTACGTCCTTTAATTCAAGTGACGGAATTTTGCTCGCAACAAAAAACGGTTCGGTTTTTCTTACGGACAGCAGATATATAGAAGAAGCACAGAACGTTGTCGAATGTTGTGAGGTTGCGGAATTGAAAAAAGCTTCCGAGCAATTGCCTGAGCTTTGCAGAAGGTTCGGTGTAAAGATGCTTATGATTGAAAGTGATCGTCTTACGGTTTCTCAGCTCAAGGCTTACAGAAAAATGCTCAAGGGTGTTTTGCTCACAACCGTAAATACGGATAAACTCATTGATGAGCTTCGCGAAGTTAAAAGCGACGAAGAATTTAAATCAATAACAAAGGCTCAGCGGATTGCGGAAGCTGCGTTTGAACACATTCTCGGATTTATCAAAGAGGGTGTGACGGAAAGGGAAATTGCACTCACTCTTGATTTCTTTATGCTTAAAAACGGTGCAGAAGCCGTTTCTTTTGAAACGATTGCGATTTCGGGCGCAAACACATCGAAGCCTCACGGAGTACCCACAGATAAAAAAGTATGTAACGGCGATTTTGTCACGATGGATTACGGCGCAGTTGTAAACGGATATCATTCGGATATGACAAGAACGATTGCTGTTGGCGAAGTCAGCGATGAGCAGGTGAGGGTTTACGACACTGTGCTTGAAGCGCAGCTCAGAGCGTTGGCAACGCTTAAAGAGGGTGTGAAATGTTCCGATGTTGATGCCGCGGCACGTGAATATATAAAGGAAAAAGGCTACGGTGAATATTTCCGTCACTCAACGGGACACGGTGTCGGACTTGAAATTCACGAAAAACCGACACTTTCTCCGAAAAATGACAAAAGGTTACAAATCGGAAATATAGTTACGATTGAGCCGGGAATCTATATTCCGGGCAAATATGGCGTCAGAATTGAGGATATGGCAATAATTACAAAAAATGGTTGTGCAAATTTAACAAAAATACCAAAAGAATTGGTAAAAATATAAGTATTGACCAAAAGGTTACAATATGTTACAATTAGTAACAGATTTGTAAGAACAGTAGCGGCGACGTAATCGCATAATGCTCCTGTTCAAAACGAAAGGACTTTACTTATGACAAAAACACCATCAATTAAAAAGATGATGAAGTTTGTGTTGGGTTTTGTTGCAACATTAGTTATTTTTTTTGCAATGGGCATAAGCGCAAGCGCTGCAGAGTCTTATCCTGAAATCAGGCTCAATGTGCCGAGAGTCAGCCAACAGGTTGGTTCAGGTGACTGTGCAATTGCTTCAATGGCAACGGTCGAGGCTTATTGCCACGGGCTTCCGTCAGGCAACTCAAACTCAACGGCATATCAGGCAGTATATTCTGCAAACGGCTACTCAATAAGCGCAACTTGGTCAAAGCTTGGCTACAAGCCGATCGAAGGCTTTGATATGAAAACACTCTACAATCAGCTGAAGACAGGCTACCCTGTAATTGTGCGCAGGTCTTCACCGCATTATTCGGTAGTTTACGGTTACGACGGAAATTCATCAAAGCTTGAGCTTTCAGGTTTCCTTATTGTTGATGTTGACGATTCTTATAACAGCTCAACAGCTTATATGCGACTTGACAGGTGGAAGAGAGGCTCTCTTGACAGAATGGTTATCCGTCAGAACGGTCTTGCAATTTCCACAAGCGGATTGAAAATCACAAATAACCACCCGGCGCAGAATACTGCAAAGGGCGAGTCATTCACAGCCTACGGTACAGTTGTTTCGGGCTCAAAGCTTACAAATGTAACGGTTTCGGTATCAACAGCTGCAGGCGCAACTAAGCAGACTTTCAGCGTAAATCCTGATGCAAAGAGCTTTGCTCTTTCAAAGGCAAACGATAAGATTAAAATTTCTTCACTCGGAGCAGGCAAATACATTTACTCAATCGTTGCGAAGAATGCATCGGGTCAGTCACAGGCATATAACTTTAACTTTAATGTCGGCGGAAGCACAACAACGCCTTCTAACCCGACAAATCCGAGCATCAAGGAAGTTTCCTATAAGGCTATAGTAAACGCACAGCCACATCTCAATATGAGAAAGGGCGCAGGTGTTGATTACGACAAAATCGGCGAGATTCCTTACGGCAAGGTAATTGATGTAACAGGCGAATACAACGGTTGGGCAAGAGTTAAATACGACGGCAAAACCGGTTGGGTTTCAATGGAGTACATTTCAAAGTATGTTGCTCCCGACAACTCAGGTTCAACACAGCCTGATGTTTCTTTTAAAAGCTATCTTGCACGAACAAAGAGTTCGGTAGCTCTTAAGGAAAGTGCTTCTGTTTTTGCTTCAACAGTTGAAACAGTACCGCAGAACACAATCGTTAAGATTATGGGTGAATCTGACGGCTGGGTTAAGTACAAGTACAACGGAAAAACAGGCTGGTCACGAAAGACATCTTTTGTTACGGGTCTCGGTGATATCGATTCGAATAATGCAGTAAATTCAGCAGACGCTCTTATCGTTCTTAAGTTTTCAACAGCTTCACAGACACTTTCAGACAAGCAGAAAACAGTAGCTGATATGAACGGCGATTCAAAGGTAAATTCCGCAGATGCTCTGAGCATCCTGCAGATTGCAACAGGAATTAAAAAAGTTTAATCTTCAGACGATGTTAAATTAAGGTTTAACATCGTCTTTTTTATATGCTTTTTCTGTTTTTGCATGAAAAGACTTGAAAAACGCGATAAAATAGTATAAAATAATAACGTTAATAATATGGCGGAACAATTTCTGATGTTCCGTATATATGAAGAATCAAAAATCGGAGGAATAAATATGGTTTCAGCAGGCGATTTCAGAAATGGTGTTACATTTGAAGAGGACGGCAACGTGCTTCAGGTCGTTGAGTTCCAGCATGTTAAGCCCGGTAAAGGCGCAGCTTTCGTAAGAACAAAGACAAAGAACGTTCTTACAGGTGCTGTAACAGAAAAGAGCTACAACCCGTCAGCAAAGTTCCCGACAGCTTTCATTGAAAGAAAGGATATGGAATATTCTTACAGCGACGGCGGTCTTTACTACTTTATGGATCAGGAAACATACGAGCTTGAGCCGATCAATGAGTCTGACCTTTCAGATAACTTCAAGTTTGTTAAGGACGGCATGGTTTGTAAGGTTCTTTCTTACAAGGGTAAGGTTTTCGGCGTTGAGCCGCCGACATTCGTTGAACTCGCAGTAACAAAGACAGACCCGGGATTCAAGGGCGATACAGCTACAAACACAACAAAGCCCGCAACTCTTGAAACAGGCGCAGAGGTAAAGGTTCCTCTCTTCATCGAAGAGGGCGAAATGATCCAGATCGATACACGTACAGGCGAATACCTCGGCAGAGCATAATCTTTTTGAAAGGATGACTACAATGATGACAGTTACAGAAAAAGCTGCATATATCAAGGGCCTTGTTGATATGGCTCATTTTGAAGCAGAAACAGACGAAGTAAAGCTTATCAAAGCTATGGCAGACGTTATTGAAGAAATGGCTCTTTCAATCGCAGACCTTGAGGATGAAGTTGCAATGCTCGAAGAGCTTGTTGACGAAATCGACGAGGATCTCGGCGACGTTGAAGAGTATCTTCTTGACGAAGAGGATTGTGATTGCGATTGCTGCGATGACGATTGTGACTGCTGCTGCGGTGATGATTATGTTGAGGTTGAGTGTCCCGCTTGTAACGAGATTATCTGCCTTGACGACAGTATCCTCGACGAGGAAACAATTCAGTGCCCCGCTTGCGGCGAAACACTTGAGTTTGAGTTCGATTGCGACTGCGATTGCGACGACGAAGACTAATTTTACAAAAACGGGGGTAACCGAACGGTTACCCCTTTATTTGTTGGTGAAGAATATGAATCTCGAAGAAAAAATTGTTAAGAAAAATTATATTTATGAGGGCAAGATAATCAATGTCCGCCGAGACGATGCCGAGCTTCCGAACGGTAAGCCCTGCATTCGCGAGGTAGTTGAACATCTGGGCGGAGTATGTGTTGCGGCTCTGACGGATGATGACGAGCTTCTTTTTGTCCGACAGTTCAGATATCCGTATCTCGAAGTAGTTGCAGAGCTTCCTGCAGGTAAGCTTGAAAAAGGGGAGGACCCGTTTGAAAGCGGAAAGCGTGAGCTTGAGGAGGAAACGGGTTGTGTTGCAGAAACCTACCGTGACCTCGGAAAGTTTTATCCGACACCGGGTTATTGCGGAGAGATAATTCATCTCTATGCCGCAAAAGACCTCACTTTTACAAAGCAGAACCTTGATGAAGATGAATTTCTGAACGTTGAACGTATTCCTCTTGATAAAGCTGTCGAGATGGTGCTTAATAATGAGCTTCGTGACGGTAAAACCCAGGCGGCTGTTCTTAAGGTCAAGCTTCTTCGTGATAAGGGGTTGTGGTGATGAGTGAGATAATACTTGCGTCCGCATCTCCGCGAAGGAAAGAGCTTCTTTCGCTTGCGGGAATTGATTTTGTTATTAAAGTTGCCGATGTAAACGAGGTGATTGACCCGTCACTTACGCCTGACGGTGTTGTAATGTCCCTTGCGAAACAGAAGGCGCAGGCGGTAGCTTCGGAGAATCCCGATTCGCTTGTTATAGGTGCTGATACGGTTGTTGTGCTTGACGGAAAAATCCTCGGCAAACCGAAGTCAGAAGAAAACGCAGTTGAGCTTCTTTCAATGCTTTCAGGAAGAGTTCACACGGTTCACACGGGCGTTGCGCTGATAAAAGACGAAAAGATAAAAACATTCTGCGAAGCAACAAAGGTTGAGTTTTATCATCTCACCGAAGAAGAAATTAAGGCATATGTTGCAACAAAAGAGCCTATGGACAAAGCAGGTGCTTACGGAATCCAGGGCAAGGGTTGCATACTTATAAGGAAAATCGACGGCGATTATTTCAATGTTGTCGGTCTTCCCGTTTCCGCAGTTTACAGAGAATTGAGGGATTTTGATGTATGATTTTTTAAGAACACTTGCAATTACGGTAGATTCACCGGTTGATACAAACGCAGCGGCACTTGCGGAAAAAGCTGCTCAGGAAAGAACAGTATGGATTATTTTGCTTGTTATAATGCTTGCACTTGAGATTGCTTTTGCTGTCGTTTTTCCGAAAATTCTCAAAAAGGTTAAAGCTGAAAAGGCAGAAAAATCACAGAAAAAAGCAGAAAGAAAAAGAATCCAATCAAAACGCAAATAAAAGAAGAGTATTGAGCCAAAAACTCAATACTCTTTTTATTCTGTCTTTATGCTTTGAAGAATGCTTTGATTGCTTTGTTTGTCATATAGACATCAAGCTTTGAAACAACCTCGTACGGTGCGTGCATTGAAAGCACGGGAACGCCGACGTCAACAACGTCAATGTCAAGATTTGCAACATACTTTGCAACCGTTCCGCCGCCGCCTGCATCGACTGCACCGAGCTCCGCCATCTGCCAACAGACATCTGCTGCGTTGAAGATTCTTGTAACCTCACCGACGAATTCTGCGCTTGCGTCCGATGTGCCGCCCTTACCGCCTGAGCCGGTGTACTTTGTAACAACGATACCTTTGTTGATATATGCTGAGTTTGCAGCCTCAAAGGGTGACGGGAATGTCGGGTCGAATGCTGCATTTACGTCAGCTGAAAGGCACTTTGATTTTGAAAGTGCATCTCTGCCCATAAGACCCTCAAGTCTTGCAAGGTCTGCAATGAAATAACGCAGGTATGATGACTGAAGACCTGTGTTTCCGTCTGAACCTGTTTCTTCCTTGTCTGCGAAAACTGCAACCGCTGTGTGTTCGGGAACTTCTTCAAGCTCAAGGATAGCCATAAGCTCGGGATATGCACAAACACGGTCGTCGTGGCCGTATCCGCCGATAAGACTGCGGTCAAAGCCGATATCGTTAACCTTTGTTGCAGGTACCATTTCAAGCTCGGCTGTGAGGAAATCTTCCTCAATGATGCCGTACTTGTCGTTGAGCATTTTCATTATATTAAGCTTAACAAGCTCACTGCCTGAATCTGACTTGAACGGAAGTGAACCTACGATAACGTTGAGCTCTTCGCCCTTGATACCCTGACCGAGCTTTCTTTCGCTCTGCTCACGAGCAAGGTGCGGAAGAAGGTCTGTGATAATGAACTGCGGCTCACCCTCTTTTTCACCGATGTTGACTTCAACTTCTGTGCCGTCCTTACGAACGATTACACCGTGCATTGAAAGAGGCACTGTCGGCCACTGATACTTTCTGATTCCGCCGTAATAGTGTGTCTTGAAAAGTGCGATTTCGTTTGATTCATAAAGCGGATTCGGCTTGAGGTCAACTCTCGGTGAGTCGATGTGTGCAGCCGCAATGTGTGCACCCTCGCCGATACTCTTTTTGCCGATTACTGCAAGAATAACAGCTTTTTTGCGGTTAAGGTAGTAAACCTTGTCACCGGGCTTGTATTCGCCGAATTTATCAAACTCAACGAAGCCGTGTTTCTTTGCTTCTTCAATAATAAAAGCCGCAACTTCACGCTCTGTCTTGTTGTCGTTAAGGAATTTTTTGTATCCTTCTGCAAAGTCCATAGCATTTGCCATTTCCGCGTCGTCAATTACCTTGGCGGCGTGTTTTTTGTTCATCATAAGCTTCTCCTGAAGAAGCTGTACCTCTGTTTTTTCTTCGCTCATTTCGAGTCCTCCTTACATTTATTGACTTTAAAATATAAATAGCAATTTTTTATTTTACATAACTTTGACAACTTACGCAAAGACTTCGTCTTATAATAATTCCAGCTCCTGCGAAAGATCATACGGAGCGTAATTTCTTACAAGAACATCTGCTCTTTCCTTATAGTATTGCTCATCTTTCTGCGCCTTAATCCGAAGCATTGCCGCTTCTTTCGTAAGACCGTCGCGGCTGAGGATTCTTGCAAGTCTTTCCTCTTCGGGTGCAGTTACGACAAGCATTTTTGAGCAGTATCTTCTGATGTCGCTGTCGAAAATTGCCGCGGCATCGATGACAACTCCCTTGTGGTTTTCGTTAAGATTATCTTTGATGAAATCTATCGACCACTTTGTCACGGCAGGGTGTGTGATGCTGTTGAGCTTCTGTCGGTTTTCTTCCGTTGAGAATGCTTTTTTTGCAAGTGCCGCACGGATAAGCTCTCCGTTTGCGTCAAGGATATCCGAACCGAAAACTTCTGCAAGTTCTGTGAGTACAGGCGAGTCTTTTTCAACGACCGCCCTTGCTGCAACGTCACCGTCAACGATAAGATAGCCTTTTTCGCTGAGCATTTTTCCGACAGTGCTTTTTCCTGCGCCCGTCTGGCCCGTAAGACCGTAAATAACGGGAGGCTTTATCACCTTGAATGCGGCGGCACGAAGAAGTCTGTTGTAAACTCCGAGTCCGACACCCTCATTACTCGGGGCACGGACAAAAACTCTTTTTGCCCCAAGCTCGTCAAATTTTCTAAGCTGTGCAAAAAGCAGATGCGCCTGCGAATCAAGGTCGTTTTCATCACCGAACGAAAGACAGGTAACGGGAATGTCCGATTCCTCACCGTTGAAGCAAAGAGCCATATCGCCGTCCTGACATTCTGAATCAATCAGAAACTTAAAGCTTTCCAAAGTGCCTTCAACAATATATACTTCCGCTTTCGGCGAATAATGCTTATATTTCATTCCGGGAGATGCGGGTGCAACTCCTTCTTTCAGTTCAGACATCACGGCAGGGTCAACATCAACGTGACCGAGCACGGCTTCAAGCTGTTCAAGTGTTATTCCGCCCGGTCGAAGAAGCCTCGGCACATCTGTTGCGAGAGTGATAACCGTCGATTCAATTCCGACGTCGCATTCACCGCCGTCAACAATTGCATCAATTTTTCCGTCAAGGTCGTTGAGCACGTGCTGAGCTGTTGTTGGGCTCGGTGAACCCGATGAGTTTGCCGACGGAGCGGCAAGCGGAACGCCTGCAAGCTCAATAATCTTTCTTGCAATCGGGTGCGAAGGCATACGCACGGCAACTGTTTCAAGCCTTGGTGTAACCTCACGCGGAACGAGGTCGGACTTCGGAAGAATCATCGTAAGCGGTCCCGGCCAGTAAGCTTCGGCAAGAGCCTTTGCTTTTTCGGGGAAATCCGTTACAAGAGGATGAATTTCTTCAAGCTTTGAGATATGGACAATCATCGGGTTATCCGTCGGTCTGCCCTTTGCTTCAAAAACCTTTGAAACCGCCTCACCGTTATAGGCGTTTGCCGCAAGTCCGTAAACTGTTTCCGTAGGGATTGCAACAAGTCCGCCGTTTTTTAATATTTCTGCGGCTTCCGTAAGCTCGGAAGTGTCACAGTTTTTATAAAACTTTGTATTCAAAAAATCACCTTCTGGTGTTATTCGGCTTTCAGCTTTTCTGCTGTATCTGCAGTTATGAGTGCGTCGATAACTTCGTCAAGGTCACCGTTAAGAATGACCTCGAGTTTATATAATGTAAGACCGATTCTGTGGTCGCTGACACGTCCCTGAGGATAGTTGTATGTTCGGATACGTTCGCTTCTGTCGCCCGTACCGACCTGCGACTTTCGCTCGCCTGCAATTTCTTTATTCTGCTTTTCGCGTTCAGCATCAAGGATTCGTGAGCGAAGAATTTTCATCGCCTTGTCCTTGTTTTTGTGCTGACTTCTTTCGTCCTGACATTCAACAATAGTTCCCGTCGGGATATGAGTGATTCGGATTGCAGATTCTGTTTTGTTGATATGCTGACCGCCTGCACCGCTTGAACGGAAGGTGTCAATCTGCAAATCTGCAGGGTTGATTTCAATATCAACATCCTGAGCCTCGGGAAGCACGGCAACAGTTACCGTTGAAGTGTGGATACGTCCCTGCGACTCGGTTTCGGGCACTCGCTGAACACGGTGAACACCGCTTTCAAACTTGAAACGGGAGTATGCACCGTCACCACTAATCATAAAGCTTACTTCCTTGAAGCCGCCAAGCTCAGTCGGATTTGAGCTTAAAATCTCAGGCTTCCAGCCACGTGTTTCGGCATACAACGAGTACATTCTGAAAAGTGAATTTGCAAAAAGTGCGGATTCCTCACCGCCTGCACCGCCGCGGATTTCGATGATAACGTTTCTGTCATCGTTCGGGTCACGCGGAAGAAGCAGGATTTTCAGCTCTTCGCCGATAACCTCGATCTGCTGTTTCGATTCCTCGAGCTGTTCAAAAACCATTTCGCGGAAATCCTTATCAAGTCCGCCTTCGTCAAGAAGCATCTTTGCTTCTTCAAGGTCAGAATTCACTTTTTTGTATTCACGGTATTTTTCAACTATCGGCGTAAGGTGTTTGACGTCCTGCATCAGCTTGCGGTATTTCTCCATATCCGAAACAACGTCGGGGTCGCAGAGCTGAGCGTTGATATCTTCAAATTTTTCTTCAACCGATTTTAATTTATCAAGCATAAAATCCTCCAAATAAAATTACTCTGAAAAAGGATTTATTTCTACATCTTTTTTATCTCCTCATCACCGCGGAAGATTTTACGGATATTCTTTTCTGCCTTGACACGGGGCACCATAACCTCGTGACCGCATTTTTCACACTTGATTTTAAAATCCATACCCGAACGCAACACTTCAAATGTATTGCAGCCGCACGGGTGATTCTTTTTCATCACAAGCTTATCGCCGACACGAACATCCATTTTTATCCCTCCGAAGCAAACAATATTTCCTTAATTTTATATTATATCATAAAACATTTGGAATGTATACATTTTTTGTCATTAACGGGCAAAACATTCATATATTTAAGTAGAAAAAACATTCAAAGGCGGACTATCCGCCGAAAACAAAGGTGGTAAAACATATATGCAAAAATTCAGACCTGAGGGACAGCTTATCTCAACTCCCTCCAACCAGGCGTTTCTTTCCTCTCCGAATGCGCTTCACGAAGCTTTTTTCACAGGTGCCGTTGTTGAGGCAAGAGCACTCGTATGCGACAAAAATCACGACCTGCGTGTCGACCTCGGATGTATGTACGGAATAATTCCGCACGAAGAGGGTGCCGTCGGAATAAGCGACGGTTCAGTCAGGGACATTGCACTTATTTCGAGGGTAAACAAACCCGTTATGTTTCATATCCTCGGCTTCCGTAAGGACAGCAACGACAGGGAATATGCCGTCCTTTCAAGACGTTCTGTTCAGCAGGACTGCATTGACAATTATATCTCAAAGCTGCGACCGGGCGATGTTATTGAAGCAAAGGTGACGCATATGGAAAGCTTCGGCGTTTTCCTCGACATCGGAGCAGGTATCAACGGTCTTCTGCCGATAGACAGCATTTCTGTTTCGCGTATTCCGCATCCGTCTGTACGTTTCCACATCGGTCAGATGATAAGAGTTGTTGTAAAATCCGTCGATGAGCTTGGGCGAATCACATTTTCACACAAAGAGCTACTCGGTACATGGGAACAGAATGCAGGTGAATTTTCTCCGGGAGAAACCGTACCGGGAATTGTGCGTTCAATCGAAAACTACGGCATCTTCGTTGAGCTGACACCAAACCTTGCGGGACTTGCGGAATATTCCGAAGGAATTACGGCAGGCTGTCACGCAGGGGTTTATATCAAGAGTATGCTTCCTGAAAGAATGAAGATAAAATTAATCATTGTCGATGCTTTTGAGGCTGAATACCCAACAGCGCCGATTAAATACTATACCGATTCCGACCATATTGACCATTGGGTGTACTCTCCCGTTGAATGTTCAAAGGTGATTGAGAGTATTTTCTGACAAAAAATATCGTTTTCAAAAATAATTCCTTGCAATTCACGCTCTTTTGTAATATAATAGCATTAGGCTATTATCGCTTAAAATCAGCGTTTTTACGGAATTGGGGGATTATTGAAAATGACGGTAGATTTGCATTGTCACACAAAACTGTCTGATGGCTCAATGGGTATCGACGATATAATTTTATTGGCACAGAAACGCGGAGTTGAAGCCCTTGCTATCACTGACCGTGATTGCCTTGCAGGAACTATCCGTGCGAAGCTTATCGGCGAACGTCACGGCATCAAGGTTATTCCGGGTGTAGAGATTTCCTCCTACGACAGCGAAAACCAAACAGAAGTTTATATCATCGGCTATATGAGCGATTCGCCTGACCGACTTGAAGGTATCTGTCACCGCAACCTTCTTGCAAGAAAACGTGCGGCGCAGTATATGATGATAAAAGCGGCACAGAAATATCCTATCACGGCTGACCTCGTTTTGAAATGTGCGCAGGGTTCAACAAATGTTTATCCCGTTCATATTATGTCAGCCCTTGTTGAAAGCGGAATCACAACGGAGCTTTACGGCGATCTTTATAACGAGCTTTTCGCTGAAGGAACAGAAAACAGCATCCTTGTAAAGCCGAAGCTTTCCGAGCCTGAAGAAATTATTTCTGCAATTCACGATGCAGGCGGTATCGCAATTCTTGCATACACAGGCGAATACAAAGATACAACGGTTCTTGAAAAGCTTGTTAAGGCAGGTCTTGACGGAATTGAAGTATGGTGTCCGCAGCACGACGAAAGCACAACAGCTGAGCTTGCAGTATTTGCAAAGAAGAACGGCTTGCTCGCAATCGGCGGCAGTGACTTCAGAGGAAGAAACAACAAACACTGCGTTTCTCTTGCATCGTACACAACTCCTGATGCAAATTACAGCGATTTTATGAATTACAAGGCGAGAATCCGCCGTCAGCAGAAGAAGCTTGCTGCTGAAGAAAAATAATTCTGTATTGGAGATATAAAAATGGCAGACGACAGGGATATTAAAATCTATGTCAAAAAATCAATGACGGAAACGGGCGAATTTCAGGCGATTAACGATGAAGTTCAGCTTCATCTCGCAAACGGGAACCGTGACAAAGCAATCGCGCTCGGTCAGCAGATGGCAAAAATAAAGCCTGAGGACGGAGTCGTCGACCTCAGCGGATTCAGTATGACGTCAGCTCTGCTTTATCAGGTGAGAGTGCTTCTTACGTTTATGGCAGAGTACAGCATTCAGAAAAATATTCCCGTCGATTTCCTTGCCGACACAGCAAGCACGGCGATGTACGAATACCTGAAAGCAAACGAAAGCGGATACTATAACAATATTTCCGACGGTGCCGCTTTTACATTTTATCTTCTTGCACTTAAAAAGGGCGGAGATGCGGCAACGAACATCGGCGATCAGTTTTCTATGCTTTGTAACATAAGCTGGCAGGAAATCATTGACCTCGGCAAACGTATTTTTGTTCAGGCTTCTGAATATTTTGACAATATGATTAAAGAAACGACATTTGAATAAAAACGAATCGGAGCTGCTTCAAACAGCTCCGATTTTTTAGTTTTCTTCTGTTTCAATAGCATCTTTTGCCTTTACAATAACCTTTCTGTCGTAGCACGAGAAAATATCGTCAACAAACTTTTTCTCGGGAGCTTTTGAAATGAGGCTCACAACGGGAACAATAACAAGTCCTGCGATCATACAGAATGCACCTGCGTTAATCGGGGAGCGAAGAAGCTCGGGGAAGAAATCCTTGAAGAAAATGTTGGCAATCATCACAACTGTTGAGAAGATGAAGCTTGCCCAACAAGCCGCCTTTGTTGTTCGCTTCCAGTACAGACCGAAAAGGAACGGTGCAAGAAATGCACCTGCGAGTGCACCCCAGGAAATACCCATAAGCTGTGCTATGAACGTTACGTTTGACTTGTGCTGAATAATTGCAAGAACAACAGAAATCGCAATAAACACAATGATGAGAACACGCATAATTCCGAGCTGACTTTTTTCTGACATATCCTTTTTGATGTTTCCTTTGATAAAATCAAGTGTAAGTGTTGAGCTTGATGTAAGAACCAGCGAGGAAAGGGTTGACATCGATGCAGAAAGAACAAGGATGACAACAATCGCAATAAGTACTGTCGGAAGACCCGAAAGCATTGTCGGGATAATGGAGTCAAAACCGTTTGCCGCAACATCAATTTCGTCAGAGAAAAGTCTGCCGAAACCGCCGAGGAAGTAGCATCCGCCCGCAACAACCGCTGCAAAGAGAGTTGAAATAATCATACCTTTATTGATAGCTTTTTCACTCTTGATAGCGTAGAATTTCTGCACCATCTGCGGAAGTCCCCATGTGCCGAGTGAAGTGAGAATCATAACTGCAAAAAGATTTACGGGATCGGGACCGAAAAATGATGCAAATATTCCCGGTGCTTCGGAAACCGACGGGTCAGTTACCTGAGCAAGACCTTCAAGAGATGCCATAAATCCACCCTTGCTTTTAAGAACCGCAACAACAACGGCAACAATACCGAAAAGCATAATGATTCCCTGAATGAAATCGTTGATTGCGGTTGCCATATAACCGCCTGCAATAACATATATACCGGTAAAAACTGCCATTACGATAACACAGACAGAGTAGTCGATATCAAAAGCCATTCCGAAAAGACGGCTGAGTCCGTTGTAAAGAGACGCTGTGTACGGAATAAGGAAGATGAAAATAACTGCTGAAGCCGCGAGCTTTAAAGGCTTACTGTTGAAACGTGATTCGAAAAACTGAGGCATTGTTGCGGAATTTAGGTGCTGTGTCATAACACGTGTTCTTCTTCCGAGAACTGCCCAGGCAAGAAACGAGCCCAGAAGAGCATTTGCAATACCCGCCCACGTTGCGGCAATACCGTATTTCCAACCAAACTGACCTGCATATCCTACAAAAACAACGGCAGAAAAATACGACGTACCGTATGCAAAAGCAGTAAGCCAAGGGCCTACACTTCGTCCGCCGAGGACAAAACCGTTAACATCCGTCGACTTTTTACGGCAGTAAAAACCGACACCGAGCATAACCGCGAAAAATGCAACCAACATTCCGCCTTTGATTAAAATGTCTGACATAAAAACTCCTCCTGTTTTTATAAAAAATAAAACGTCCCCTGTGCCGAAGCACAGAGGACGAGATTTACCCGTGGTACCACCTCTATTTACCGCAACGCGGCCTCATCGGATACAAGCATATCCTGACGCTGTAACGGGCGTTCCCGTTGCTCCCTACTATCATGTTCAGGTGCACTGCTCGGAACCGTATATTCGGAACTGCTGTTTTACTGTCTTGCACCGACCGACAGCTCTCTGAAAAAATCTTACAGACCCTACTTGTGTTCGTCATAGCCTTTAATCATTTAACGCTTTAAAGTTTAACACTTTTAATTACTAAAGTCAATGGGTTTTTCTAAAAAAATTAAAAAATTTTAGTTTAACTCTATTATCACGCGTAAGGCGAATTGTTTCAATCCCACACGGTTCTACAGTGTTTCACTTAAACAGCTTTACAAATTCGGGTTTGTAGAGTTCTAAAAATCTTTATGTATCTGACCTGTTCAGGCTCCTTTGTGTAAAGGGAGCTGTCGCGTAGCGACTGAGGGATTGTCAAAAACCCTTGAATTATCAACAATCCTCCCGTCACGGCTAC
>JAZSQQ010000082.1:0-4778 GCA_045538055.1 Acutalibacteraceae bacterium
TGCATATTACAGTGCAATAGGCAGGAAGACGAGAAACCCGATTACCACTTCATACCGTTGGTCTGAAAACAGCATTGAAAAAATACTCAACAACTTACAATATACCGGTTGTACAGTTAATTTCAAATCAAGTACAGTCAGGTACAAGGTTCACAAAAGAGTGTCTTTTTCAGAAGATGATTGGGTTGTTATTCCAAATACTCAAGAACCGATTATTGGTATGGACACTTGGGAGCGAGTTCAAGAAATAAAAAAGCACCGTCGCAGAAATACTGCAACGGGCAGAGAAAGCATATTTTCAGGCTTGGTTTACTGCGGAGATTGTGGTTCGAGATTATATTTCTGTGCAGCTAAAAGTATAAAAGAACATCAGGAGTTCTTCCGCTGTTCAGCTTACAAGGAAAACAGGGGTAGTTGTTCTATTCACTATATCAGAAATGTAGTGTTAGAAAAGATGGTGCTCAAAACCATACGAGAAGCAGCAGAATATGTTACTGAATATGAACCTGTATTTCTTTACTTGTTTACAAAGGAACACAGATTAAGCATCGCAAACAACCTCAAAGAAGCAAAGTATGAGCTTGAGAAAAACAAGAAACGCATACAAGAGTTAGATAAACTCATTGAGGCGGTATTTGAACAAAATGTTCTTGGTAAACTACCTGATGACCGTTATAAACGTATGCTTACCAATTATGAAAATGAGCAGAGGAGTTTAATGCAAAAGGTTGAGGATGCAGAAAGGCTTATCAATACCGCACAGCAAGAAAACATTGATGTCAGAAACTTTCTTGCTAACATCCGTCAATGTACTGATTTGAAGGAGCTGACACCATCTACTGTTAATAAGCTCATTGATAAGATTGAAGTCTTTGACAGAGTAAGAGGAGAAGACGGGAAGAAACATGTTCCTATAAAAATACACTTTGTGGGTGTTGGCGTTATACAGTTCCCCGATGCTGAAATGTTAGAAAAAGCAAAAGAAGAAATGAAAACCTATTCCAAAAAGGCTTCGTAAAAATGAAAACACGGTGTAGCCGTAACTGACTACACCGTATATTCCACCTAAACTGTCCTTAGCCACCTGTGGCTAAGAGGGCGGATTTTCTTTGTATTATTCATTATTCATCCCTGTTTGAGAATCAAAAATTGGATTTGTTAAAAACGCAATTTCACTTGATTCTCAACAAGGTTTACCTTTTGTGATTAAGATTTGTTTGGCGACAATCGGAGTTGCGTTTTATGTGTGTCAGCTTCGGTTGGCGCACTTTTTTATTTTGTGGGGTAAAATTGTGTAGCATTTAGAAGGGATAAGAATTGAAGAAAGTGCACCACAATATATGTTTAGAAAGGATTTTTAAAATGAAGAAAATTTTAGCATTATTGTTAGCAGGTATTTTATGTTTTTCACTTTGTGCGTGCGGAGGTAAAGAAGAAAAGGTTACTGTGGAATCTTTAGCGGGTACTTATAAAGCAAGGCTTTGGTTTTTAGATGAAACTTTGACTTTGAATTCAAACACAACATATGATTCTGATTCTTATGGAAAAAATGGAAAAGGAACATTTGAATTTTACGAAGATAATTCCCTGATATGTTTAAAACCGTATGCAAAATATCCACCTAACATGAAAGTAACCAACGATTACATTTACGAGTCTTCATATTGGTTTTTTGAAGAAGATAATGAATATGGTTTGAAATTTTCACCTGATGAAAAAGGAATGACAGATCAAACATTCGATTATTGGATTACAGATGCGTCAATGCCCGGAAGTAATAGTTATAACCGAATTGTTCTTGATTTAAATAAAGACGGTACATTCGAACTTAAATTGGGATTTCGTAGCTATAATGCTGATTCAATATTAGAAACATTTAACGGAACATATTCTTCGGATTCATCAACATTGACTTTAAAGTATGAAGGCAAAGATTATCCTTTATATATAAATGATGATGGTAATATCAGTTTTATAATATATGACAAAGTTGCATAATTCAAAAAACAATTAGCAACTTGTTCGAAGAACTGAAACAATGATTACTAAAAGCAGAAAAAATGCTATGGAAATCGTACATTAACGCCGTCAATAGGAGTTGACCTGCAAGGGGTCGGTGGTTCGAGCCCACTAATCGACACCAAAGAAAAGCGTTGAAAACGCAGTGCTTTCAACGCTTTTTATCATATCAACTTTCCTTTACAAACTATCTTAATCATTAACACTTTATTCATTGACTTGCATTCTGTCTTCCGTTACAATAAAAATAAAGAATCAAAGGGAGGCTGTCGATGTGAAAAGATGCTTGTGCATAATGCTATGTCTGTGTTTTATGCTTTGCTTGTGCTCGTGTACAGGAAAGGGTGGGGACGTAAGCAATGTAAAAACAAAATACGTTGTTTCGGAAGTGTACACGCAGGAAGATATTCAGTCTGCCATTGATATTGTCAAGAAGGATTTTGAGCTTCAATTTAACGGATGTACCCTTACGGAAATTTACTATGCAGGGGATGAAATATCCGAAGATTTTATTGATTGGGCAAACAGAAATAACGAGGAAGAAGTAATAGTTCTGCTGTCGTCTTTTGATGTCGATTCCTCGGGCGGTGACTGCTTTAATTCCAACAGCACTTATGACGGCTGGAACTGGATATTGGTAAGGTCTGACGGCGGACAGTGGAAACATGTTGACCACGGTTATTAATACAGCAAAACATTCATAACAACAATTAACCCGCTTCATTGTGAAGCGGGTTAAACTGTTTTTTGATTTGTAATTAATCTCCGATTTCGCCCTTTGCTACCTTGTCAAATACATCGGTAACTTCCTTTGACGGAGCCTTTGTCATGAGAGTAACTGCGATTGTTGCGATAAGACCTGCAACGAATCCGGGGATGATTTCGTAGATTCCGAGATCCTTGAGGAATACGAGCCAGAGAATATCAACTGTAGCGCCAACAACGATACCTGCAACTGAACCTGCAAAGTTAAGTCTTCTCCAGAAGAGTGAAAGAAGAATAACCGGACCGAATGCGGCACCGAATACACCCCATGCATTTTCAACGAGATCCATAATTGTACCTGAATTCGGGTTGGATGCAATAAGAACAGCGATAACAGAAATTACGAGAACAACAAATCGACCTGCCCAGAGCATCTCTTTGTCAGATGCTTTGTTCTTACGGATGATCGGCTTGTAAACGTCAACTGAGAAAGCAGAAGCGGAAGCAAGAAGCTGAGAGTCAGCTGTACTCATAGCTGCTGCAAGGATAGCTGAAAGAAGAAGACCGCTGATGATAGCCGGGAACATCTTACGTACCATTGTGATGAAAACAACAGAGCTGTCGCTGATTTCACCGAGAAGAAGGTGACCGATAATACCTGCAGCAACAGAGAATGTAAGAATAAGAACAGTCCATGTGATACCGATTTTTGCACTCTTCTTGAGGTCCTTGTCAGAACGAAGAGACATAAAGCGGATGATGATATGAGGCATACCGAAGTAGCCGAGACCCCAGCCGAGACCTGAAACAACGTCTTTCCAGTTAGCGAAAAGATTCCAGTAGTTTTCAGGAAGCTGACCCATTGTCATAGCACCTTCACCTGAGTTGATGAGACCTACAGCGAAGATAGGAGCAATAAGAAGAGCACCTAACATAAGAAGACCCTGGAAGAAGTCAGTCCAGCAAACAGCTGAGAAACCGCCGAGGAATGTGTAGCAGATGATGATAACTGCTGCTATGTACATTGCAAGAGTAGCATCAATACCCATAACGGTGTTGAAGAGTGTACCGCAAGCCTTGATACTTGATGCAGCATAAATTGTGTATGCTAAGAGGAAGATTACAGCACAGATAACCTGTAAAGCACGGTTGCTTGAAAGGAATCTGTTTGTAAGGTACTGCGGAATAGTGATTGAGTCATTAGCCGCAATTGAATAACGGCGAAGACGCGGAGCTTCAACCAACCAGCTGATTGTGTAACCGATACCGAGACCGATTGCGATCCATGCCTGGCCTATACCTGCGGCATAAATTGAAGCGGGGAGACCCATAAGAACCCAGGCACTCATATCGGAAGCACCTGCTGACAAAGCGGATACCCAGGGACCCATCTGGCGACCGCCGAGGAAGTAACCCTTGTCACCGCCGGACTTTGAGCGTACGAAGAAATATACGCCGATTCCGACCATGAACACGAGGTATACGCAGAATACGATCATTTCTGCATTGAACATAATACTACAACTCCTGTTTTGGTGAATACACCTTATTTTTGATACATAGAAAGAACTTCAAGGTATTCTATATATAGCAAACATTATACAACAAAATTTGTCAGACTTCAAGAACTTTTTACTCTATATTAAATCTTTTAAAGAAAAAAGATGCTACCCAAAGGATAGCATCTCTGTTATTCTTCCGAAAACATATCTTTGCCGACACCGCAAAGAGGACAGACAAAATCGTCAGGCAGTTCTTCAAATTTCTGTCCCGGTTCAATACCGTGTTCCGTGTCGCCGACACTTTCGTCGTATTCCCAACCGCATACGTCACAGATATATTTCATCTCAAAAACCTCCTTAATGCAAGCTTTTCCTGCAACGTTGCATTTATTCACATTTGCAGTTTGTTCAACAAATTCGGGTTTGTCGAGGTGTTTAAAAGTTGGTAGAGTCTAGTCAGCCCTCCTTGTGTAAAGGAGGGTGGCACGGCGTAGCCGTGACGGGAGGATTGTTGATAATTCAAGGATTTTTGACAATCCCTCAGTCGCTTCG
>JAZSQQ010000040.1:0-2862 GCA_045538055.1 Acutalibacteraceae bacterium
CTTCCGTCTCCGTTATTTCATCAGGCTTTGGAATTGCATATTCCATAAAATCAACGGGAATATTATCATCTATTCTGCCTGAACCTTTTCTTGAAACAATCTTAGGGGCTATTGAAAGTTTCTTCATCCGCATCACCTCGCGTCCCTATCCTTATTTCTCTGTCGCTGAAGATATTTGTGATAATATTCTAGTGCCTTTAAGATATGCTCTTCTTTCTGCTGCTTGGTATAATTTTTACCGAAGAACTTACTGATACGTTCTTCAGGTATCTTAATAGCCTCTGCCTGATTAGGTTTAGGTGCAGTTAAAATTGCTAAAACCGTATCAGCATTAAGCTGATTCTGCTCCGAGAGCTTTCGCATTTTCTGTGCCTGTGCAAGTGATGGAGTTACCTCATCACTCTCATAGGTTTCAAAAATCATCATCTGTTCTTCGGGAGTAAGATATGAGATTTCAACTGCAGGACGCATTGCAATTCTTCCTTCATCCACAAGGTTAAGAATTGATTTTTCAAGATTAGTCAGACGGATATACCTTTTGATTTGGGTTACGCTGTCTTCGCTGTCCTTTGAGATTTTTTCTGCAGAACTCAACTTTGGACCCACCGGGTCCAAAGTTAAATCTGTGCGTTTGCCTTGCTTTTTCAGGGCATCCATTTTCATCTTGTAAGCAAATGCTTTCTCGCTTGGCAGAATATGCTCTCGGTGCAGATTACTGTCAACGAGAATGATGTCTGCTTCTTCTTTGCTTATGTCCAAGACAACAACGGGAACCTCTGTCATTCCAAGCCTTGTTGCAGCAAGGTATCTTCTGTGACCTGAAATGATTTCGTACACATCTGCCTTGTCGTCCTTTCGCACCATAAGGGGCTGAATTATACCATTTTCACGGATACTGTCCTCCAACGGCTTCATATCTTCCTCACGGTATTTATACGGATTCTTGAGGTTGGGTACAATGCTGCCTACAGGCATATTTACGATTTCTGTAGTTGTGGGTTTGGTTTCTTCTGTTTTATCAAACAGGGTGTTAATAAAATTATCTTCAATATTCATTTAATTACCTCTCTTTTTTGATTTCTATATTTTTGTTGGTTTTCTCTTTTCGGACAGTTTTCAGCACATCCGAGATAAATGATTTTACTTTTTCGGGCATCAGCCTCAATGCCTCAAGATATGGTGCACAGACTTGTTCAAGCTCATGAAGCCTTGCACTCAGTCTGTTTATACTGCTTTGCAAATCCCAAATCCTGCTTTGAAGCTTTTTGTTTTCCTGTTCAAGGTTGTATATCTTACTCCTTGCCACAACAGACTGCTTCGCCATATTACTAAGGTCATTGAAATCTTCACTTGAAATTGTGACCTTACCCGTAATAGTTTTCTTGCCCATACTGTCAATTTCAAGGAATGTTTTATTCGCTGTCTGAATTTCATCGTACCTGATTTCTTCCGACTGTAATCGTTCCTTGATTTCTTCAAGGCGTTTCTTATCCTGCTGAATCTCATACTGCAAACAAGACAAGTGTTCTGCCGTACTGCCTTTTTCACCACGGATAAAATCATTGAAACCGGCTCTTTGCATATGATTGAAGAAATCATCTTGCAGAATACTGTAAGACGGAATCAGCACAGGCTTGCCTTTTTCGTTGAATATTACATTACCGTTTTCATCTAGCGCCTGAGGTGACTTCCATTTCTTTGAATGGCTTATCTGATTAACCGTTTCTTTGACAGTACCCACAAGTGATTTGTCCTTGCACCGCTTTGTCCATAGAATTTGTTTCTCCACAACAGGCAGAGCTACAAGGTGCATATGATAGTGATACACAGGTTTTCCATACTGTTCTGTAAGAGCTACATTCAGTTCATCAGCGTGCATTACGGCAGAGATGATATTCTGTTCACCATAGAGATTTACTGCAAATCTGTATGCTTCTTCGTAGAAATCCTTGGCATACTCATAACTGCCGTGTGTTTCAAAGTAGTCTGTGTTTACATCGAATATCACTTCATCAAAAACTTTTGCATCCGCTTTCAGACCTCGCATACAGACTTTCTTTTCGGCTATTAGCTTATTCAGTTGTTCGTTGTAGGTCAGTTCACCGCAGCTCTTGAAATGAACATTCATATTGCAACGCTCAACATCAACATTCATATTGGCATAGCTTTCATTCTTTCTTTCATTGTGCCTTTCACATTTACCGATTGTGCTTTGTGTATGAGTGACAACTCTTGCTACACTGTAGTTTTTCTTTGACATAGGTTTTACCTCCTTTCTGCATTACTGCCTTATTTGTTCCGCACTTTTTCCAAAGTACGTAACCCACTATGACACTTTCAGTCTGACAGTCTGCAAAGATGTCAGTGGGCTCTGCGAGGCTCATAAACTAAAATTTCTCGCTTATCAATGGAGCGACAAACTTTAGTTGCGGTGGATACCGAAGACGAGCTTCGCTATGTAAGGGTGGCTGTAGTATCCTTTATACATAGCTTCATTTGTGGGGGCAGTTATTATATAAATAAACTTCCTCTAAAAGTAATGGGAATAAGCCACATAAATTTGTTCCTGATTTTCAGGAAAAGTTTTTTTGCAAACAAAAAAGCCGTCACATAGACAGCACAAATAGCGGGAAGACATTTCATCCTCTCGCACAGTTTGTACTGAAACTATGTAACGGCTTAAAATTTAAGCACTGATTGTCCGTAGGTTACTGACCGAGTATCGGACTATACTTTTTTTCGGTCAGACAATATGTGTTGGCATAAAACCAATAAGTAAAAATATGTGTTTCAGTTTGTATTCAATTGTAGGGCAAATACATTATTTACCAATTTACTATTATAAAGAACATTTGTTCTTTT
>JAZSQQ010000024.1:0-19078 GCA_045538055.1 Acutalibacteraceae bacterium
TGATAAACAGAAAAATGCCCGAATATGCGTAAAATCTTGTTTTCCAGCTTGTGTATTGGTGGTTGTTAAAGTATATTAAACATAAGTGTATATGTATCCATACTAACTTAAAGTATATAATACTACTTCCCGGGTCAAATGTCAAATAAAATAGTTCCCGATTAGTATTTTATTCAAAGTATTGACCGATATTTCTTCTTGCATTCACAAAGAATGAGTGTTATTATAAATCGGTAGTAACTTTTGAGGTGACTTATGAAGCATATTGATATTTTTACAGACGGTGCCTGCTCAGGTAATCCCGGTCCCGGAGGCTGGGGTTCAATATTAAGATATAACGGCGTTGAAAAGGAATTAAGCGGAAGTCAACCCGATACCACCAACAACAGAATGGAGCTCACTGCAGTTATTGAAGCCTTCAAAGCTCTGAAAGAGCCTTGTGAGGTGACTGTTTATACAGACTCCAAATATGTCTGCGATGCCGTAACAAAGGGTTGGGTTTATTCCTGGAAAAAGAACGGATGGAAAAAAGCCGACAAAAAGCCGACTTTAAACGTTGATTTGTGGGAAGAGCTTCTGTCTTTGCTTGAAACTCATAAAGCTGAATTTGTCTGGCTTAAGGGTCACGCAGGCCATCCGGAAAATGAACGCTGTGACCGTATGGCAGTAAATGAATACTCAAAATATCTCACACCTTAATTAAATAAAAAACAACGGGTTTTCATTAAGAAAAGCCGTTGTTTTCGTTATATAAGCCTCTTACACCGTTGGCGGTAAGATTCAAGGCAAGCTTTGCCATTTCATTTTCGCTTTCTTTCATACCTGTGTTAACCCAATACTTGATAAGGGTAATATTTGCCGCGGCAACATACTGATAAACCATATCAACAAATCTTTCATTTTCAACCTTGCTTTTAATGTCATCAAGATAAACCCGGTGAACGATTTCATTAAACTTGTCCGAATATTCATCAAAGCCAAAAATCGATCTTCCGTCAAGCAGAACCTTTGTAAGACGATGGTTTTCTTTTACAAAGGTATATATCTTGGCAGCTCTTTTAATCTGACTGCCCCCTTCGATTTCAAAAAAGTGCTCAGTTATGCCTACAGCCTCAACCACGAAGTTTTCAACTATCTCTTCAAACAAATCAAACTGATCGGAATAATGGGAATAGAAAGTACCTCGGTTTACATCGGCTTTTTCGCAAAGCTCTTTAACCGTTATTTTTTCTAACGGCTTTTCCCAAAGCAAATCGGTGAGGCTGTTTTTCAGCACTTCCTTTGTATATTTAACTCTGCGGTCAACTTTTTTATCTGCCATAATATCCTCCGGTATCAAAGTTTTTAGACTTTTGTATAAAAATATACAAAAAAACCTTTTTTGACTATTGATAATCACGCGTACATATTATATAATTATTGTGTATAAAATGTCAATATATATTATTGACAAAATAACATTTCGAGGAGAGATACTTATGGCAGTTAAAAAAACGGTCTTCCTTACCGGTTCATCAGGTAACATGGGATTCGCCGGATTCAAGGAACTCTATGCTAAGAAAGATAAGTTCAATCTTGTTCTTCTTAACAGAGGCAGTGAAAAAAACAAGAAGCTTTTCGCTCCATACGCAAATGATCCTTGCGTTAAGCTTGTATGGGGTGACCTTACAAACTATGAAGACGTTCTTGAGTGCGTAACAGGTTCCGATTATGTTCTTCACGTAGGCGGTATGGTTTCACCTGCAGCGGACTATTATCCAGTTAAGACTCAGAAAACAAACGTTACTGCAGCTCAGAATATTGTTAACGCAGTTAAGGCTCAGCCCAACGCAGATGATATCAAGGTTGTTTACATAGGCACCGTTGCCGAAACAGGTGACAGAAACGCTCCCATCCATTGGGCAAGAACAGGTGACCCCATCAAAATCAGCGTTTATGACCACTATGCAATCAGTAAGGTAAAGGCAGAAGCAGTATTTGCCGAATCAGGTCTTAAGCACTGGGTATCTCTTCGTCAGTCAGGTATTCTTTACCCTGCAATCCTTAAAAATCTTGAACCCATTATGTATCACGTTCCCATTAACGGTGTTCTTGAATGGGCAACAGTAGAAGACTCAGGCCGTCTTCTTGCAAACGTTTGCGGCGACGACATTCCTGAGGAATTCTGGAGACGATTCTACAACATCGGTTCAGGTGAAGAGTACAGAATCACTAACTACGAGTTTGAAGAGCTTCTCCTCGGCACACTCGGTCTTGGTTCACCCAAGAAACTCTTTGACCCGCACTGGTTCACAACACGTAACTTCCACGGTCAGTGGTACTACGACGGCGACGAGCTTGAGAAGTATTGCCACTTCCGTGCTAACATCCCCGTTAAGCAGTATTTCAAGAGCATGATGAATAAGGTTGAGGGTTACTATAAGCTCGCATTCCTTGCTAAGCCGTTTGCTCCCATCCTCAAGAAACTCTGGATGAAGAAAATTGCAGAGACACCTGAATACGGTACAATCTGGTGGGTTGAGAACAATGTTGATGTAAGAATCAAGGCTTACTACGGCAGTATGGAAGAGTACAACGCTATCCCTAGAACATGGGATAAGTTCAACATCATCATCCCGTCAAAGAAGAAGACTGCAAGTGACGTTCTTATTCTTGATCACGGTTATGACGAGACAAAGGATTTCAATTCACTCACACTTGAAGACCTTCAGAAGGCTGCTGAGTTCAGAGGCGGTAAGTGCCTTGCAACTGAAATCGTTGATATGTACACACCTGTTAAATGGGTAAGTGCCCGCGGTAACGAGTTTGAAATGTCTCCGAACCTTGTACTTCGTGGCGGTCACTGGTGCCCGGAAGAGCTTCCGTGGCCCTGGGACTATGACACAGAAGCAAGAATCAACCCGTTCTTTGCACAGGTTTGGGATCGCAAGGATGAAAATAACGTTTACGGTCCTGAAATCTTCGATAACTTTAAGGAGAAGGTTACACAGTAATGAAAGTATTTATGATTGGCGGCACCGGCCTCCTCGGCTGCGAAGCTGCAAGAATCTTTATTGAAAGAGGCCACGAGGTTAAGAGTGTTGCTCTTCCTCCCCTTCCCGAAGGAGCTCCGATTCCTCCCGAGATGGATATCGAGTTCTGCAATATCTACGAAAAGAGCGACGAAGAAATCAAGGCTATGCTTGAAGGCTACGATTCATTCATCTTCGCTGCAGGTATCGACGAAAGAGTTGAAATGCCTGCTCCCGTTTACGATGCATACTACAAGTATAACATCGCTCCGCTTAAGAGAATTCTTCCCCTTTGTAAGGAAGTTGGTATGAAGAACGCAGTTATCCTCGGTTCATACTTCTCATTCCTTCACAAGAATTATCCTGAGCTTAAGGCTACTGAGAAGCATCCGTATATCAGAAGCCGTATTGATCAGGAAGAGGTTGCTTTCTCTTTTGCTGATGAGAACTTTGACGTTGCTGTTCTTGAGCTTCCGTACATTTTCGGAACTCAGCCGGGCAGAAAGCCTGTTTGGGTTATCCTTATTGAGCAGATCAAGATGATGGATAAGCTCCCGTTCACAATGTATCCGGGCGGCGGTACAGCAATGCTTACAGTTCGCCAGGTTGGTGAGGTTATCGTTGGTGCTGCTGAGAAGTCAAAGGGTGCTAAGGCATGGCCTATCAGCATGTACAACATGACATGGAAGGAATTCCTCAAGATCGTTTACGCTGCAAGAGGTATGGGCGAAAACCGTAAGGTTATCAGCGTTGCTCCTTGGATGATG
The DNA here is from genome assembly GCA_045538055.1 of Acutalibacteraceae bacterium. GTDB lineage: Bacteria > Bacillota > Clostridia > Oscillospirales > Acutalibacteraceae > CAG-488. Next base: position 3,779 of record JAZSQQ010000024.1, read on the forward strand.
CGTATGGGTCTCGGCAAGGTCAAGAAGGAGTATGCTGAAAAGGGCATCGAAAGCGGTATTGATGTTGACGGACTTGCAGATATTATGGCAATCAACCTCTTTATCGATCCGAAGTACAGCCGTGAGCTCGGCGCAACAGACGACGACATCAAGGCTGCTATCTTCGATTCAATCAAGGTAAGCCAGGCTGTTTATGACGGCAAGGTTCAGCTCCTTGGTATGAAGGGCGAATAAGCTTAATACATAACAATTAAGGCTGTCTCAACCGAGACAGCCTTTTGGTTTATTAATAAATAGATTTTGTGACATAATCAGGTATAGTATATCCACTTCAGACATCGATTAAAAACTTCGACAATCAGCTTAATCAAGAGTTACACTCGAATGTGTAACTTTTCCGTTGTCGGCACCGATATAAAAATATGAAAAACCAAAAATACCCGATTCAACAAGTTCGGTGCAATACTCCTCAGCAAATTCTGAAGGATAATCCGGTATTTCATAATATTTATACCTTATGTGCGAAGATGTTTCCTTAACCTTGTTGATGTATCCCCCTACACTGTCACCCTCGGTTACCGTACCGCTTTCCAACCCTGTGCCGAACATCTCAATCATACTGTCAACTGTATCCGAAGATGCTTCCCAACGGTTATCAAAGGTCAACATGTTTAAACAATAAAACAGTGTAGGTTTCAAATCAAACCCTATATTTGAAACATAAGTTTCCAGATATAGTGCTCCTCTTGCACTTTTTCCAAGATATAATCCCGAAACCACCATTGTGCTTTCGCCCGTTTCAGCAAAAAGAACAGTATCGCAATTTGTGGTATAATTATTTATCGATTCAGGATCAACTTCCTTGAAATCAAGGTAGCTGAATTTTTCCTTAATCATATTGAAATCATCTGCTGTCATAGTGCCGTTTTCAAGACACAAGTCACAAATATCCGATACAGTTCTTGAGTAAACCTCATACTGTGCCTTGTCACGCTTATCAATATAGACGTAAACATATGTATATATGCTGACACTCGCAACAAGCAATGCTCCCATAACAATCATTGCCATTCTTTTAGTTTTGCGACCGTCATAAAAAGTTTTATTAATATTTTTTATGGAACACACATAGCAGAAGAAAAGTGCCGATATCATCAAACCAGAAATAATTATAGGTACAACATATTCAGAAATGTCTAAATGAGCAGTACCGTCATACTCTCTGACAGCTGCTAAATACTCATCAAGTCTTCCACACACTGACATATAAGATATAAAACTAAAAACCCATATCGGCCGTATTTCCAAAACGGTAACAATCACATTCATCCATATAGGTACGCTTCGCTTAGTATATAGTGCCAGGGCAAATCCGACAGCAAGCATAAAAACGAACACAAGAATTTCCGAAAAGAAGAAGAAACTGCCTGCACGGATAAACAGTACATTGGAAAAGTATCCTTCGTATTCAAATATACCCTGATCAATCCACCAGCCACATAAAAGATCAAGAATTTTCAGTGTTGCAAAGAAACAAAAAAGAATTATCAATGTTCTTTGCCATAGAGAAAGTTTATGTAGCTTTGCCATATTCTCGCCGACGGTTGCAGGCTCGCCCATATCTTCAAGTGCTTTCCTGTTTGCGGTTTCTTCGTCATAGCCGATTTCAACATAGAAATCAGCGGAATCCTGCAGATGACTTTCAAGCTCTGCGCATATCGGTGCGTGGAGTTTTTTATTGCTTATATTCTGTTTAACGGTGTTAAGATAATCATCGAAATTATAATTCATTAATCCACCTCTTTGTAAAAGCTGATGCCAACACAGTTTTAATCAATCATATCGCGTGCTGAAACAAACTTTCCGTCATTAGCAGTAATATAGTAATACCACTGACCGAAAAAACCTGACATGTCCAGCTGTGTAGTATACAGTTCGGTTTCGGCATAAGTTTCGGGAGAATCCGAAAAAGCCGACTCCATTGTTGCGCTGTTCATATAATACTCATCATCCGGTTGCAGTCCTGCATAATAAAAATATGAAAAATCAGAACTTGTTTCCTTTACTTTCATCAAATAGTCATCAACGCTGTCACCCGGCTGAGCACGCTCAACAAACTCAGAAATATATGATGCCACATCGTATGAACCTTCCCAACGGTTTTTATAATTAAGATATCTTGAAGTTTTAAAATATCGTAAAGTCAGGTCAAAAGTATACATAAGCCTGTCAGCTTCTGCACCGAACATAAGCGAACCGCTCGAAGATGTCGCCAACTGAAGATAAGAATTAATCATAAGACCATCACCTATACGGGCACAATAATATTTATCGGCACCGTAATAACCGCTATAATCGATATTACAATCGTTCATGTCTATTTCCTTAATTTCAAGATAATCAAATCTTTCTTTTACCTCTTCAAAATCATCAGCAGTAATTCTGCCTTTTTCCATACAAAGGTCGCACATATCCGCAACCACTCGCGAATAAAGTTCAAACTGTTCTTTGTCTTTACGGTCAACATATGTAAAGATGCCAAAATAAACAGCAAACAATAACAAGGCAAATGAAAGTGTGAATGTTGTTACGGCTTTCTTTAGCTTTCTGCCGTCAGAAAACGGTCTTCCGACAGCCATTATAACGCATATCACAGGAATCAGAAGTGCTGAAAAAATCAAAACCGCTGAAGCAGTAATAACCGTATAATCAACAGCTGTCAGAGCAACTGCTTCCTGCAGGTATTCATCCAGATTTCCTTTTACCGCCATCCATATGACACTGCTGAAACACCATACAGAAGGAGCTTCCAACAAAAGAATAACAAGCGAAGCTGCTGCGGGTGATTTTCGTTTGGTGTAAAACGTAATTGCAATACCTGCTGTTACCGTAATCAGAAGAGAAACCATTTCTCCCGAAAGCATAAAAGCATCCTTTGGCTGATTCATCAGAATAAACTGCGTTAACCAACCGGCTATCACTGAATTTACTGAAAAAATATCAAGAATCTTTAATACGGCTACAAACAAAAAGACTGCAAGCAAAAATTTCTGCCAACCCGAAAGTTTATGCAATTTCGCCATATTTTCACCGACAGTTGCGGGCTCGCCCATATCTTCAAGCGCTTTCCTGTTTGCCGTTTCCTCGTCATAGCCGATTTCAACATAGAAGTCAGCTGAATCCTGCAGATGACTTTCAAGCTCTGCGCATATCGGTGCGTGGAGCTTTTTGTTTTTTATGTTCTGTCTGACGGTGTTAAGATAATCGTCAAAATTATAATTCATAGCCTCTACCCCGTATCAAACAGTCAGGGGCTGAGTTCCGAGACACATAACTTTTTCGACAGATTCCGAATACACCTTCCATTCGTCTGTTTTTTCCTGCAAAAGCTTTTTGCCCTTTTTAGTAATGTGGTAATATTTGCGTTTTCTTCCGTCAACCTCCTGCCAGTAGCTTTCAACCTGATGCTCCTTTTCCATAGCGTGAAGAATCGGATAAAGTGTACCCTCATTGAGATTGAAAACATCATCGGATGCAACTTTGATTTTCTTTACAATTTCATAGCCGTACATATCCGTCGAGTTGATTGCCGAAAGCACAAGGAGAGATGTGCTTCCCTTTAAAAGTTCTTTGCTGATTTTCATAACACTACCTCCATGTATTTTAAATCTATGCATTGTAAATCTATGTATTTAGATTAGCACATCGTTTTTACATTGTCAAGAAACTTTTTACATTATATCAAGAAATCAACAAATTCGGATTTGTATGGATCTTTAATTTCGCGCAAACTGACTCTGTGCTCGTAGGGATGGGCCTACCGGACCATCCGCAGATTCTGGTGAATTAACGGACGGTCGAGGACGCCCGTCCCTACGCAGTTGACTAAAACAGGGTTCGTAGGGCACGACGTTTACGACGTGCGGATATTCTGCAGTATTTAACGGCGTGTCGACGAGCGTCACGCCCTACAAAAAAGAATTAAAACAGTTCCACAAACCCGAATTTAGCGGTACGACATTTAATATAAACGTTGCCTTGAATCAAGTTAAAACAGTATAAAAAAAGAGAGCCGTTATTACGACTCTCTTGTGATTTTAAAATTAACTATGTTGTTGGACTCACGCCTTTACTTTTACTATAAGTTAAAAATGACTAGTACTTGGGACTCACACCTTTACATTTATTTAACATTAATTAAAACGCTAGATGTACATGTCACTCACTCTCTTTCGAGATTATTTTTATCGAATAAGCGTTATTTGAACATCGTACTCACTCTCTCTGAATTTGATAACTGAGATAAATTCAAATGTGCATAGGACTCACTCTCTTAAAAATATTTTCTGTCTCGAAAATTATCTGTACATTTCAACTCACTCTTTCAAAAGTAAGATTAATATGTAGGTTCTGGTCATACGACCGGCCTGCTATATAATGTGGGCGTTCCCACTCGCCTGCCGCTCACAAACCGGATTCAAATCTTTCTGATAAACTCATCGTTCGGCTTCTTCACGCCATCTTAAATGATTTTATACCGTAGTTGCGGCGGCCCTATTCAATTGTGCTTCAGTTGAGTTCATTGGACTCGCCTCCCTCTTTCTCAACCCTTGAGTTATTTTTTCTTTGTTTTCCCTTGGTTCGCCTTTATATTAGCACGTATCTTTGACTTTGTCAATAGTTTTTTTGAAAAAAGTTGAAAAATTTTATATATAATCACTTAATTATAAATTATCTTGACTATTTAGCCATTTATGGTTAAAATATATCTGTATCGACATTATTAAAAGGAGGTTTGTGAAATGGCAGAAGAATTCAATCCCGATCTCGTCAGCGTTGTTGACGAAGAAGGCGTGGAACATATTTTTGAAGAGCTTGACAGAATTGAAACAGATTCAGCTAAATACGTTGCTTTGCTTCCCGTTTACGATGATGCTGAGGATATCCTCGACGATGACGGTGAAGTAATCATTCTTAAGGTTGAAGAAGATAAAGACGGCGAAACATACCTTTGCCCGATTGAGAACGCAAAGGAATTTGACGAAGTACAGAAGATTTTTGAAGAAAGACTCAGCGACCTTTTCGAAGACATCGACGAATAATATCTGATTTCGTTTTCTCCCCTGCCTTGTGCGATAATTTACAGCCCATATTAACCCTACAATTGTATTTACGGGAGCTTATCTCCCGGCGCGGATTGCAGACCTCCCGCTTTGCGGACGAAGGGAGCGTGAACCGTTGGGGAAGCACCCACCTGCTTTAACTGCAGGTTACTATCGGTTGTATCCGGCTTGGCGGGGCTTTTTAAAAGAAAACAACCTTAAAATTACAGGTGATATAAAATGTTAAGAATTGTAAAAGCGCAGTTGCTTGACGTTGTACCTCTCGAAATTGGTTTTATTTATGCTCAACGTGCGAAGCTGCCTAACGGGCAGGAAACCGTTGCGTTTTATGTATACGACCAGGACGGCGACAGAACACTTCCTGTGAAAATAAAGACATATCTTGAAGCTAAATTCGGCCTTCAGTACCGTGAGATTGCGAAAAAATTAGGAAACTACATAGCCTGTGATGCTGCCGTTCTTAAAAGCAATGGCGTAGTTACCCTTTTTGACGACGGAAATATGAATATATTTGATTCTGACGGCTCAATCGCCATGCAGGAAAAGCTTATTTACCAGAACTGTCCGATAAGAAGCCTTGCAATGGACGGTAACTGCTTCTGGTGCGTTGTTCCGGACAGGAATTCAATCGTTAAGTTTTCCCCGATTGAGAAGCGTGTTCTTCTTCGTATCGGCGGTGGTGCATCGGTTGCGTTCAAGCGTCCCATCGCTATTTTCAAGCACGAGGATATGCTTTATGTGTGTAACGAATACAACAACGAAATCCGCACAATCAGCCTCAAGGATTATTCCGTCAAGGATTATCTTAAGGTAAACGAGCCTGTCAAAAAATATTTCAGAGTAGGTTTTATGGAATACGTTGTGCTTGAGTCAGGCATTTACTGCATTGAACCAAAAGATAAATAACAAAAAAAGGAACTTGCTTTTTCGGCAGGTTCCTTTAATTTTTGGTTATCATAATTTTGGTGATAATATGACAAAAAGTAATTTCAGGGAAATTTTTACAATTTTTTGCTTCGGCGGAATAATCTACGGTCTTGTTGAAGTTGTGAGCCGTGGGTACACACACTGGTCAATGCTTCTCACGGGTGGTCTTGCCTTTCTTCTAATTCACCTTGTGAACACCAATGTAAAAAGTAAAAGTCTGTTGCTCCGTTGCCTTATCGGTTGCGGAATTATAACTTCTCTTGAATTCATCGTCGGTTGCATTGTAAACCGCGGATTGCACATGAATGTCTGGGATTATTCGACGCAGAAATTCAATATTCTCGGTCAGATATGCCCACTCTTTTCAATGATGTGGTTTCTTATCTGCATACCCGCCGTTTTTCTTTCCTATCTGCTTAAACGGAATTTAGAATAAGCTTTCAAACTCCGCACCTCTTCTTTCATCCGAAAGACTTGAATATGAAAAATATGCAACTCCTGAAGCTGAACTTTCATTTTTAATGAGGTTCAGCTGTTTTTTTATTATACCATTGCCTGCAGTCCACTCTTCGTCTTCGTTCACTCTGTATGCGGCAAGGCCGTATATCATTTTCACTTCATCGTTTTTTCGGATATCTTCCCACTGTTTCAGTGCCTTGTCAAACGGCAAGGATGTGTTTTCAAATCCGTAGTAAAGCTGAGGAATTATCCAGTCGGCATAGCCGTTTTCCTTGCACCAGAGCTTCACATCCGCATATTGCTGTTCGTAATTGTTCTGAATATTTCCTGCGGGACTAACTGAAAAAATGCAGTTTTCATCTTCGGTTTTTACAGCATTATACATCCGTGAAACAAAAGCAGAAACGGTACTCAGGCGCCATTTGTCGTGCTTCAGTTTTCCGCCGGCCTCGGTATATTCTTTATAAAATACTGAATCGACTTTTTCATCAGTTGATGGATAGAAATAATCATCTATGTGTATACCGTCAACGTCATAGTTGTTTATTATTTCGCGCACTCCCTCTATCACAAGCTTCTGCGCTTCAAGCGATGCAGGAGAAAAATAAATGCCACCGTTCACGAATACGACATCTTCCGATTTTTCTTCTATCCATTTCAAAGCGGGATGATTTTCGGAAAGCTTTGAAACATCGTCACTGAACGCAATTCTGAACGGATTTATCCACGCGTGTAGAGATATATTCCGTTTATGAGCTTCTTCAACTGAGATTTCAAGCGGGTCGTAGGGAACAGCCTTGCCCTGTTCTCCTGTCAGGTAATAGGTCCACGGGAAGATTTCCGATTCATAAAAGCTGTCTGCACAGGGTCGCACCTGCAGAAACACCGTATTGATGCCCCATGATACACAGTTATCAAGCATCGTCTGTATCTTTTTCCTGAACGATTTTTCCGTACCGCCTTTTTCGTTGAGCATACTCAATTCGTCATAGTAAATCCATACGGCAGAAATCTTCGCCGTTTCAGGCTCGGGTATATTCTCTTTTTCTTCTTTCTGCACGGCGCAACCCGAAAGGAGTATAACAACCGACAGAACCAAACCTATTATTCTTTTCATCTGAGCCTCACTTGACTAATGTGTTAATATATTTATATAAATATTTTTAAATGGTGATTTTTATGAAATATATTATCGTACTTTTTGCCGTTATATCCGTTTTCAGTGTCGCAATAACCGTATATGACAAGCTCGCTGCAAAAAGCAACAGCCGAAGAATTCCCGAAAAAACGTTGCTTCTTACAGGTCTACTCGGCGGTGCCTGCGCAATGTTTCTTACGATGATTACAATAAGACACAAAACACGGCATGTGAAATTTATGATACTTCTTCCGCTGATGTCCGTTTTACATATTGCGTTGATAATATACTTTGATTACCAACAAACCATAAGGTTTTGAAAGGAATATTTCCGCCTCGGCTTCGTTAAAAATCTTTGAAATAACCTCGTATTACTTCAGATTTTTGCCTCGACGAGACAAAAATCTTCTCTTTCAAAACTGCTTCGCATCTGAAATGCAACAGATTGCGTACAGTCGGGCAGCTTTTCAATGCAGGCATACGCGCGTATGGCAAAGAGAAAACTGCTCGAATGTGCGTGATATGTTGTATTTCAGACTTATGTGCTGTTGGTGATCAAAGTATAGTTTTCTACAATTACAGCCTGAAGATTTTTCTTCAGGCTGTTTAGGGTATCGGTATTTTATAAAGTTTTAAGAGCACCTGTTGGGCAGGAGTTGACGCACTTCTGACAGGTTTTACAGAATTCGGTAACATTTATGTCTGCAAATTCAGGTTTAATTACCGTTGAGAATCCTCTGCCGACAAGACCTATAAGACCTTTGCCGACTTCTTCGTCACAGACACGGACACAAAGATTGCAGAGTACGCATTTATTCTGGTCACGTTCGATATACACGAGCTTTTGCTCCTTCGGACAATCGTGTTTTTCGCCTGCAAAACGTGCCGGCTGAACATCATACTGATTAGCATAACGGATTAGCTTACAGTCGTGATAAACGTGACAACCGCACTCAAGACAGCGTTTCGCTTCGCTCACAGCCGCTTCAATACTGAACCCGAGGTTTATCTCGTTGAAGTCCTTAATTCTCTCTGCAGGGCTTCTCTGCGCCATTTTTGCGCGTGATACCTTTTCTCTGTCCGCAAGATCTTCAGCAGTTACAATTTTTTCGGAAACATAAGGTTTCTTGTAAACAATCATTTCCCCGTTAAGGTAGCTATCGATAACCTCGGATGCCTTCTGTGCCTCGCCTATTGCTTCAATAGCGATTGAAGCTCCGCGGTTTGTTGCATCACCCACGGCAAACACACCTTCAAGAGATGTTCGGAACGTTTTTATATCAGCTGAAATGTTACCGCGGTCTGTGAGTTCAAGACTTTCGAAACCGCTTATATTGATTTTCTGACCGATAGCCATAATAACGTTATCAAGCTCGATTGTTTCGAACTTACCCTCAACTGCAACGGGACTGCGACGTCCGCCTGCATCGGGTTCACCGAGCTCCATAACCTGAAGCTTTACGGATTTAACCTTGCCGTCCTCGCCGATGATTTCAACAGGATTGTTGAGGAATTTATAAATCACGCCTTCCTCCTCAGCCTCGTCGATTTCAACCTTTTCGGCAGGCATTTCGGCTCTTGTACGTCTGTAAATAACGTAAACTTCCTCTGCACCGAGTCTTACTGCAGAACGGCAGGCATCCATAGCCGTGTTACCGCCGCCTATAACTGCAACCCTTTTCCCGAGTTTAACAGGATTTTTAAGGGCAACAGAGCGAAGAAAATCTATACCGCCGTAAACGCCGTCAAGGTTTTCACCGGGAATTCTCATCGAACTGCTTTTCCACGCACCGATTGCAACAAGTGTTGCGTCGTGTGCATTTTTTATTTCGTCGAAGGTTATATCTGCACCGATTCGGATGTTGTTTTTCATCTCGACACCGAGCTCAGCGATTGATGCAATTTCCATATCGAGTACTTCCTTGGGAAGTCTGTACTGCGGAATACCGTAACGAAGCATACCGCCCATTTTCGGCATAGCATCATAAACAGTTACCTTGTGGCCTTTTACTGCAAGGAAATATGCCGCAGTAAGACCTGCAGGACCGCCACCGATGATGCCTACGGATTTGCCCGTGCTTTCTGCGATTTCAGGCATAAACTTATCGCCCGATTTAAGGTCTTCGTCAGCCGCAAAGCTTTTGAGAAAAGCAATTGAAATCGGCTCTTCAACCATTTTCCTTCGGCAGGCCGTTTCGCAAGGATGCGGACATACTCTTCCGATCGAAGCAGGAAGAGGCACCCTGTCCTTTACAAGCTCAACGGCTTCCTTGAATTTACCCTGAGCAATGAGTTTTACATATCCCTGACAGTCTGTTCCTGCAGGACAGTTGAGCGAACAGGGACCTCTGCAATCACCTGTATGGTCAGACATAAGGAGTTCAAGTGCAATCTTCCTTGATTGTCTTACTCTCGGTGTATCTGTACTGATTACCATACCGTCGTTTGCAACCGTTGAACAGGCACGAAGAAGCTTCGGGATACCTTCAACTTCAACGGTACAAAGACCGCAAGCACCGTATGCTTTTACTTCTTCAATATAACAAAGAGTCGGAATTTCAATACCGTTTGCTTCGGCAATCTGAAGGATAGTCTGCCCTTTTGGGGCCGATATTTCAACACCGTTGATTTTAACATTTATCATATCCATCAAATCACCTCATTCCGTAACAATTGCGCTGAATTTACACATATTATAACAAGCACCGCACCTGATGCACTTTTCTTTATCAATGATATGCGGATTTTTCGGAGAACCGCTGATTGCATTAACGGGACATTTCTTTGCACAAAGCGTACATCCCCTGCACTTATCCGCAACTACTGCATAGGAAAGCAAATCCGCGCAGGACTTTGCAGGACATTTTTTCTCGTTTATATGAGCTTCGTATTCATTTCTGAAATACCTGATTGTCGTTAATACAGGATTAGGTGCAGTCTGACCGAGACCGCAAAGAGCTCCGTCCTTGATGCTGTAGCAAAGTTCTTCAAGAAGCTCAATATCGCCCTCTTTACCCTCTCCCTTTACAATACGGTTGAGGATTTCAAGCATTCTCTTTGTACCGATTCGGCAATGAACACATTTACCGCAGGACTCTTTAGCTGTAAAATCAAGAAAGAACTGAGCCATACCCACCATACAGGTTGACTCATCCATAACAACCATACCGCCCGAGCCCATAATAGCTCCCGTTGCACCAAGTGCTTTATAGTCAATAACGGTATCAAGCAATTCTGCAGGGATGCATCCGCCTGAGGGTCCTCCCATCTGAACAGCCTTGAACCCGGCATCATTTTTGATTCCGCCGCCGATATCAAAGATAACATCGCGCAGAGTTTTACCCATCGGGATTTCAACAAGTCCGCCCTTTCTGATTTTACCCGTAAGAGCGAAAACCTTTGTACCCTTGCTGTTTTCGGTACCCATAGCGGCAAAGGCCTCACCGCCGTTGAGGATAATCCAAGAAACATTGGCAAAGGTTTCAACGTTGTTGATATTTGAAGGCTTATACCAATAGCCTGACTGTGCCGGGAAAGGCGGCTTAAGACGAGGCATACCTCTTTCACCCTGAAGAGATTCGATGAGAGCCGTTTCCTCACCGCAGACAAACGCACCTGCGCCTGCCTTGATACGCATTTTACAGGAGAAACCTGAGCCGAGGATATTTTCGCCGAGATAACCTTTTTCTTCGGCTTCCTTAATGGCATTTGTAAGACGCTCGATTGCAAGCGGATATTCAGCTCTTACATAAACAACAGCCTCTTTTGCGCCGATAGCGTAAGCACCGATAAGCATACCTTCAATAAGGTTATGCGGGTCACTTTCAATAACGGCTCTGTCCATAAAAGCACCCGGGTCACCTTCATCGGCATTACAGATGAGATATTTGTAATCACCCTCAGACTGACGTGCGGCATTCCACTTGAACCACGTCGGGAAGCCTGCACCTCCGCGGCCTGCAAGACCCGACACCTTTATTTCTTCAATAACAGCTTCGGGTGTCATTGTTTTGAGAACTTTTTCAAGTGCCTTGTAACCGTCATCTGCAACGTATTCTTCTATCCTTTCAGGGTTGATAACACCGCAATGACGGAGTGCAATTCTTGTCTGCTTTTCAAGAAAAGCTTTGTCGTCTTCCGTGATTTCGATATCATCAACAGCATTTTTATCGCCGTTTACGAAGCTGATAATCTTCTCTGCATCGGTCGGCTGAACCTTAACAAGACGCTTGACAAGATTATCACCGTCATAGATATCGACAATAGGCTCAAGGAAACACATACCGATACAACCGGTTATCGTGAGGTCTGCAGAAGAACCGACCAAAGCTTCAATTGCAGAATAAACCTTAGCAGCACCTGCGGCAATTCCGCAGCTGCCCTGCCCTACAACTATACGCATATTCAGTCCTCCTTCGCCTTGAAATTTCTTAAAATTTCTTTTGCTTTTTCGGGAGTAAGTCTGCCGTATGTTTCGTCATTAATCATCATAACAGGTGAAAGACTGCAACAACCGAGGCAAGCAACATTTTTAAGAGTAAAAAGACCATCCTCTGTTGTTTCGCCGTCGGAAATACCGATTTCATCTTTGATTGCTTTTTCGATTTTTTCAGAACCGTTTACGTGGCAAGCCGTACCCTGGCAAAGCATAATAAGATACTTGCCGACAGGCTGAAGACGGAACTGAGAATAAAACGTCGCAACGCCCATCACCTTTGCAGGAGTTGAACCGATTTTTTCAGCAATATGGTAGAGGACATCCGTCGGCAGATAGCCGTAGATATCCTGTGCGTGCTGTAAAATAGTTATAAGGCTTCCGTCAACATCAGCATATTTTTCAAGAACTTCATTTATAAGCGATAAATCACTCTTATTGCAATTACAACAAGACATAAAAAGCCTCCCCTTATACACTTATACACAAGTGACATTTTATCATAAATTTTTCAATTAATCAACATTTAAACAATCGAATATATTGACAACAGAAGATAATTTTGTTAGAATATATGAGCTGTTTTGACGTAACAGAAAAATAGCAAAAATTAATACGGAAGCGTATCGAAGTGGTCATAACGGGACTGACTCGAAATCAGTTGTACCTCACGGTACCGTGGGTTCGAATCCCACCGCTTCCGCCAACAAAAAAGTCTCCTTTGTCTACCTGACAAAGGAGACTTTTTTGAGTGATGCGTTCCTTGCGGAACACGATGCGCACTTTGTGCGTGATACAGGCTTCGCCTGTGATGCACGCCTTCGGCGCGTGGGTACAACGCATCGCATCACTTATCACAGCGCAGCTGCATCACTTATCACTAATTTGCAAACGGGTTAAATTTATGATATGATATTAAAAATGAGGTGTGCAGCATGTCTGAATCGAAGCTTAAAAATCTTTCTATGGAATTCTCCGTCGATATTATTGAATTGGTAAAGCATCTAAAATCCGTCAAGGAGTCTATCATCTCCAATCAGATCGGAAGAAGTGGTACGAGTATCGGTGCAAATATCCACGAGGCACAATATGCACAAGGTAAAAAGGATTTTATTTCCAAACTTGAAATTGCTTTGAAGGAAGCAAGCGAAACGGGTTATTGGCTTGAACTCTTGTACAGAACGAAATATATTGATGAGCAAACTTTCAAGGCCCTTTCATCCAAATGTACTTCCTTAAGGGCGATGTTAATCGCCTCCTGCAAAACGGCAAAGGAGAATGTGAAGTGAAAAAGTTGTTGTGTGTAGTAACACTCTGTTCCCTCGTCATTTCTTTGTCTGCTTGTGGTGGGATGTCGGTATCCAATAAAATGTATAATGAGATTTCCGATTACGTAACAGGAAATATGGATTTGCTTTCTCCAACAGAAGAAAACGAATTCTATGATTACAAAACAACGGGACTTAGCATTGGTGGCGTGTATTACGGATATTATTTCTCTGCCGAAAATGAGACTTTACTACCAAATTTTTATGGCGGTAATGACTTGGAAAAAATTCAAAAAGATATGCACGAAGTCGATGGCGGCGTGTCCTAACAGCGGCACGGATTGGCGCTTTATAAAGAAGATTTCTGACAACTGGTATTATTATGAACTACACTGGACATAAATCAAGCACTTTGCATACTTTTGGTCGTTCTTACCCCTACTTACACTACTTTTAGTCGCTCTTTTCAACTAAATCCACCCTTTCAGGTGGGCGAAATCATTTTCAATGATGAAATCCCCTGCAGGGATGAAATCCGCCTAAACGGCGGATGGGTGGATTTAATTTCATCTGTAAAGCAGATTTCATCCGAAAGAAGTGAGGATTTCATCGCGCCTTGCGCGATTTCATTGAAAAAATGAACAATTCATGGTATAGTATCCGCAGAAAGGCGGTTTCAGAGTGGGCTGTTTATTTAATTTGTTGGTACTTCCGTTCGAATTTATTTTTGAAGAAATTATCTGGAATTGGTACATTGCAATGACATGGATTGTTCCGAAGAATCTCGGCGGCAAATTTTTCAGATTCTTTTTGAAAGGTTTAATTGCAATTGAATGTATAATTCTGGTTTTATTTTTCATTATAGGTATCATTTCTGTTTTTTCTCCCGATTTGACAGTTTTCGACTTATGGAGGCTTGTTTTTATCCCGATAGGAATAAGTCTTGGGCAGATTGCAACAGGTGCTGTCATTCGTTTTGTAATAATCAAAGACAAAACTGATAATGATAAACAAGGGTGATTTTATGACAACCTTTGAAAAAATTTATGAAGTTGTTTGCAACATACCTGAGGGTAAGGTTGCAACTTACGGATTGGTTGCGATGCTTGCCGGCAATCCGCGTTGGGCGCGTGTTGTCGGATACGCTTTACACGTGAATCCTGCACCGGGTGTTATCCCCTGTCACAGGGTTGTCAACCGCGAAGGCAGAACGGCTGAAAGCTTTGCTTTCGGCGGCGGTGATATTCAGCGACAGTTGCTCGAAAAAGAAGGCATCGTTTTTGAAAATGACGGTCATATTGATTTGAGTAAGTACCTGTGGAAACCGTAAATTTCACCTTAGCCTAACAGAATTAACAAATTCGGGTTTGTCGGGATAATTAAAATTTGATAAATATTCGAACAGCACAACCTCCATCTGACGAGGGATGTGGCAAAACCGTAGGTTTTGACGGAGGGAGAGATAACGAAATCTTGACTACCCCTCAGTCTCACTGCGTTCGACAGCTCCCTCGTCATAGGGAGCCAAGGCACTTACAACAAGTGAACATTACTTTCTGAATACACAAAGCTCAGATACGCTGACCCAACCGCTGTGTTCGTTACCGTAGGATTTAACGCGGATGTATCTTGCGTTAACCGGTTCAAAGGTAAAGCTCTGATAATCTGTTGTCGTACCGTTTGATTCACCGTCTTCCTCAATCATAATCCAGTTGAGGCCATCATTTGAATACTCAATGGTAAAGAATTCCTTACGGGTGTTACCAACCTGGAATGCCATCTTAACTTCGGCAATGTCATACGCTTCGCCAAGGTCTAAGGTGATAGCACCACCCTTTTCATCGGTTGCAAACTTAGTATTAAAGTTTGTGTCAAACAGGTTGACAGCGCCGTTTTCAGGCTGAGGTTCAGAAGAAGCCTCAAAGGAAATAATCGGAATCTGTTTTTCAT
>JAZSQQ010000064.1:0-2090 GCA_045538055.1 Acutalibacteraceae bacterium
TGTTTTCAAGGAAGCTGATACAATAATGCAGCTTTGTGTTGATGAGAACAATATTTATGTTTGTGCAAATGCGGCTGACGAAAGCGGTCATAAGATATTTGTTTACAACAAGGACGGCAAGCTGCAGAAAACTCTCTGCGATGCAGAGGGCGAGGGTCTCGGCAGTGTAACATTTGTTACGCAGACCTCCAACGGCTACATTGCTTTTGACGGCAATATGAGAGATGTTCTTGTGTGGGATAACAGCGGCAAATTCGTTGCAGAGATTTCTGACGGCGAACTGTTCAGCACAAATTATCCGTGGTTCTGCGATTCAACCGTTCTTCCCGACGGTCGTATCTTTACAATTATGACAGACGAGCGTGAAGACAAATCCGCAACCGAGCTTGTAGCGTTCGTCGTTAAAGGATTCTGATTTTAATGAATAAGTTAAAGAGAATTGTTTGTATATTATTGACCCTGTGTTTCACGGTTGCTTTAACCTCTTGCGGAGAAAAACCTCCGCAGGAGGATACTCCGAGCGGAACAACTGAAAATGCCGAAAATAGAGAAATATCTGTTCTTTCGCTTAATAAGGAGTATATTTCTGATTACGAATGGTACAAGGATACCTCCACAATGCTTGTAAGAAGTGAATATACGGATGTTACCCTTGATAAAGCAATGGAAAAAGACTATCCGCTTCTTGCCAAAACGCTTGCGGAAACTTCTGCTATGCGCAAGAGAACAATGGAAGATGAAAAGGATAATTTCATTGCTTTGGCAACCGATGAATTTGAAAGCAATAACGAAGCCTTTTCAACTTATGTTTCAACTCTTGACGTTCAGGTAAGACGAGCCGACAGTGTTGCTGTGAGTATTCTTGAGGATTACGGCAAGGAAGATTCACGCTCCTTCAACGGACTTAATTATGATACCGAGAGCGGAAAAGAGCTTGGTCTTGCAGATGTTTTTGCTGACACTTCAAAAATTCCCGCAACAGTTGAAAAGGAGATTATGAGCCGTATAGGTGAAGATGAGCCGAGCGGAGATACAGCCGTTATTGAATATTTTAAAAACACTCCTGATGACAGTATCACATGGACTCTCGATTACAACGGTGTAGCTTTCTATTTCAATCCAGGTGACATTGCTCCGACAAATTTCGGTATTCAGGTCGTAACCGTAACCTTTGCAGAATATCCCGATTTGTTCAATGAAAAATATACTATCGTGCCCGATGAGTATGTTGTAAGTTTGCCGGCATCAGCACCGTTTTATGCCGATATTACAGGTGATAAAAAGACGGAGGAGCTTACCGTTTCGGGCAATTACGATGAAGACACTAAGTTTTACCATACTATAAACATAAATTCTGAAACCTCAGAATTTGAAGCAGAATGGTTCTCATATATCGAACCATATTATGTTAAAACAAAAGACGGTAAAAGCTATCTCTGTGTTTTCAGTGTGAACAATGAAGAAGAGGGAAAGGACTTCACTCTCAGCGTTTATAATTTTGAAAACGGTAAAGTCAAACTCCTCACCACTTCAAAAACAGGCTTGGATAGCAAAGGAGAAAATATCTTTGCTTTACCCACCGACCCGTCAGAGCTTGTATCTGTCAGATAATGAAAACGAATTGAACTGTAAAAAATGAAATAAAAGCTAATGACAAACCCTCCGACATCGGATTAAATCTGATGTCGGAGAGTTCTTCTTTCACCTGAAGCGATTTCGGCTTCAGGATTTTTCTTTTTTTATTAAAATTCTTTTCATCTAACATATTAAAACTGAAGACACAGGCTATAGGAATTTCTCACACAGGGACAGATTCTTGTCGCTTGTGGGTGGATGAGTAATACGGATATGCATTAAGTATTGTTCGTCCGCTGAGGTGCCGTGAGATGCGAATTGTTTTAAAATTCGCAGGTAGGCATCTCCTTCCAAACCAAAACGATATTTTAAAACAGTTTACAGTTTTGGTTTGGGGACAGAGTTGAAAAAACTATTTTAAAAATTCAACTCTGTCCCGAACGGTTGCTTTTTGAAAGAAAAGAACCGGTCCATGCTAACGGTTATTCAGTTATTTAACGGAATAACCAGTTAGC
>JAZSQQ010000030.1:0-124748 GCA_045538055.1 Acutalibacteraceae bacterium
TCACAGGTGCAGCAAAGCTTGCAGCGAATGTTGAAGGAGCAAGAGCAACAATCAACGCAAAGGATGCTTCGGTAATCCGTGCGGTTGCAGGCGGTTCAATGACAATTGACCAGGCAACAGGTAAGGGTGTAGCAATCTAAACCTTTAACAACAAATTAAGCGGTATGGCTAAAAACCATACCGCTTTTCTTGGTTTGTATGATAATTAAAGTGCAATAATTTAATTGACATTGCAGATAAATTGAATTACAATATACTCGCAAGTAGTTTGGGTAATTGCATGCAATGCATGAGGAAAGTCCGAGCCCCATAGAGCAGGATAACGGCTAACGGCCGTCGAGGGAAACCTTAGGGACAGTGCAACAGAGATATACCGCCGTTTTTACGGTAAGGGTGGAAAGGCGAGGTAAGAGCTCACCAACCGGCAGGAAACTGTTTGTGTTATGTAAACCCTATCCGGGGCAACACCGACTGAAATTTCAAGCTTGCTCGGCTTTTGTTTTGACAGGTGGCTTGAGCTGCGGGGCAACCCGCAGTCTGGATAGATAATTACCTTAGATGACAGAACTCGGCTTACAGAACTGCTTGCTTTTTTTAACAAGTATCACCTTGCTGAATATAATATCAGTGAGGTGATATTATGATTGAAGCAGTATGGTACGGAATTATTGCTTCCTTTTCGTTTTTAGGACTTTTGTCAGTGATTTTATATGTTTTTTTACATATCTATAATGTTAGTGATACGGGTAAAGTAGTATTTTATGTTGATCATAATGTACCGGAACACAGAGTTGTTGATTTACTTTATAGCAGTTATTTAAGAAGAATTCTGTTCGGTAAAATGATTTCAGATGAAATAATTGTTATATCCGATAACCTTGACGAAGATTATATCAACAGTCTTATCAGTATTGCTGAAGAGTTAGGTTACTTGAATTGCGCTGTTTATAAAGGTTCTTTATCAGTAGCGATGAGAGAGGAAAATGATGAAAAAGGAATTATTTGAGCTTCAGGGAACCGTTGAAGAAATCGTTTTTCATAACGATGAAACAGGATTTACGGTTTTTGACCTTGTTACTGAAAGTGAATATATAACAGTAGTCGGTGCGTTTTCTGACCTGGCTCCGGGTGAGGAACTGTCGCTTAAAGGTACGTGGACTACACATCCGACTTTTGGCAGACAATTCCGAACGGAATGGTATGAACGAAAAATGCCGTCAACGGCAGCTGAACTGTACAAATATCTTGCTTCAGGTGCGGTCAGCGGTATAAGAGCAAAAACAGCACAGAAAATCATTGAACGTTTCGGAGAAGAAAGCTTTGATGTTCTTGAAAACTATCCGGAAAAATTGACTCAGATAAAAGGCGTTTCACCGCAGAAAGCTGAAAAAATCTGTAAATCTTTCAAGGAGCAATTTGCAGTAAGACAGATTATGATTTCTCTTGAAAGATTTGGTTTAACGCCTTTGGAATGCCTGCAGGTATATAAAGTTTTTGGTGCAGATGCTTATGAAACTATCAGGTTGAATCCATACAGATTGTGTGAAGACCCTATTGATATGAGCTTTGACCGTGTTGAGCGTATAGCTGAAGATTTGCCTGAAAAACCTGATGTGGAGTTAAGGCAGAGTGCAGGGATTATATATGTTTTAAAGCATAATCTTAACAATGGTCACACATGTCTGCCGAGACGTAAAATTATTTTACCTGCAACACAATTGCTTGATGCTTCATGTGATGATATTGAAACAAATATTGATAATCTAATTAAAAACAAACGCATTGTTTCTACTTTTATACGTGGTGAAGAGTTTTTGTTCTTGCCTGAAAGCTATTATGCTGAAAATGGAGCTGCACAAAAGGTTGAGATTATTCTGAATTTTCCGCCTGCAGGTGTTCCTACGCTTTTAAAAGATATTGAAAGAATTGAACAACGTGAAAATATAATTTATGACGAAACGCAGAAATCGGCGATTTTTCAGGCGGTCGAAAAGGGATTGCTGATTCTGACGGGCGGTCCCGGTACGGGTAAGACAACCACTCTCAATGCAATTATAAAAATGTTTGAATCGCAGGGTCTTAAAGTTGCTTTAACAGCTCCGACGGGACGGGCAGCCAAGCGAATGAGCGAAGTTTCCGGTAAGGACGCAACAACGATTCATAGATTACTTATTGTTGATTGGGATAAGTACGGCAAGCCTTATTTTGTACATAATATGACTAATCCGATTGATGCGGACGTGCTGATAGTTGATGAACTGTCGATGGTTGATGTATCGTTGTTTTACAGCCTGATCAAGGCGCTTCCTCTCGGATGCAGATTGATTATGGTCGGCGATTCTGAACAGTTACCTGCAGTCGGTGCGGGAGCAGTTTTGCATGATTTAATTGACTCGGGTAAGCTGCCTGTGGTTGAATTGAAAAAAGTTTTCCGTCAGGCACTTAAAAGCAAGATTGTTACAAATGCTCATGATATTGTAAACGGCAGATTACCTGATTTAACCTGCAAAGACAACGATTTCTTTTTTATGAAGAGAAATAACAATCCGTCTGTTGTTCAGACAGTTGTCGATCTTTGTGCTGCACGATTGCCCAAGGCTTACGGTTATTCTCTGCTTACTGATATTCAGGTTCTTTGTCCTTCAAGAAAAGGTGACTGCGGCTCTGTTTCGTTGAATAAAGCTCTCCAGGCAGCAATTAACCCACCGTCACAGGGAAAGGCTGAGGTTAATTTTAACGGAAAAATTTTTCGTGTAGGCGATAAGGTTATGCAGACAAAGAATAACTATCAGCTCTTATGGAAAAAAGACGGTGAAGAGGGTAGCGGCATTTTTAACGGTGATATCGGAATTATCACAAGTGTTGATGATCTCAATTCTACGGTAACGATTGAATTTGACGATGAGAGAATTGCTGTTTATCCGTTTAATAATCTTATTGAAGTTGAACACGCTTATGCGATAACTGTTCATAAAAGCCAGGGTAATGAATTTGATGCGGTTATTATGCCTGTCTTTTCCGTGCCGTCAAAACTTTGTTACCGTAATTTGCTGTATACTGCAGTAACGAGAGCGAAAAAAATGATGATTCTTGTCGGTGACGAAGAGGTTGTGCGGCAAATGACCGAGAATAACAGTAAAACAAAACGTTATTCCGCTTTAAAAGAATTTTTATGTTCGGAGAATTATTTTGACGATGAGCAAGAAAGAATTGATTAAAGATATTTATGAATATGTTTTATCTTTGTTCTTTCCGAACAGGTGTATTTTCTGCGGTCAGCTAATAGCACCTTTTGATGATATATGTTCTGACTGTGAAGAAAACTTACCTTGGATAAAAGAGGATATATGTCATTTCTGCGGCTCTGAAAATAAATATTGCTCCTGCAAAAAGCGTCACGGACACTTTTATGATAAGATTATATCTCCGCTTTATTATATTGATAACGTCAGGGACTGTATCCATAATCTTAAATTTAATGATGAGCGCAGAAACGCTTATGTTTTTGCAAAGCTTATGAACAGAATCAGACTTGCTGAATATGCTGATGTTAAATTTGATTATGTTGCTTATATACCGATGCTTGAAAAACAGCAACGTAAGCGCGGCTATAATCAGGGTGAATTGATTGCCAAAAAATTATCCGAAATTTCAGAAATTGCTTTCGGCAAGGACTTGCTTGTTAAGCTTTATGAAACAAAAACTCAGCACAGATGTGTTCATGGATATGAACGGTTTGGTAATGTGTTAGGAGCTTATGACGTGAATCCTGATTATGATGTAAGCGGTAAAACAATTTTGCTTGTTGATGATGTAAAAACAACAGGTGCAACGCTTAATGAGTGTGCTAAAATGTTTTTACTTAATGACGCTGAGGCAGT
This sequence comes from Acutalibacteraceae bacterium, assembly GCA_045538055.1. Taxonomy (GTDB): domain Bacteria; phylum Bacillota; class Clostridia; order Oscillospirales; family Acutalibacteraceae; genus CAG-488. The sequence continues at coordinate 3,882 of JAZSQQ010000030.1, forward strand.
TTATTGCATTACGGCAACACTAACAAGCATGGAGTATAATAAGGAAAAAGCAAAGGAGGAAACGGCTTGATAGGAACTAAAATAGGTTTCGATCTCGGAACTTCAACTGTTCTTGCTTACGTTGAAGGCAAGGGAATAAGAATTAAGGAGCCTTCTGTAATTGCATATGATACATTTACGCAGAAAACAAAGGCTATCGGTGCTGAAGCCTATAAAATGATAGGTCGTTCTCCTGATTCTCTTACGGTTGTTCAGCCGATTCGAAACGGAACTGTTTATGATTATGATGCGGTGCAGATTATGCTTGCTTATTATATTCAGAAAATTTGCGGTTCTCAGATTTTTAAGCCGAATGTAATTGTCAGCGTACCGTCACAGGTATCTGAGCTTGACAAAAGAACCATTCTTGACCTTGCAACTACTTCGGGTGCTGCGAGAGCCTGCGTTGTTGAAGAACCTCTTGTTGCTGCAAGGGGAGCTAATATAGACAAGGAGTTCCGCGGTACAATGATTGTTGATATCGGAGGCGGTACAACTGATATTGCTGTTATCACAGGTGGTCTTGTTGCATTGTCAGCCTCGATTAAGGTTGCAGGAAACAGCTTTGATGAATCTATCTGCAGATTTGCAAGACAGGAGAAAAATATCGAAATCGGCCTTGTAACAGCCGAAAAAGTAAAAAAAGATGTTGGCGCTGTTAAGACGCTGGATGCTGAACTTGCTGTGCGTGCTGTCGGTAAGGATACAGCAACAAAGATGCCGAAAACCGTTGAAATTACTTCTAATGAAGTTTTTGATGCCGTTAAAGCTGATGTTGATTCAATTATGGAAAACATACGTCTTGTGCTTCAGGAAACTCCGCCTGAGCTTAATGCTGATATTTCTGTTAACGGAATAGTTGTTACAGGCGGTGGGGCGTTGCTCAGGGGAATTGACGAATATATTGAAAATAAGCTTGGAATACGTACACGTTGTGCTGAAAATCCTGTTGATTGCGTAATCAACGGAATCGGATATTACCTTAAAAATATGGATGAACTTGAGCAAAACGGATATGTTTTCAAAACATATCAGGATATCAACGATTTTGAGGAGTGATAATATGAAAATTGAAAGACTTGTTTTAAATGAAGAACGAAATGTAACATTAACAGCCTACATACCGGATATTTCCGAGGAAATGCCGAATATGAAAGTAAAAGCAGGTGTACTTGTTTTTCCGGGAGGTGCATATAAATTCTGCTCGGACAGAGAAGCTGAGCCTGTAGCGTTCGAATTTATGGCTAAGGGTTACAACGTCTTCATTCTCAGATATTCATTGAATGAGCATTCAACTTTCCCGGCTCCGCTTAATGATGCGGTTGAAGCTTTGAATCTTATCCGTAAAAAATCTGTTGAGTGGTGCACTGATCCTGCTAAGATTGCTGTCTGCGGTTTTTCTGCGGGCGGACATCTTGCTGCTGCTGTCAGCACTATGGGCGATGTTAAGCCGAACGCCTGTATTCTCGGTTATCCGTGCATTCTTCAGGATATAGGCGAGGTTCTTGCGAATCCTGTGCCGAGCCTTAATGAATTCGTTACTGATAAAACACCACCTACTTTCATTGTTTCTGCGGCTGATGACGGACTTGTACCGATTAAGCATTCGATTGAGTATGCTAAGGCACTCGGTGAAAATGGTGTTTCATATGAGATGCATATTTTCTCGCGCGGCGGTCACGGTTTTTCAACTTCCACGAGCGTTGTATCGTCAGGTGAGCATCTTGAGTTTGTAAGGAATACAAAGATTTGGATGGAAATGTGCCTGGTATGGCTTGAAGATGTATTCAAAGACTGATTTATATGAATAATAAAACCTCTCTATGGTAAAAATTTTACCGTAGGGAGGTCTTTTTATGCAGTATAATAAGGTTGTGATTTGCGGTGTTGATACTTCAAAGTTGAGGGTGTTGAAAGAGGATAAAAAGATTGAATTGTTAAAGCTTACGCGAAAAGGTGACACGAATGCACGTGATGAACTCATCAACGGTAATTTAAAGCTTGTGCTGAGCGTTATACAGCGTTTTACGAACAGAGGCGAGCCACTTGACGATCTTTTTCAAGTAGGCTGTATCGGGCTTATAAAGGCTATCGATAATTTTGACGTAGATCTTGGTGTAAGGTTCTCGACTTACGCTGTACCGATGATTATCGGAGAAGTGCGCAGATACCTAAGGGATAATAATTCTGTAAGAGTAAGCAGGTCTATGAGGGATACTGCATACAAGGCGATTCAGGCAAGGGAAAAGCTTTCAAATGAGCTTGACCGTGAGCCTACGATTGAGGAAATTTCGAAAGAGCTTGATATGAAGAAAGAGGATGTTGTTATTTCACTTGAAGCAATAATTGACCCTGTTTCACTGTATGAACCGGTGTATAACGACGGCGGTGAAGCGATATTCGTTATGGATCAGATCGGTGACAGAAATACAGCGGACAGTTGGATGGATGAAATACTGCTTTGTGATGCTATACGCTCTCTTTCCGACAGGGAAAAAAGAATCTTGAATTTAAGATTTATGCTCGGCAAAACACAGACAGAGGTTGCGAAGGAAGTAGGCATCTCTCAGGCACAGGTCAGCAGACTTGAAAAAGGAGCGCTAAAAAAGATAAAGAGCAGTTAATTTCTTGACATTTGTTGTTCTTATGATATAATAAACGGGCAAAAGCGGATATGGTGGAATTGGCAGACACGCCAGATTTAGGATCTGGTGCGAAAGCGTGCAGGTTCAAGTCCTGTTATCCGCACCAAATTAGAATGAAAGTTATGATACTATTGGTATTGCAACTTTCGTTCTTTTTTTTTGTAAAAATTCCCGTGGTACAAGGTTTTTCGACACTCCGAAAAAGAGAATAGTTTCATCGTGAAAAAACAGCCCGTAGGTTTGAATGACACACGGCAGCCAGGTAACTACCATTAAGTGGGCTTCTGTTACAGCGTTTTTTGCGTCTTGAATTTTGTCAAGAAAACTTGGCGAAAACCGTTGATAAGAAAACTTGGTGGGTGTATAATAAAGCTATGCCAATAAAACTTGTCATAAGGAGGACGGTTATGAATAAAGATGAAATTTTGAAACGTAGCAGACAGGAGAATGAAGGTAAACACGATGAACGAGAGATAGCCGCTTACGGTACAGCGTCAAGAGTTGGTATGCTCGTAGGTGCATTTGTTTGTGTAGCATTAATTCTCGCAAGCGAGTTCGTTTTCCACATCCCTGAAATTGCCTTGGTTGGGTGGCTCGTTTATTTTGCAATGCAGGGTACTAGTAATGTGGTTCTGTTCACCAAGCTTAAAACACGTGAGCATCTTATCTGGGGAATAGTTGAGCTACTGTTTTCTGTAGCATTTGCTGTAACAATCGTATTGAAGAATGTGGTGTAATTATGGACGATAAATTAGTACTGAAAAATCGATTAAAGGAAGCAAGGACAGAAAAAGGATTTTCTCAACAGCAAGTCGCTGAAATGGTTGGTGTATCACGTAATACCATCAGTTCTATCGAAACCGGGCACTTTAATCCAACGGCAAAGTTGGCATTAGTATTGTGTATTGCTCTCGACAAGAAATTTGAGGATCTATTTTATTTCTAAAACTTGATCTGTATATTTTTGGGGTTGCAAACCGTATTAAAAATTTCGTTATAATTCATAGTGAGTATTCATAACATATGAGAATACTCACTATTTTTGTTGTAAATTTTTATATTTTATGTTAACATAGTTCCGTAAAAATGAACCATTCAGAATCATTAAAGGAGTTTATATGAAACATATTGAAATAAATCACGAGCTTTGCATAGGCTGCGGAAAGTGTGTCAGAGATTGTGTGTCTGAAAAAATTAAACTCATTAACTGTAAGGCACAGTTTATGTATGAAAGGTGTATTCAGTGCGGACACTGCTATGCTATTTGTCCTGTGAATGCCGTCACAATGACAAACTACGAATCTGTAGAAGAGATTATTCCTGTTAACATTGATGAATTTGATAGTGATAAATTTCTTCTTGCATTGAAAAGCAGAAGAACAGTGCGTCAGTTTAAAAAAGAAGATGTTTCTGATGAAATGATACATAAAATAATTGAAGCAGGCAGATACTGTCCCACCGGGACCAATGCCCAGGATTTTTCCTTTACAGTTATTAAGAAAAAGTTGCCTGAGATAGAAAAAGAAGCTGTAAAAGTTTTCAGATTAGCTCAAAAAACAGCTTCGCCTTTTTCAAAGTATCTGAGAAATGTAATAATTGATGATAATTTCTTTTCAAAAGGTGCCCCGGTAGTTATTGTTGTCAATGGTAAAGGTACAACCAGTGCCTGCCTTGCATCGTCATATATGGAGCTGATGGCAGAAAGCATGGGGCTCGGTGTTCTTTATAGCGGATTTTTAGTTGGTGTGGCAAAACTGAACCCTAAGGTTTCCTCGATGCTTGAAACAAAAAAAGGACACAGTCCTGTAACGGCACTTGTTATAGGATGGCCTGATGTTGAATATAAACGTATTCCACCAAGAAATGAAGCGGAAGTAAATTATATATAAAATCAAAATTAAACAAAAATTATGCAGAGATGCAAAGCAAGTGTATTCTCGAAGCACTGTGAACACTCGCATAGGGTAAGCACGATGGTTTTGGAATAAATCATCGTGCTTATTTTTTAAATCCTCCCTTGTGAATTCCAAACAACTGTGATAAAATATAATGGTAAATTTGTGCAGGTATTCTCTGCATTTTAAGGAGTGTTGTTATGAGTAAACAATACGATGTTATTATTATCGGTGCAGGTAACGGTGGACTTGCTGCTGCTGTTAACTGTGCTCGCGAAGGTCTTTCGACTCTTCTTCTTGAACGCCATAATATTCCCGGCGGCTCGGCTTCTTCGTTTGTAAGAGGCAGATTTGAATTTGAACCTTCATTGCATGAGCTTGCAGGTATCAGTGCAACTGAGGTTGAAGTCGGCAATATTGAGCAGATGTTCAATAGCTGGGGCGCTGACGTTGATTGGTACAGACACGATTCTACCTTCAGACTTGTTGTTCCTGCTAAGGAAGGCGATACGGATACCTTCATCAACGAAGACGGTGTTGAGGTTGTTCTCGATGCCCGTATGCCTGTCGGTTTTGAAAACTTTGCACGAAAGCTTGATGAAATCGTTCCCGGTTCATATGAAAGCTGTATGGCTGCATTTGACCTTTCTGAGCGTATGTTCAAGGCTTTTGAATGCCTTGACGATCCTTCAAAATTACCTGGCTCACTCAAGGATGTTCCAGATATTATGCGAATGACTTCTCATACAATGTCTGAGGCTCTTGATGCTCTCGGAATGCCGAAGAAGGCTCAGGATATCTTTAATACCTACTGGTGTTATATGGGTGTTCCTGCTTCTACATTCGATTTCCTTTACTATATGTGCGTTCTTCACAGCTATGTTAAGAATGGTACGGGTATCCCGCACCTTCGCAGCCATGAAATGAGCCTTGCGATTGATAAGGTTATCCGTGAGCACGGCGGCGACATCTGGTATAATTCTGAAGTAACAAAGGTTATTATGCGTAAGGGCAAGCCCGCAGGTGTTGTTATCAACGGTGAAAAGGAAGTTTACGGTAAGTATGTCATCTGTAATTCATATCCTTATGCTGTGTTCAACGATTTGTTCGACAAAGAAGACATACCCGAGATGCAGCTCAAGATGCTTAATGCAAGAAAAACTGCGGTTACTCTTACGACAGTTTATCTTGGCATGAACAAGACAAAAGAAGAGCTCGGTATCAGGGATTATTCAATATTTATTGCTCCTGATTCAGATTCAGACAAGCAGTTTGAACTTGTTAAGGACTATTTCAGCGGTTACTGTATCATCAACTGTCTTAATGAAATTATTCCTGATTGTACTCCTAAAGGCACATGTCAGCTTTTCCTTACATCAATGACTCACGGCGATGTTATGAAGGATATCAGACCTCAGGATTATAAAAAATTTAAGACAAAAGTCGCTGAAGATATGATTGAAACCTGCGAAAAAGCTCTTAATATTTCAATTAAGCCTTATATCGAGGAAATTGAAATTGCATTGCCGCCGACATTTGCACGTTATCTCAATACTCCCTGGGGCACACCTTACGGTTATATGCTTGAAAAGTGGGATAGCATGCTTCCGCGTACAATTCAATATATGAAAGACCAGCCGTTTGATAATTTCTTCTTCTGCGGTGCTACTCAGGAACGCGGTGACGGCTACGGCTGTGCATACTACACAGGTGAAAAGGCTGCAGGCATTGTTATAAAGAAAGTTAAGGAGGGCAAATAATATGGCAAACATCAAATCATTAAAATCAAAGAAGTTTTTACCGATGCTCTCTGTCCGTCAGGCAAGATTTAACGCTGCAGAAGCTAAATTACCTGATTTTTCAGACAATGCTATGGTTCTTGCAAAAGCTCTTCATCCGAAACGTCAGTATCTTAAGATTGCTTCTGTTACAAAGCGAGCTGAAGATTGCAAAACATTTACTCTTGTCCCGAACACTCAAAAGGGAACAAAGGGACTTGCATATTTTGCTGCAGGTAAGTACCTCACGGTTTTTGAAACAATTGAGGGTATGAATGTAACCCGTGCATATTCTCTTTCATCCTCTCCGAAGGATTCTCTTGAAGGAAAATATGAGCTTACAATCAAGCTTGTTGACGGCGGTCTTATGTCAAGATTTATTCTTAATAATTGGAAGGTCGGAACTGAAGTTGAGGTTTCGGCTCCCGAAGGACATTTTGATTATCAGCCGTTAAGAGATGCAAAGAAGGTTGTTTGCCTTGCAGGCGGCAGCGGTATCACTCCGTTTGTTTCAATGGCAAATGCTATTGCTGACGGTGATGAAGATTTTGAAATGACTCTTCTTTACGGCAGCAGAAATAAAGACGTAATCATCTTTAAAGATGAACTTGATGCTATCACCAAAAAATGTGATAAAGTAAAGGTTGTTCACGTGCTCAGTGATAAGGATACAGATGTTTCAGGTGACGGCTTTGAGGCAGGATTTATCACAGCTGAATTGATTAAAAAATATGCTCCCGATAACGAAGCTTATTCTGTTTTTATCTGCGGACCTCAGCAGATGTATGATTTCCTTGATAAAGAGCTCGAAAAGCTTAATCTTGAAAAGAAATTCATCCGTCACGAAATGTTCGGCGAGTTCCATAATCCTTCAACTCAGTCTGATTATCCGGCAGGTGTACCTGAAACTGTCAATATTACGGTAACTATTCAGGATATGACAACTACAGTTACAGGTTCTTCAAACGATTCTGTTATGCAGATTCTTGAGAAAAATAAGATTTCTGTTCCTGCACGTTGCCGAAGCGGTGAGTGCGGATTCTGTCATTCACATCTCCTTTCAGGTAAGGTTTACGTTCCTGATCATCTTGAATACCGACGTCTTGCGGACCATAAGTTCGGTTGTATTCATCCATGCTGTTCATTCCCGCTTACGGATCTTATAATTGAAGTTCCGGTTGCAAAATAATTCTTTTGACACCTTTGAAGTAACGTTCAAGGGTGTCTTTTTCTTTATTGACATAATAAAAATTAATATGTTATAATCTTTATACTAAGTTTTTTTGGAGGATATTATGTCAGTTGAAGCTAAGAGAATATTTAAGATAATCAGCCCGTATAATGATATTTCAGATTTGATTGAAAATCCTGATAATCACTATAAAACCAATCTTCACACTCATTCAACATACAGCGATGCTAATAACACAATGAGTGAAATGATTGACGGATTTTATGATAACGATTTTGACATTCTTGCATTTGCTGAACACGGTATTTTCGGAAAAGAGTGGGATCAGGAACCGTCTATAATTCCCTTATACACATTCCAGCTTCTCTGGCACGGAAAAAGAGAGCATCCTACAACCGAGCAGTATCATAATATCATTAACGGTACTCATAAGACGTTCAATAATCTTCGTACGAAGAAAAGGGGACTTCAGTGCGTTCCTGATGCTATTGAAGCTAATATGTTTACTCTTGTTAAGAATCATGTTAACGGTTATTTTACCGATAATTCTTGTGAAGGTATCTGCGGTATGGAAAACGATTATGAAACTCCGATCAGAAAGATTGAAAACAGCGGCGGTGTTTCTCATATTAATCATCCTACCGATTGGCTTAAGGCATATAAAGACCCTGACTGTGCATATGTTCCCGAAAATGTAAACTTCTTTGCTGATTTATTAAGAAGGTATCATTCTTGTCTTGGCACTGAAGTTCTCAATATGTACGACGGACCGAACAGAAGTGACCGTATTCTTTGGGATGAGCTTCTTAAAATCCTTATTCCCGAGGGTGAAAGATGTGTCTGGGGATTCAGCAACAGCGATGCACACAGAGTTACTGAAATTGACACAGCGTTTATGGATTTTATTCTTCCTGAATATTCTCTTAAGAATCTTCGTACAGCTATGGAAAACGGAGCATTTTTCTCTATTGCACGATACGCAAAGAATGAATTGGGCGAAGATTTCGTAGGTCACGGTCCCTGCCCGAGAGTTATGTCCGTTGTTGTTGATGAAAATGAACAGACTATCACCATTAAAGGTGTAAATGCTTCAGCTGTCGAGTGGGTTGCAGACGGTAAGGTTATTAAGTCAGATACAATTGAAGCTGACGGTGAAATTACGTCTGTTATCAGTCTTAGCGAGCTGGAAAGCGAAATCAATTGTTACGTCAGAGCACAGCTTAAGGGAAAAGGCGGCATCTGCCTTACTCAACCGTTTATCTGTGATGACGGTGATTTACAGCGCTTCAGAAAGCCGATTCCTGAAAAGAAAAGACTCTCAAAGAGCGAGCAACGTAAAAAAGATTTCTTCGATACAAGACTTGGTGTTATAATTGACCGATTGATTATCAATAAATAATTTTTAGCCGGCATCGTAAGATGTCGGCTTTTTAACAATGAACGTCATATTTTTACTTTTTACACTTGAAACTTTATGTTCAGTGTAATAGAATATAGAAGAGGTGAGGTAATGCTTCTTAATGGTATTAAAAAAACTGACAGTATGAAATCGCTGCGTGACTTATATAAAATCGGTAAAGGACCTTCAAGTTCTCACACGATGGGACCTGAAGCTGCATGTAAGATTTTCATGCAGATGAATCCTGATGCTGATAGATTCAAGGTTATTCTTTACGGTTCACTTTCAAAAACAGGTGTCGGTCACGGTACAGACCGAGTAATAATTGAAACTTTTGAACCTAAAAAGTGTGAGGTCGAATTTGATTATACTCTGACTGATTTAGCTCATCCTAACACAATGGATTTGTTTGCATACCGTAACGGAGAACAGATTGATAAAAAAAGAGTTCTCAGTGTCGGTGGCGGAGATATTGAAATGGAAGGCTATGTTGCCGAAAAGCTTGAATATATTTATCCTGACTCTTCGTATGAAGCTATTTCTGAATGCTGCAGGAAAAATCATTTAAGGCTTTGGCAATACGTTGAAAAGGTAGAAGGACCTTCAATATGGATTTATCTTGATGAGGTATGGTCACAGATGAAAAAGAGTATCCGTGAGGGTTTGTATGCCGATGGTATTCTTCCGGGCGGACTTAATGTTCATAAAAGGGCTAAACATCTTTATCATCAACAGCACATTGATGAAAGCGCGGAAACAAGAGAAAACCGCGAAGTATGTGCTTATGCTTTTGCCGTAAGCGAGCAGAATGCTGACGGTAAGACAATTGTAACAGCTCCTACCTGCGGTTCTGCAGGAGTTATGCCTGCTGTTTTGTACTATCAACAGTTAAAAAGAGGATATTCAGACACAGAAATCCTCAGGGCGCTTGCTACAGGCGGTATTATCGGAAATCTGATAAAAACCAACGCTTCAATTTCTGGCAGTGAATGCGGATGTCAGGCTGAAATAGGAAGTGCTTGTGCTATGGCTGCAGCTGCTTTAGGTGAGCTTTTCAGGCTTGATCTCGATAAAATTGAATATGCTGCTGAAATTGCAATTGAGCATCATCTCGGTCTGACTTGTGACCCGATTTGCGGTCTTGTTCAGATTCCATGCATTGAAAGAAATGCTGTTGCATCAATGAGAGCGATTAACTCTGTCAGCCTTGCAAGTTTCCTAAGTGATACAAGAAAGATTTCACTTGATGAAGCAATTGCCGTTATGAGGCAGACAGGTCTTGATATATCCAAAAGATACAAAGAAACTTCTGACGGCGGATTGGCCACTCTTGAAGTAAACTGATATATTTGAAAGGAGAATTTTCTATGTCTAATATCTGGCATGATATTTCACCCAAAAGAATCAACCCCGATGATTTTATGATGGTTGTTGAAATTCCCAAGGGAAGCAAGAAAAAATATGAACTTGACAAAGAAACAGGATTTCTTATGCTTGACAGAATTCTGCATACCTCAACACATTATCCTGCAAATTACGGTTTTATTCCCAGGACTTACGGTGACGATGAGGACCCGTTGGATGTTCTTCTTATCTGTTCACAGGCTTTGGAACCTCTCACTCTTGTAAGAGCATATCCGATTGGTGTTATTTCCATGATGGATAACGGCAGAGATGACGAAAAAATTATTGCTGTTGCGTTCAATGACCCTAACTATAATAACTATACCAATATTGATCAGCTTCCTGCACATATCTTCGATGAGATGCGTCACTTCTTTACTGTTTATAAAAATCTTGAAAATAAAGAAACCGCTGTTGATGAAGTCAATGACAGAGATGCGGCAATCAAGGTTATTGATGATGCAATTAACCGTTATATTGATAATTTCTGTAAATAATAAAAGGAGGCTTAGCCTCCTTTTATTCGTTGTAATATATCTGCTTAAGACCGTCTAAAATAAGATTTTGATCATAGATGATATCTCGGTTGCAATTGCGGACAACTTCCCTTGAAAGGCCTCCTGTTGCAACTGTCGAAACGACCTTTTTGCCGAAATCTTTTTCCATTCTTTCCGTTAAACCGTCAAGCATAGCTGCTGTTCCGTAAACAATACCTGATTTCATACAGTCTATTGTATTTGTACCTATTGAAGACTGGGGAGTTTCAAGATTAATTGTCGGCAGCATTGATGCTCTTGATGCAAGTGCATGTAATGAAATTCCGACACCGGGTGAAATAGTACAGCCGACAAACATTCCGTTTTCGTCAATCAGGATAATCTTTGTTGCTGTACCAAGGTCGAGAACGAAGCAGGGGAGAGGGTACTTTTTGATTGCGGCAACTGCTACTGCAGCAATATCTGCACCGATCTGCCCGTTGATGTCATTGATAACATTAAGTCCTGAACCGATGTCTGAAGAGAGAATCTGCGGTTCTTTACCCGTTACACATACAACTGCTGCTTTGAGTGCATCAGTAACCTCGGGAACAACGCTGCTTATGATAGCACCGCTGAATTCTGAGATTTCAGCTTCATAAAGTTTGAACACATTAAGAAGCTCAACGGCGTATTGGTCACCGGTTCTTTTTCTATCTGTGGCAAGACGTGAAGTGAATTGCAATTCATCGCCTTTGAATACACCCAAAGTGATGTTTGTGTTACCGATATCTATTGTCAAAAGCATAAAAACACCTCGCATAGGTTTATGAAAAAATTATACCACTTTTTCTTATAATGTCAATTTAAATACCTTTTTATCTTGACAACAGCGTCGGATTGTGATATCATAACTGTCGTTGTGATACGCTACTATGGCTCAGGTGGTAGAGCACATCCTTGGTAAGGATGAGGTCAGCGGTTCGAGTCCGCTTAGTAGCTCCAAACTCCTGGATGCATACGCGTTCGGGAGTTTTTTTATTTGCTTTTTTCATAATGTGTGCTATAATTGTTGTAAAAATAAAAGAGGGGAGTTTACTATGGAAAATAAACTTTCAAAACGCCTTTGGTTTAACATCCTTTTGTTTAACCTTATGGGCTTAATTGCCTGGAATGTTGAAAACATGTATTTCAACACTTTCCTTTATAACTCAGTATATGCTGGTGCTTCTGCGGAAGCTATTGCCGGTACTATGGCACCGACAACAGCAATCAGCCGAATGGTTGCAATTTCAGCTGTTACGGCCGTGCTTACAACATTCATTATGGGTACACTCAGTGATAAAATGAGAAAACGTAAGGTGTTTATCTCTGTAGGTTATATTGCGTGGGGAATTATTACAGCTTTGTTCGGTTTTATAACTCGAGATAATATTGCATCGCTTTTCGGATTATCAGATGCAGCAACAGTTCTTACGGTAACGGTTTGGGCAGTAATTATAATGGATGCTGTTATGACGTTCATGGGTTCTACAAGTAATGACTCCGTATTCAATGCATGGGTTACTGAAGTAACTACTCCGTCAACAAGACCTAAAGTTGAAACAGCATTTACATTCATTGGTTTCATTTCAATGGTTATTGTCATGGGCATTGGTAGCTTTGCACAGTCCGGTGCAATCAGCTATCAGGTTTTCTTCCTTGCTCTTGGTGCGATTGTTGCTGTTTGCGGTATTGCAGGTCTTTTCTTGCTTGAAGATCCTGAACCAAAAGTTCAGGCTGATGATTTGACAAAATCAAGCTATTGGAGCGATCTTTTCTACGGTTTCAGACCTTCTGTTATATCAGGTAATTCAAGATTGTATCTGACTCTTGCTTCTGTCGGTCTTTATAATATTGCTATCCAGGTATTCTTCCCGTATCTTTTTGTTTATCTTCAATACGTTGTTCTGCCTGCTAACGAAGGAATCAATTTCCTTACAGCCGGTGTAATTATTCCTGCAGTACTTGTAATTATTTTCCTTGTAGCCGGTATAGTCATTCTTATGAAGGTTTCAGCTAAAAATAAGGCATACGGCTTAATTCCTGCGGTAATTTTATTGGTAATCGGCCTTTTCATTCTTTCACGTACAACCAACCTTGTTGGTGTTCTTATCGGTGTAGGCCCGACACTTATTGGTTATGTTGTTCTTATGATTCTCTTCAATGCTGCGGTAAGAGATTTTATTCCTGTAGGTAAGGAAGGTCTTTTCCAGGGTATCAGAATGATTTTTGTTGTTCTTATTCCTATGGTTGTCGGCCCTGTAATGGGTGACATCGCTTGCCGCAACTCTGCTGTTACTTATATGAATGAGTACGGAGTCGAAACAATCGTTCCTTCTTCGAGTATGTTCCTTTACAGCTGTATTTTTGCAGTCCTTGTTTTCGTTCCTCTTGGTGTTCTTATCAAGAAAGGCTTTGAGATCAAAGAAGCAAGAAAAAGCAGAAGATAACATTAAATCCCTTTGCTGAGAGGCTTTTTGACCTTCGCCGTCAGATTGGTGGTACACTCCTGCGGGTCAATGTTTCCGTAGTAGAATTCTTCAATAAAGTCGTTGATTAACAGATTACACTCAAAGTCTGTGAGCTTCAGTTTAGTTTTCTTACTGAACATAAAAATGACCTCCTTGTATTTGGTAATACCATTTTACAAGGAGGTCTGTGCTTTGTCGAATGTGTGAATGCAAATTAATAGCAAAAGAACCAAGGCTATTTCTAACCTTGGTTCTTTCTGTCTTTGTCAGATTTCCACTTTCACGGCGAAGCCGCCTGTGAAGAAGTAGTAGGTGTTCGTCTGACTTTCGTTTGGTGGAGATGGCGGTAATCGAAACCGCGTCCGAAAACCCATTCCCGCAACTTTCTACGAGTGTAGTTTATCTTTTAAGATTCCCCTCAGAGAACGCCGGTAAACAGGCTTTCTCCTACGGTAGCCTTTAGTCCGTGATGTGCTTCAAGGCTACGGGCACATTCACGTTCACCACTGTTCGACACCCTTATTCAGTCCGTGGTACTACTGAACAGGATGGGCCGCGTTAAGCAGCCATTAATTTTGTATTGTTGTCGTTTATTTTTAATAAACTACGGATTTTATAGTGGTCCCGCACCACTACTCGCTTATCACAGTTCAGAATCCCCGTCGAAATCCTTTCATCCCCGTATATCTAAGAGCAGTCGGCAGGGTAGGACTGCTCTTATCAGTTTATTTAATCTCAATAACTACAGTCTGGCCGTTTTCATCAACAAGATTTAAAACTTCTCCTGTTACGCCTTCGTCAACTAACTGTAGTATCTGTTCGAGTTGTTTATTATTAAGTGCCTGTGTACCGATAATTCCGGAAATATTGTTTCCTATTTTTGCCATTCGTTTTACAAACGTTAACGGAACATTGATATTAATCGGTTTTCTGTTTAATTGTACGACTTGTATGTGTAACTTTAAATCTGAAATATTAATATCGGATTTACTGTAATTAGTTTTAGTGCCTGTAAGCAATTCATCGACAGTTGTATCCAATAATTCAGCAATCTTAGGAAGCGACATAATATCAGGACAAGATAAATCATTTTCCCATTTAGAAACAGCCTGAGGTGTTACATCCAGTAAGCTTGAAAACTCATCTTGAGTGTAGCCTTTGTTTTTTCTTAAAAATGATATTCTGCTACCTAATGTTTCAGTTGAATCAGTTTTTTCTTGTTTTTCTGTAAAACCCGCTTCTTCTTTTTCTTTTTTATTAAATAATGTCATATTACTTTTCTCCTTTCGGTTTGTTACCAATATTTTAGCGGAGAACGTAAAAAATGTGAAGATATAAAAAGTTGAAAAGGCTAAACTAACAGTTGTTTTAATTAAAAATCCATTTAACTGTCGGTTGAGTTATTGAAAACGTTCCTTCATCGCTCTTTCGATGTTTCTTGCGGCATCTTTTTTAGCTGCGACATCACGTTTATCGTAAAGTTTTTTACCCTTGCAAAGACCGACCTTTACTTTTGCTCTGCCTTTCTTGAAATAGACTGAAAGGGGAATGAGCGAAAGACCATCCTGCTTAACTGTTCCGAAAAGTCGGTTGATTTCCTTTTTATGCATCAGGAGCTTTCTGACTCTTAACGGGTCACGGTTAAAAATATTGCCGTGGTCGTAAGGACTTATGTGCATACCGTTTACGAAGATTTCACCCTCAATGATATTGCACCAGGAATCTTTAAGATTAAGTTTACCTTGTCTTATTGATTTAATTTCTGTTCCGTAAAGCTCTATGCCTGCTTCATATTCTTCAAGAACAAAATAGTCGTGATAGGCTTTTTTGTTCTGAGCTACTGTTTTGTTGGTGTCCTGCTTATCCATCCTACCACAACTCCTTTCATTCATCAAGTTAAATTATTTGTAAAACCTGCCTTTATTTGACTTCGAATAACGTGATTTTTTCTGATCTTTTTCGCTCTTTTTGGCAATAGCATTATACTTCTTTTTAAAATCCTTTGCGCCCTTGCCCGTACCTGACTTTTTAGGCTTCGCTTTTGAGTTCTTTTCTGCCTGAAGTTCGGGGTTTTCTTTGTAGAATATCATGCTTCCGCCGATAACCTGAACAACCTGAGAACCTGTAGCTGAAGCAAGCTTTTCAGCAATTTCTCTCGGCGTTTCGGGTGCTGATTCAAGAAGCACCTTAAGTTTTATAAGCTCGTGCACTCTCAGAGCGTCATTTGTCTGTGCAATCAATCCATCAGATATTCCGCCCTTGCCGACCTGAAAAAGCGGTTCAAGGCGGTTTGCCTGTCCTCTAAGCTCAGCACGTCTTTTGCTTGTCATTTTTTCTTCCATATTTTTCTCCGTTATATATAATTCTTTAATTCCTCAGCAAGGTGACGAAGCGCTTTGCCTCGATGGCTTATCTTGTCTTTTTCTTCTGCAGAAATTTCACCGAACGGCTGACCGTTGCAGTTGAAAATAACATCATATCCAAATCCGCCGTTGCCGTGTCTTTCGTGGAAAATTGTACCTTCACAGGTATCGGTAACCGTAAGTTTTCTTCCGTCAGGGAATACGCAACAAACCGCGCACACAAACCTTGCTGTTCGCTCTTCATTGGGTACATTTTCAAGCTCTTTAAGGAGTTTGTCGTTGTTCGCCTCGTCATTACCGTGCACACCGCAATAACGTGCCGAGAATATTCCCGGAGCGCCTCCGAGTGCATCAACAACAAGTCCCGAGTCATCTGCAATACAGGGAAGTCCGCTGTCCTCACAGCCGGCCTGAGCCTTTATAAAAGCATTCTCTTCGAAAGTTGTTCCGTTTTCTTCAACATCTCTGAGGGTACAACCGATATCTGTATCAGTAACAATTTCTATGCCGAGAGGGGAGAGGATTCTTTCCAATTCAGCTCTCTTCTTCATATTATGGGTTGCAATAATTATTTTCATTCAGCAACTTCCTCAGTTTCCTCTTTCGGGATAAACATATTATCGTCATCGTGCTTTACTTCATTTTCAAAAAGACCTTCAGCAAAAGCAGTAGGATTAAACGGCTGCAAGTCATCAATCTGTTCGCCTACACCTACAAACTTAACGGGCACCTTAAGGTCATTCTTGATTGCAAGAACAACACCGCCTTTAGCTGTACCGTCGAGCTTTGTCAGAACGATACCTGTGATTTCACATACATTCTTGAAATCACGAGCCTGATTAACAGCATTTTGTCCTGTTGTTGCATCAAGAACAAGAAGGCTTTCACGATCGTTGTAGGGGAGTTCCTTGTCAATGATTCTGTATATCTTTGCAAGCTCATCCATAAGGTTCTTTTTATTGTGAAGACGGCCTGCTGTATCGCAGATGATGATATCCGCGTCACGTGCCTTACCGGCCTGAATAGTATCATAAACAACAGCTGCAGGGTCTGCTCCTTCCTGGTGTTTAACAATTTCAACACCTGCACGGTTTGCCCAGACTTCAAGCTGGTCAATTGCTGCGGCTCTGAAGGTATCGGCAGCACCGAGGATAACCTTTTTACCTTCAGCTTTATACATAGCTGCCATTTTACCGATTGTGGTTGTCTTGCCGACCCCGTTAACACCGATAACAAGAATTACTGACGGCATGGTAACAAGACCCATATCTTCACCGCCTTCAAGCAATTCGGCAACAATCTCTTTGATAGCTCCCTTGACCTGAGAAGACTTCTTAAGATGCTTTTTTGAAACATAGTCACGAAGCTTTTCACAGATTTCAGCTGCGGTGTTCATACCAACATCGCCCATAATGAGAATTTCTTCAAGGTCATCATAGAGCTGATCGGTAATATCTTCGTTTTCACTGATAACGGCATCGATAGCGCCTGACATACTGTCACGTGTTTTCTTTAAGCCGAAATTGAATTTTTTGAATATATTGAATGCCATTTGGATTTACCTCCGGGAAAATCAGATTCCGTCACGTACGTTTTTGCTGATGTTATCAACCATTTGTCTGACCTTGCTGTCGTCATTATATCTCTTCTGGAATTTTTCAAGGCTGTAAACAACAGTGGAATGGTCGCGGTTGAACTCACGTCCGATTGCCTTGGTTGAAAGTCCTGTAAGCTCTCTGACGATGAACATAGCCATCTGACGCATTTCTGTGATAAGAGCATTCTGTTTCTTTGAATAAATCTCTTCGGGTTCAGCACCGTATGTACGAGCAACTTCAGAAACAATCTTTTCGACAGTTACCTTTACAGGAACTTTATCGACAAAAATATCAGCAATTGCTTTTTGTGCTGTTGCAAGGTTAGTCGGCAAGCCCTGCATTGTAACAAAAGCCTGCATCTTTTTAACAGCACCTTCAAGCTGACGAATGTTGTTCTTAAGCTTTTCTGCGATAAACTGAACACATTCATCGGGAAGATCAAAATTAAGAATATCAGCTTTTCTTTTAATAATTGCCATTCTTGTTTCAATATCGGGTGGCTGAATATCAGCCATCAAGCCCCATTCGAAGCGGTTCTTAAGTCTGTCTTCAAGAAGAGCAATTTCTTTCGGCGGACGGTCAGACGTAAGAACAATCTGATTTCCTGCCTGATAAAGTGCGTTAAAGGTGTGGAAGAATTCTTCCTGTGTTGACTCCTTACCTGCAATGAACTGAACGTCGTCAACAAGGAGTATATCAGCGTTTCGGTATTTTTTATGAAATTCAATTGTACTTTTTGAAGAAATATATCTGATAAGTTCGTTAGTAAAATCTTCACCGCGGGTGTAGATTATCTTTGCATCGGGATTCTGCTGTTCAATTGAATGACATATAGCATTAAGAAGGTGTGTCTTGCCGAGACCGGAATTGCCGTAAATAAACAAAGGGTTGTATTTATTTCCGGGATCATTGGCAACTGCACTTGCTGCGGCATAAGCAAATTTATTTGATGCACCGACAACGAAAGAATCAAAAGTGTCCTCAGCCTTAAGGTTTTCAGGCTCCTTCTTAGATACATATTCTGTTGCAGCATCAACATCAACGAGTTCAATGTCAATGTCAAATCCCAAAACGTTTGTAAAAGAATCTGTAAGCTTACCCATAAATTTAGTTTCGATGATTTTACGCTTAAAATCAGAAAGTGCAATAACAACTTTTTTCTCGGTAAAGCTCACAAGCTCCATATCTTTAAACCAAACGTTGTATATGGATTCAGATACTTGTTTTTTACATTCTTCTTTAATTAATTCCCAAAGTTCTGCGAATGAATCCATCTTTTTTCAACTCCTGCTAATATATTGCGTTACCGAACAAGTATATCACAACGGCGTTTCAAATTCAATGTTGAAAATATACAATTATAGCTTGATTTTACTATATTTATTATATGAAGAAAAGATGCCCTGAAAATCAGAGCATCTAAAATCTTATTCAAACATTGCCATCCAGAATTGCGAATATGCCTTTGTGCCGAAAATCCCGCAAAGCGACTGATCCGTAATTTTGATTATTGTTTCGATCGCTTTGACTGTCGGATCAAGTTCATTCATCTGCTTCTGAGTGAGAATATAAATATCTTCGTCAGAAAGACCTGAGTATTTGTTACACATAATATTTACGCGGAGTGTAGTTTCCTTACAGAATGCATCATCAGCGATTGTTGCACGCATAACACGTTCACATTCATAAAGAAGATCTTCGCATTCTTTTGCATCTTCTGCAGACATTTCGATAGTGCCGTCAAGATACTTCTGATAAATTTTCTTAAGGTCATTATATCTCCAACGTCTGATAAACCAGTTGTCGGAATTTCCGTTAAACTGCGGGAATTTTTCAGGATTTGAATGAACATCTTCGACCTCATCAGAGTAGAGGAGTGCAAGTGCAAGATTGATTACAGGTGCATTATTAGCTGTGTCCTCATGGTTCATATTGTAGAAATACCATGTATTATCGGGAAGCACGCCTGTTGAAGCGTCGATCTCTCTGTCAGGTGAAATATACGAATAATCACTGTCGATTGCCTGTTTATAATCAGCAGGTAACTGTTCACCCGGAAGAACAGCAGTTGCACCGAGAGTAGTTGACTCGACGTGGATGATACCATCACCGTTTACTTCAAATGAATCACCCATAAGTTGGAAAAAGTTATATCTTGCTTCGCCTGTATGGAGACTATAGCCTGAAATAATATTGATTTCAATGCCGTTATCGACCATTGTTCTGATGTTATCTTCAAGATTCATCTGTGCACGGTAGAAAGCGTCTGTCATTGCTCTGATTGGTGCGTGCTCAGCATCTCCAAGATATTTTTCAGCAAGCTCAGGATAATCTTCGCGGGTTACCATTGCCCACATCTGCGGAGTGTTGATAAGAAGGTTATCAAGAAGAACGTTGTACATGCTTGTAATCATTGAGGCATTTACATCTGCAGGGAGTGCACGGATAAGAAGGTTTACAAGGCTTCCGACCATACTTCCGTATTCTGTAAATTCGCTGATAATGATCGGGAAAAGATCTCTGTACCAATATTCACCGTTAAGGTTGAAATCACGCTGATACATATCGCTTACTACCTGAGTACCGTTAAGTACAGGTACAACATTTACAACAGCGTTTACTTTATCGGTATCGGTGTATTTTTCAGCATAAGCTGTGAATATTGTACCGCCGAGGCTTATAGGAAGAAGGTTAACTTTTTCGGCACCGGTCTTCTCAAGAACCATATCAATATACTTATCAAGGTTATCGGCAGATGACATTGCATCTCCGAAAAGGCTGAAAGTAAAGAAGAAAAGGTTTTCTTCACCGATAACCTCTGCAACAGAACGAAGCGGAAGAATCTTATATAGATATTCGGTCTGATACTCCATATAAGACTGATTGTTGTTGTCTTTTGTTGCAAAATCTGCGAAAGAACCGTTGAATTCAAGCAAACCGATTTCATTATTTGCAAATGTTCCGTCAGGAAGAGTTTTCTGAACCGAGAAAGCTGCATCCGCTAGCTTTGCGATACCGTTAACAAGGCCTGCATCGCTCTGTGTCATTACTGAAAGAACGAGAGGTACAATAAATTGAGTAACAGCTGCAAGAACTGTTGCCGGAATATCAAGAATAATGGTTGAACCTGTCATATCATTGCCGAAAGCGTCCTGCTTGATCGGCGGTTTTGACGGATCTTCAGCGTTTGCATAATCGTAATTTTCGTCAACTACGTATGTAATAGAATGTGAAATTCCAGGAACTACAACAAGAGGGTAATAATTACCGTTTTCGTCTTTTTCATCATAAACAACACTCATATCTTCAAGAGTGTATTTATAATTTTCAGCTGCAGCTGTACCGGGTGTCGGCTGAGGTGCAGCCTGAAGTGTAGGCAATATAGCCATAATTACTGAAAGGATTACAGAAATAGATTTGATAGCAAGATTCATCGTATTCCTCCTAATTTATGATGTAAACATAATATCATATAAGAATAAAATTTTCAAGTATTCGACTTAAAGTATTGAAATAGTGTCAAAATAATGCTATAATTAGCAAAATTTGTTGGAGGTTTATTATATGACTGAATTGACAGCTGCAGCTCAGTGGTTAAACGACACTTTCTATAGTTTCGACTATGCAATTCTTGAGTTTTTCCACAACACATTCAATCAGGGAGCAGGGAGTGCTTTCTGGGATCCGTTTTTTAAGTTTGTAACACTTTTAGGCGAAGAGGGTCTTTTCTTTATCATCATTTCTATAGTAATGATGCTCTTCAAGAAAACAAGAAAAGCTGGTATGGCAATGCTTCTTGCTATCGGTGTAGGTGCACTTTTCACAAACGTTTCAATCAAACCGCTTGTTGCAAGACCGAGACCTTTTCAGAATGAGCTCAGCGATTGCTTTGAAGCTTTCAAACAGTGGTGGATTGATGCGGGTTCAACAAAGGTCGGTGAAAAGTCGTTCCCGTCGGGTCATACAACATCTGCAATGGCGGCTATGGCTGGCTATTTCTTCGCAAGTAAGAAAAAGTACATAAGCTGGACTGCACTTCTTTTTGCAGTACTTATGGGATGTTCAAGAATTTATCTTTGCGTTCACTATCCGTCAGATATTCTCGGTGGTATCGTGGTCGGCATTCTCGCAGGACTTATTGCTTATCTTCTTATCAACCTTCTTTATTCAAAAACAAATAAGAAAGGTATCAACGCAATGGTTGAATGGGACATCAGAAATATTTTTAAAAAGAAAAAAGCTTAATAATAAAGCCTCGGTTTTAAACCGAGGCTCATTTTTTAGTCTGTAAACGGGGTATAAATTTTTCCGAATTTGAAATCAACCGGATCACGCGTTAACGAAGAACGGTAAACACTCATAACCATTCCTATCGCAAAATAAATACAAAGATTCGAAGAACCTCCGGCACTCATAAATGGTAGTGTGATACCGATTACGGGTAAAACCATAAGACACATTCCGATATTGATTACTACGTGTGCGACTATCATAACCGCAACTGCCGTGCAGATAATTTTTCCGATAAAAGAAACTGCATGCTGACCAACATAAATTATCTTTATAACAAGAATCAAAAGAAGAATCAGTGCAAAAATTGCGCCAACAAGGCCAAGTTCTTCACCAACAACTGTAAAAATCATATCGTTTCTGCTTTCAGGAACAAGACCGTTTTGTGTATAAGGTCCTTCAAACAATCCCTGTCCGAATATCTTTCCTGAACCGATAGCGTTGACACCTTGCTGCTGTTGGAAAATCACTTCCTCATAAGTTGCTTCAGTCAAAGATGAAGGCGAGTAGATAGCCATAAATCGTTGTTTTTGGAAATCTGAAAAGAATTCAAACCAAAGTACGGGAGCAGCCAGAGCGATTACGCCGACACCAAACAGGAAATACCTGATATACAAACCGGCAACAAAAAGCATTCCGAGTGTCATCACAACAAAAACAAGAGCTGAACCGAGATCGCCTGTAAGAATAACAAGAGCTATTACAACAAGGGCATGAATCCCGAGAAAAACAACGTTTTTGAATTTGTTAATGTCGTGTCTTACGGAATTAAGATGCACGGCAAAGGTTATCATAAAGCCTATTTTCAAAAGCTCGGACGGCTGAAAATAGAAGCTTCCCAATTTAATCCAAGAAATAGCATCGGAACGTCCTGACGGAGCATCACCGATAAAAAACAGAGACACCATCAATCCTACACAAACTAAAGCTATAAGCGGCCACAGTCGCGAAAGTGCCTCATAGTCTACCAGAGATATTATTAATGCACATATAACGCCGAGAACGACCGCAATAGCCATTGTACGGACATCACGCGGAATCAACATATCTTCGGTTAACGTCCTTCTTGTGGCACTGTATACCATAATAACACCGAAGGTGGAAAGTAACACACTGAGCGTGATGAGGAATTTATCTGTACCTTTAAGAAAATCCTTAAACCAATATATGATTTTATTCAAAGCCTCACCTCCGTAACATTGAATACACGAACAATTATATATGTAATCTGTTTTAATTTCAAGTACAAAGTTATTTACTTATTTAAAAAATATGATATAATATTCTCAATGATTGAGGTTGGAGTGATATTTTGTCTTCATTTTACAGCAAAAGTGTCAGAGATACTGTTGAACTCGGTAAAAAACTCGGCAACAAGCTGAGCAAAGGAACTGTTGTAGCTTATTTCGGACCGATGGGAATGGGAAAAACAGCATTTACACACGGTCTTGCCGCAGGTCTTGGCATAGACGAAAAAAGTGTCAGCAGTCCTACATTTGCTCTTGTTCATGAATATAAGGGTAAAGAGAAAAAATTGTATCATTTCGATATGTACAGAATATCAACGTGGGATGATCTGTATTCAACCGGTTATTTTGATTACCTCGATGCTTCTGAAATTCTTGCTGTTGAATGGAGCGAAAACATCGAAAATGCTCTGCCTGAAGATTGCATTAAGGTTATTTTTTCACCGGGTAAAAATGAAAACGAAAGAAACATTGAAATTATTGGAGTAGATTTACTTTGAAAATATTAGGAATTGACAGCTCAGCAAAATCTGCATCAGTCGCTGTTACTGAAAACGGAAAAATCCTCAGCAGCTTCTATATTAATACAGGATTGACACATTCTCAGACATTAATGCCAATGCTTGATAATGCATTAAAATGCGCTTCTTTAACGCTTGATGACATTGATGCTGTTGCAGTAAATAAAGGCCCGGGTTCATTTACTGGCATCAGGATTGGTGTAGCTGCGGCAAAAGGTATTGCTGATACCAAAAACATAAAAACTATCGGTATATCCACGCTTGAATCAATGTCATATAATCTTTTAGCTTTCGATTGTATCGCAGTTGCTGTTATGGATGCGCGTTGCGCACAGGTCTACACGGCATTATTCAGGATTAAAGATTCTGTCGTTGAAAGACTGACTGATGATCTTGCAATTCCGATATCTGAATTAAAGGAAATGCTGTTATCGTACAACGAGGAAATAATACTTGTCGGTGACGGTGCTGATATTTGTTATCGGGCTTTACGTGATGAAATCGACGGAATAAAAATTGCGCCTGAATCTTATAAATATCAGAATGCAACAGGTGTATGTTTCGCCTCAGAAAATAAAGATAATGATTTATTTACAAACAGCAATGTACTGGTTCCCGAGTACTTGCGTTTACCTCAGGCTGAACGTGAGTTAAAGAATAAACTGAAAAAAGGTGAGTGAAAATTATGAAAATTGCAATCGGTGCCGATCACGGCGGATTTGAACTCAAGGAGTCTATCAAAAAACATCTTGAAGAAATCGGCGGATATGAAATAACAGATTACGGTACTTATACAAGCGAATCTGTTGACTATGCTGCTATTGCTTATAAGGTAGGCACAGCTGTTACAGAAGAAAAAATCCTTGGCATTCTTTGTTGCGGTACGGGAATCGGTATCAGTATGGCTGCTAACAAAGTAAAAGGTGTACGTGCAGCCTGTTGCTCTGATTATTTCAGCGCTAAGCTCACACGAGCTCATAACGATGCAAATATTCTTTGTCTCGGCGGACGTGTTGTAGGTGCAGGACTTGCTAACGAGTTGGTCGATATTTTCCTCAACACGGAGTTCGAGGGTGGCAGACATCAGAGAAGAATAGATCAGATTTCGGCAATTGAAAACGGTGAGTTTTAATCGGGAGGTAAAAAACAATGGGTAATGTTATTATCACAAATCATCCTCTCATTCAGCATAAATTATCAATTTTGAGAGATATTCATACATCATCAAAGGATTTCAGGAATCTTGTGAGCGAGATCGCAACACTTATGTGTTATGAAGCGACGCGTGACCTTCCTTTGCATGAGATTGAAATTGAAACACCGATCTGTAAATGCACTGCACACAGCCTTGAGGGTAAAAAGCTTGCTTTCGTTCCGATTCTTCGTGCAGGCCTTGGCATGGTAGACGGTGTTCTTCAGCTTGTACCTTCTGCAAGAGTCGGTCATATCGGCTTGTACCGTGACCCTGAAACATTGAAGCCTGTTGAATACTACTGTAAATTACCTGCAGATATCAATGAGCGAGATGTAATCGTTCTTGATCCGATGTTGGCAACAGGCGGCTCTGCAATTGATGCGATTTCTTTGATTAAGGAAAGAAAACCGAAATCAATCAAATTTATGGGTCTTATTGCTGCACCTGAAGGAATTAAGGCTCTCAGAGAAGCTCATCCTGATGTTGATATTTTCCTCGCAGCTGAGGACGAAAAACTGAATGATCACTGTTATATTGTTCCCGGTCTCGGTGATGCCGGCGACAGAATCTTCGGAACTAAATAAAATATTAACCGCTGTGATTTTGAGCCACAGCGGTATTTTTTTCAGCTTGTCTGCATATGTTTTACTGTTATTTGACAGCTTGGACGGAGGGATAAGCTTGGATAAAAAAATTATCAAGAAACCGTTAAATTTACATCGATTCAGCATGAAGCTTAATAACTTTATTCCGGATTGGAAATTTATCACACCTGTAATCTTTTCTGTTGCAGGAATTATTTTCGGTTCATTGACGGCAAAAGGGGAGAGGGGGATATATTTAAAACTAAGTGAATTAATTAGCCGATACATTCTTTCAGAAACAAGTATCACACTGCATGAAAATTTTATGATTCATCTTTTATTACCGACAATTTTTGTCGTAATTATATTTTTCTCAGGCTTATCTGTTTACGGTTGTTTTGCTGTTAATACGATTCCGTTATTATACAGTTTCTTTGCGAGTATGATCGTATATTTTCTTTTCGACACCTATGCATTAAAAGGTCTTGCTTACGTTGCAATTATGATAATACCGTATTGTATACTGTCACTGTTTTCGTTAATAACAATCACAGGCGAAAGTATCAGTATGTCACAGCTTCTTATTAAAACTTTGGGGAAATCAAAAAGACTGAATGATTATAATTTTGTTACATATTATAAAAACAGCCTGAAATACTATTTATTTATAATACTTGCTGTTGCTGTGAGAATTATAATGCATAAGTTATTCAGCAGTATCTTTATTTTTTGAAATATTGTTCAAAGGGTTTGATGCAACTGCATCTTTGAGCTGCGAATCAATTATGTGTGTATAAATCTCAGTCGTTGCAAGATTTTCGTGTCCGAGTATTTCTTTAATAAGAAGAACATCGACATTTCCTTGCTGATACATTAAGGTTGCAGCAGTGTGTCTTAATTTATGTGTTGAAAATCCCTGATCACCAAGACCTGCTTTATCAAGAAAGGTTTTTACAATATACTGAACAGTTTTCGGGCTTATTCTTGAAAGGCGACTGCTCAAAAAAAGAGCATTTTTATCTTTAACTCCTTCAACGGGACGGACTTTCATATACTCATTAATGGCATTAACACACATGTCATTAAGATAAATTATTCTTTCTTTATTTCCTTTACCGGTTACTCGCATTGAATTATCTGAACGGATATCTCCGTAATTCAATCCGACTAACTCAGAAAGACGAAGACCACAATTAAGAAAAAGAGCAATTATACAGTAATCGCGCTCTTTAAATTTACCGTCAATACTGTTAAGCAAATTAACACTTTCTTCAAGCGTTAGGTATTTAGGTAATGCTTTTTTAGCTTTTGGCGATTCAAGCTCCTGCATCGGGTTTTCCTCGATCTGCTTAGTATTAATTGACATATACTTAAAATATGCCCTCAGAGCAGATGCTTTTCTTGCACGCGAAGCTGCATCGTTTTTTCTTTCGTTTCTGCAATATGATAGAAAAGCATATGCATCCTGAATGGAAACGGTTTCAATCATATCAAGACCTATAGAAGAAATGTCTATCGAATCAAAATCGGTATTTTCATCAACTTTTTTTCTGTATATAAGCAAATATCTGAAAAACAAACGCAAATCGGACGCATACTCAAGAACAGTAAGCTCCGATTTATTTTTTATTACACTCATATAATTTAAAAATTCAACTACTGACGGGGGCAGAGTTTTAAATTCATCCTTATGCATATTTCACATTATCCTTAAAATTTTATCACTAATTATACAAAAGAAATATTTTGTATAATTCGGGGTAGAGGTTAATAAATAATTTATCTGATTTATAAGAAATTATTATATATACTCTAAAACAGGTATAATTCCGCCTATATCGATTAAAGGACCGTTACTCAGCTCAACGTAATCGATATTATACTTATTAAAAAAAGATTTTATTAATTCAGCATCGCTGTGCGTATCAATCTTACCGGTAAACGCCAACAGATCTTTACCAATCATACCGCACGTACCACCGATAAAACCGTAATTACGTCCTTTTAACTTAACTGAACCTTTATTAATTAAAATTGAATCAATTGCATTTTTTTTAGCTGAACAATGTATCGTTTCATCATCTGTTATTAAAGCATTATTATTTAATAATACCGTAGAACAAGCTACATAGCCTTGATTACAATGAATTAACCGATAGTTATATTTATATGCAAAATCTTGAACTGTTGAATCAACATATTTAGCGTTGCAGAAAATCATATCAGAAATAACACGTATATTTAGTCTGATATCTCCCGGATACGGAGAAACGATACTTTCTGAACATTCATACAGTCTTAAATTATTCTCTTTCTCCTCTATTGTTAAATAATTAACAATATCTTTGCATAGCCCAATGGGAGCAACAGCAGTATTGCAGTTGAGTTGAACAAATGCACAATCCGGATGTGAAGAAATATCATCTGTCAGCGCATCATTTCGCTGAACACAAATTGTTTTTACATTGTATTCATTAAGTAAAATATCGGAAATATCAGGATAATCAGCAGAAATTAATGCCAACGCTACGTTATTTTCAGGTAAACAGGGTGTTTTGATTATTCTTTTCAATTACCCTCTCCCCTTCTTAAACACCAGCATCAAAAGCCGCACGTATTGTCCTTGCCGGCACAACTTCAACCAATGATTTAATATTATCATTCAGATTTTTATAATTGTGATACGGAACAATACATTTATTGAAACCAAGTCTGGCAGCTTCTTTAATTCTCTGCTCACAGCTGCCTATAGAACGAATTTCACCGCCAAGGCCTATTTCTCCAAACGCTATAACATCGTCTCTTATAGGTTCGTCCTTGAGACCGGAAATCAAAGCCAAAGCAACAGATAAATCCGAAGCAGGTTCATAAAGCTTCAATCCGCCGACAACGTTAATATATACGTCCGTATTCGCGTAGAAAAATCCTGCACGTTTTTCAAGTACAGCAAGAAGCATTGACAGTCTGTTATAATCGAAGCCGTTTGCCATTCTTCGAGGATTTCCGAAACCGCTTGACGTAACTAACGCCTGAACTTCCGCTAATATCGGCCTGGAGCCCTCCATAAGGCACGCAACGCATGAACCGGAGGTATTCTTCGGTCTGCCTGAAATCATCATTTGAGACGGGTTTTCGACTTCAGAAAGACCGTTATCCTTCATTTCAAATACACCGATCTCGTTGGTAGAGCCATATCTGTTTTTAACTGCACGAAGAATCCTGTACGAAAGATGTCGTTCACCTTCAAAATATAAAACTGCATCAACTATATGCTCTAGAACTTTCGGACCGGCGATATTTCCGTCCTTATTAACGTGTCCGACGACAATTGTAGGTATATTTAATGATTTTGCAGTCTGCATAAGACAGTTTGTACATTCTCGTACCTGAGCAACACTACCAAGTGAAGAGTTGAGTTCAGTAAAATTCATCGTCTGAATCGAGTCGATTATAACAAGATCAGGCTGCGAAGAACGCATATATTCACTTATTATCTGTACATCGGTTTCGCAGAATACAGAAAGATTTTCAGTGTCAACACCCAATCGACCTGCTCTGAGTTTAATCTGATGAGCTGATTCTTCACCTGAAACATAGAGTATTTTAAGCGATTGACCGAGATACTGACAAATCTGCAGAAGAATCGTTGATTTACCGATGCCCGGATCGCCGCTTAACAATACAAGCGAGCCTTTTACGATACCGCCGCCAAGAACTCTGTCAAGCTCATTAAGACCTGTTTTATATCTGATTTCGCTGTCACAGCTTATCTCGTTGATTTTCTGCACACTTGAAGTCAGAGCCGAAACTGAACGGGTAACTTTTTTTGAGCTTTCGGGAGCTTTGAATACTTCGGACATTGTATTCCACTCGTTACAGCCCGGACAACAGCCAAACCATTTGGCACTCTCATATCCGCATTCGGAACATACATATACATTTTTAGCTTTTGAAGCCATTTAATCACCTTTGAAAAAATAGTTTAAAATACCGTCAGCAATAAGTGCTGCTATTTTAATTTTATAGGTATCAGTTTTTAACATCATCAAATCATTACTGTTGGATAAGAATCCGCATTCAACCATAACCGACGGAATGGTTGAATGGTACAAAAGAAATATTTCGGTTCCTGATTTTTTGGTTTTGCGTTTATTATTTTTCTGTAGATTACTTACAACTGAATTTTGTATGTTATCAGCTAACTTTTTACTGTTCAGGTTCGCAGGTGAATAAAAAACCTGTGTTCCCTCCTGCTTACTGTCAGAAAATTTATTCTGATGTATGCTGACAAATATTGCATTATTGAATTTATTTATAATCTCAAGTCTGTTTCTGATATCCGAAACCTTTTTCTGCCTCTGAGTTTTAAGGTTGTCATCACAGGTCATTTTATCTTCAGTACGTGTCATTATTACATTAATACCGTACAATTCCAGTATACTTTGAAGCTTCAGGGCAATATCCAGATTAAAGTCCTTTTCAAGTGAACCGTCATAAGCAACAGCTCCGCCGTCTTCACCGCCGTGTCCGGCGTCGATTATAACAGTGTAACCATCTCCTACACTCGCAGATGCTATTTCTGCACGCCGATCAATAAATATTTTAATCAAAAAAGTAAATACTAAAGCAAAAGAAACAATTAAGCAGCAAATCTTTAACGGTAAATTCCTCATATAAACACCCCACATAAAATTTATGCAGGTGAAAAATCAATATGAAAAAAACGATAAATTATATTGCAGGCATTTTAATCGGAATAATAAATATTGTAATCGGAGCCTGCGGAGGTATTGTAGCAATAGAATGTCTTAAAAATAATAATATTAACCAGACGAAAGCACACGCTACGGCAATATCAATAATACTTCCTTTGACCGTGATCAGTGCAGTGGTGTATTTAATAAACAACAATGTCAATCTTTCCGATTCATATGTTTATATCATACCGGGAATCATCGGCTCGTTTGTCGGAGCCACATTACTGCCTAAAATCCCGTCAAAAATTTTAAGAAAAGTATTTTCATTATTTATGATTTATGCAGGAATAAGGATGTTTTTTAAATGATTACAGATATTATAGCAGGTTTTGTTTCCGGAGCTTTAGGTGCAATGGGTTTTGGTGGCGGCGGTGTTTTGATAATTTATCTGACGTTATATAAAAATCTTCCACAATTATCTGCACAAGGAATCAACCTGATATTTTTTATTCCGTCAGCTATAATCGCACTTGTTAAACACAATAAAAACAAGCTGATAGAGTGGAAAATCAGTTTTTCATATATTATCTGCGGTATTATCGGTGTTGCTGCAGGATATTTTCTTATAAGATTTCTGGATGAAATGATAATACAAAAAATTTTTTCGTTGATACTGATTGCTGTAGGCTTAAAGGATTTATTAATTAAAAATAAAAAATGAAGTAAATTTTCCTTTTGAAAACTTATAAACTAAATAATCAAGTAACAGCTTGATTTCGACACCCATATAAAAGCCGAAGATATTAAGAATAAAGTCGTCAATATCAGGATGCCCGTTTCCCAGGAAATATTGAGAAATCTCGATTCCCGAGCTTAAAATAATCGGCAAAATAATTATAAAGAATTTATTTTTAATAAAAGCTGAAATAAAAATTCCAAGGGGTAAAAAAACAGCTATATTTCCAAGAAAAAGAAAAATAAGTTCATAGTCAATATAGCCTCTTGTAAACGTAAATTCAATCATATCAAAAGGTTTGATGTTAAACTCGGGATGTATGAAAGTAATTTCTCTGATAAGGAAAAAGGAATATACAAGAATTATCAAATAATAAGCAAGAAATAATATTGATGTTTTTCGGATAAATCGCTTGTAATCACAAACGAAAGCATCCTTTTTATTAATCATTAATTTAAAAACATAGTATAAAACACAAACTATCAAAACAACGAAAATCAAAGCAGGTTTGTCATAGTAAAAATTCATTATCCAACGACATGACTTGTCATTGTTCACAATATGAAGTTCTATCTGTTTAAACAAAGCTAAAAATACCCAGAACACAACCATCGATATCAACGAGTTTGAAGCCGAATCAGCATCTGCTTTCAACAAAAAGTCATATACAAAAAGAATAATTAAAACACATACAATTGTGACAACAACCTGCATAAATAAATTGCCGATAAGCTCAAACCCCGGAATAACAGACATAGTCAGCAGAACAGATAATAAACCTTGATAAAATACTTTTTTGATTCTGTTTTCAGGCATTATTATTTCTCCTGTAATCAAGATAGTCCTGAAGGATAATTGTTGCTGCAACGGCATCAACCACATTTTTCCTTTTTTTTCCGCGAGTATTAGTTTCATTCAAATAGTTATGTGCCGAAACTGTTGTCAGTCTTTCGTCCCAAAGGACACACGTTATACCGATAGCTTTTTCAAGTTCAACAGCGAAATCCTTACATTTTTGTGCACGCGACCCCTCTGTTGAGTCCATATTCTTAGGATATCCTACAACAATAATATCGGGTTTCTTTTCAGCAGAAATTGCACTTATCCTTGAAATAACCTTCGGTTGATAAGTTTCATTTATAACTTCAACCGGAAAAGCATAAGTTTCAAGGCGATCACTGACAGCTATGCCAGTCCTTACATCACCGTAATCAACCGACATAATTATCATATGACCGCCTCCAATATAAATTTAAATTATTCGTTTTCATTTACCGCCGGGGCATCGGGCACAGGCGGTTTTGTTGGTATGATGATCTGCGGAATGTCAATTATCGGAGAATCGCCCGAAGAACTTCCGCCATTATCGCTGTTCCCTGAATTACCGGAACTTGTTGATTCAGATGAGCTTCCGCTTGAATAGTGGCCGGAGCAGTATGACGGTAAATGATCTTCAATGTACCAACCGGGTGCAGTTGATGAGCATTTCGAAGAAGCAAGTTTACCTGTAGACGTACAGTAATACTTCTTAACTGCTTCAGATGTATCTTCAAATTCTTTATCCGGAAGATTCTTGTGAATCTCATCCATAACAGTTTTATAAATTGCACCTGCAGGGTTAGCCGATGTATTGATTGTCTTAGGAATATCATATCCGTACCATACAGCAGCTACATAATGCGGTGTTCCGCCAACCATCCACTTATCATAGTTATTATCAGTTGTACCTGTTTTTGCATAGTTATCAAAACCGGAAGTCTTGTATTTATAACCTGTACCGTAAGTTTTGGTTGTAACAGTTTCCATCATATGACGCATAACATCTGCAGTTTCCGGAGAAATGATTTGCTCACCTTCATTATCTCTGTTGTCAAGAATAACTTCACCAAGAGAATTTTCTACGTAATAGTATGAATACGGCTCGTAATACAATCCGCCGTTACCGAATGAAGCGTAAGCCGCTGTCAGTTCAAGCGATGTGATACCGATATTCATTGAACCTACAACCAACGGAGCCGGACTGTTATCCTTACCGTCAATTGCAGTTGAAATATGGAACTTATTCTTAACATAATCATAAGAAACATCCGGTCCGAGCATATTTACACAAATTCGTGCCGGTACAGTGTTCAAAGATTTTGCAAGAGCAACCTGCACCGAAACATTACTTCCTGAGCCAAGATCACCGTTATAGTTCTTAGGCCATTGACGTCCGTAATAGCGGATAGAAGCATCTCGCACGAAAGATGACCATGTGATCTCACCTTTTTCAATTCCCGGTGCATATGAACTGAGTGGCTTGATTGTTGATCCCGGAGGTCTGGGAGAGTCAGCCGCTCTGTTAAGAACACGGTTACCTTCTTTTTCACCTGCCTGACCGATAATTGCAACAACACGTCCGGCATAATCCATGATAGTCATCGAAGACTGAGCTTTTTTATCAAGCCAGTTAGTTTTATTGACATAAATCTTTTCAAGCTTTTTCTGAATATCAAGATCTACAGCTGCATAAATCTTAAGACCTCCGCCGTAAATCATATTAGTTGCTTCCTTATTTGAACAACCTAATTCCTTTTGAAGATCATCGATCAGATCAGAAATAACGTAGTCAACATAAAAGCTCTGAACTTCCTTGTTGTTAGTTGCTTCCTTTCTGTTTTTCTGACGTTCAATTTCTGCTGCGCTCGGAACATAATCGTCATCAGTAGTGAAAACTAAGTCATAATTTACAGCTTCCTGATATTGTTCCTTAGTGATTTTGCCCTGTATACGCATCTCATCCAGACAATAAAGCTGCCTGTCTCTGTTTTCTTCAGGATTTTTAATAGGGTCAAGTGAATAGGGCTTCTGTGTTATAGCCGCAATAACTGCACTCTCGGCATAGTTAAGTTCACCGACAGTTTTTCCGAAATATGTTTCCGCAGCTGTTTCAACACCGTAACAACCCTGACCGAGATAAAGAGTATTAAGGTACGCTTCAAGAATCTGATCCTTATTGTAGTTCTTTTCAAGATTAAGAGCCGTAAGTATCTCGTTGTATTTTCTGACATAAGTTACCTCATTATTGCCGGTAACATTCTTAACAAGCTGTTGAGTGATGGTTGAACCGCCTTGACCCTCATACTTAGAAACAATCATAACACCAACAGTTCGTCTCCAGTCAACACCTTTGTGATCATTAAAACGCTTATCTTCGAGTGCTATAAAAGCATCACGGGTACACTGCGGTATTTCAGCAAGGTCAACCCAGATTCTGTTTTCGGTTCCGTGAAGTCTGAGCAACTCGATTTCATTTCCGTCAGAATCAGTTGCATAAAGGAAAGATGTCTGGTTCTGATTGTTTTTAGCGTTTTCAAGATTGATAACAGGATCACCGTTTGTAACGGTTAATATGTTAATCAGGACATAACCCACAACAATTAATGAAGTAAGGCCGATAATTGCACAGAAAGAAACTATACAGGCAGCAAAATTTGAAAGCTGTCTGCGCTTTCTGTTTTTCTTTTTTATTGCCATAATCAAACTCCTTTCCTGATTATTTTCTCAATTTCCTTGCAATTTTAATTTTCAGTTTTCTTGCTTTAGGTACAAAATCATTGTAAAGCTTGAATTTGAAGTTATTGTTTACCAAAGCATACTCACCGATAAACTCAATCAAGTCTGAATTAAAGCTTGCTTTAAAATCACGTATTCCGATAAAGTCCTCACGTACTTTAAACTCACCAAGAGGCATATTTTCATCAGACGGATGCTGGATTTCATCAACAAAAACATAACCAAGATCATGAATATCACAGCCTGATTCAACACTTCGTTTGAGCCTGAGATAGTTTACATAATGACTCGGTCTTGTTTCATTACGAAGTATGTTTCTGCTTCCGCCGAAAATACAACCGGCAATACCGTTGTATCGGATTGTAAGTCCAGCTGCAACACAGAATCTTTCTTTATCTGTAAAATCTTCAGCAAGTTTAAAACGCTTCGTATAATTATCAGTCTGCTGCTGAATGGTTTCATTCTCATTCTGAAGCTTCTTTTTCTGTTTTTCGTTACAGGTTTCCATCTTTTTTAGATTTTCAGCAACTTGTCTGTCACGTTCATCCTGAAGTTTTTTGTCTTCGTTTTTATCATAATAAACGAGAGACAAGTCCATATAATCCTTAAAGACTTCCATAAGATGCGTGACATAGCCGGAATTTCTTTCCATAAAATCGTTTCGGTCCGATGTATCACCCATTACCTGCATAAAATCATCCATTAAAGAAGGATCATTTTTTACATCTTCGTATGAGCATATTTTTGATGTAAGACCTCGTTGGTCACCGATTCTTACGCTGTAGCGAACACCTTTTTCGCATTTTTTAATTATATCATCCGCTGTGTAGGACTCACCGGTTTCTTTGTTTTTAAGCGGTATATAATACTGAACCGGAGCTTTGTAAATATAATTTTCAATATTGTGATTAAGCTTATAACCGTTAGAAATAAGCATTTTATGTGCATCGAGTCCCTGTTGCTGATTTTCACCGTTTATTCTTAACGGAATATGCGGATCAGTGAGAAGTACTGTTACATTATTTTTCTTCATTTGAGTTTTTATGAATGAAGTAAATTCCGAAATAAGAGTACCGTTAGTATAATCACAGACAAAACCGTCGGGAATGTACCACACAAGACCCGCCATCGGCAAAGCTCTTCCGAGTATAAGACACTGAAAAACTCTTTCACCGTCTTTGAAACCTACATAAAAATGAGGTTTCCAGGCAGGCTTTGCATCAGGCCAAAGAGAGCACTGCATATAAGTTCCGCCGTTTTTTATGAGATAATCGTCAAAAGACTTGAAATCTTTTTCAGACTTAAATTCATACGTCATTTATCTGCTCTCCTTTTCTTGAAAATTTCAATATGTTCGCGTTCAGAAAACGGAACATACTCACCGTTAATCTTCATATACTGTTCGTGACCTTTGCCTGCAAGTAAAAGAATATCACCTTTTTCAAGCAAGCCCAAGGCATATTCAACAGCCTCTCCCCTGTCAGGGATACCGATGTATTCACCACCGGCTTCATTAACATATTTTCCGATTTCATTGATAATGTTCCACGGATCCTCAAAATCAGGATCGTCCGATGTAAGAACAGACAAATCACACTCTTTACCCGTAATAAGGCCAAGTTCTTTACGTCTTAACTGCGTACGTCCGCCAACAGCTCCGTACAATGCAATTATACGGTTATGCGGATAGCTTTTAAGCGTATCAAGCATACTCTTCATGCTGATTCCGTTGTGAGCGTAGTCTATAATTACATCAAAGTCATCGCAGACATATACATACTCTGCTCTTCCGCGCACTCTTATTTCTTTCAACGCATCAATATAATCTGCAGCATTAATATTAAGTGCTGACAAAACTGCAATAGCTGCAAGTGCGTTATATACATTAAACAGTCCGGGTAACGCAACTTCTGTATAGAACTCCTTGTCACCGGCAATGCAATCAAACGAAATACCGATAAACTGATTGTTTTTAAGCAGCTGAACATTCTCAGCTATAACATCAGCTTTTAAAAGACTGTATGTTGTTATCGGTGATTTGCAATTTTTAATCATTGCTTCGTATGCAGGGTCATCAATATTGATTACTGCACACTTTGCAATCTCGAACAAAACAGATTTCCAATACATGTAATCTTTAAAATCAGGATGTTCATTCGGACCGATATGATCGGGTGAGAGATTTGTAAATACACCCACTTCAAAATCAACACAATCAACACGGTGAGCCATAAGTCCGATTGAAGAAACCTCAATAACACAAGCCTTACAACCGTTATCAAGCATTATTCTGAAAATTTTCTGAAGCTCATAGCTTTCAGGCGTAGTGTTAACGGTAGGAATTTCAATATCATCATAATAGGCGCCAACCGTTCCGATTATTCCGCACTTTATTCCGGCCTTATCAAGCAACGCCTTAACAAGATGTGCTGTAGATGTTTTTCCTTTTGTTCCGGTTATACCGATTACTTTAAGTTCCTTTGTAGGATGTCCAAAGAAATTAGCAGAAGCGACAGCAAGAGAAGCTCTTGAATCAGTAACTTTAACCTGAACGGCATCTGAAGGTAAATCCAACTGACGTTCAACCATAAAGCTGCGGCACCCTTTTTCGTATGCACTTAAAGCATATTCATGACCGTCAAAACGAGCTCCGCACAAGCAAACAAATAAAGTTCCTTCAGAAGCTTTACGGGAATCATACACTATGTCAACAATATTAACCTGAATATCAGAATCTGTTACAAATTCAATTCCGTTAAGTATTTCGCTTAAAAGCATAAACAGCCTCCAAATCACAGTGCCTTGCGTAAAAGCGCATCAGCGGGTATCTCAATATCACTTTCAAATGTAAAAATCATCATCGGATGAGGTGCTTTTTCTATCAATTCACCGCTTTCATCCCTGAGATCTTTGATTTTAATTTCAAAAGGCTTTTTACCTCTCTGCAGAACTTCAAGAGCATCGCCTTCAAAAATTCTGTTACGTTGTCTTGCAAATACTCTTCCGTCTTTATAATCAATAACCTCAGCCATAACGCTCCAATCGCGCTTGTAGCCTCCGTCATAATAAATCTGAGCATTCTCAGTAGGATGACCATAATAAAAGCCTGTGCAATATTCACGGCTGCTCATTTTATACATTTCATCGATAATCCATTGTTCAGGCTTGTACACATCAGTCGGATTTTTAAGATATCCGTCAATTGCCTCTCTGTAAGCGTTTGTAACAACAGATGTATAATAGGCAGACTTCGCCCTGCCTTCAATCTTAAAACTTGAAATACCGGCTTTAACAAGATCAGGGATATGTTCAATCATACACATATCCTTTGAGTTCATAATATATGTACCGGTTGAATCCTCATCAATCGGCATATACTCTCCCGGACGTGTTTTTTCCATCAAAGCATACTGCCATCTGCAGGGCTGAGCACAGTCTCCCCTGTTTGAATCTCTGCCTACAAGATAATTTGATAATAAACATCTGCCTGAGAAAGAAACGCACATTGCACCGTGAACAAAACATTCAATCTCAAGATCTTTCGGTGTTTTGGCACGCATAGTTGCAATATCCTCAAGAGAAAGCTCTCTTGCTGTTACAACACGAGAAGCTCCCATATTATACCACTCATTGGCAGATGCATAATTTGTTATTCCTGCCTGTGTTGAAATATGGATATCAACATCCGGAGTATATTTTTTTGCAAGCGACATAACTCCGAGATCGGATATTATGAACGCATCAACGCCTGACTGAGCCGAATCAATAAGAAACTGCGGGAGTTTTTCTATTTCATCGTTTCTCGGCACAGTATTGCAGGTAAGGTAGACTTTCACATTTTTATCATGAGCTGCTTTACAGGCTTTTTCAAGCTCATCGGTTGTAAAGTTAGAAGGAGCAGCACGCATTGAAAATGCAGATCCGCCGAGGTATATTGCATCTGCGCCAAAATACAATGCTCTTTCAAAACGTTCCATATCACCGGCAGGTGACAATAATTCAGGAACAAAAATTTTACTGTTGTCCATAAAAAGCTCCGTTAGTTCTGGTTATTTGCTTTAATGATTTTAACAAGATTTGTATTGTGTCCGTCAAGGGTCTCTGCAAGGTAAATCTTTCCTGAATTATCATGTGCAAAGAAGAAATACTTTGTAGTTTCAGGATAAAGAGCTGCCTTGATAGCGTCCATACCCGGATTACAGATCGGACCCGGTGGTAACCCCTTGTTTGAACGGGTATCATAATAGCTGTAATAATTAAGTCCTGCCGCATCACCTACAACGGGAGTAACATAATTTGTTACATACAATGCAGTTGAGTCGCAGCCGAGAGTCGGGAAACGAGAATCATTATTAAGTCTGTTGTGAATAACCGAAGAAATCGTCTTCATCTGTTCAGCATTTGCTGCTTCCTTCTGAATGATTGAGGCAATAGTTATAATTTCATCACAGGAGTATCCAAGCTTGTCTGCTCTTGCCTGATATTCAGCTGTCCATTTACTTTCAAAGTTATCAAGGAACTTTTTGATAACATAGTTAGTGTCGGCACCAACAAAGAAATCGTAAGTATCAGGGAAAAGATAACCCTCAAGCTTAAGATAACGCTTATTGTTGTCTTCTATTTCCGCAAAAAAGTCATAAGAATAATTAGAACGAATGGTTGAATAAAGCTTGTTTGATTCACAAACATCATTCTTTTCGAGCTTTTCAAAAATCTGCTGAATCGTCCAACCTTCAGGGAAAGAAAGCTTGATAGTGTCAGCGGTAATAGGTGCCACCATCATGTCCTTAAGCATACCCTCAAGACCCATACTGCTGCTCAGATAATACTTACCGCTCAGGTATGTGTCATCATCAAAATTTCTGTACTGAGTAAACAACTTGCAGAACAGCTTATTTTTAATAAGGTCGTTATCGTGGAGAATATCGATAACCTCAGTATATTTTGCATCTTCAGGAATCGTAACTTCGATACTCTCTTCACTTCTGTTGATTGCAAGCATATCACCGATACACGAAATACCGATGTACGAAAGAATTGAAGTTGCTACGATAATTATAGCCAGAAAAACAAGAGCAGCCCGACTGCCAATATTCTTACTTGCAGCACCAACTTTGTTATTTCCGGGAGCTGCTGATTTGGCAACGGTGGTTTTATTTGTCGAATTATTATTTTTTACGGATTGAGATTTTTGTGTATTGTTAGCATTTTTCTGATAATTTGAAAAATAAATACCGCTGTTGTTCTGAGGCTTTCGAACAGGCTCATTATCAACAGAATCTATAACTGTTTCATCAATATGCAGAACAAATTTCTTTGCCGGAGCATTGAGGTTTTCAGCATTTCTTCTGACTGTGGAGCTATTCTTACTTATCGGCACATCGTTGTAGCTCTTAGTCGGTTCTGTTCGCTCGGACTGACTGTTTGAATCAACACGGCGAACAGACTCTCGATTGATTGCAGAATATTCTTCAAGAATCTTATTCAAATCAAGATCTGAATTTCTCTGTCTGTCATCATTCATTTAACTATCTCCTTCCTCAGAACGGACATTGTAACGAAGCTTTAATCCTGTCCGCCGTAAAATCATCAAGAAGCACTTTCACTATCTCACGGCTGAACTCGATTGCAGCACCCATCCCTTTTGCCGTTATAAATTTTCCGTCTGTGCAAACAAAATCTTCCGAAACTATTGCACCCTCAAGCTCATTTTCAAACCCCGGAAAACAACAAGCCTTACAACCCTTCAAAAGACCTTTATGTCCGAGAATTGAAGGTGCAGCACAAATAGCACAGACATAT
This sequence comes from Acutalibacteraceae bacterium, assembly GCA_045538055.1. Classification (GTDB taxonomy): domain Bacteria; phylum Bacillota; class Clostridia; order Oscillospirales; family Acutalibacteraceae; genus CAG-488. The sequence continues at coordinate 43,811 of JAZSQQ010000030.1, forward strand.
TTATTGTTCTGAACGCAATAATCGATGAATTCATTTACAGTTTCATTTGCTTCAAGGTTAAGCGTTCCCGGCATTCCGCCCGGTAAAACTATAGCATCAATCGCATCTGAAGTTGAAACTTCATTTTCATCAAGATCACAGAAAACAGGAATATTGTGTGAACCGGTTATAATCTTACCGCCGATTCCCACTGTATAGGCCTCTAATTCTGCGCGACGTAAATAGTCAACAACCGTCAACGCTTCAATCTCTTCAAAACCTTTTGCTAAAAAAACGTAAATCATAATTACCTCTCAGTCAAGATACATTCCGGCATACAAATCCGGATGTTTCTTTAAAAAATCAGATAATCTGTTATTCAACGGAAAACACATACCACATTTTGTATATTTTTCCATTATATCTGTACTATTATACACTATCGGACTGAAAAAGTAAATATTTTCAACATCTTTATTGAAAAAATGTTGAAAAATTTCCGAACCAAGCTCCGCTTTTTCAGTTAATAATTCTTTAACGACAATATCAGAACCGTTAATGTAATAAAAAGCAACTGTTTTTTCGTTAACATTTTTATTTAAATATATCTTTCCGTTGTTGAAAATGTGTTCCTTTATCGTATATTTCATTACCTCATCCGAGAATCTGAATCCGTCAATCTTTTCAACAAGCTCCTTCTTTATATCAAATACCGCATCAACATCTGCGTCGGTTAATTCGGACAGCAATTCAGATTCAATATGAACAGCTGATTCTTTCTTAAGAAAAGACGCAACAAATCCAAACTTTGAATAATATGAATATAAGCTTTCATTGGCGGGTACGAGAAAAATCGAAGAATAATTCTTATCTTTGCAATAATTTTTTGTAAATTCAATTAACTCTTCCATTATTCCGCGTCGTCTGTAATCTTCATGTGTACAAGCCGCGTAAAGATATTTACATTTTTCAGATGCCAACTCCCCTTCAAGAAGAAAAAGCTGTGAAACAAGCTTGTCCTCAACAAAATACTCAATACAAACATAACCGGGACAGTTATCAAGGAAAAATTCAACATACTCCCTTGAATCACCAAAGCATTTCATCCAAAGGGCAATTACATCTTTCCTGTTCAGATTTTCAGCATTATAAACCTTAATCAAATTTTCACCGCCGTAAACTTTTCAAGCAGAATTTCAGGATAATATGACAGCTTCGCCTTACGTAGTCCCTCAGAACCAACGTCATCTTCCCTGTTTACAAACTCAAAATCCTTAATAGTGTTCTGAGCAAACTGATTGTTTATCATAGGATACGCGCCTCTTATATCGGCAAACGCTTTTTCAAAATGCGTGACGAATGTATTTTCATTGAGCCTTTCACCGAAAGTAAATGCAACTACTTCTCCGTCTACACGTAGCAAACCGCCCGTAAATCCGAATTTTTCAAAATTTTCGAACGAAAGATTCAGAACCTCTCGTTCAGCTTCGATACCTTCGGGATCTTTATCTACATTCAGTTCATACCACTTTTCATTCATTCTGATACATTCGGCAAGATTATCTGAATTCATCTCTTCATATGACCAATCGTAAGTCTTTTTAAAGTAAGAAATATGGTTTCTTTTGGAGTGGTATTTTTTACCTGCAAGATTTGCGAGGTCTGAAACCCTGTATATATAATCAAAAGAATTCCTTGACGGATAAAAAACATATTCACCCGGAAAAGCCTTTTCTATTAATTCTCTTTCTTCAACTGTCAAACCATAAAATGACGGATAATCATATTCTTTTTTTAGTGCAGCTAAAGCGACACTCCAATTGTCGCCCTTAGGAAAACCAAAAACCTCATTCTTTTGAATTTTCGCAACAAGGCAACCTTTAACCTCAGCAATCTGCGCTCCGTAATGCTTAGCCCAGCCTATAAGATTGCTTAAAGCATACTCGCAGCTCATCGGCTGCGCCTCGGCAAGAACATTTTTTAACCAATCAAAATCATCCATTGTTGGTTGATGAAAATTAAACATCCGATAACTCCTTAGAAACAATTCCGAAAATTTCGTCACCTATATCATCAATACTTCTCGGTTCATCACCGTTATTACACTTGATTACATGCCATCCCATTTCTTCGGCTGCTACAAGAGCAGCTTCTCTGCACTTAAGAAGATATTCTATATTGCTTTCATGAATATCCTTCTTTGTTTCATCTCCGCTGTAGCGTTTACTCATCATTTTCTGTGAAATTTCGATAGGCATATCAAGATATATTACAGCATCGGGTTTAGGTATACCTATAAGGTTATATTCAAAATCTTCAAGCCAATCAAAATACTCAGACCAGCTCTCTCTCGGTATTTTGGTTGATTGATGATATGCATTTGATGTTGTGTATCTGTCCGAAATTATTATATCACCGTTATCGTAAAATTCTTTCCACTTTGTCTTAAAATTTGCAAAGCGGTCAACAGCATAAAAAGCAGAAGCTGCATATGCATTTACATCATCCGGATTTTTACCGAATTCACCGTGAAGATACATTTTTACAAGTGTGCTTGAAGGACTGTCGTAATCAGGAAGCTTTATCTGACGGATCTGCTTGTCCGACAATTTTGATTTAAGAAGTTCGATTTGTGTTGACTTACCACTGCCGTCAAGACCCTCAATAACTATCAATTTTCCTTTCATTACATATCACCTCAATTATATTATAACAATTTTTTAAATTTAATCAACTACAAAAGGTTACAATTTACTACAAGAAAAAATGATAATAAAAAGCACCCGGACTGGGTGCTTTCATTTTGAATGATATTTGATTTTCATTTACCCTTAGGATTAAGTTTCCCTGAACACAGTGAAACATCCCTTGCGCTATTAAACCATTCAGATGTTTTAAACTTTTCTGGAATATTTTCAACTTCCAAAGGATTTTCAATACCTAATTTTTCTAACGCTGAAAACCACTCATCACGTTTGCTGGAAGGTAAACGTTTACCACACCAAGGACAATAGTCTATTAACACATAAGAATTTGCGGCACCATTTTCTCCATCGTAAATTGGAATTCCATACTCATCAAATTTAGAACAATAATATACAGTTTTATCGGTTTGTTCGATTTCAATATTTGAAGCATCTTCAAAAATACTATACATATTATTCTTCATATCTTCACAGCAAATCGTTGCCATAATGTTCTTCCTTTCACGGCACCTTTATACATTTTTCACGTTTACTGATCCATTGAGCCTAAATGTTTAGCAAGGTTACAGGGGCAATTCTGTGTGTCAGAAGAATTATCTTACAACACCAAAACTGCTCCCCTGTCTTTTTATATAAATCTTACCATTTATTATGTACTCTCTCAGCGAACACCATCTTGTCATTAATTTTAATGACTGTTCCGTCATCAAGAGTTGCCGTTCCTGAAATCAGTCCGAAAACCTGATGCGGAATCATACACATTACTTTAAGATCAATTGGTGCGACGCGGTCAATAATAGGTTTGAAACTCATTTCAAAACGGCCGTCATTGCTGGTGAATGTCCAGTCAGACATATAATCAAAGTCACCATTTTTCATCGGAATATTAAACTTGACCTGATCAAGCTTATGAGACTTTCCGTTGTAGAAAAGCATATTCTCACTTGCCGCAGATGTATTACCGAAACCGTAGCCGATATTAAAGCCGAAAACATTTCCGTCATCAAGAACCATCTGTCCGCTACCCCAGTACCAGGTATTATCATATGTCCAGACGCCTCTGCCCCAGTCAAGTGTGCCGAGAGCCTTGTTTTCTTCGTTGAAAACCCAGTCAATGTCATCAAACTTAACGAAACCTTCAGCCTTCATACAGTTGATTTTCTGATTGTAATAGAAATGTTTGTCCTTATCAAACGGCGTAGCAATAACCATACTTTCTTCAGGACAATCAGACAAAACAACATCAAAAGTCAGAGTTTTTCCGCTGTTACAATAATTGTCATACTTACCGAAAAGATGACGCTTGACACCGTCATTATTGAACGTCATTTCAAGGGTGCCAGCTTTAGTGCTGACATCTCCCGATACGCTTGTTGAAGGCATATTAACCTTACCGAGAGGCAATATGCCGAGTTCGCTGTCGTTCATCTGGAAAGGTTCATCACCGAACTTCAACAATGAAACAGACAGACTGCTGACATAGCCTACATCGGAAACAGTAAGGCAAAGGCCGTAATCCTGAGTGCCTATATAATAATAATCCCATTCTTTGATTCTGAGTTTGTTTGCCTTGATAGCGTTACGGTCATATTTCCAGAACAGTTTCTTAGCAAAACCCGGTTCAGCTATATTTCCATTAGAATCAAGCAAAGGCTGTTCGGAAGTAATCTCATGCTGAGTAAATTCAAACATACAATCACCTTATTTTTTCATATTCGCAAGGTCACGATAGTTAATAAGCTTGAATCCGAGAGATTCAATGTGCTGTTTTGTCTGAGGATCTTTAAGAATCTGATACTCCCATACCCTTCTCTGCCAAGCACCTGTTGTACCCTTGAGGTCATCAGTCTCAAGAGAGGGATGCATATACGTTTCAGTTACAGCACCGTCAGGGAAATGTCTGTAAAGCTCATAAATATACTCTTTGAAGTTGTCGTAGCTTTCATCCTGAGGTCCGCCCCATTCATTCGGAATGAGGAAATCGGGAATAGCAACGCCCTTCATATCAGCATAAGAAACGATATTTGAAAGTAAGCCCTTAACCATTTCCTTATCAACCTTGATTTCAAGCATAGTGTTATCAAAGACTTCATCAGGTAAGATTTTTGGGAAACGGAAAGGAAGACCGTACTCGGAAGCAACATCAAACGCAACATTAAGAAGCTCAAAACGACCTGTTTCAATTCCGTAAATTGAACCCATGTGATTATCAACATGTGACGGATTGGTGAGGCCAAGCTTCTTAAGTCTTTCAATCTGTGCACGGCACTCAGCTTCAATTTCATCAAGATCAGCATTGAGCTCAACCTGATCGCTTTCATGATAAAAGAAACCATCTTCATCTCTTAATGAATCGGTATTTGATGCACCAACAGGTACCCAACGGTATTTACTCCATTCACTTGTGAAAGTCCAGTGAACACCAATACCAAGATCAGGATTTGCTTTTGCAAACTGAGCTGCTTCCGGAGCCCATGCACACGGTGCCATAATTGTTGATGACGTCAAGGCGCTGTTCGGATCCTTAAAAAGATCCATAACAGCAAGGTTGGCACCTCTGCACATACCAAAGTCGTCTGCATTTATAATAAGATACTTACTCATTCAAATCACCTTACCAATTATTTTTTAGCTTTTCTTGCTGCGATTTCAGCAACCATTTCACGCTGTCTCTTCTCAGTAACTGTGTAGAAGAACATCGGAACTGCACAAGCAAACATACTGATAACACCTGAAAGGATAAGAACATCCCAGAGTGCATCAGGGTTAGCAACTTCATAAGTTCTTGCGTTGATACCTGCAATGCTCATTGAAAGTACGCCGATGAATGCACCTACAGCCATACCTATCTTGTTGATAAGCGTCTGCATAGCGAAGCAGATACCTTCGCCTCTTTCACCTGTCTTCCACTCAAGATAGTCAACAGTGTCACCGATCATTGCGTATGTCATAATGTTATTAACACCCTGAGGAATACCGAGAAGAACAAGGCCTATTGCACAGACAATGAGTTTCCAAGGTGCATCGTAACCCACGAAATACATTATTGCCATTACAACACCGCCGAAAAGGTGAACTGCAATATACGACCATTTCTTTGTAAACTTCTTTGACATCCACGGAACAAGAATTGAAGCAACAAGACCTCCGGGAACAACAAGAAGTGTGATTATGCCGTACAAGCCTTCATTCTGAAGAATGTATTTTGCGAAGTAAAGACCGCCAGTATATGAATATACCATTCTAGCACCGCCAAGAACACCTGAAAGAACAATAAGAAGAAGTTCTTTATTCTTGAACAAAAGCTTAAGGTTGTGGCCGAATGACGGAGGATTCTCGTCTGATGTGAAGCGTTCCTGAGTGTTCTTGAAGCCGTAGAAGAACATAGGAATAGCCAAAACTACAAGAACAACAGCACTTATGAAATATACCCACTTAAGTGTGTCAGCATTGGCAATTTCCATACCCTGCTTAACTGTTCCGACAAATGTCTGGACAGCCTCATCCTGTGTGATACCCTGATTCAAAACCATCTGAGCTATAGCTTCAGCTTTATCTTTTGCAATAAGAGCTTTATCAGCAACCGTATCTGCATACTTGAACTTTTCAGTAAGTGCACCGGTAATCATCGGAATGAACACAGTAACGATACCTGCACCAACCGTACAGAACATACGTGCAACTGTAAGAATATTACCTCTTACAACCGTGTCGTTTGTAAGGCAGGTAGAAAGACCCCAATACGGAACGTCAGCGATTGTATAAATAACACTCCAGATAACATAGATAACAGCGATTGTAACAAATGCCTGAATTGTTTGTGAACCGTTATAAACATTTTCAGCACTGAAAATCGGCAAGAAGCAAAGAATTGTCATAATGCCGATAGGAAATGCCATCCATTTAAGATAGGGGCGACATTTACCCCACTTTGTACGGGTTTTATCAACAACCGAACCCATAATCGGGTCATTTAATGCATCAAAAACACGGGTGCCGAGCATAAGTAATGCAACAGCAATAGCACCGCTCATTGTACCAACAGTAACACCGTCAGCACCGAAAAGAAGTGCATCCGTCATAAACACAGTTATGTACGAACCGATGATTGTACAAATAAAGTTCTGACCAAAACCAGCCACACTGTAAGCTAAGGCTTCTTTTGGCTGAACTCCGACACCGGGTGTGGTGCCGAACAATGAATGTAATGAAAACTTTTTATTCATTCCAAGACCTTCTTCCACAAATTTTGTTTATTTTAACACATTTCAACCCTATTTGTAAATATACAAAAGTAAAAACTTACCATAATAACAAAATTACAGTAAGCTTTTTATCAAAAAACACTATGAAATTTAAATGTTTATGTTTTTATCCTGTTTTTAAAATTTTCAAACAATTCAATTATCTTAAATCTTGGTTCAAATTCAGGCCTGCTGTTTACTAATCTAATCTCACTATCGCTTAAAACAGACTTAAGAACATCCTCTTCGTCTGCCGCAGAAAGACACATCGGTGGAAACATAACACACCACCAATTTTTTCCTTTACCTTCACCTATTCTTACAATCAAAGACAGATATTCACCTGCAGGCAGAGTTACGGTTTCATATGTTCTTGTTGTAAAATATTCTTCACTGATAGATATTTTAACATCATAATCAAATCCGTTTTCTTTTACAATTTTTTGTGCTGTTTCAGTCAGGTTGTTAATTTCTGGTGTAATTTTTTCAACAGCGTTTACAACATTAACACTTCCGTCGAAAATTTCTGCACCGGCATCAAGAATCGCATCACGCACTTTAAGTTTGAGTGCCTGATCATCTTTGCTGTCTGAAGCAGCAATTACATGCAAGCGCAGAACATCGTTACGTATTTCTTCTGCAGTTGCTGAAAAAGATATAACGCTAAATACAATGCTGACAACCAATGCAAATGTTATCGAGATTTCAAGCTTTTTCAAAAAAGACATACAGTCAACTCCCCGTTTAAGATTCAAACGGATTGTTGACTGTATATTTTCAATTATTCATAAACAGATAAAATTTCCTTTGTCTTTTCAACAAGAGCATCCGAAAGATTCTTTGGAGAAAGAACCTTAATATCGGCACCGTACTGCATTATCCAGCTGATAAGACCGTTACTCAACTCAACATCAGCCTTGAACATAAAATGATTTTCATCAAAAATCTTCAAAGGTGTTTCATCGCCGAATTTTTCAAGTATATCATCAATAATTCTGTTGTCACAGCAAAGCTCGATTTCACCTGATTCACCTGTAAACATATTGAAAATTTTGTTGGAATAGTCAGCTGTGTCAAACTTATCTGTGTATTTTGAAACCTTGGAAAAATGCTTTGACGGCGAATCAAGCAACTTTACCTGAGATATTCTGTCAAGTCTTAAATGCATCAGATTATTATACTTATCATTATTGCAAACAAGATAATAATGATCATTTGACCAAAGCAACGAATAAGGATTAATGAGAAAAACCTTTCCTTCACTTTTCTTAAGATATCTGTTTTCAAGCTTTCTTTTAGCGTAAGTAATCTGAACTTGTTTTGATTTTTTTACAGCATCGTCAAGCGCTTTAATTATTTCATATAAATCCTCTTTTTCGGACTTGAAGCTGCTTTCAACATATATCTGCTCTCTGAGCTCCTCCTCCTGAAATTCACTCAGAAGATTTCCGATTTTATAAATCAAAGCTTTTGTTTTTCTTGATGAAATGAACTTTGCTGCCTGAACAGCATCAATCAGAAGACGAATCTCAGCTACATCGAATTTACGTTCATTAAGGTAATAACCTCTTTTGGGTGAACGAACATTGACGATATCCATACCGTATTCTTTCAGTGCTTCAATATCGCTGTAAATAGACTTTCTTTCGCAGTTTATGCCGTATTCCAACAAAAGATCACACAGTTCATTAGCTGAATAAACATGATCTTTATCAGTTTGTCTTGTGAAAATATCATGTAAAAACAGAAGCTTGATTTTATTAAGCTCTTTACCCAAGGTTATTCACCTCAATACTTCATTTTACTGTTGATCTGCTTAATTGTATGTTCATCAATTTTAACAAGCTCACGGTCATAGGTAAGAATTCCGTTCACTTCAAACTCAACATCACTCACCTGAGTATAGACAGTTGCACAAAGACCTTTTGAAATCTTTGGTATAATCTGCTTTTCAAAAAGGCTCTTATAAGCTTTTGTCAAAGAAGCTTTATCCTTAAACATAATATAGCCAAAGCTCTTCTTAGCATTCCACATATGGTTTTCAATTTTTCTGCTGTATCCGCCAAACTCAGTGAGAGCAAACGGCCTTCCGTCATTTTTACGCATTGTTACAGGAAGAATATAGCGGTGCATACTATTGATTTCCGGGCCTCCCTGGTCATGCCAACCGCTTGCGTGGTCAACAATTCTTGTCGGATCATAAGCTTTGACTTCCGTACCGATCCTCTTGGCATCAAACTGTCCCCAGGCTTCATTAAAAGGCACCCAGCATCCGATAGAAGTGAAATTATATAAATTGTCTATCGTTTCATACATTACCTTTTCATGCTCGTTTCGGCACTCTTCGGGTGCAACTCTGAACAAATTGTAATTAGAGTCATTTGCCTTTCTTATACCGATATTCGGCAAGAATCCGACAACAAAATTATCGATCTTTTCAGCACCGCAAACCATATCCTGCCAGACAATCATACCAAGTCTGTCACAATGATAATACCATCTGTGCGGCTCTACTTTAATATGCTTTCTCAACATATTAAAGCCAAGCTCTTTCATCTTCTTGATATCATAAATCATAGCTTCGTCACAGGGTGCTGTAAGACCGCCGTCACTCCAATAACCCTGGTCAAGGAGACCGTTCTGGAAATACGGCTTATTATTAAGGCAAAGTCGTGGTATACGCTTATCATCATAACCGACACTGAACTTGCGCATACCGAAATAGCTTGTAACAGCATCAAGTATGTTACCGTTTTCGTCACAAAGTGCCAACGCAATATCGTAAAGAAACGGATCTTCCGGACTCCAAAGCTTCTGATCTTTAATATTAATTACTGCATCCTCGCGCTCAATCTCACCGGCAAAGATAATCGTGTCACCGTCTTTTACGATTGCTTTAACCGTTGCTTCACCATTAAATTCGGTTGAAATTTTTATTGATGAACTATCAATATCAGGAGTAATCTTAATCGTTTTAACAAAAACATCGCTGACAGGCTCAAGCCATACCGTCTGCCATATGCCGCTTGTTGCCGTATACCAGAAACCTTTACTTTCGCGAACCTGTTTACCTCTGTCCTGCCAATAAGCATCTGTCGGATCATAAACACGTAAAATCAATTCATTTTCACCGTCAGTTATTGCATCCGAAATATCAACAGAAAAAGGAACATAACCGCCCTGATGTTCAGTAACAAGCTTTCTGTTGATGTAAACTACACATTTCCAGTCAACTGCGCCAAAATTCAGAATAACATTTTTACCCTCAAAGCAACCGTCAAGAACAAATTTTTTTCTGTACCAAAGATAATCGTTTTCAGTAACAGTTCTTCCTACTCCCGAAAGATAGCATTCAGGTGCAAAAGGCACAATAATCTCGCCATCATACTTTTCAGGCAAATTCTCGTCCATACCTGTAATTGCATATTCAAACCTGCCGTTAAGATTCTGCCAATCTTTTCTTACAAGTTGCGGCCTCGGATATTCAGGTAAAGGACAATCAGGATTAACGCTGTCTGTCCATCTTGTTTTTAATTCAATCATGTTATCAACTCCTGTTAATTAAAGAGATTTATTGCAATGTCTTCAGCTTCCTGAAGCCAAATCTGTGCTTCTTCAACACCCTTTGGAGATGCTTCAAAAATTTTCTCACAAATTATAGACTTATCTGTTGAATCATAAGAATACTCACCGTTATAATGAGCAGCATTAAGTATAAGACCTTCATCAGTTTTACTCAGCCACACACGGTATCTGAACGTTTTATTTTCAATGTTACCCAAAAAGGGATCACATCCCATTGAGCCGGAATAAATATTCCCGTCACCCCTGAATGGAATATTCCCCAAAAACCATATATAATTAGGTAATTTAACCATTTGGCACCTCAATACTGTTTAAATAGTTTTGCTTTAATATCAATGAGTTTATAAAGCATACAAATCATAAAAGGTTTCTTTTTTCTGATATATTTATTGAGCAACTCATCCGATTTAACTTTAAATATTCTATATTCCTCGCTGGTTGTGTACAAAAAGCAGAACTGCTCATCATTAAGAATTCTGTTAATGTATTTAACAGAATCAACCATCTTCATATAAGTCGCAGCTGTTTTAAGAGACAAAAAACTTTTATACAAAAAAACTGAAACCAGTTGATTATATACATTTTCATAATCACAATCAATTTCTTTGAAATAATCTGATTGCCAATTAAAAACAAAACTTTGTATATCGAACCCTTCCGGAACAACAGATGTTGCATTATTTTCGTTGACGAAATAATAATAAACTTCATCTGAAACAAAAGAAACCGAACTGCAACAACGAAGATATGTATAAACAAAAACCATATCTTCAGCATATTTACGACCGACAGGAAACAAAACACTGTTGTCAACAACAATTGAACGACGGAATAATTTTGCCCAACACGTAAAAAAGAACTGATTTGAGCTAGAAAGCATCGGTATTAATTTATCCTTTATGTCTGCAATTTCATATACACCTGATTCAATACATTTAAGAAAGTCTGTTTGCTCGGATGTGTTTGAATTATGTCTTGCACAGATGATATCAGCATTGCCCTGCGAAAGCATCTTATCAAAAGCATCTTCAAGCAGATAGTCATCACTGTCAAGAAAGAATATCCACTCACCTTCTGCAACATTTATACCGTTGTTACGTGCTGCAGAAACGCCACTGTTCTGCTGATGAATGACTTTAATATTATCATACAAGTTATCATACTTATCACAGATTTGTGAAGAGCCGTCGGTTGAACCGTCATCAACCAGAATAAGCTCATTCACATTAAAATCCTTCTGATTAATGACAGATTCAATCGCTCTCACTAAAAATGCTTTACAATTATAGACAGGAACAATTACAGATACTTTTATCTTCATACAATCCCTACTTATTCACCCAAAAATTTCTTAAACAAGGAACCAAGTCCTGAACTTGCCTCAGCCTCAGGTTCAGTCTTTTCTTCTGAATTCTGAGCTACAGAAGATTTAAGACTATCTACCTTATATATAAACATAACCGATGAATCCATGTTGCTTGCCTTGGTTGTAAAAATCGTATAACGTTTGCCAAGTTCAATCCAAGCGGTCATCTTTGCAGTAATTTCATCAGCGTCACCGGTTATTGTTGCAAACTGAGAAATACTGCCTATAGCAAATGACCCTTCAAGACTTGAGACTGCCGAATCTATTGATGCAAGAGCATTGCTGTCTGCGAGCACCTGAAGAGCATCGATAACATCTCTGTTCTCATCAATCGCCTGTTGCAACTCATTAAGTGTTGCAACAGTCTGCGGAAGATTATCAATCGCTTTCTGTACTTCCGGATCACTAAGATCATCTGACATTCGCTTTAACAAATCAAGGCCTTCCTGAATTTTTGCCGCGCTTGCTTCATCACCGAACAAGCTGTTAAGCACGGCAAGTGTATCTTCAATACCTTCAAAATCTGCATTTGAAATATAGTCAGTAAGAATCTGTATAGTCTGCATATTCTGAGGTGTTGCGAAATTATCAAGGAAATCAATAAGAGCCTTATTATCAGCATAAAGCTTTGCTGCTCTTCCGACAAGATTGCTCAGCTCGGAAATCTTATTCGGATTTGAGGTCAAAGTTGACAATAACCTATCAGCATCAATGTCTTGTAAAGTCTTTTGGAGCGTACTGAGTTTTGAAAGATTTTCTCTTACATCGTCCATAGATGTTGAAATAGAGTTAAGGCCGATATCAAGAGAAGCAATAGGCAATGCGGCAAACATAAAGTTTCCGAGCTCAAACTCGTTAACATCAGCAGAAATTACAAATGTATCATTAAACGAGTACTGAATTTCAGTGTTTGCATTCTGAGTGATATCAGATAACCCGAGGCTTTCGTTAATTCCCGGGAATCCAACCATAACAGCAAACTGATTGTTACCGTTACTTATCGTCTTGCCGTTAGAAACGCTGATATTCTGAAATTTAGATTCATTAAGGGCAGTTCCGCCAACAACAACCATCGGAGTGTACATAACAACATCCTTGCCGTTAACCTTAACCACTTCATTCTTAGTGTTTATCATTTTTATGACAATCTGCACATGGCCGCTTTTGCCGATAAGATCGGCAGCAGAAATAGGCATACCGTTTAACGCATAGTTTATTTTAAACTGCAACGGAAGCGGAGCATTTGTTTTACCCTGATAATAAAGATCCGTAGTGTCCATATGCCAACGAAGATTTCTGCCGTTAACATCAGGCACGGAATCATCTTTAATATTTTCGATCTGTGAAAGATTTGTAACGTCATCAACGTAAACCTGACCTTGTGTTGTATGAAGCCAGTCACTGACAATTGTCTGGGTAACCTTTCCCGAAGTATCAAGATTTACGTAAACCGTCTCGTTCTTTGTAACCATTCCTGCAGGCAAGGTGTACTTTACCTGATCCTGAGAAGCCTCCGGTGTTTCTGTAACATCCTGTCCGACTTTAGAGCAAGAGCAAAGAAACAACATAACAATCACAAGAAATATAGCTGAAATTCTGTTAAACTTCTTCATTTGTGGTTTCCTCACATTCATTAGACTGAGTCAATGGGATATCGGTAAATCCCGTATTCTGTACAAACGCAACCGGTGTTGAAGGCTGAACAGTGTCAAAAACACTTTGCGGTGACCATTCTTTGGTAGTTTTAGAAATTGTTCTTTCAAAAAAGACTAACAAAGGCGTAAGTACAAAAATAATTATAAGTGCACTGATTATTGAACCTCGAGCAAGAAGAGCACACAATTCTTTAACAATAGATATACTTGAAACAAGGTAAACGCCGATTGTTACGACAAAGAATACAACTGCACTTTGAAATACCGAATGCATTGCCTCGGTAGCTGCCTTTTTAACAGCCTCAAACTTGTTTCTGCCGCTTCCGATTTCTTCTTTAAATCTTGAAGTAAGAAGAATTGCATAGTCAACGGTTGCACCAAGCTGAACACAAGAAATAACCGTTGGAGCAAAGAATGAAATCGGTGTTCCGAAAATAGTCGAAATCGATTCGTTAATCCAAATTGCAAATTCAATCGAAAGAATAAGAATAACCGGAATAGAGTACGACTTAAATAAAATTGCAATGATTATAAATATCGCAAGAATAGAAATTATACTGGTAACCGTAAAGTCAGTAACTGTAATATCAACCAGATCGCTGTACATCGCACCCTCGCCCGTAATAAATCCGTTCGGGTCGTATTCCTTAAGAATCGAGTACATTTTCGCAACCTGATCGTTCGATGGTTCAGTTGCAGCTTCAAACTCAGAATTCACAAGCATAACCTGATATCCGCCCTGTTTTATCACATCGGTAATACCGTCAGGCATTACTGAGTCCGGTATAGATGAGCCTACGAACTGATTGTATGCAAGCATCGAAGAAATGCCTTCAAGTTCATTGATGCGGTTTTCCATTTCGATAAGCTCTTCGGCAGAGATTGAATCATTAACAACAACAAAATGTGTTGTTTTCATATTAAACTCTTCTTTTAGCGTATCGAGTGCTGCAACAGAGTCAAGATCCTCAGGTAATGTTGAAGTAATGTTATAGTACTTCTTAACGTTGGCAGAAAGTAAAATTGCAGGAATTAATAAAACAGCAAAGGCTATGACAAACGATTTTCTGTTTTTAATCGAAAAGTCAATAATCTTTGAGAAATCAGGAGAGAATACCTTGTGTTTCTTTTTGTTGATTTTTTCATCAAAAACAAGAAGGTAAGCCGGTAAGATTGTAACAGCGGAAACAACACCGATAATAACACCTTTAGCCATAACTATACCAATATTAAATCCGAGCGAAAGCTGCATAAAGCATAAGGCAACAAAGCCGAACACAGTAGTGGTTGAACTGCCTACGAGAGATGTAACCGATGCTTTTAACGTCTTTGCCATAGCCTCCTCTTTGGACGCAGAGGTTAGTTTTTCCTCCTTGAATCTGTTTATAACAAAAATCGAATAGTCCATCGTAACGGCAAGCTGAAGGATAACTCCGACACACTGCGTAATATACGAAACACCGCCGATTATCCAGTTTGTACCCATATTAAGCATAACGGTGATTCCAAGCACAAACATCATCACAAACGGCAGAAGGTACGACTCCATTGTAGCAAACATTATAATAAGTACAAAAACAATTGCTAAAGCAATATAAATCGGCAGTTCTCTGTTTGTAATTTCTCTGACATCAGCGTTGATCGGTGTCAGACCGCTGAGCAAGCACTGTTTTTGAGTTACTTTCTTTATCTGTGATACAGCTTTGATAACATCCTGTGATGTGCAGTCAGGGTTGAATTGTACAAACATCATTGTATAGTTTCCGTTCTGACTGTAAAAAACGTTTCTGACTTCATCAGGCAGAATATCAAAAGGGATGCTGGTATCAACCAAATCATCATACCATAAAACTGAAGCAACATTTTCAACCTCAGCTATTTTCTCCTTGAGCTTAACTACTCTCTTTGACTGCATATTCTCCACGATGACCATCGTTGTAGAATCAACGTTATACGTTTCACTCAGAATCTGCTGACCCTTGACCGAATCCAGCTTGTCAGGAAGATATGAAAGAATGTCATAGTTAACATCAGTAAATATATAACCGATCAAGCTGGGAACAAGAAGAATCAGCGATATAATTATAACCAGCTTTGGTTTTTTTGAAATAAACGCAGATATTTTATCCATGTTATTCTCCTATTAATATAAAAACCTTGTAAAAAGATGAAATACCGAGAAAATATAGGTTATGAAGCTGATTCCGATTACGGCAGAAAGCGCAATCAATACAGCCTTGATTTTTTCGTATTCATCAGCATTCATAATATATCTCATAACCGACGAGAATTTCTTGCCGTAAAGTTCAAAGTAACTCATCGTGTATGTTTTGAATGCAGATGTATCGTTTTCATCAAGTTCAAAAACACGAACACCGCGTGAAACCATATTTCCGTAGCTTCTGAATGATGCACCGGGAGTCTGAATAATATTTACACCGTCGATCTCAGCAGTGAAACAGTTAAGATGGTCATGTCCGAACACAAGAGCACAAACATCACCGCGTCTGCGGATTGCATCAAGCTGACCGAAATCTTCAGACGTAGTCTCGGCATACTCAAAAGCAAAACCTGAAGCCTTGTTTTCGTCAAGTTTATAAAACTTACCGTCTCTGCCCTTTACCGCAAGCTTGTCCTTTTCATCGCATTCAACAAAAAGCTCTTTTGTCTGAGGAACAGGAATATGCTGAAACATAAGCGACATCACGGGAGAACCGTTTTCTTTTTCAAGTTCTTTACTCTTGTTTTCGTACCATTCAATGGTTTCAGGTTTTACATATTCAAAACAATTATTGCCATTATCATCAGCACCTGCAGAATCAAGCATCCAGATATTATAAGCAAGCTTGTCCGAGGAGGATGAGTAAATAGGAATGTTGTATGTATCACAATCGATGTTGTCATTATTAAGGTTGTACAGCACACAATAACCGTATGAACCATAAATTTCAGCCTGTTCTTTCTTTGATATGCAATTCATATCATCGTGATTGCCATAGACAAACGCAAAAGGAATCTTTCTTTTTTCAATAGGATTCAGGAGATACCCAAGTGCCTTCTTCATCCTTTTCAAGGTTCCTTTTTTGGTTTTCACATTTTTTCTGTTGCCTATCGGAGCATCGTTTATATGATTGCCGAGAATATTGTCACCGGTTAGGACAATTAGATCAGGATTAATTTTATCATAAAACTTATCAAGCATTTTAAACATACCTCTTCTGGGTATGTGCATATCCTGAGCATCACTGACCTGAAGTATTACAAACTTACCGTCAGAATTAAATTTTAGTTTTTCGTTGTACATATATAAACCCACTTTCTATACGTAATTAATTGTATCACAATCAAACACGTAATGCAATAAAAAGAGAATGGAAAAAACCGCCCGAGGCGGTTTTTTTATGTAATATCATCCTGCTTCTTAATTTTAAAAATCAAGCGAAGAATTCCTTTTAAAAATTTTGGCGATTCCAACATTACAACCTTCATAGCTATCCCCCGTTCATTTTGCCACGATGATTCCGAGAACAATAATAACTACCGAAAGAATCGCTACCGTAAAAGTTTTAGGACACATAAGTGAAATAAGCATTCCGAGCCCGAAAGCAGTAAAATACAGTCCGATTCTGTTCTGACAGCATCTGTTTCTCCGCATAAAAACACCACCATAGCTTTTACTATCATACTATGGCGGTGTTAAAATTTTGTTACAATTGCCAATCTTTTAAATCTTTAACTTCATTGTATAATGAAACATAACTCTCATGCCTTGACCTGCAAATTTCACCGTTATTAACTGCTTCAACTATTTTGCAGCCTTTATCGTTGATATGTGAACATGAGTTAAACTTACATAATCCCAGATAATCCGAAAACTCCGGAAAACACTCGGCAAGCTCATCTTTTCTGATAATATCATTTGTTTCAAAATCAAGAGAAGAAAAACCCGGCGTATCCGCTATATATCCGTTTCCCACTTTAAAAAGTTCAACGTGACGGGTCGTGTGGCGTCCTCTTCCGAGTTTTTTACTTATTTCAGCTGTTTCCAATGAAAAACCCGGCTCGATGCAATTCAGCAAAGAAGATTTACCTACGCCTGAATTACCCGTAAAAACACTTATTGAACCGTCAAGAAAATCGACAACCTCATCAACACCCCGGTTGGTTGCATTTGAAACAATGAAGGTATCAATTCCGGTTGTTTCATACCTTTCGCTGTATTCGGATGCGCTGTACAAATCATCTTTTGTAAAAACAATAACCGGTCTGACGCCTTTATGGTAAGCAACAGCCGTAAGTCTGTCAATTATCAGCAGATTAGGTTTAGGGTCACAAGTTGAAGAAACAATAACAAGATTGTCAACATTTGCTATCGGAGGTCTGTTGAATGAATTTCTGCGTTCATTAATCTTTTCAATCGAATTCTTACCGTGTTCATCGACAGTAATTTCCACGCTGTCGCCGACAAGAGGAACTATTCTATCTTTTCTGAAAACTCCTCTTGCCTTGCATTCATATATTTCACCGGCGGCCTCAACATAATAGAAGCCGCCGATACCCTTTATAATAGTACCGTTTAATTTCAATTTAAATCACCGAGTGTAAGACTGATACTAACCTGAGAAGGATACTGTAAACCTGCAGGCGGATACTGTGTTGCAACAACTGAACCTTCTCCCGTGATGTTTATTGCAGACACATCAAAACCTGCAGCAACAATCTTCTGCTGTGCATCCTCCGGAGTGTCACCTAAAACATCAGGCATTACAATCAAAGTTTCAACAGTTGTTGACGTTGTTGTTGTATCTTCTTCGTAGGTATAAATTGAGACATTTTTAATTTCACCGGGTACCGATACAAAATCTATATCACAAGTATAGTACACTTTACCGTTAATAAATAATTTCAGGTTTGAGTCAGGCTTATAACCTTCAACATCAACACTGTACGAAGAACCGTCAAGTGTTACTGTTTCCGAAGAAACCATAATGGTATCAAGGCTGACAGTAACTGAGCCTAAAGTACCCGTATTCGGTAAAGACACATTAATGGTTACATTCTGAACAACCTTTACACCGAGGCTGACTGTGAGAGTAACTTCAGAACCCTTCGGTATCTTTGTATCCTTCGGAACTGAGCTTTTGATTACATAATCCTTCTTGATTGTATCATCATAATCATACTGAATTGCTACAACAAAGCCGCTTGATTTAAGTAGCTGAGTTGCACCATCCTTAGTAAGACCTGTTACGTCAGGCATCGGTACAAGCTCTACATTATTCGAATTATACGAAAGATATGTAACCGTTACAGTTGAATTGATATAAACTTTTTCACCGGAACCGGGAGTAATATCAATAACCGTACCGGGTTCAACTCCCGAAGATTCATATTCAGAAGTATACGGAAGTTCTTTGTCAATAACATTGAGTTTCAGATCAGACAAAGTATTTCTTACAGTAACATAATCCTTACCTTTAAGTTCAGAAGGAATTGTTACCATTTCTTTACCTGTAGCTATAACTAACTCAATCACTGTCTTTTCAGGGTTAATTTTTTCACCCTTTGCAGGTGTCTGCTCCAAAATTGTATTCGGCGTTACAGCAGTATCGAGTTTTTCGGTTACAGTGAATACAAATTCAGAATATTCCTTTTCAAAGACCTCTTCTGAATACTCTTTACCGACAAAATCAGGCACCTTTACCGTTTTATCACCTAAACCAAGCACCAAAGAAATACCTGCTACAAGAAGAATAACCAAAGCTGCAATTACACCAATAAGAATAGGAATTGTCCTGTTTTTAGTCTCAGGTTCATCATCATCTTCTTCGTCGCTGTCTTCCACTTCATACGCAGTTACAGCACCCGTAACATTTGGTATGTATTTTGTTGGTTCGCTATTTGAATAACTGTAATCAAACTTAATTGAGGGATTTCTCCTGAATTCTTCAAGATCAAGAAGCATTTCAGCCGCAGACTGATATCGGTCATACGGATTTTTCTGCATAGCCTTGATGATAATCTGCTCAACACCAATTGGAATCTGTGGATTAATTGCACGCGGCATAACAGGGTCCTTCTGTAACTGCATAATAGCAACAGACACTGTATTGTCCGACTCAAAAGGTAATTTACCTGTCAGCATCTCGTAAAGCATTACACCCACAGAGTAAATGTCAGCTTTATCATTTGTGACATCGCCTCTCGCCTGTTCAGGACTGATATAATGAACGGAACCGATTGCAGAATCTGTCATTGTGCGTGTTTCGCTTGCAAAAAATCTTGCAATACCGAAATCAGTAACCTTGATGACACCGTTTTCAAGCAAGAGAATGTTCTGCGGTTTGATGTCTCTGTGAACAATTCCCTTATCGTGAGCGTGCTGTAGCGCCCTGAGAACCTGCATAATAAAGAATACCGCCTCACGGTGGCTAACCACACCCTGTTGCTGAATGTACTCTTTAAGAGTAATTCCTTCAACATATTCCATTACTATGTACTGCAAACGGTCACCGTAGCTGACATCAAAAACCTTAACAATGTTCATATGAGAAAGAACTGCAATAGCTTTTGATTCATTCTTGAATCTTCTGCGGAATTCTTCATTAGCAAGGAATTCTTCCTTAAGAATCTTAACAGCTACTATTCTGTCATCAATGTTATCGTAGGCTTTATAAACAACAGCCATGCCACCGACACCGATGATTTCACGAATTTCATAACGTCCGTCGAGTCTTTTTCCTACATAATTCTGCATATTTCTACCTCCCCGTTTATCTGTCGGTAACAGTTACCACAGTGACATTGTCACCGCCGCCGTTGCGGTTAGCTTCGGCAACAAGCACATCTGCCAATGAATAACTGTCATAGGTATTACATATTTCCTTTATTTTAGAATCATCCACAAAATTCGTAAGTCCGTCACTGCAAAGAAGAACTATATCGCCTTCGTTGTAAATTTCCTGACTGTAATCAATACGAATCGTATCATCAACACCAAGAGCACGGGTAATTACATTTTTCTGCGGATGGTCCTTTGCTTCTTCAGCGGAAATTTCGCCTCTGTCAAGCATAAGCTGAACAACTGAATGGTCATTGGTAAGCTGAGTTATACTGTCATTTGTTACTATGTAAATTCTTGAATCTCCAACGTGTGCAATATACAATGCGTCGTTTTTAATTATAGCAAGAACAACAGTTGTGCCCATTCCTTTGAGCGAAGAATCACTTCTTGAGTGTGAGAAAACAGTTGCATTGGCGGCTTCAATTGCAGAAACAATCAAATGCTTGATCGAATTGTCATTCATAGCCTGATGATAGCCAAAATTAAGCTTATCTGAAATCGTTTTAGCTGCCGATTCACTAGCGATATTACCGCCGTTTGCTCCGCCCATTCCGTCACAGACAAGAGCCCAGGTAACACCGTCAGAAAATTCACCCGACAAGCAGAAATCCTGATTATTCTGTCTTACCGCACCTACATCTGACTTAGCAGAAACCTTCACTGTTCTCCCTCCTTTTCTTTTTTCTCGCGGACATGCTTGCTTCTGAGCTGTCCGCACGAAGCATCAATATCCGAACCAAGACTTCTTCGTATGGTTGTATTGACGCCCCTTGAATTCAATATATTCATAAAACGCTGCAAACGTTCGTTTGTACTGCGTTTATGTTCGCTTTCGTTAATTTCGTTTGCAGGGATAAGATTGACGTGGCACAGCATCCCTTTAAGCAAGGAAGCAAGCTCATAAGCACACTCGTCCGAATCATTGACATCCCTTATCATCGCATATTCAAACGATATACGTCTTGATGTTGAGTTAGTATAATCTTTACAAGCCTTTATTAATTCTTTAACCGGATATTTCCTGTTAACCGGCATTACAGCAGAACGCATAGTATCGTTCGGTGCATGTAATGAAATAGATAGTGTAAGCTGAAGCTTTTCTTCAAGCAAATCATAAATACGAGGAACAATACCGCAAGTTGAAAGTGAAATGTTTCTCATTGAAAGATTTAGACCTTTTTCATGACTCGCAAGCTTCAGAAAACGAATTGTATTGTCGTAATTATCAAGCGGTTCACCCATTCCCATCATAACAATATGGGAAACACGGATATTCATATCACGCTGTGTTGCATGAATCTGTCCGAGAATTTCGGAGGGCATAAGACTTCTTACACAACCGCTTTTGGTTGATGCACAAAAAGTACAACCCATTCTGCAGCCAACCTGAGAAGACACACAGAGAGTGTATCCGTATTTATATTTCATCAAAACAGACTCAATAAAATTTCCGTCATAAAGTTTAAACAGATATTTAACAGTTGAATCAAGTTTTGAAACCTGTTTCAGTTCAATTTCACAACTTCTTACCGGATACTTTTCGCTGAGTATATTTCGCAATGCTTTAGGTAAATTTGTCATTTCGTCATAGCTCATTGCGCCATAAACCTGAAACCACTCAAATATCTGCTTAGCACGGAACTTAGGCTCATTCAATGAAGCAACAACATTTTCAATTTCAGATAAATTCATTGATTTTATGTCAAAGTCAGGCAAATTTACACATCCTTAATTTTTCTGAGACCTGCAATAAAAAAACCGTCACAGCCGTGCAAGTGCGGCATCAAAGAGATGTAGTCAGTTTTTTCAGCATGTCTTTTAAGTTCAGGTAACACGGTAAATGTTTCGAAGTTACTGTGCTCCGATAAAAACTTATCTATAACAAACTCATTTTCTGCCTTATTCAGAGAGCACGTTGAGTAAATCAAAGTGCCACCGTTTCTAAGATATTCGGCGGAAATACAAAGAATAGAATACTGCAATTCAGGCAAATTGTCAACTTCAGCAAGGCTTTTGTACCTGATTTCAGGCTTTTTTCGTATAACACCAAGACCTGCACAAGGCACATCGCAAAGTATCTTATCGGCTCGTGGAAGCTTCTCGTTGAACTTCTCACCGTCATTTACAGTTGCTTCAATGTTAGAAATCCCTAACCGTTCAGCTCCGTTTTTTATAAGATTAATACGTTGCGGATAAAGATCCATTGAATAGATTTTTCCGCTGTTGTTCATGTTCTGTGCAAGAGTAAAACTTTTTCCGCCCGGTGCAGCACAGATATCAAAAACAATATCATTTTCCTTGACATCAAGCGCACGGCAGCACAGCTGTGAAGCAAGATCCTGAACATGGAACAAACCGTCCTGATAGGCTTTTGTTTTATGTAAAGCACCGCTTCCGCTGACGACCAGTGCATTATCAACAAGTTGCGAATCATCAGCTTCAAATCCTTCGTCAGCAAGAAATTTTTTAAGCTGTTTCACATCAGTTTTCAAAGTGTTAACTTTAACAGTAGTTTCAACCGAACCGAATGTAGCTTCAAGAAGCTTAACAGCGTTTTCAGAACCGTAATCCTTAATCCATAAATCACAAAGCCACTTCGGCACTGAATATTTAACGGAAATGTTATCAGTTTCAGTGATACCGTCAGAACTGATTTTTCTTAAAACAGCATTTACAAGTCCGGAGGCAAAAGAAACACCGTTATTTTTTGTCAGCTTTACACTTTCATTAATTGCTGCTGACGCAGGTACCTTATCCATAAACAAAAGCTGGTACGCACCCATACGCAAAACTGTTAAAACCTGCGGTTTCAGTTTTTTCAAAGGTTGTTTAAGGTAAAGAGAGAGCTCATAGTCAAGAGTTATAAGTCTTTCAATTACTCCGTAAACCAAGGCAGAAGCAAAAGACTTTTCAATTTGCGGCAGTTCTGATTTATCAAGAAAAGAATCAAGCACAAGATTTGAATATGAGTTATCTTTTTGTATTCTGTTTAAAATCTCAAAAGCTGTCTGTCTTGCTGTTTTCATAAAAATCCTTATCTGCGTCTGTTATTGCCGAGTAATCTCGTAGCATAATATAAAAGATTAACAACTGCCGTAGCAAGTGCCGCAACATATGTCATTGCAGCAGCCGTAAGAACACTTTTAGCACCGTTATGCTCTTCATCTGTAAGCATACCTGTTTCTTCAATCACTCTTAAAGCACGGTTGCTTGCATTAAATTCAACCGGCAAAGTAACGAGCTGAAAAACAGCAACAAAGCCGTAAAGTGCAAGACCGGCGATTATAAAATAAAAACCGAAATCAGAATTCAACGATCCGTATGCAAGAAAATAACCGAGAAAAGCAATCAGAAGTCCGAAACGTGAACCAAAATTTGTAACCGGAACAAGAGCTGTACGGATTTTGTTAGGAAGATAATTTTCCGCGTGCTGTGCAGCGTGACCGGCTTCGTGACAAGCTATACCGACTGCCGCAATTGTAGCACCGCTGTATATAGCCTGCGATAATCTGATAACCTTTTCATTCGGCGAATAGTGGTCAGAAAGCTTACCTGCACACGCTTCAATCCTGACATCAGTAATACCGTAATGATTAAGTATCATCTGAGCTGCCATGGCTCCCGTTATTCTTCGCGAATTCGGTATTTTTGAGTATTTTTTATACGCACCGTTAACCTTAGCCTGAGCTAAAAGCGAAAGAATAAGAACAGGTGCAGCAAAAAGCAAATATGAAAAATAATTACCAAAAAACATCAAATCACCTTATTTCAGAATTGTTCCCTTCTCAATCGGATTACCCCTGAGAAAATCTGAAGCATTCATTGCTTTTTTACCTTCAGTCTGTAAAACAACAATCTCGACAGACGTTGATTCACCGCAAGCAACAACAAGTTTTTTATCAGAAACAACTACCTCACCCGGAGTTGCACTGCATTTGTCAGATATAACTGTTTTATGAATTTTAATAGTCTTTTCACCTAATTTTGCAGTAGCAACAGGCCAGGGTGAAAGACCTCTGACTTTATTATGAACTTTCTGTGCACTCTCATTCCAATCAATCGGACACAAATCTTTGGAAAGCATCGGTGCATAATTCGACTTTGAATCGTCCTGCTTTTCAGCTTTCAACTCACCTTTTAACAGTAAGTCAATAGTTTCAGACATAACATCAGCACCGAGTACCGAAAGTTTATCGTGCAACTCACCGGCAGTTTCATTTTCACCGATTTCAACAGTTTTTGTAAGAAGCATATCTCCTGTATCAAGACCAATATCCATCTGCATTGCAGTAACACCGCTGATTTTTTCTCCGTTGAGGACACTCCATTGAATAGGTGCCGCACCTCTGTAACGAGGAAGAATTGAAGCATGCATATTTATACAGCCGTATTTAGGAAAATCAAGAACCTCTTTCGGAAGAATTTTTCCGTATGCAACAACAATGATCAATTCCGGATTAAGATTTTCAAGGATTGAAATCGCTTCTCCATTCTTCATGCTTAACGGCTGATATACCGGTATGTCAGCTTCAACAGCACACTCTTTAACAGGCGGAAACTGCATTTTATGGCCTCTGCCCTTCGGCTTGTCAGGCTGAGTGAAAACACCCTTAACGTTGTGACCGTCAGCAATCAAACGTTCAAGGCAAGGAACAGCAAATTCGGGAGTTCCCATAAAAACTATATCCATAGTCAACCTCCGCTAATTACTCTCAAGCTCACCGATAACGTGACTTGTATAAAGTATACCGTCGAGATGGTCAATTTCATGACAGAAGCAACGCGCTTTAAGCCCTTCACCTTTATACAAACACCATTTTCCTTCACGGTTCTGTGCTTTTACAATAACTGATTTAGGTCTTTCCGTAACACCGAATTTTCCGGGCAAAGAAAGGCATCCTTCTGTTTCATGCTGAACTTCTTCAGAGCGTTCAACAATTTCAGGATTAACAAGTTCGAGATATCCGTCACCGCAATCCATTACAACAACACGTCTTAAAATTCCGACCTGAACTGCAGCAAGACCTGCACCCTCAGCTTTATAAAGAGTATCCTTCATATCGTCCAGAATCGTAAAAAGTTTTTCATCAAACTTTTCAACAGGTCTGCTTTTTTTTGATAAAATAGGATCCCCTAATTTTACAATATTCCTTATTGCCATTTTATTTCCCTTTCGTACATCAAATAATATTTTCAGGATTAATATCTATATAAACCGACACCTGGTTTGACACACCGGACAACACTTCAGTTAAAACTTCAGACATCATCTTTCTGAAGTTCTTTGAATTTCTGCATTTAATTATCAAACGATACCGGTATTTATTGCTGACTTTAGAAACTCTCGCGGGCATAGGACCGAGAATGATAACCTTTTCATCCTTGTATTCTTTTTGAATTTTTTCAGTTACTTTCAGGAAAAACTTTGCCGATGCCGCATGAACCTTTTCTTCATTTACACCCATGAAACCTACAAGCGCTATATCACAAAAAGGCGGATATATCAGAGATTTTCTGAGTTTCATCTCGGTTTTGTAAAAGCTTTCATAATTCTGCTGTGCAGCCATGGTAATCACATCGTTTTCAGGGTTCATAGTCTGAATGATTGCCTTACCCTTAAACTTACCTCTACCTGCACGTCCTACAACCTGAGTAATCAGATCGAAAGTGCGTTCCTGACTGCGAAAATCGTCATTGTTCAGCTGACCGTCAGCGTTAATCACACCAACGAGCGTCACATTTTCAAAATCAAGACCCTTAGCCACCATCTGAGTGCCGAGAAGAATATCATATTCGCCTTTTGAAAAAGCTGACAGTTTTTCTTCGTGGGCATGCCTGCTCATAGTACTGTCCGCATCCATACGAAGTATGCGTGCTGACGGAAAAAGTGAAGCTAATTCGTCTTCAATTCTTTGTGTACCGACACCTGAATAACGAACATCAGTCGAATTACACTCGGGACACAAATTTGAAAACGGTTGTGAATGTCCGCAATAATGGCACATAAGCCGACCGTTAGCTCTGTGATACGTCATAGAGATACTGCACGAAGGACAAGTGAACACGTAACCGCACGATTTACACGTTGCAAAGGTGTTATAGCCTCTTCGGTTCATTAAAAGTATAGTTTGGTGTCCCTTTTCAAGGTTTTCATTTATTGAATCCGCAAGCTCTTTACTGAAATATGACGAATCACTTAACGCATCGGTACACATATCAACAATCCTGACCTCAGGAAGCTCAGCAGTAGAATACCTCTGAGTAAGCTTATTAAAGGTGTACCTGCCGTTTTTAGCTTTTGAATATGTTTCAAGACTCGGGGTTGCACTTGCAAAAACAGTTACAGCTTTATGATATGAAGAACGAAAAAGAGCAACTTCTTTCGCGCTGTACCGTGGAGATTTTTCAGATTTATAAGTATGTTCCTGTTCTTCATCCACAATAATAAGACCGAGGTTATCAAAAGGAGCAAAAACAGCACTTCTCGTACCGATAACAATCTGAACTTCGCCGTTTTTTATACGCTTCCATTCATCCGTCCTCTGTCCTGCAGAAAGCGCACTGTGAATAACCGCTGTTTTACTGCCGTATCTTTTGCGGAAAATCTGAATCGTCTGCGGTGTAAGAGCAATTTCAGGAACCATAACAATTACCTGCTTGCCTGCAGAAACCATATAATCAATCATCTTAAGGTATACCTGTGTTTTTCCGCTGCCGGTTACACCAAACAAAAGTGAAGCTCCGCCTTCACCTTTATTATAAAGCTTTAACATACTGTTATAAGCTTTTTTCTGTTCATCATTGAGTATGATTTCAGAGGTATCAACAACATTTTCAATATCACCGCCGGGAATTCTGTAGACTTCATTATCAAAAATCTCAGCATAACCCTTTTTAGACAATGCATGCACAACGGCAGGTGTAAAGCCCGTAAAATAACAGACTTCTTTAACTGATGCGGTATCAAGATCTGCAAGAAGATCAAGAATTTCCCTTTGTTTTTTTGTAATTTTATCAGTAGATTCAATTGCATTTAACCCAGCTTCAGTAATTCTGACCATTTTAACGGTAAGATCTCCCGCTTTACGCGCAGAATCATAATTTCTTAAAAGCAGGCCGTCCTTAGTCATCCTTTCAAGAACAGATAAATCAGGTACAAAGCCCAGAGTTTTAAGCACCTTTTCGCCATCAATATAATTGTTTGCTGTTTTTATGTATTCATAAATCTGTAAAGTATCAGCATCGAGTCCTGTTAAATCTACATCACCTACAGCTGCATAAGTTGTAACAACACGATGACACATACCTGCAGGGAGAATTGTCTTAGCAGCATCAAAAAGCGTACAGAAAGTGCGTTCTTTCAGCCATTCAATCAGCTTAATCATTTCATCGGAAAGAATCGGCTCTCCGTCAATAACCTGCATTATACTTTTTAATTTATCTGTTGTTATATCAGAGCGAGAAACACTCATTACTATTCCCTGGCGGCATTTATTACCATTTCCGAACGGAACGAGAACTCTGCATCCGGGCTTTAAGTTTGAGTATTTTTCATCAACAAGGTAGTCATATGCCATATCATACGAATTGGTTGAATTTTCAATTGCAACCGATGCAATTATGTACTCAGACATATTCTACCTCCTGAAAACTTTTAAAATTATAAATTCTTGATTTCGTCGGGTTCAACAATTTCGTATTTGCCGTCAATGATTTCATCAATAGCAATACTTACGGGTTTTTCGACAAGAATGATTCCGTCATCTTCTGCCTCTTCTGAGATTTCGCGAGCTCTTTTTGCAGTAGCTCTTACGAGTGAATAACGGCTCATATGATTTGAAAGTACTGAGCTGAGATCCGGATTGAATTTAAATTTTTTGTTCTGATCAAACATTATTTATTTACCTCGCTTAAAATTTTATTTCTTCTGCTTACTTTAAGTTTTTCAGCAAAAATTATTGTTTTTATATCTCTGACGGCGTCCTTAAGGTCGTCGTTAACTACAACGTAATCATACTCACAGATTCTTTCAAGTTCGTTACACGCAATATCAAGTCTGCGTCTGACATCTTCGTCGTTCTCACTGCCTCTGTTTCGCAAACGCTCTTCAAGAATCTGCTTGTTCGGCGGTGTAAGAAAAATACTTACAGCATCCGGATAAAGTTTTCTTATATTTCCTGCACCCTGTACTTCGATTTTTAACACAACAATTTTATTTTCACTAAGCCAGTTATCAACCGGAGCTTTCGGTGTGCCGTAATAATTATTTCCGTACTTGGCATATTCAAGCATTTTTCCGTTTTCAATTGCAGAAACGAAACAATTCTCATCTACAAAGATATAGTCTACGCCATCTTGTTCGTTATCTCTGGGTTTCCTTGTTGTCATTGAAACGGACTGCACAAGCCCGATATCAAGCTTAAATAATTCAGCAAGAACCGTATCTTTGCCTGAACCGGAAGGACCTGAGAGAACAACAAGCAAGCCATCATTATGCATCTTCATCATCCTCCTCATAATCCTTTTCTTCATCAAGTCTGTTGGCAACAGTTTCAGCCTGAAGATACGTCAGAATAACCTGATCACAATCCGTTATGATAACCGCACGTGTACGTCTTCCGTGAGTCGCATCAATAAGAGTGCCGTTTTCCTTACACACCTGAACAATTCGCTTGATAGGTGCAGACTCGGGGCTTATTATCGCAATAATACGCTCAGCGTTGACCATATTACCAAAACCTATATTAATCAGTTTCATAACAAACTCCTTACTCTATATTCTGAACCTGTTCGCGAATTTTCTCGACTTCAGACTTGATATCAAGAACACAACGTGCGATCTCAACATCACAAGCCTTTGAGCCGATTGTATTTGCTTCACGGTTAATTTCCTGAACAAGGAAATCCATTTTTCTGCCGATAGCTTCTTCAGATTCAAAAAAGCCTTTAAGCTGTTCAAGGTGGCTTCTGAGTCTTACGGTTTCTTCCGCAACAGCAATTTTATCAGCATAGATTGCGGCCTCAGTAAGAATTCTTGCTTCGTCAACATTTACCCCCGAAAGCACATCATTCATTCTTGAAAGAAGCTTCTGAGTATATTCCTTGACAGTTTCAGGTGAACGTGATTCCACATATTCAACCTTTTCAAGAATATTATCAGCACGTGAGCAGATATCATCACGAAGCTTTTCACCCTCAACCTTACGCATTGAAATAAATTTGTCTACGGCAGTTTCGGCAACAGCTTTAACTGCATTCCAGATCTTCTCTTCATCCGCTTCTTCCTTGCGAATGAGTAACACATCATTAAAGCGAGCGAGAATTCCTGCATTAAGATTATTGTCGAGATTATATTCTTCAGAAAGAGATTTGAACGCCTCAACATATCCCTTTGCAAGAGAGTGATTGATTTCAACAACTACACTGTCATCCTCAAGGTTGTCCACCTGAACATAACATTCAATCTTTCCGCGTGCAACCTTTGACTGCACGAAGCTCTTAAGCTTCTCATCAAGAAAACCGTAAATTCTCGGTGTTCTTGATGAAAAGTCAAAATATCTGTGGTTAACACTTTTAATTTCAACAGTTATGTTCATCGAATCAATTGTCTCCTGGTGACGACCATAACCTGTCATACTTCTTACCATATCAAATACCTCTTATTTTCCTTTACAGCAACTTCCTTGTAACAGTGACGGAATATCACCCGAATAAACACCTTTATTTTCTTCAAACCCTAATGTAACGGCAACATCCAATCCTTTGTCTGCTTTGTAATCCGCCATATAAACATTTCGGTTTCCGCCGTAGTTCAACGCACTTCTTATAAGACCTTCAACAGTTTCAGGGTCATTATCGTATGAATCCACGTAAAGTATCTCCATTGAATAACCGTTAAGCCTGAAAACACATTTACCGCATTCTCTGTTGTTATCTGAAAGGTCGTAACCAATATAACCTACAAGAGTGTTATCTTCAAAAAAAGGCAAACCTAATTCATCATAATTAAACGGCACAAATTTAAGCATACAAAAGCTCCTAAAATTTATTTACACGCATACCTGAAGAAACCTTAAGGCGATGAACCTCATCCTCGGTAAGATTGCGCCACTTACCCTGAGGAAGCATACCGAGCTTTAAAGAGCCGATATGAGTGCGTTTAAGACGCGCAACTTCAAGACCCAAAGCCTCACACATACGGCGGATCTGACGGTTTCTGCCCTCGTGCAAAATCACTTCAAGTACAACTCTGTTTTCACTTTTTTCAATTATATGCGCATCTGCCGGTGCAGTTTTTCTGCCGTCAATTTCAATACCCTCATTGAAAGCAATAAGATGGTCCTCCGTAACATCGGGACGTACGGTTACTCTGTATGTTTTAGGCACATGCTTAGAGGGATGAGTAAGATAATTAGCAAACTCACCGTCATTTGTCATAATAAGCAGACCTTCGGAATCTCTGTCAAGCCTGCCCACAGGGTAAACTCGCGCACCGACATCTTTAACGAGCTCAGCCACACATTTTCGCCCGAGCTCATCGTCCATTGTAGTTATAAAGCCTCTCGGCTTGTGAAGCATAATATAATAATGCTTTTTTGAAGACACAATCTTCTTTCCGCTAACCGTAACGGTGTCGCGCTTAGGATTGATTTTGTCGCCGAGTCCGGCTACCTTACCGTTAACCTTAACTTTACCCGAAGCAATCAATTCTTCGGATTTTCTGCGAGAAGCTACCGCACACTGCGATAAATACTTCTGAAGCCTGATTCTATCATCAGTCATTTTATTACTCCTTTGGTTCGTTAATTCATCCCTTGCACACTTCCGGATGTGACAACCGGTTCCGTTGCAACTAAATTGCCGTTAAGATAATACTCACAGTACCCTACAACTTCACCCGAAGCAACCGGAGCATAGATAAACTTGTCGATAAACAGTCTGTGAGAACTATCCTGATTGTCTGTACACGCGTATGCATACGGTTTCACACTGATGCCGACAGAATCTGTCACGCCACCCACAACAGAGATTTGCACAGGTAAATCGGGTTTTACAACCCTTTCGCTCAGCTTGGAAAATCCATAATCAAGGATTTTTCTGTGATCGTTCCAATCATCAGGCGCATTCAATGTTACAGCAACAAGTTCAGCCGAATCCTTTTTAGCATACGACACCAGACACCTGCCGCTTTTTTTCGTAAATCCGGTTTTGATACCGAGAGCGTGATCATAAAGATTTAGTAACTTGTTATGGTTGTACAGTTTCCTTTCATACGGCGGATTACCGAAGGTCAACGTCGCACTTTTTTCGGAACATACCGAAACGAACTTAGGGTTCTTAACGGCAGTCATACCAAGAAGAGCCATATCATAAGCAGTAGAATAGTGTTCCTCTGCATCAAGACCTGAAGGTGTTACAAAAGATGTATTCTTCATACCTATTTCAGCGGCACGATTGTTCATCACAGAAGCAAAGTTTTCAATGCTGTCGCCAAGAAACAAAGCAGTAACATTTGCCGCATCATTTCCCGAAGATAGCATCATTCCGTAAACCAACTCATCCAAAGAAACACTGTCGCCACCAACAAGACCCATCGATGTCCCTTCGACCTTCAGCATATCGTCGGAAACAATAATCTCACTCTGCAGTTTTCCTGACTCAACAGCAAGCAAAGCAGTCATAATCTTTGTAGTGCTTGCCATTGAATGCCTCTTATCTCCATTCTTAGAAAGCAGAACTTCACCTGTATGCACATTAACGACAACAGCACACTCAGCCGAAAGCGATCCGGCATTAAAAGCAGAAACTCTCAGCACACACATCGAAAGTATTACACAAAATGATATTAACTTTTTAATCATACAACCACCTGCCCGTAAATTATATGCGGGCAGAGGTTATTTTATTTAATACGAATTATTCGATTTCTTCAAAAACAGAATCAACAACATCAGCTGTCTTGTCTGACTTGAATTTTGTAACAACGTCAGTTACCTTGTTTACTACATCGGGAACCATGCTGATGATTCTTTCTGCGGAATTCTCAGCGCCTTCTGATACATACTTAACGCTGACGTCACCATCCTTGATAACAAGGAAAGCTACGGGAGAAATTGTTACACCGGCACCACCACCGCCGCCAAAGAGTTCCTTTGATGTTTTTGTCGGAAAATCAGAACCTCCTGAAGCAAAACCATATGTAACTTTTGAAATCGGAATAATTCTGATACCTTCACCTGCATCGATTGTATCACCGATAATTGTCTGACAATCAACCATTTCCTTAATTCTGTCAATAGCTGTTGCTAAAATTCCTGATGCTGACTGATCTTTCATTGTTCTTGTCCGCCTTTCAAATTATTGTTTTTCTTTTTAGCTTTTAAATATACAAGTAATGCTTTTACAAGCCTTACCACAAGCCGGAATACAAAAGCAATACCGGCATTGATTACACTTCTCGGGATGAGTGCAACTTTAGTTTCAAACTCACCCTTTGTTTTGTCACCGCAATAGTCAGCCCGGATATTTACGTCATAATCTTTAACATGACACGATGAGCAAATAAATCCAAGCGGAGGATAAATCATCTGACAAAACTTTCCGTATTTAATCGCAGTCTGTGCTGCGTCGCCTTCGGTAACCCGGATTCTTATTCTGAGTTTCTTTATATAAATGCTTTTAAGAAAACCTTTAGAAAACTTACCAAGGTACGATGCAACGTTATTTATCAGTTCAACTATACCGAGCACACCCTGATCTTCGTAAAAGATTTTAATCGGGTTATCCTTCTTTGGTGCATCAACAGCAAGGTTTTCTTCTGCAGGCTTTTCTTCCTGAGTTTTTTCAGGTTTTGGCTTTTTTTCCTTTTTAGGTTTCTTTTTGCTTTCATCTTTTGGAAGGATGTTAATTTTAACAAACAACCATGACACTCTGAGCTTAAAAACATCACCGTATTCCATATCAAGAACAACCGGAATGCTCAGTACCGCAATGAAAAACAAAACTATTCCGAGAATTATGTACAAGGCTGTCACAAACAACACCTCCTATTCAACATTTTCAACAGTCTGGATTTCTCCTGTAATTGCTGTATTCTCAATTATCTGCCCGTCATCAAGATTAATTTCAAGCTGATTTGGCAGCTCATCATTCTTAGGCATATCCTCATGATCAGGCAACTCGGGAAGTTCCGAAAGATTGTTCACACAGAAACATTTCAGAAATTCCGGTGTTGTACCGTAAATAAGAGGTCTGCCCGGCAATTCAAGCCGTCCTCGTTCTTCAACAAGACCTTTCAAAATCAAAGTCTGAATTACACCCGAACAATCAACACCTCTCACCTGCTCGATAAAAGCTTTTGTAACAGGCTGATTGTATGCGATAACTGCAAGCACTTCAAATGCAGCATTTGAAAGCGGTGCATTTTTCTTGATTTCAAGAACGGCACGAACTACATCGGCATATTCCTGACGGGTACAAAGCTGATAAAGGTCATCCATTCTGACAAGGCAGATTCCGCTACAATTTTCATCAAGTTTCCTGCCAAGTTCAAACAAAACAGATTCAACCATTTCTTTTTCTATTTCAAGCGCTTCGGCAATTCTTTCAAGCTCAAGCGGCTCACCTGCCGCAAAAAGAATTGCTTCAACAGCAGCCTGCAACTCATTCATTTTCATCCGCGTAGTGTTCCTCCACATCAAAGTTAATATCCGAATCGACCATTTCTACTTCAAGGTCACCTTCAACATCCGTTAAAATTATCTTCTTATCTTTTGTCAGCGAGAGTAAAGCAAGAAATGTGGCAACCATTTCCGAACGCGATTCCGCTTTCTCAAAAAATGTTCTGAATCGCTGCTTCTTTCTTTTGAAAAGCTTGTCCATAATAAAGCCGACACGTTCTCTTATCGGAACAATCTTATGTGCAACAATTCCCGAAAAAGCTTCAATTGGCGGAGGCAGATTCCTTTTTCCTCTTCCGACTGCGGCTATATAAGCCTTAATAAGCTCAAACGGCTCATGAAGCCTTGTATATGTCATATCAGGTGCAAATTTTTCCGGTTTGCGTGAATGATAATCAAAACCGTCGGCAATTTCAGAAAGTTTCTGTGCCATAAGCTTACAGTCTTTATATTCAGAAAGTTCGCCCTGCAATTCAGTTTTAAGGGCATCAGCTTCTTCCTCATGAACAGGCAACAATGACACTGTTTTAATATAAACAAGTCTGGCAGCCATTTCAAGGAATTCGCTGGCAACTTCCATATCCTCTTCCTGCATCTGACGAACATAGTCGAGATACTGCTCAACAAGAAGGAGAATAGGAATGTCATTAATATCAATTTTATGTTTACTTATGAGATGCAATAAGAGATCCATCGGGCCCTCAAATACATCCAATTTATAGGAAATTGTTTCCATAAATTACTCCTTAGAAAATGAGTTCAAAGAACGAAATAAACAACTGTAAAACAAGGTTAGAAAGTTTCACAAGCGGTGTAGTCAAAACACCTGTAAAAAGCAACAGCATAATTCCGAGGGAAATATATCTTTCATATTTCATTACAGAAAAGTAATATTTCGTAGGCAAAAATACAAATAGAATACGTGAACCGTCAAGCGGCGGAACCGGAAGCAAATTAAATACCGCAAGATTAATATTTATTGATGTAACAAAATAAAGGAAATAATATGATGACGACACAAATATGTGGTCATTCATTCCGAAAAACTTCTGAATTACAAACATAAAAAACAAAGAAATAAATGCCATTATCAGGTTGGAAACAGGACCTGCAACAGCAATAAGAGCCATTGCAGCCTTCTTGTTTTTCAATTTTGTGTTTCTGATGTTAACCGGCACGGGCTCAGCATAACCGAAGCCTACAAGAAAAATCATCAAAGCACCTATCCAGTTGATATGTGCCAACGGATTGATTGTAAGTCTGCCTTTAAGTCTGGCTGTATGATCACCAAGTTTATAGGCAATAAAAGCGTGCGCAAATTCATGAATCGGTATTGTACAGAAAACAACAAAAGCACTCGCAGAAAGGCGGATTATTAAATTTACAATATCAAAATCGCCAAAATTGCGCAACAAACTTAAAATCATATTTTTCTCCTTTTACTTATAGGCGGCTACAATCCGCTGTAACCCGTTAAAATCATAAATTATTTCAGTTTTATCAGCATATTCTGAAAAAAACTGCGAAATACAGTCACCTTGGTCTTCAGCACACTCAACCATCATTGCTCCGTTATTCCCAAGAAATTCATTCAGCCAATACGATGACAGAAAATGATAATAATCGTATCCGTCTTCACCGCCGTCAAGTGCGGTTACAGGCTCACGCTGAACCTCTTTTGAAAGTGTCTTAATATCTGCTTTACGGATATACGGCGGATTGGAAACAATCAGATCAGCAGAAACATCCTTTAAAATACCTTTATCAAAAATATCACCTTTGACAGCGATAACATTATCAGCTGTGTTAAGCGCAATATTTTTTTTAAGATAATCAAAAGCTTCGTCAAATTTTTCAACTGCATATACCGTAGCGTCCGGAAGTAACTTAGCAATACTTATGGCTATACATCCCGAACCTGAGCACAAATCTATTACAACAGGTCTTTCAATATCAGTTATATATTCTTTTGCAAGCTCAACAAGTTTCTCGGTTTCAGGTCTCGGAATAAGAACACCTTTTCCTACGTAGAACTCATTACTCATAAACTCCCATTTGCCGAGAATATACTGCAACGGTTCACCGCTTATTCTTCTGCAAAGCAATTTAGAATAAGCCTGAAAATCCGCATCATCAATCAAATCTGAACGTGATACAAAAAAACGTGTTGAGTCAATACCGAGAGCAAACTCAAGCAAACATCTTGCATCAAATTCCGCATCAGTCACTGCATTGCTTTCAAGGATATCGACACCTGTTCGGTAAGCTTCATTAATCGTCATTATTTTCAACTTCTGTTTCTTTATTCAATTCGTTGATATTTTCTTCTTCAATACCAAGAGCAACCTTCAAAGACATAATACCAACTTCGATTATATCGTCTGTCGGCTCTTTGGTAGTTATTCTCTGCATCAGCGTACCCGGTGCTGATATTATACGTGTAAGAATGTTATCGTGTTTACCTGCAAGACGAATCATTTCATAACCGACACTCATAATCAGAGGGAGAAGCAAAATCTTGATGCCCATCCAGAGCAGTCGCATTTCCTCATTTCTTAACTCCGGCCAGATTATAACAACGGTTGTTGAAATCACAATACTGACAATCAAGGAAAGAAAGATAAAGCTTGTACCGCAACGAGGATGAAATCTCTTCTGTTTTTTTACATTTTCAACGGTGAGTTCAAGACCTTTTTCGTAGCAGAAAATAGATTTATGTTCAGCTCCGTGGTACATAAACAATCGCTTGATGTCCTTCATAAGTGACGTAAGATACATATATGTTATGAAGATAATAATCCTCATAACTCCTTCAATAGCAGGCTTCCAGGTATTCATTCCTTCACCGAGAATAAGGTCAGCCACAAACGAAGGTAACCACATAAACAGGAAAAAACCGATAACAAGAGCTATTACCATAGCTATAGCACCGATCACCGCCATCATCTTATGACCAAAATGATCAGTAAGCCATTGGTCGAGCTTGGACATGTCCTCGCCGTCATCTTCCATAACAGTTGTCTTTTCGGCAGATTCCATCAGGCATTTATATCCGAATATCATCTGTTCAACAAAATTAACGGGACCTCTGATAAACGGAATTCTGAAAAACTTATATTTATCTCTGAGAAGAGTAACCTTCTTCAGCTGAGTTTCAATTCTTCCGTCAGGTAATCTTAATGCCATTGCAGTCCCCTTCGGACCCTGCATCATAATTCCTTCCATCAGGGCCTGACCGCCAACGCTGTGTTTCTTATTATCAGGCATTTTCTTCTTCCTCCATAGTACGCTTTTCATTCTCTTTGGCAATCGCTTCACCAATGTCCCATGCATCCTCAATTTCAACATGGTCAATATCAAAATAGATTGTAACAGTTGTGCCTTTACCGAGAATACTGTCAATATCAAATGTTCCGTTATGCATACGGATAATCTCATCAACGACTGCAAGTCCGATTCCCGAACCATGAACAGTCATATTTGTTTTATAAAACTTTTCCTTAACATGCGGTAAATCTTCTTCGGAAATACCGCAACCTGTATCAGAAACGGTAATTTTAATCCTGTCGTCAGCAATATCCGCTACTGTCAGAATTCTGCCGCCCTGCTTTGTATACTTCAAAGCATTATCAAGTACATTAACAAAAACCTGCTTGATTCTGTCGGGGTCACCGTCCATAGGTGCCGGCAGATTAGGTGCGGTATAGACAAGCTCTTTGCCTTCGCGCATTGCTCGGTCCTTGAAGGCAAAAACAGTTTCATCAAGTTCCGCAAGAACGTCCATCTTTTCAATTTTTAAAGACATTCTTCCGCTTTGCATCCTTGAAAAATCCAAAAGCTCTTCAACAATACCGTTAAGTCTTGATGATTCGCTGATGATAACACCCATACCACGTTCGGTAAGTGCGGGATCGGTATCTGAAATTTGTAACAGAGTTTCTCCCCACCCCTTGATTGCCGTCAGCGGTGTACGCAACTCATGGGATACGGTTGAGATAAAATCATTCTTGATTTTATCAGACATTTTTATTTTTTCAGCCATATTGTTGATTGTATCACACAGCTCGCCGACCTCATCCTTATATAGATAATGGTCAATACGTGCATCATAATTACCGTCAGCAATCATTCGGGCCGTATCATTGATATCGCGAATTGACTTTACAATCGAATTGATAAAAACAACACCGGAAATCAACAACACAAGGACAAGCAGAAGGAACACAAGGAAAATTAGAGCGTACCAGGTATTGATTTGTGCATCAATTTCTTCAAGAGAAACAAGATAACGTACCGCACCGATAATTTCGCTTTTTGAATTAAGTATGGGTTTTGTTAAAGCGGATACTTTTTCACCCGAATCAAGTTCTCCCGTCCATCTTGCAACATTATTAAGATCAGTTACGGCCGCTTCATATTCAGGAACGAGAGTACTGCTGTTAATCGGGAATCCACTTGAAGAAATTATGACATTACCGTATTTATCAATAACCCAAACTTCAACAGTTGCCTTATCCTTAAAATCATAAATAAAACTGCGTGCACCTTTTTCAAAGGTTGCATCATCACTTGAGAAACTTTCAAAATACGCATCAACCGCACTGCTCGAATAATTTATCATTCTGCGGTCAACAGAGTTATAATAATAGGAATGTACAATGTACGCACCGACAACACAGATAACAAGCAAAAAAGCAATAACAATAATCGTTGTCTGAATAAACCAACGCTTAGTAAGACCGTTAAAACCGTTAATTGTTCTTGCACTCTTCTTTTTTGCTGACAATGCGTACACCTCCTTTTACAACATAATTTTAAATCAGACCCACTTGTATCCCAAACCCCATATCGTAAGTAAATGTTTGGGATTTGAAGGATCTTCTTCGATCTTTTTTCTTACCCTACGGATATTAACATCGACAATTTTCTCTTCTCCGTAGTAATCAGCACCCCAGACATAATTAAGAATATCTGTTCTGCTGAGTGCCGTTCCCTGATTTCTGAAGAAATACTCAAGTATCTGAAATTCCACCTGAGTTATGTCAATATAAACATCGTTTTTAGTTAATGAACGGCTCTTACAATCAAGCCTGAAGGGGCCCGAAACAATGACATTATCATCATTGTCATCAGCAGACCTGACTGCAGAAACACGGCGAGCAAGCGCATCTACACGTGCTGTAAACTCTGACGGTGAAAACGGTTTGGTAATGTAATCATCTGCTCCGAGCAACAAACCGGTAACCTTGTCCATTTCCTGCGTTTTAGCTGTCAACATTACTATACCTATGTTGTTGTTCATACTTCTGAGCTTTTTGCAGAGTTCAAGTCCATCCATTCTCGGCATCATAATATCCAAAACTGCAATTTTAATCGAATCGCCTTCCTGAAAATACTTTTCGTATGCATCCTGTCCGTCAAAAGCTTCAATAACTTCATAACCGGATCTGTTAAGATTTATGACAATAAATTCGCGGATAGGAGCTTCATCTTCAGCAACTAAAATCTTCACTTTATTCATCGTAATCCCCCAAAATCAGTTAAAATAAAACTTTTCGCAAGCAAATCATCAGTTATTCCAAACTCTTTACCCTTATCTGAAATTCTGTAAACATACGTTTTGGTAGACGTGGTTTTTAAAATTTCATATCCTGTAAATTTTTTTGCTTCTTGCTCGTCAGAATTATTGTACGCATAAACACTAAGCAACAAATCACTTATTTCACCTTTCGATGCATTCCATCGATAGTAATCCCACTGACCGTCATTACCGCAAACAGTAATTCTACCAACCCAGGAACTTTTGACATTCAGCATATAACCCAATTGTTTATTTACAATTGAATACTGAACCGGAACAAGCTTTCCGTCCCTGTATTTTACCCATCTGGTAAAATACAGTTTTGTCGCAGGGTTATTATCAGAAGTCATTGTTGACGATGAATTCAGAGTATCTGAAGTTGTAACAACAGACCCCGGCATTTCTACGCTTGTGGGAATTTCAAGGAATTTATCAGCATCAACATCAAAAACAAAAAGATTTATGTTTCTCCATGTAAGAATTGTTGACTGCGATGCAATATCAAACAAAGGCGAAACCAACTTATTCGTCTTGGCATCCCAATAAATAACTTCAGTAATTGATTCATTAAGACCCTTTGTTGCTTCAACGTAAATGTAGTTAGAGTTCTGTATAGTTTCCATCGTTACTGACGAATATGCGGAAATATTACCGTCCATAGGAGTTTCACCGTACAGAGAAAGTGACTTACTGCTCTGGTCAAGATTATA
The DNA here is from genome assembly GCA_045538055.1 of Acutalibacteraceae bacterium. GTDB lineage: Bacteria > Bacillota > Clostridia > Oscillospirales > Acutalibacteraceae > CAG-488. Next base: position 84,159 of record JAZSQQ010000030.1, read on the forward strand.
TACTTTAGCGGTAGCGGTAAGCTTATCGGGAATTGAAGCATCCACAGTCAATGTAAGAACGTCGCTGCAACCGTCACCATTAACATCAACTACATCAAAATGAGTATACGGATACGAGGAAATCTGACTGAAAGTATCCTGAGTTACAGAATATTCAGAAAAAGCTCTGTTACTCTTACTTGAAAACAGATACCAACCAATCAACACCTCGGATTTTTCATCATTATCAAGATCCGAAACTATAACCTTATCAACGGTATTACCGAGACCGTCCTGGGTAGAAATATATTTCCATTCATCTTCAGCATACCTGAAAAAAGAAACCTTCGCAATTTCAGGTGTATCCGTAAGTACATAGAAAACAAACGCTTCTTCCATTCCATCCTTGTCAATATCTACAATAACAAAAGATGACTGATGGTCACCGTTTTCAGGAGTAAGTAAAGAAAACTTTTCTTTTATTGCACTCTCAAATGCATCCTGAAGCCCCTGGTACTTTCCGATAAGTTTAGGAGGTCGCATTAAATTGTCAAAGCTATCAAGACGAAATGAACATCCCGAAAAAGAAGTAATAATTGCAAACACAAGAAAAAACGCAATCAAAGCTCTCAGCTTTTTCAATTCAACACCTCCAAACATATAATTATCCATAATATTTTTCATATTATTATAACACAAACCAAAATAAATTTACAACATAAAATATTAAAATATTTATTAAAAAAACTATAATTATTCCCTAAAAACAAAGTAAGAGAAGAAAATCTTCTCTTACTTTAAAATTATCTGATTTTAACGGTTGCAAAATATGTACCGGCTACCCAACAATCCTCGGAATACATAACGGTAAACCTGATCGGTAACCGCTGACCGTCACCGGTAATATCAACATCAGCAATATTAATTACTCCGTGAATATCATTCGGTTTGATATCAGGAATATCATTCGTATCTGCACAGACGGTAACAATGCCTGAACCTTCAATTTCTATATCATACACAGAATTTTCATCTGCACCTTCAATAGTGATATTATCTTTCAAAGCATTCACTTTTCCTGTACTGATACCTTCAGGAAGCTGTAAAGTAACTTCTACTTTCTTAGTATTATCAAGAATTTTTGCGTTTTTAATATCAGCAGTATCAAAAGCAAAAACATGCTTCACGGGAGTTATAGCAGAAAAATCAATTTCACCGACAACAAGCTCTGAAAGCTCGTCCGTGCCGTCCTGACGCACTGCAACATAAACCTTTTCAGGTCTTGAAACAAATTCAAGAGGTGCATCAAGGTAAGCTTTAGGAGCATGGGTAAACGAAACCGCAACAGGCAAAGTCTGCAATTTATAAATCGGAATTGTTGCCGTAAGTTTGACGTTTTCAACCTTTTCTCCGTCAACCTTAATGTATTTAACTTCATCAACTGAACCGGTTTCAAAAACGATTGCTCCTTCAACAGCCTTGCTTGATGCTAAAGGTTCATCGAGGTTAATTTCGAGGTAAGCTTCCTGAATTTTATCAATTTCCGTTTTAGGTCCGGTTACACTTATAGTTTTTTCAACACTGACTTCTTCTTCATAAAATACAAATCCTTCAGCAGCAATATCACCTGAATCAGAAGTAATTCTGGGTGACAAACTGATTTCTTTTGTGACTTCTCTGTCAAAGAACACGTTGATATAGTCCGATGACAAATCAACTATTTCATATTCAGCGTTTGCATTGACAGGTGTTGCCTTAATCGCAAGTGCCTTTTCACCTGCAGAATCAACATAAGCTGTTTCGGCTTCAACTTCAAAATCATCAGCTGTCACCTTTTTTCCGCCAACATCGTAACGTTTACCCTCTACAGTAATATTTACGGTAAGATTCTCAATACCAAAAGGTTTAAGGCCGAGTCTTTCGGGAGCCGTATCAGCCATATCAATAACTATCGGAACGTCTTCAATAACGCTCTGAACAATAGGTGTATATTCAATTGCAACAACAATCCAGAAAATAAAAGCAAGAACTATTGAGAAAACAACAAGAAACTTTGTGTTGGAAAAAAGTCCTCGCAAATTCAACAAACGTTTACTCATTTCTTTTTTTCCCCTTTTATCTTTTTAAATAGCTTGCTGATTTTTGAACTGATAATTTCTTTAACTGCATTTTCCTGCTGTGGCAAAACATAACTAAACAGTTTTTCCATAAGCACACCGTCAGAAACACCTCTGTGCAAAGTACCGGAATGGGCAACCGAAATTTTACCTGTTTCCTCAGAAACAACCACAGCAACAGCATCGCTTTTTTCGGTGATACCCAGGGCTGCTCGGTGTCTTGTACCAAGATGAGTGGTAAGCATATCCTTATCCGTAAGCGGTAAGATACAACCTGCAGCATAGGCCCTACCGTCTCTTATTACAAGACCGCCGTCGTGCAAAGGAGAATTCGGAAAAAAGATACTTTCAATGTGGTCACGGTTCACCTTTGCGTCAATAACGGTACCGGTTTTAATTACGTCACCAATCATAGTTTCTCTCTCGAAAACAATAAGTGCACCGATTTTTTTATCGCTCATTTCAGTGCAAGCTTTACAAACCTCAAGCACTGCCGCCTTTTTGCGTTCATACATCGAATCGCCCTGTTGGGCACCGAAAAAATTAAAGAAAGCAAAGTTTCTTCTGCCCATAGTTTCAAGTGCATGCCTGATTTCAGGAGAAAACAAAATAATAAGTACAATAATAAAATCTGAAAGAAGCGTTTTAAACAAAAATGAGCTTGCGTGCATATCCAACAAACTGATTACAAAATATAATGCACCAACAACCAACAATCCCTTAACAATCTGAATTCCTCTTGTTTCCTTGAGCATTTTAATAGCACTGAAAATTACAAAAGCAACGAGCGCAATATCCACAAGGTCAGTAAGAGTGAAAACGGAAAAGACCGACAAAAGTCTGTCCCAGAATAATTTTATGTTTTCAAACTTTTCAGCCATAAGCATTCACCCAATCTTTATTATTCACACATTTTAACACAGTTTTAAAATTCAATCAATAAGACACACACAGTGCGCTGCAATACCTTCACAATTGCCTGTAAACCCTAATTTTTCCTCGGTTGTAGCTTTAACATTGACACATGAAACGTCGATATCGAGAGTCTTTGCAATATTCTCTCGCATAGTATCAATATAAGGACGCATTTTCGGTTTCTGTGCAATTATAGTAGCATCAATATTTACCGGTTTAAAACCTGCATCATTAAGTCTTAAAACAACTTGCCTTAACAAAACCAGGCTGTCTGCATCTTTAAAAGCAGGATCTGTATCAGGAAACATAGCACCGATATCTCCCATAGCAGCAGCACCGAGCAACGAATCACTGATAGCGTGAAGAAGCACATCGGCATCCGAGTGACCAAGCAAGCCTGATTCATGCGGAATTTCTACGCCTCCGACTATCAGCTTACGTCCCTCACAAAGTCTGTGAACATCATATCCGTGTCCGATTCTCATAATTCTACCTCCCTGCTTTTTTCAACAGCAGTTTTATATTCTTCATATGTCATAAGAGTGTTAATAATTTCAATAAGCCCCTTTGTACTTAATCTCTGAGGCAAATCGAGATATCTAAGCAGTTTAAGCCTGTTTAACTTACTTTCAGGTGTGCCGCTGAGACCGTCATCATACAAATCAAGGTTTGTTATAAGCTTTCTCTCTGCTGATTCAGTGTAAGTACAACCGATACCGACATTTTCCAATGCCTTCATAATAATTTCAACAGAAACACCCTCGACACCAAGTTTACCTTCTTTAGAAGCAGTTTCCTTGCGTTTTTCTTTACCGAAGACATCAGGAATATATGCATTGGTTATATATTCATTCGGAACAATAGAAGTAATAAAATTTCTGATTATAAAACCTGCTGAATCACTGTCAGTAAGAATAAGTAAACCTTTTTTCTCAGCAAGCTTTCTGAGAAGTCTTTGCTTTTCTTTGTTCTTAAAAATGCCAAAACCATCCGTTTCGATTATAACACCGTCAATGATTGAAGAAAGTTTGATTCTGTCGTACTTACCTTCAACCACAATTATTTTATCAACTTTTATCATATTTTTTCACCGTTAGAAACCAGCAACAATCTGGTAATGGTCTGTTCGAGTACGAGCCTTGAATTGACAGAAGTTGATTTTAACATATTATCAGCTTCAAAAAGCACTTCAAGAAAGCTTCTCAACTGTTTTACAGAGTATTTCGAAGCACTTTTCGCTGCATTGGTAAGCCTGAATTCTTTATTTTTATAATTAAAATCCTTAGCTGCATCTTCCGAACGTAAGCCGCCTGAAAGGTACACCTTTGCTCTGTACATATCCATATACGGAGTGATAATAGCGCCAAGAATACTTATCGGCTCTTCTTTCATTGAGATCAACGTATCAAGAATAGACATGGCTGTATCACAATTATTTGCAACCAGTGCCTTTGCAAGGTCAAATGCACGTGCCTGCATACTTTTTACAACTACCGCATCGATATCTTCTTTTGCTACAACACCGCTTTTTTTGTATGCACAGATTTTTTCAAGCTCATTGAGAACAACAGTCATATCGTCTCCGACAGAGGAAATGAGATAATTAGCCTCAGAAAAGCCAAATGAGCATCCCCTGTCTTTTGCACCCTTTTCAATAAGCTTTGCAAGCTTCTGTAGCGTAAAGTGAGCAAACTCAACTACACTTCCGTTTTTCACAAAAGAATCCATAAGCTTCTTGCACTTAGGACTTTTTAAATTCACATTAAGTGTAGGCAACGAAATAACGATAACAGTCGTTTCAGGAATATCGCTGATGATGTTTTCAAGCTTCTGACTGTCTTCAGCATTAAGACCGTCAACAGGCAGATCTTTAATTAATATGCATGCATATTCACTCATCATCGGAAGAGCTTCTGCCGCAACGGCAACATCATCAAGATCAACATTTTTTCCGTCATAGACATGTAAATTAAAATCCGCAAAAGCAGGATCAACAATCTTTTTTTCAAGAAGATTAGTATAGTGTTTAACAAGATACTTCTCTTCACCGTAAATTAAATATAAATTGGCGAATTGAGATGCTTTAATCTGCATTTTAAGTTCATCTTCTTTTATAACAGGCATTCTCAGTCCTCCGATACAACAATTTTGTGTGAATCATCACGTATATTAACTAAAACAGATTCATAATTAGCCATAGGCAATACATTACCTCCGCATGAGGTAACATACTCAACAACTGCCTGTGCAGTCTTACCGTCTCCGCATACAATTACACTTTCATATAATTCAGGTGAAATGCAATACGGAACAAAACCACGGCAGACCAGAATATCCGCTTCCAGGTATTCCTCAGGTATTTCAGCCTTCTTGTAAGAATCAAATAAGAAAAGAACAGACGTATCATTAAAACTACACAGTGCAAGCGAATAGCTTTCACAAGTAATATATCTAACCTTATCACCGTCAAACACCTCAATTGATGCGAGCGGTTCAACATAGAGGTTATCTGCATCAACAAAGCTTTCAATTGACTGATCAGAATAAGGTAAAACTATTCGACTGAAATCGCAAGATTCAATAATCTGAAAATTAGACGGGTCATTCAACGCGTTCTTATCTGCTAACAGCAATAAATCCGTTTGCCTTTGATTGTAATATTCCAAATTTTCTTCAATGCGGTATCGCTTGGCATAGCTGTCCGCTTCACCTGTAAGAACAATCTTTTCTCCGTCAGAATATACAACAACTGATATTCCTGCACCGACATTGAGGATACGAACCTGAGTCAGACCGTCATAATAAAAGTACGATGCAAGTGAGAAAATTATAATATTTGCAGACATTGCTATACAGATGCATTTGAAAATATTTTTTCTTGAAAAATTTGCAACTGCAAAAATCGGTATTGCAATAGCGACTAAAGCTCCGACTTTCCAGAACATATTTTCAGTGCTGATAAGTGTAATCGGAAAATCACACAAAAAGTCAACTGTTTTCAGCAATATTCCCGATAGTAATCCTGCTACAGAAAACAGAACATCAGAAACCAAAGGTATACCGTTCACTAAAGATGCAAGTCCGCCGACAACCATACATACAGTTGCTACATAGCTCAACAGAATATTGGATAAAACAGCAAGAACAGAAATCTGACCGATCATAAGTATTGTAAACGGTAAAACAGCAATACTTGCCGAAACACTGACAGCAATCGGAGCAAGTATGCTTTTAAGAGTACTTCCGAACCAACTTTCATTAAACTTAGAAATTATGTACTTTTCACACAGAGGTACAAGTGTTACTATACCGAACGTTGCTGAAAAAGAAAGCAAAAACCCGGCATCAACAGCTATATACGGATTCAACGTACACAGCACAAAAGCTACAAAGCCCAGTGAATTGACAGAGTCTGCCTTGCGATAGAAAACATTTCCAACAAGAAGCAAAATCATCATAATTCCTGATCTGCAGACAGAGGGAGTAAGCCCCGTAAGAATCATAAAGAATACTGTAAACAGAATGGAAATTATTGAATTAAGTCTTTTCCTGACTCCAAAGCTTTTGAGTAAATCAAACAATCCGAGTACCCAGATAGAAAGATGCAAACCTGAAACAGCAAAAATCGGAGCTATTCCTGCTTCTCTGAAGCTTTCATTCCGTTCATCTGTAAGGTCAGACTTGTCGCCCAACAACATCGCTGTCACGGTAGCACCCTTTTCCCCCGGAATATTATCCGATATATTGCCGACAATCAGATTTTTAAAGTTTATAATGCTTTTCCTGATACTGTGAGAATCATCTTTTTCTACCCTAACATCAATATCCTCGGAATTGTAACAATAAGCACCAAGGAACACGCCTTTAGAATAATAATATAGTTTGACTTCCCGACTTTCAGAAGAAATTTCGTAAACACTTACAGTCAATGAAACTGTATCAAAAACCTCAGCATCAACTTCATTGGGCAACGATAATCTGATTTTAGAATTTACCGGTTTTCCGTCAATTTCATTAAGATCCAAAATATAATAATAACGGTAATTAGAATATGTCGGATTGTCCGTAATTTCACCGCTTATGTGTGCTGTTTTATCGATATAAGGCTCTACCGCTTTAACATCAGATGCTGCAGCATAGTATATCAGTCCCGAAAATAATATTGCACCTGCAATATACAACGGTACAAGACGCTCGCGCATTCTTTTGAACAACAAGGCAATTAATGAGGCAAACGCTCCAGCACACAAGAATATCGGAGCAAATTTTTCGCTGACAAAAACAATCAGGAACAGTGTCAGCAGAACAGTTATACCAATCGCAGCAAAAGGTCTGTACTTAAGATTCATCTTTCAAAAAGCGGTAATTTTTCGAGGAAAACAATGTCATCTCTGTCTGCGGCATCACCTTCAGCAAGAACCGCAGCTTTTGCTACAACATCGACATCAAACTTTTCAACCAGCTTTTCAACGGCAGCAAGCGATTCACCCGTTGAAATAACATCGTCAACTATAACAATGCGCTTATTACGGATTTTTTCACCCTCAGCACCATCAAGTATAAGAACCTGCTCTGAGTCGGTTGTGATTGACCTCACACTGACCGACACAGGATTCTGCATATAGAGCTTTGCTTTTTTTCGCACAACAAAGTAAGGTTTACCGCTCTGTCGTGACATTTCATAAGCAAGAGGAATACTCTTCGCTTCAGGTGTGATTATATAATCAAACTCAGGACATTTTTTTAACAATTCAGAAGAAGCAGCAACAGTAAGCTCAACATCACCGAAAATAATAAATGCACCGATTGATAAATTTTCATTAATGGGACAAAGCGGAAGTTCTCTTTCAAGACCGGCAATGGTCATTTTATAAACTTCTGACATTTCGTTACCTCCCAATCAGCCCGCAGGCCAGGTAAATTCTCTGCCACCCATAAGGTGGAAATGAAGGTGCTTAACAGTCTGCCCTGCACTGTCACCGCAATTGTTGACAATTCTGTATCCGTCAGCCAAACCTTCAGCCTCTGCAATCTTAGCAGCTACTTCAAAAATATGAGCAACAACCGCACTGTTTGCGGGAGTAATTTCAGCAGCAGATTTGATATGCTGCTTCGGAACTATAAGAACATGAACAGGTGCCTGAGGCTCAATATCACGGAACGCAAAAACAGTTTCATCTTCATAAACTTTTGCAGAAGGAATATCTCCGTTTATAATTTTACAAAACAAACAATCCATAATTATTCTCCTTATTTAATAAGTGAAGATACGATTTCTGTAACAGCAGAAATTGCATCGTTTACTTTGTCAACTTCCTTTGCGCCTGCCATTGCAAAATCAGGCTTACCGCCACCGTTACCGCCTGCTTTCTGAGCAACAGCACGAACAACATCACCGGCTTTAACTCCCTTTGCAACAGCTCCTTTACCGCAAGATGCAGCAAAATTAAGCGAACCCTTTTCTTTGTTTACAGCAGCAAGAACGCATATGATATCGTCGCCCATTGATTTAGCTTTATCAGAAAGCTGACGAAGCTCATCGGGAGTTACCTCACCCGCAATCGCAGAGATAACACGAAGACCTCCAATTTCTTCAGCATTGTCAAACAAGCTGCCTGAACGAAGATTGGTAAGTTCAGATGTAAGAGAACTGATTTCTCTATCTTTATCCTTAAGCTCAGCTGCTACAGCAACAGCCTTTTTTTCAAGGTCAGCAGGATTTGCAACCTTCAATGCCTTAGCCGCACCGATAATTGCATTGTTGAGTGAATCAATGTAGTCGAGAACCCCTTCTCCTGTTACACCTTCAATTCTTCTGACGCCTGCAGCAACAGATGACTCAGAAACAATCTTAAACAAGCCAAGGTTACCTGTATTTGAAACGTGAGTACCGCCGCAGAGTTCAGTTGAATAATCGCCTGCTTTAACAACACGGACAATGTCACCGTACTTTTCACCGAAGAGTGCCATAGCTCCTGATTTTTTAGCTTCTTCAATCGGCATTTCTGTCATCGTAACAGGAGCTGCGGAAAGGATAATTTCGTTAACCTTTTTCTCAACAGCTGCAATTTCTTCAGCAGTCATAGCTGAGAAATGTGAGAAATCAAATCTTACGGCATTTTCATTTACAAGCTGACCTGCCTGCTCAACATGAGAGCCGAGAGTTTCTCTGAGTGCTGCCTGAAGGATATGAGCAGCAGTATGATTTCTCGCAATAGCTCCTCTTCTTTTCGCATCAACAACAGTATTAACACTGTCACCGAGTTTGAGTTCAACACCTTCTACTACCTTACCGTAGTGAAGGAATACTCCGTCATTTGTTTTTGATGTGTTTTCAACTTCAAACTTAAATGAATCACCAACAATAACGCCTGTATCGCCTACCTGACCGCCGCTTTCAGCATAAAATGCTGTTTCGTTTGTAACAACTGCGGCATACACATCGTTTTCAAGTGATTCAACACGTTCGCCGTCAAGGATGATTGCAATAACCTTACCTTCAGCTTCAGTTGCTTCATAACCTTTGAATACAGTTGCATCAATACCCTTTGAAACAACACCTGTATCGTTCCAGCCTTCAGCACCCGCACCCTTATGAGCGTCACGAGAACGTTTTCTCTGTTCAAGAAGAAGCTCCTTAAACTTTTCTTCATCGACTGTCATGCCTTTTTCTTCAAGAATCTCTCTTGTGAGATCAATCGGGAAACCGAAAGTATCCTGAAGCTTAAAAGCATCTGCAGCATTAAGCTCACTGCCCTCAGAATTCTCAATCATCTCGTTTAGAACTTCAAGACCTGAGTCGATAGTTCTGTTAAAGCTTTCCTCCTCAGTTTTAAGAACATTTATAATGAAATCTTTCTTTTCGACAAGATTCGGGTATGCATTTTTATTTTCTTCAATTACAGTTTCACACACTTCAGCAAGAAAAGGACGGTTGATTCCGAGCAATCTTCCGTGTCTGGCTGCTCTTCTGAGGAGACGGCGGAGAACATAGCCTCTGCCACTGTTTGAAGGCATTACACCGTCACCGATCATGAATGTTGTTGAACGAATATGGTCAGTAATAACACGGAGCGAAACATCAGCCTTTTCGTCAGCATGATACTCAACACCGGCAATCTTGATGATATGCTTCATAATGTTCTGAACCGTATCAACCTCAAAGAGATTATCAACATCCTGTGCAATACAAGCAAGCCTTTCAAGACCCATACCCGTATCAATATTAGGTCTTGCAAGCGGAGTATAGTTGTTGTTACCGTCATTTTCAAACTGAGTGAAAACAAGATTCCAGAATTCAATATAGCGGTCACATTCGCAGCCTACCTTACAGTCGGGAGAACCGCAACCGTACTTTTCACCTCTGTCATAGTAAATCTCAGAGCAAGGACCGCAAGGACCTGCGCCATGCTCCCAGAAGTTATCGGCTTTTCCGAATCTTACCATATGTGACTCGTCAACACCGATTTCCTTTGTCCAGATATCGTATGCTTCGTCATCATCAAGGTAAACGCTGATATAGAGTCTTTCAGGGTCCATTTCCATAACCTTAGTACAGAATTCCCAGCCCCATGCAATTGCTTCTCTCTTGAAATAATCACCGAAAGAGAAATTGCCGAGCATTTCAAAATAAGTACCATGACGTGCTGTCTTACCGACGTTTTCAATATCAGGAGTACGGATGCACTTCTGGCAGGTTGTAACTCTGTTTGAAGGAGGTGTTATTTCACCTGTAAAATACTTCTTCATCGGTGACATACCCGCATTGATGAGAAGAAGGCTCTTATCACCCTGTGGAATAAGTGAAAAGCTCGGGAGTCTGAGATGCTCCTTGCTTTCATAGAAAGAAAGAAATTTTTCTCTTAATTCATTAAGTCCTGTCCATTTCATAATATATCTGCTCCTAAAAATAATTTACTTAACTAATATAAATCCATTTCCGTCAGATTTAAATAACACGTTACCTTCTAAATCCGTACGGTAGTATTCTATATCAAATTTTTCAAGTCTGTTGACAAGATTTTTATGAGGATGACCGTAATCATTATCAAGACCGCAGGATATAACCGCAAACTGCGGATCAACAGCCTCAAGCCATTTCTCACTCGTAGATGTTTTACTGCCGTGGTGTCCGACTTTCAAAATATCAGCTGAATAATCTATGCTCTTTTTCTTAAGCATATCTGTTTCAGCCGGTGTTTCGGTATCACCCGTCAACATAATTGACGTATTTCCAAAGGTAACCTTTGAAACCACCGACATATGATTAAGATCATCATATTCCTTAACCGGTCCGAGTATATCGACATTCATACTGCCGAAATCAAATGTATCTCCTGCACCTACAGGAATTATATTTTTAACATTCTCCAAACCGTCAAGAAACTTTTCATATGCTGTCGTGGTCGGAATCAGTTCATCCGGTAAATCCGGCAACAGAACCGTGTCAACATTGAATTCCTCAAAAACTCTGTACAATGCACCGATATGGTCAGAATGCGGATGAGTTGCGATACAACAATCAATCTTTTCGATTCCTTTTTCTTTCAGATAACTGACAACCGTGTCTGCTGTACCCGATTCTCCTGCATCAACAAGTATAACAGCATCTGCAGTTCTTATCAAAGTGCAGTCACCCTGACCGACATCAACAAAATCCACAAACATCTCGCCATCCGGAACGGGCTCAACATTTGCCTTTTCCGTAATCATCGCAACAGCAGCAACTATAACAGCAATAAGGACTGAAAATATTATTCTTAACCCTTTTTTACCTTTTAACATATCTCTTGCCGCCTTTCTTTTGCGGAGTTTTGTTGTAAAGAGGTTTTATAAGACATTTTTCGGATGTACCTATAAGATCAGCACGTCCTGCCTTTCGAAGCGCTTCTTCAACAAGCGCCCTGTTTTTCGGGTCATAATACTGTAACAATGCTCTTTGTAACGCTTTGTCGTGCGGAGTTTTTGCTACATATACTTCTTTCATCGTGTAAGGATCAATTCCCGTATAGAACATACAAGTGGAAATCGTTCCCGGCGTGGGGTAAAAATCCTGCACCTGTTCAGGACGTATATGTCTTTTCTTAAGAAAAACAGCTAACTCAACAGCTTCCTTCAAAGTTGATCCCGGATGCGAAGACATAAGATACGGTACAAGGTACTGTTCTTTACCTGCGCTGTCGCTGAGTTCAAAATATTTCTTTGAAAACTCAATATAAGCATCAATGTGCGGTTTACCCATCTTATCAAGCACAACAGCCGAACAATGCTCAGGAGCAACCTTCAGCTGGCCGCTGACATGATACTTAACAAGTTCTCTAAAGAAAGTATCATCTTTATCCTTAAGCATATAGTCATAACGTATACCCGATCGGATAAAAACCTTTTTTACTTTCGGTAACTCGCGAAGATTTCTTAATATATCAAGATATTCGCTATGGTCAACAGTAAGTGCTTTACATGGTGAAGGAGCAAGACACTTTTTGCCCTTGCATAAGCCGCTTTCCAGCTGTTTCAGGCAACTTGAACGCCTGAAATTAGCTGTAGGACCACCAACATCGTGAATATATCCTTTAAAATTTTTCTTTTGTGTAAGAAGCTCAGCTTCCCTCATTACAGACTGTTTACTTCTTGTAGTAATTGAGCGTCCCTGATGAAACGCAATTGAACAGAAATTGCAGGCCCCGAAACACCCTCTGTTGTGGGTGATAGAAAACTCAACTTCCTCAATCGCAGGAACTCCGCCGAATTCTTCATAAGAAGGATGATACGTACGCTCATAATCAAGGGAATAAACCCAATCCATTTCCTCCTGAGTAAGCGGTGGCATCGGCGGATTCTGCACAAGCATTTTATTGCCGTGACGCTGCTTGATAAGCTTACCTATTATGTGATCCTGTTCATCCTGCTGTATTCTGCATGACACAGCATACTCTTTTTTACTTTTAACGACATTTTCATACGAAGGACATTCTTTACCCGTTAACGGAGTTTCGGTCACATCACAAGCATAGCAAGTGCCCGGAACATCGGTAATTGTTGAAATATCCTCACCGTTGGAAAGACGGCGGCAAATTTCAATAGTCTGGTTTTCACCCATTCCGTAAGAAATAAGATCCGCCTGCGAATCAAAAAGAATACTTCTTCTGATTTTATCGTCCCAGTAATCATAATGCGCAAAACGTCTTAATGAAGCTTCAAGACCGCCGATAATAATCGGTATATTACCGTATGCTTCACGGATTTTATTGCAATAAACAATAACTGCTCTGTCAGGTCTAAGACCCATCTGCTTACCCGGTGAATAAGCATCGTGGCTTCTGCGCTTTTTTGCCGCAGTATAGTGAGCAACCATTGAATCAATGTTTCCGGATGAAACAAGGAATCCGAGTTTCGGTCTGCCGAATCGCATAAAATCTTCGGTATTATTCCATTTCGGCTGTGCAAGTACCGCAACTCTGTATCCTTCCGCTTCAAGAACTCTTGTAATTATAGCCGCACCGAAGCTGGGATGGTCAACATAGGCGTCACCTGTCACGTAGACAAAATCAACCTGGTCCCATCCTCTTTCTTTAACTTCATTTGCGGTTACGGGTAAAAACATCAGAATACCTCTTTATTCATCATCATATTCATCGGTCTCAATCGGATTTTCAATCGGAGCAGATGAGTTTGCAAGCGCATTCATTTCCATCCACTGCTGTTTGGAAATAAGCACCTTTCTCGGTTTCGCGCCCTCAAACGGACCGACGATTCCTCTTTGTTCGAGCTCGTCAACAATTCGTGCTGCTCGTGCATAGCCGAGCTTGAGTTTTCTTTGGAGCAAGGTGGTCGATGCCATCTGTGCTTCAACAACAACTTCGATAGCCTTAGGCATCATCTCGTCGCCTGAAGAATCATCATTATCAGAGGATGCTGCAGCAGAAGAGCTCTTTTTATTAGTTTCCATAGCAGCCTGTCTTTCAATTTCCTGCATAACACCTTCGTCATATTTTTTCTCATCACTTTGACTCTTGATGAACTTAACAACAGTTTCAACTTCTTCGTCCGAGAGGAAGCATCCCTGAACACGGACAGGCTTTGAAATACCTACCGGGCTGAAGAGCATATCACCGTTACCAAGCAATTTTTCGGCACCTGCAGCATCAAGGATAGTTCTTGAGTCAATCTGTGAAGAAACTGAAAGTGCAATTCTTGACGGAATATTTGCTTTAATAACACCTGTAATAACGTTTACTGACGGCCTCTGAGTAGCAATAACAAGGTGCATACCTGCCGCACGCGCCATCTGAGCAAGACGGCAGATTGAATCTTCAACCTCATTGGGAGCTGCCATCATAAGGTCAGAAAGCTCATCGATAAAGATAACGATATGCGGCATCGGTGTTATTGTATTATCGGTTTCAGCAAGCTTATTGTAACCCTTGATATCTCTGACACTCTTTTCAGAAAACATCTTATATCTCTGAAGCATTTCGGTTACTGCCCAACCAAGAGCACCCGCGGCCTTTCTCGGGTCGGAAACAACAGGTACAAGAAGGTGCGGAATTCCGTTATAGACAGTAAACTCAACCTGCTTCGGGTCAATCATAACAAGCTTGACTTCATCAGGAGTTGCGTTAAACAATATGCTGACAATCATTGAGTTAAGGCAGACTGATTTACCTGAACCTGTCGTACCTGCAATAAGCAAGTGAGGCATTTTAGCGACGTCTGCACAAATTACATTACCTGTTATATCCTTTCCCAAAGCAACATTAAGCTTGCTTTTTGCATTTTTATAAATCGGAGTTTCAATAATTTCACGCAAAGAAACCATCGATTTGTTTTTGTTCGGAACTTCGATTCCGACAGCTGATTTATTCGGAATCGGTGCTTCAATTCTTACACCCGCAGAAGCAAGAGCAAGCGCAAGGTCGTCAGCAAGACCGGTAATCTTACTGATTTTGACACCGGGTGCCGGCTGAAGCTCATAACGTGTTACCGACGGACCTCTACAGATATCAACAATTTTAGTTGCCACACCAAAGCTGTTGAGTGTATCCACAAGCTTTGTTGCATTATGTTTTAATTCATCTTCATAACTGCCTGACGAACTGTTATTTGCGTAATTGAGACAATCAACCCCGGGTTTCTGATAAACCTTGAATACAGGAAGAACATCATCTTTTTCTTCCTTCTTTATATCAGCCGGTTTATCTTCTTTAACAACCTTGACTTTAAGACTTTCTCGTTTAGGTTCATCATTTTTCTTATGAACCTTTTTATCGTTGACCTTTTTGATTATTTCATCAAGCGGTGCAGGTTTATTTTCAATAACTTCACCCGCTGAAATATCAATAAAGGGTTTAGGTTCTTTCCTGTTAGGTCCGAGTTCCCTTTTTCTTGCATTGCCGACAAGCTCTTCAATATACATCGGCTCGTTATTATCTGAAAACTCAGGACCCATATCCACAGGAACAAATTTCTTTTCTTTTCTGTGAAATCTGTTTTCGTTTTCAGACGGAAGCTCTTCAGGTTCTTTCTTAACCTTCAGATCACGTGTCTTGTTTATTGAATCCTTGATGAAGACATAGATACCAAGAAGCGTTGTGCCTGTTACAATCATAAATACAACAAGCATCAGAACCATTACCACAATAATAGCGGCAGCTTTACCAAAAAGGAGCTTAGGTAATCCGCCGAAAATCACACCGGAAATACCGCCACTGGCAAGAGTAATTTCCTCACGCATTTCCCAGACAGTTTTAAACTGTTCTCCGATTTCCATTGTTCCTGCAGTACCCGAAACAAGATGAACAAAACCTGACAATAAAAGAACAAACAACGATGCACCGATAATATTTGATCTTGCTGAAATCATTGAACGGTCAGAGGCAATCACAACAGTTACATAAAGTAACATAAGCGGCCACGCAAAAGAAGTGATACCGAACATACCGAAAATAAAGTTATGTAAACCCAGCCAGATATGCTCACCCTTGATAAGCGTCGCTGCAAGAAACAAAATTGCAATACCGCCCAAAATGATTGCAGTTTTCTGTCTGTTTTCTTCAATCCAGCTCTTCTTTTTCTCAGCTTGTTTATTTGATGAACTTTTATTTCTGCCTCTGTCTGCAACCTTAAAACTGCTTTTTTTAGTGTTTTTCGGAGGCGATTTTTTATTTTTTGATGTATTATTTTTTGCAGCCATAGTTAACCTCCCGCAAAAAAATTATAAAAATATATACTAACTCACAATAACCCAATATATTGTATATAATAACATTTTAATCTACAAATATCAATATCTTTATTGATTTTTTTTATGAGATTGTTTATAATATTTTCAAATAAATTTAAGGAGTGCTTTTTATGATTTTTAAAGCTGAAAATGAGTTTATTTCAATTGAAGTAAAAAAATACGGAGCAGAATTATCTTCCTTTAAATCAAAGGAAACCGGCATTGAATATCTCTGGCAAGGCAATCCCGATGTATGGTACGGTCAGTCTCCCATCCTCTTTCCTATTGTAGGACAGATTCTTGATAATAAATACAGAGTTAACGGTCAAGAATACGAAATGGCTAAACACGGTATTGCAAGAAAACGTGACTTTGAACTTAAAGAATCAGGTGAAGGATATTTAATTCTTACACAGAAGTGGAATGAAGAAACACTTAAACAATATCCGTACAAATATGTTCTTGACATAGAGTTCATACTCAACGGTAAAAGCATTACGGTTAACCATATTGTAAGAAACGAAGACGATAAAACAATATACTTCTCAATCGGTGCCCATCCCGGTTTCAACTGCAAAATCGGCGATTATCTTGAATTTGAGGAAAACGAAACACTTGTATGCGAAAAAATCAACCCCGATTCAATCCTTGACGGTATTCACTACCCAACACTTAACAACGAAAAAATCTTTACAATCACTGCTGATGTGTTTAACAAGGATGCACACGTACTTTCCGGTATGAAATCAGACACACTTTATCTTAAAAGTGATATCAGAAAAGAAGTTATTAAGTTCAACTTCGGTAAAGCTCCTTACCTTGGTATCTGGGCAAAACCCGGTGCTGAATATGTATGCATCGAACCCTGGTACGGAATCAACGATTCCTATGATAAGAAGGCTGATATTTCAGAAAAACGAGCCATACAGAACGTTGCAGTAAATTCAGAATTCAGTTTCTCCTGGACAGCAGATATAATCGAATAAATAATTAAGACGGATTTCGTTTGAAATCCGTCTTAATTATTTATAAGCTGTCAACTAATTTCAAATTGAAATTATGTCTCCTTGCAAACGTTGATGCAAAAGAACCCTCAGTTGTAATAATGGTAATCTTATTTGCCGGCTCAACATTTTCAGATGTATTTTCATCATCTTTACCCTGAAGCTTGTCAACAATATCAATTTCAGATCCATTCTTGATGAATGCAAAATCATCAATTTTGACAACACTGTCAGGAATTGTAACGGTTTCAATTCCGCTTCCTGCAAGCACAACCGTTGCGATTGATGTTACAGTATCGGGCAACACAAGTTCAGTTAATCCTGAACACTGAATAAAGCATCCTTCAGGAATTGTCTTGATTCCTGAATTAAGCTTGAGTGTCTTAAGTTCTTTCTGCATATAGAATGCATAAGGGCGCAGTTCAATAACAGTTTCAGGAATAACATAATCCGTCAAATCAGCTGAGATTAATGATTCATAGATAATCATATAATCAGCACTGTAAAGTATACCGTTATCAAATGCAAAATTCTTATTTCCATTAAGGTCAACTTCTATCTCGTTTTCGACATTACCCCAGACCATATGACCAACTTCTTTAAGAACAGGTGAGAATTTTACTTCAGTTAATTCCGGGCAGTTGGCGAAAGCCATATTACCCAATCTCTCAACTGACAAACCCATATCAACTTTCTGAAGATTTTCACAGTCCTGGAAAGCGTTGTTGCCGACCGATTTGATATTCTCACCGATAGTTACGGATTTTATGCTGTCAATTCCCTGGAAAGCTGAATTATCGATTGAAACAACCTTCTTGCCTCGGAGACTCTTCGGGATAATAATATCTTCATCTTTGCCTACATAGTTTGTGATAATTACCGTTCCTTTTTCAGAACCTTCAGAAACTTCAAACTCACCTATATCCCAAGTAAAATAAATGTAGCAAGAAGATACACCTATCACGATAACAGCAAGAACGAAACAAATTACTTTAATTGCATTTTTCATTTTTTAAACTACACCTATCAGAATTTGTAAACACGAACCTCATACGGCTTTGTTACAAATCCGTTATTTACAATCTTATTATCATTATAGTTGTTGAAAATCAGTTCACCCTTTGACAAATCATAGCCTGCAGGAGCCTTGAACTTAACTGAGTTTTCTTTAAATGAGCAGATAACAAGAATCTTTTCATTGTTAAGAACTCTTTCGTAAACATAAAGACTTGAGCTGTTGGGATAGTATTCCTTATATTTACCGTAAATCGCAACCTGATTTTCTTTCTTGAATTTAATGAGCTTACGATAGAAGTGAAGGATTGAATCAGGATCATTCTCTGCAGCTTCAACGTTAACTTCCTTATAATTATCACAGATGTTGAACCACGGCTTACCTGTTGTGAAACCGGCATTCTCTTCAGCACTCCACTGTACAGGAGAACGTGCCGTTTCACGGCTTACCTTATTGGCGTGGCTAACAAACTTTTCTTCATTATATCCAAGCTTCTTAAAAAGGTTGTGATTGTTGAATGTAAGAACATCCTTGAATTCATCAAGTCGTGTAAGGTTGACGTTAGTCATACCGATTTCCTGACCCTGATAAATAAACGGCGTTCCGCACTGAAGCATATACATAGCTGCAAGCATCTTACCGCTTTCTACACGGTAATCAAGGCTACCGTAACGGTTGATGATACGCGGATGATCGTGGTTTTCAATGTAAAGAGCATTCCATCCCTTATTGTGAAGCTTATACTGCCATTTTGAGAAAGCACCCTTCATCTTCTTAAGGCTGAACGGAACTTTAATCCAGTCAGTTACCATACAGTCAGCTTCCATATGCTGGAAGTGGAACATCATATCAAGTGTCTTGTTCGGACCCTCTGTTATATAGGGAAGAGCGAAGCTTGTTGTCATCATGGGACCTTCAGCTACAACAAAGCAGTCGTACTTGTTAATAACATCTTCTCTGAACTCCTTAAGATACTCATCAAGATGCGGTCCCTTCTTATAATGTTCAATACCTGTTGCAGCAGGAAGCGGGAATCCGTTGGGCAAACCTTCCGCTTTTGAGATGAAAGTGATAACGTCCTCACGGAAGCCGTCAACACCCATGTCAAGCCAGAAACGCATAATATCCTTAACTTCTTCACGAACCTTCGGGTTGTCCATATTAAGGTCAGGCTGCTTCTTAGCAAAAACATGAAGATAATACTTATCAAGATCTTCATTGTATTCCCAAGCACCGCCTTCGAAAGTAGAAAGCCAGTTGTTGGGCGGTTTTTTATCCTTACCCTTTCGCCAGAAATAATAATCGTGATACGGATTATCTTCACCCTTGAGGCTCTCTTTGAACCATTCGTGTTCGTCTGATGTGTGATTGACAACAAGGTCCATAATAACCTTCATACCACGCTCATGTGCACCTTCAAGCACCATCTTGAAATCGTCAAGGGTACCGTATTCCGGATTAATATTTCTGTAATCAGCAATATCATAACCGTAGTCTGCATTAGGAGTCGGATACAAAGGTGAGAACCAGATAGCGTTAACACCGAGCTCCTTAAGATAATCGAGTTTAGAATAAATACCCTTAAGGTCACCTATTCCGTCACCGTCGCTGTCACAAAAACTGCGCGGCCAAATCTGGTAAACAACAAGCTCTTTGTACCAGTCTTTTTTTACTTCTGACATAATTTATCCTCCGATCAAATTATAATTTACTCTGATTTTTCGCTAAGGTATTCTGTTAAATCCACAGGCACTTCAAGCTCTGCAGGATTAGCAGAAACAAAAGTAAAATCTGTTTGCTTGGGCGGTTTATAAAACCACAAAGTAAACCAACTGTGAAATTTGAGACCTTTCACCCAATGACGCGGAAAACCTCCGCACTGTTCACACTGAAACATCTGTTTTGACATAACAACATACCGATGACGGATTCTCTCTTTGCAACGTCTGCTTAACTCATCAATTGTAATTCGTTCGTCATTCCGGTTTGCTTTTTTTATTTCATTGTAAACTAAAAAAGGACTCATATTTTCACCTCATTTGTGTGAAAATTCTATCATTATATTAATATAAAGTCAAGAAAATTTAACTATAACTTACAATAAATATTATTTCTCACTTCACAAACACCTAATTACATAGTATAATCATAACAGAAACTATGGAGGTATCAAAATGAAAATTGTAATTTTAGACGGTTACACAACAAATCCGGGTGACCTTTCGTGGGAAGAATTCAGTAAGTTCGGTGATGTTACAGCCTACGATTACACACCGGCCGAACTCATCATTGAAAGATGTAAGGATGCAGAAATCATTATCAATAACAAAGTTATATTCACAAAAGAAACCCTTAATCAACTTCCTAAGCTGAGATATATCGGTTTGCTCAGTACAGGCTTCAACGTAATCGATATTGAGGCAGCAAAAAACAATGGCGTTACGGTTTGTAACGTACCTACTTATTCAACTGCAGCAGTTGCACAGTTGACATTTGCACTTATTCTTGAAATGTATAATCAGGTAAGCGTACACAGCGAAGCCGTACATAACGGTGAATGGACAAACTGCAGAGATTTCTGTTTTCAGAAAACGCCCCTGCTAGAACTCAATAACAAAACAATCGGTCTTATCGGGTACGGTAAAATTGGCTCAGAAGTAGCTAAAATCGCCGATGCTTTTTCAATGAAAATTATCTGTTATGTTCCGAGCGAGAAACCTCAGCCGGATTTCAAAAACTTCCGTTTTGTAACTTTGGATGAATTGGCTGAAAAATCAGACATCGTTTCTCTTCATTGCCCTCTCACTCCCGAGACAACCAAAATAATCAACAAGGAATTTATCTCAAAAATGAAGAAAACCGCAATAATTATCAACACCTCAAGAGGTCCGTCGATTGATGAACAGGCGCTTGCAGATGCACTCAACACAGGACGTATTGCAGGAGCAGGTGTTGACGTTCTTTCAACCGAACCGCCCAAAGCCGACAACCCCCTTCTCACCTGTAAAAACTGTTTTATAACACCTCATATCGCGTGGGCAGGCTATGAAACAAGAGAGCGACTTGTCGGAGTTGTGTTGGATAACCTGAAATCATATATTGACGGTAACCCCGTAAATGTTGTTAATAAATAATATTGAGGAGCTGTTTTCAGCTCCTCTTTCCTTTTAAAGTATAATACAAATCAAGCCACTGCAACCTTCGTTGATTACCTTTTCAAGTGTTTCCTGAATCTTCATTCTCGCATCACCGGGCATTCTGAAAAGCTTATTGTGCAGTCCTTCGTTTACGAGTTCGTGCAATGATTTCCCGAATATATTAGATTGCCAGATTTTAGTCGGGTTTTCTTCAAATTCTTTCAAAAGATACATGACAAGATCCTCTGACTGAGATTCACTGCCCACAAGTGGCGCAACCTCGGTGTTTATTGTAGCCTTCATCATATGAATAGACGGTGCACTCGCCTTAAGACGTACTCCGTATTTACCGCCCTGGCGCATAATTTCAGGTTCCTCAAGGCTTAATTCATCCATCGTCGGCATAACAATACCGTAACCCGTAGCCTCAACCTCATCAAGTGCATCCTTAATTCTGTCATAAGTCTTTTTTGTCTGCGCAAGTTCAGTTAAAGATGTCATTAGCTCTTCCTGAGAGTTGACATCCAAGCCTGTTTTTTCTGAAAGGATTTTATAAAACATATCATTTTCAACTACAGCACAGAGCGTTGCACTTCCGTTTGCAAGAGAAACATCTTTTGTTTCAACCTTGTCGATATACCTGCAGTTATTAAGGTTGTCGGCAAAACCGGTAACATCCCTCACCCGTTCAAGTGCTTCCGCTTTTGAAGAAAAAGTATCAAATATTTCACTTCTGAGCCAGTGCTTGTTCTCAAGACCGGCAACCCAGCCCGGAAGCTCAATTCGCACTTCCTTTAAAGGAAACTCAAACAAAACGCTCGAAAGAATTTCTTTTATCATATTTTCTTCAAGAGAAAGGCAATCAGCAGCTATAACAGGAACATTATATTTGGATGTAAGTTCGTGTGAAAGTGATAATGTTTTTTCACTGTAAGGTTCCGTGCTGTTTAACAATACTACAAAAGGCTTGCCGAGTTCTTTCAATTCGTTAACCACACGTTCTTCTGCCTCGGCATATTCTTCACGCGGTATTTCACTTATTGAGCCGTCTGTTGTAACAACAAGACCGATTGTAGAGTGTTCGTTAATTACCTTCTGCGTACCTATTTCAGCAGCCATATTGAAAGGTATTTCTTCATCAAACCACGGCGTTTTAACCATTCTGGGCTGATTATTCTCAATATAACCCAATGAGCTCGGCACAATATAACCTACACAGTCTATCATACGGACATTGAATCGTGCGTTTGACGGTAAATTCACTTCAACAGCTTCTTCAGGAATAAATTTGGGCTCGGTTGTCATAATTGTTCTTCCTGATGCAGACTGCGGAAGTTCATCTTTAGCTCGTTCACGCTTTGAATCTTCACTGATATTAGGAATAACAAGCGTATCCATAAAACGTTTTATAAAAGTAGACTTGCCTGACCTTACAGGACCGACTACACCGATGTAAATATCTCCGCCTGTTCTTGTGCGGATATCCTGATAAATATCTGATTTTGTTTCAATCATAAAACATTCCTCCCGTTACGGTGCGATGCAGGCACCACACCTTACATCGTTTTGTTAATTGATATGATATCGGGACGAGATTTATGACACAAAAAAACGCAGGAAAATCCCTGCGTTTTTCAACATTAGAGTTTATTTCTGATAATCTTTCCGCTTGTTGTTTTCGGAAGTTCATCCTTGAATACAACGATTCTCGGATATTTATAAGGAGCAGTGTGTTCTTTGACATACTTCTGAATTTCCTTCTTAAGCTCCTCTGTCGGCTCAGTACCCTTTGTAAGAACAATGCTCGCCTTAACTACCTGTCCTCTTACTTCGTCGGGTGCAGCCGAAACACCGCACTCAAGAACATAAGGAAGCTCCATAATAACATTTTCAATTTCAAACGGTCCGATACGGTAACCCGATGACTTGATAACGTCATCGATTCTGCCGACGTACCAATAGAAACCGTCTTCATCGCGCCATGCAACGTCACCTGTATGATAAAGTCCGTCATACCAGCACTCAGATGTTTTATCCTCTGAACCGTAGTAACCCTTGAACAAACCGCACGGAATTGTATCACCTGTTCGGATGACGATTTCTCCTTCTTCACCGACAGCAACACTGTTACCCTCCGCATCAACAAGGTCAACATCAAACGACGGAACAGGTTTACCCATTGAGCCGAGGCGATGATCAGAGCCAAAGAGATTACCGATAACAAGGGTTGTTTCACTCTGTCCGAAACCTTCCATAACCTTAAGACCTGTAAGCTTATTGAGTTGACGGAATACTTCAGGGTTAAGTGCCTCACCTGCGATTGTTGCATGCTCAACCGAGCTGAGATCGTACTTTGTAAGATCTTCCTTAATCATCATACGGTACATTGTAGGCGGTGCACAGAACGTCGTTATATTGTACTTTCTGAACATCGGAAGAATATCTGCAGCATTGAAGCGGTCAAAGTCATAAACGAATATTCCGCCTTCGCAAAGCCACTGACCGTAAAGTTTACCCCAGAGAGCCTTTGCCCAGCCTGTATCTGAAATTGTAAGATGGAGTCCGTCAGGATTTACACAATGCCAATAGTTAGCAGTAACAAAATGACCTAACGGATATTTATAGTTATGTGTTGCAATTTTCGGATATCCGGTGGTACCTGAAGTGAAGAACATAAGCATTTCATCACTGCCGCAAGCAGAGTCTTCAGTTCTTTCAAACACATTGTTGAACAGCTTGTATTCTTCATTAAAATTATGCCAACCGTCACGAGTCTCACCGACAATAATCTTAGTTTTAACTGACGGTGCCTTCTTAATTGCAAGTTCAACCTGATGTGCTGTATCTCCATCTGAAGTACATACAATTGCACTTACCTCAGCAGCATTGAATCTGTACTCAAGATCATGCTCCTGAAGAAGATACGTTGCAGGAATTGCAACTGCACCAAGCTTATGAAGAGCAAGAAGAGAGAACCAGAACTGATAATGTCTTTTAAGAATAAGCATTACCTTGTCACCCTTCTTGATTCCGAGTGACTTGAAATAGTTTGCTGTCTGTGAAGAATATTCCATCATTTCACGGAAAGTAAAACGACGTTCATTCTTGTTCACATCAACGTGAAGCATAGCTGTTTTATCGGGACACTTCTTGCCGAGACCGTCAACAATATCAAAAGCAAAATTGAATTTCTCTTCGTTTTCATATCTCAAAGAGAGAAGTGCACCGTTCTCATCCTCTTTAGGATGAATAAAGTTATGATAAATTCTTTTGCCTGTTCCCGTTCTTTTCGGAGACTCATCGTCAATCCTGGTATCACGTGCAACGTTTTCTCCTGATGTGCTCAACGGGATAGCATAGAAATATGACGGTTCCGCACTTGCAGAAATCATACCGTGAGGTGTTGAGCTGTCAAAATAAACCGTATCACCCGCGTTGAGAATTTCAATATGCTTACCGATCTGGAATTTAATTGAACCGCTGAGAACGATGTCAAGTTCCTGTCCTTCATGTGTTGTAAGAGCGATATCTGCTGCATCCGGTGCAGGATCGCACTTAACAAACAATGGTTCACAAATCTTATTTTTAAAAGAAGATGCAAGGTTGTAGTATTCCATTCCGTGCGCAGAACTTACCATCTGACCTTCACCGCGTCTTGTAACAGTATATGTTGCAAGCTTCGGGCTTTTACCTTCAATAATATCAGTAACGTCAACATTGAAAGCCATAGCGCATCTGTAAAGGAATGCGAAGTTGAGGTCAACATTGCCGCGCTCACATTCAATATATTCTTCAATACTTACGCCTGTTTTTTCCGCCATCTCGGCAGGAGTAAAACCAACGATTTCGCGAAGCTCCTTAATTCTGTTCGCCATTTCACCAAGACGAAAATCAAGTCCTGTAATTTCCTTAGCCATAAAATCACCTTTCTTCAGGGACATAAAAAAACCCGTCCCAAAGATTTTTACTTTGAGACGAGTATATAAACCCGCGGTACCACTCAAATTGCACATCAAAGTGCCCCTTCAGACTCTGATAAGTCCTATGCTTTTACGCAGCAATACGAGAGGGTTCTACTAACTTTTCGCTTTCTTCCCTCCGACTCAGAAGCTACAGACTCAAGGTAATTATCTGTCGGCTTTCACCAACCACCGACTCTCTGAAACAAACTATAATGAGCACTCTTCGTCACAGTCTTTGAATATTTTGAAAGATATTATCATAATATTTCCCTTTTGTCAATACCTTTCAGGAATTTCGGGCTGCGATTTTTTTCAGGTTTTCAAAGCTGATTTTTGCTGATTCGAACAAATCAATATCACAGCTGTCCTGTTCAATTATTATGTACTCAACACCGCTTTCAACGCATGCTCTGTAGCACTCGTCAAGATTGAGATTGCCTGTTCCGATTTCTGCGAACTTCCTTTCATTGTTTTCAATTTTATAGTCCTTGAAATGGCAAACCTTCATTCTGCCCTTGACTTTTCTTATGTAATCAGGAGGATAAACTCCGCCCGTCTGAAGCCAATGCGTATCAAGTATAAAATTGAACAAACCAGGATCTGTATCCTCAATCATAATATCAAGCTGAGTTCTGCCCTCATAGCGTTCCAATTCAAAATGGTGGTTATGATAAGCATACTGAAAACCTGCATCTTTAATTTTATGTGCGGCAGGTGTAAAATCAGCAATATATTTTTTCATTCCTTCAACCGAACGGTATTCCTCAGGACTCCAGCCAAGACCTATATTTTTACATCCGAGAGCTTTGTGTTCATCAATCAACGCATCGGTATCATTAAGAATCCGGTCCATCGGAACGTGTGTAAGGCAAACTTCCATATTATATTTTTTACAATATTCCGCTACTTTATAATTATCCAATTTGCCTATTCCTGAAACCTGAACAACCTCAACTCCCATTTCGGAAAGTTTTGAAAGAACATTGTCAAGGTCTTCAAAAGTGTCGATAATGCTGTGAAAATTAAATAAAGTAATACCAAGTTTCATAATGATACCTCCAAAAGTGATCAATCAATAATTTTTTCTTGTATTTCTTCCCAGAGAAGATATTTTTCGTCAAGCTCTTCATTTTTTTCCTTGAGCCTTTCAGTAAACCCAATAAGCTTTTCGTAATCAGTCTGAACTTCAGTTGAATTGAGGATATTTTCGATTTCAGTAATCTCTGCTTCAAGCTGTGATATTAATTTTTCTGTTTTTGTTAACTGCGTTTTAAGCTTTCTTTGTTCAGATGCAAGTTCTTTTTTGAGCTTATATTCATTTATCTTACTTTCAGGTTTTTCTTTTACTTCAATATTTATAGGCAATGCAGATTTTCTTTCAAGATAATAATCATAATTTCCAAGATGCTCTGTTATACCGTTTTCGTTCAATTCAAGAATCCGGGAACTGAGTTTGTTGATAAAATATCTGTCATGTGAAACAATCAGCATTGTTCCGCTGTAATCAAGCAAAGTGTTTTCAAGTTCTTCTCTCGAAAAAGCATCAAGGTGGTTCGTAGGCTCATCCAGAAGCAAAAGATTAAATCCTCCGAGCATTAATTTCAACAAGGCGATTCTCGCCCTTTCACCACCGCTTAACTCACGCATTAATTTAAAAACATCGTCACCTTTGAATAAAAATGCCGCAAGAGCGTTTCTGATCGCTGTCTGCATCATCTGCGGATAAGCTGACCAGATTTCTTCAATTGCAGTTTTATTAAGATCAAGCTTTGCCTGTACCTGATCGAAATAACCCTTTGAAACATTTTCGCCAAAGATGAATTTTCCTTCATCCGGTTTATATTCACCCATAAGTGTTTTCAGAAGTGTTGTTTTTCCGCAGCCGTTATCACCGAGTAAAAACACTTTTTCTCCACGAGTGATATGAAGATCGATATTTTTAAATATACATTTATTCCCGAAAGATTTACTTAAGCCGTTTGCAATTATTACATCATTTCCGCTGACATATTTTGGTTCAAAAGAAACACGTATACGTTCAATCTTGCTGTCAGGAACAACCAATTGCTCCTTGATTCTTTCAATCTGCTTTAATTTACTTTCAGCTGTCTTGATATTTTTCTCGCGGTTCCACTGGCGTTGCTGTGCGACAATTCCTTCAAGACGTTCAATTTCTTTAATATCACACTCATATTTTTCTTCAATTGCCTTCTGTTCAGCTTTTTTCTTTCTGATAAAATCAGAATAATTACCCTTATAACATCTGACTTTATTACCTTCGAGCTCAACCGTCTTATCTGTTATTTTGTCAAGAAAATATCTGTCGTGTGATATTACAAAAACAGCACCTGTATAATTCTTCAAAAAAGATTCGAGCCACTCAACAGATTTTATATCAAGGTGATTTGTAGGTTCGTCAAGTAAAAGAAGATTACTTTTTGAAAGAAGCAGCTTTGCAAGTGCAATCTTTGAACGTTGGCCACCGCTGAGTTTGTCGGTAGTCATTGAAAAATCCGACTCATCAAACCCAAGACCTGTCAGAGCACTTCGTGCACGGTTTTTATAAGTCAGTCCGCCTTCATTCTGAAATTTCAGCGTGAGTTCGTCCTGAAGCCTTATATTTTCGTTTGCATCTCCGATACCGTTAAGAAGCTTATAATTGACACTTTCAAGTTCAGCTTCCATATCAGAAAGATAGTCAAATACACTTAAAATTTCATCAATAAGCGTACGACCCTTTTCCGAACAGGTGTGCTGTTCCATGTAACCTACCCTTACATCCTTTGATTTTACAACAACACCCTCATCGGGTTCAAGTTCACCCCTGATAAGATTGAACAATGTAGTTTTACCGACACCGTTTGCACCTATAAAACCAACTTTTTCTTTGTCATTGATATCAAAATTAACTTTAGAAAACAATTCCCGCTCACCGAAGGAAAAGGATAGATTCTGAACATTCAATACAGTCATAATAATCTCCGAAATCTTGATAACTTGATTTTACAACAATATTCTCAATAAAACAAGTATAATTTTAAAAGCTCTCCGCTTAGCAGAGAGCTTTATTGTCGAACTATTCGGTTTCTTCACCCGACGGTGTTTCATTATCCTGATTATTGTCCGGCACTTCCGGTTCTGTGTTACCTGCTGTAGGACGCGTCGGAATTGACGGAATTATATCGCTTATATTCGGAAATCTTCCGGATGT
Organism: Acutalibacteraceae bacterium; assembly: GCA_045538055.1. Taxonomy (GTDB): domain Bacteria; phylum Bacillota; class Clostridia; order Oscillospirales; family Acutalibacteraceae; genus CAG-488. The sequence continues at coordinate 112,721 of JAZSQQ010000030.1, forward strand.
CGTCGATTCTGTTGTGCTTGAAGCATCATTCTGTGTACCGGTATTGGCTGTCGGATCATAATCGTTGCCTGATGACGAATTCGAGCCACCGGATGAACCGTTACCGATATTACTTCCTGAATTATTACCTGAACTGTCAGAGTTGCTCGGCCTGCGGTTGTTTGTCACAAGATCAAGAACACTCTTTCGGTCCTCAGAAAGAATAATGTTTGTCTCACCATAAAGTGCTTTCTGCAGTTTCTGTGCACAAGCCGCATAATCTGCAATCCAAGCCCAATGGCCGTCGATTTTAGTAGACACTCGGTCAACATAATCCTCACCCGGCAAAACAATTTCAACAAGCTTGTAATCCATCCAACCGTTTGAATAAGCCTGCGCTATCAACGTTGCCACTTCTGACTGCGTATAGCCCGTCCTGAGAAAAGGAGAAACCTGCTTGAAAGCATTAAGAAGCTGTCCGTTTGTTGCAGACTTGGCACTGTCAAGAAGACCTTTGATAACTGAACGCTGTCTTCTTGTTCTGCTTATATCGCTGTCAGCATCGCACTTACGGATTCGGCTGTAAATAAGAGCCTGAGAGCCGTTAAGCGTCGCTTTACCTGTCGGGAAGTTTTTGTGCGAAGATGTACGTCTGATATACTTTGATTCATAGTCCTGAACTTCAACAGTAACTCCGCCCAAAGCGTCAATAAGCTTCGGGAAAGACTTAAAGTCAACAGCAATAAACTGATCAATTTCAATTTTGAAGTTATTTTCAACGGTATTAAGAAGTGTTGTCGGACCGCCGTAAATATAAACAGAATTAAGCTTGAAATAGTAATCGTAATACGTTCCGTTAGCTCTCGGCAAAGACATATACGTCCAACTGTCACGCAAAAGTGAAACAAGAGTGATGGTTTCTGTTTTTTTGTTGATAGAAACCAACATCATTATATCAGAACGTCCGGAGTCAGCTTTACCTGTTTCACTGTCAACTCCGCAAAGAAGAACATTTATAACGTTCTTACTGAACATTTTCTCTCCGCCGTTATTCGCCCACGAAGAAAGGAAACCGTTAAGAGAATTGGCATCAACATCACCCATTGCCTGCCAGTTATGATCTTCTTCATAAATGACCTGTTCTGTAAACGGATCATTGAAGTCAAGTCCGCTGTCACCGTAGCTTCCCTCTGAAAAATAATATAAATAAAAATATCCGAGTCCGCCACCGCAACCTAAAAGAATTACAATTACAAGCGACAATGCTATTATCTTAAGGTTTTTTTTCTTATTTCGTGTAAAAAAATTACCTTTTTTCTTTTTTTCACTCTTGACTTCCGTATTATTTTCAGCTGTTAAAAAACTGTTATTATTCTCAAATTCGTCATCGACACGCGGTTGCATATAGAAGTCCGCATTGCCTTCTGAATATGAAGAGATATCTACATACTCATCATTACTGTCCGCAAAATCAACCTCTATATCATCAGAAGGCTCTTCATAAGATTTTACATCTTCATCTTCATTTGAAAGATAATGTTCATACTTCTTATTGAAATCATAAAGATCATTCAATTCATCGTTTGTCATCTTATCTTTATCCATCTTACCATATCACTCCATTCAACAATGTAAAGTGTGAAAGTGTGCTTTAAAAGTCCAGAAGCGAACAATTTAATCTATTGTTCGCTTCAGATTCAAAAATATTCCTCTTAGTTTTTAGGCTCAATCTTTCCGTAAAGATTTGTGCCTGCGGAATCTGAACGCGGAGCACGTGTCGGCTGAGATGCAACTGAAGATTTTGCAGTATTTCTGCTTCTGTAATCATTTCTGCGTCCGCCTCTCTGGCCGGGATTTGTAGCAGTAAACCCTTCCGCAAGAGTGATTACAACTCTTCTGTCGCTTTCAGAACCAACTGAATGCGAATCAACACCCTCAATTTCCTGTATTGTTGTATGAATAATTCGTCTTTCATACGGATTCATCGGATCAAGTGAAACGTTACGTCCGTACTTTTTAACTCTTGCCGCATTTTTCTTTGCAAGCTCACGAAGAGTTTCCTCTCTCTTTTCTCTGTAGTTGCCTGCATTGATTGAAACTCTCTTATAACCGTCGTTACCCTTATTTATAACAAGTCTTGTAAGATACTGGATAGCATCAAGAGTTTCGCCTCTTCTTCCGATTATATAACCGTAATCATTACCGCAATCAAGCTGAGCAACGACACCCTCATCGTCCTCAGAAACTGAAACAGAAATATCACCGACACCCATTCCTTCAAGAATTGATCTGATATACTTTTCAGCCTTTTTTGAAGTTTCACCAACATACATTTCCTTTTCAGGAGCAGCAGGAGCTTCACTGATTTCCTCAACCTTTTCAGGTTCAGGCTTCTTTTCTTCAGGCTTTTTTACAGCCTTCTGCTGAGGCTTTGCCTTTGTTTCCTTAACCTGCTTTTTAGGAGCCGGTTTAATTTCATCGGGAACCTCATAATATGCTCTCGCTTCTGCAAGAGAACCACCAAAAAGACCTAATGTCTTTTTCTTTGCCATTTTTATAAGCTCGACCTGAACATCTGCATCCCACGGAGCGTTGAGTTCAGCCTTCGCCGCTTCTATTGCTTCTTCATTAGTAGCACCTTTACCGAATGCTTCTTTTATCAATGGTTTCACCACCTGTAAATACTATAGCTTTAAAATTATACACTAAGCGTGTCAGTTTTCTGATTATTTATTAATTCGCTTTACGCTGTCTTCTCTCGAGCGTCTTTCAATCGTTTCCTTCACCATATCTTTAGCAACATTCTTCTGAGGTGAATAGATTTTCTTCATAACAACAGACTGAATCATAGCAAAAACATTAGAAACGATCCAATAAACACCGATACCAGTCGGGAACATTGTTGTAAACCAGACAGACATTGCAGGCATCATAATCATAGTACAGCCTGCACCGGGTGCATTTGCGGCAGGATTTGCCTTTTTCTGCTGTAACTGAGTAATATAAGCACTTGCAAGAGAAGTAAGACCGGACAAAACAGGAATAGCAACATACTTTGATTTAAAATCAGGCTTAACGCCAAGTTCCAAACCAAAGAAAACAAATCTGTCGTTAGCTACAAAAGTTTCAACTTTCTGCAATGCAGCGGCCGAAACGCCCTCAATGCCTGCAGTGAAATATTCAGAGAATTTTTCAAAATGCTGAAGCAGATAAAGAGGATAATATATTTCTGTTTTGCCAATATCAAGACCTGTGTCGTTTGCCATTTTAACAAAAGCATCGACAAGAAGGTCAGTCGTGCCCTTATCAAGACCGATTGCATAACGCAACGGGTTGTAAAGAACACCAAAAAGACCGATAATAAACGGCATCTGGATAAGAAGAGGAACACAACCCGCAGACATGGGATTATAACCCTCACGAGCGTAAAGGTTCTGTGTTTCTTCCTGAATCTTCTGCTGATTGCCCGCATACTTTTCCTGAATACGTCTTAATTTCGGAGCAAGACGCTGCTGCTTAGCCATTCCCTTCTGCTGATTGATTGTCGTAGGAAGCATAACCATACGAGCAAAAATAGTAAAGAGAATAATTGCAAAGCCATAACTTGCGTTAAGTCCGTCAACAATACTGTAGAAAAACAGCATTATATATCCGAAGATCGGACTTATAACGTCGTATAAAAATTCATAGATACCTGACACAGCATTCAAACTCCTTTAACGTTTATGACCCTTTTCTTTTTTAGGCGGAACAGGGTCATAACCACCCTTGAACAACTGGTTGCATCTGAGCAACCTACCTAAAGTTAAAAGCGAGCCTTTAAAAGCTCCGTGCACCTGAATTGCTTCAACCGCATAATGTGAACAAGTAGGATAGTATCTGCACATAGGAGGCAAATGCGGCGAAATATGCCGTTGATAAAACATGATAACACTGATAAGGCAATTTTTCATTGTTCTATCACGCCTGCCTTTTTCAAATGTTGAAGCATAATCTTTTTAATATCGGTGCTTTTCTTTTTAATTGTTCTTGTACGTGCTACAAAAACAAAATCATACCCTCCGTTCAACATCGGAGAGATTTCGCGAAATGCCGCACGAATTATTCTGCGGCAGCGGTTACGTTCAACCGCATTTCCGATTTTCTTGCTTGTTGTTATACCCATACGGCAAATTCCCGCGCGGTTATTTTTCAAAACATAAGTAACCAACGCAGGATCCGAGTATGATTTTCCTCTGCCGTAAGCCCTTCGGAAATCGCTATTTTGCTTTAATACATTAAATTTCATATCGGGCAAAAATATCAAATCCGTTCAACGGTGGGTACAACCCTGAAAATTAGATTAGTAAGTCAACTGCTTTCTGCCCTTAGCTCTTCTGCGAGCAAGAACCTTGCGGCCGTTTCTGTCAGCCATTCTTTTACGGAAACCGTGCTCCATCTTTCTGTGACGCTTCTTGGGCTGATATGTTCTTTTCATTTTTCTGACCTCCGTTTCAAAACGTGAAAATTTTCGGATTATCCGATTTACTGCACTATACCGCCTTATCCGCATAGTGCCTACAGAATAGTATTATATATCAACATCATCAATATGTCAATGATTATTTTTCTATATATTGATGTTTTTTATTGAAACAAAAAAGGGGTGTCCGAGCACCCCTTTAACCTAATATTTTACCTTTTCTTCATAAAGATTCTCTGGAAGAATTTTACAATTTCAACAAGAGGAATAATTGAGAAGCCGAGACCGAATGCGATAGCATATTCATCCCAACCGATTACTTCAAATTCAAATGCTTTTGCAAGGAAAGGTATTTCAATAACAACTGTTGTAAGAATCAAAGCAAGAACTGCTGCACCGAGGAGCCATTTGTTCTGCTTTTTAAGACCAAAGAGACTGCCTCTTTGTGAGCGCATATTAAAGCTCTGGAAAATTTCCGCAAGGCTCATTGTAAGGAAAGCCATTGTCATACCGTGACCGCTTTCAACATTGAATGCCCAGTTTCCTGTCTCAAGCCAATGTCCGATAAAATAAGAAACAATTGTAAGAAGCGCAACAAACACACCCTGGTACGCAACATCAAAACCGACACCACCGGCAAAAATTCCTGCCTTCGGGTCGCGGGGAGCTTTCTTCATTGCATCTGCTTCACCGTGTTCCATACCGAGAGCCAATGCCGGAAGACTGTCTGTAATGAGGTTAATCCAGAGCATATGCACAGGCTTAAGGATTGTGAAACCGAGAAGTGTGGCAACAAAAACACTTACAACCTCTGCAAGGTTTGAAGAAAGAAGGAACTGGATAGACTTTCTGATATTCGCATAAATCTTTCTGCCCTCTCCTACTGCGGCTACGATTGTTGCAAAGTTATCGTCAGCGAGAATCATATCAGCAACATTCTTTGTAACGTCTGTACCCGTGATACCCATTCCGATACCGATATCGGCTGACTTGATGCTCGGTGCGTCATTAACGCCGTCACCAGTCATAGCAGTTACCTTGCCTCTGTTTTTCCATGCGTTAACGATACGGACTTTATGTTCAGGCTGAACACGGGCATAAACGCTGTACTTATCAATAACTTTGTCAAGCTCTTCGTCGCTTAATTTGTCGAGCTCCTGACCCATAATTGCCTGTGACGGATCATCAAGGATACCGAGTTCGGCTGCAATTGCTACAGCTGTATCGATATGGTCACCCGTAATCATAATTGCTCGGATACCTGCACCCTTACACTCTTCAACAGCAAGTTTCACCTCAGGTCTTACAGGGTCAATCATACCTGAAAGACCGATAAAGATCATGTTCTCTTCAAGAGAAGCCGGTTCAAAAGATTCGGGCTTAACAGAATATTCTCTGTAAGCGCACGCAAGAACGCGGAGCGCCTTATCAGCCATACCCTTATTAGTCTTTCTGATCTCATCCCTGTGAGCATCTGTCATCGGTACGATGCCGTTATCTGTAAGAACGGATGTACATCTCTTAAGAATTTCATCAGGAGCGCCTTTGGTGTACTGAACAAACTTGCCGCCTTCAGAATGAACCGTACTCATCATCTTTCTCATTGAATCAAACGGAGCCTCGCCTACACGAGGAGCAACTTTTTTAAGTTCATTCTTATTAAGCTTAATCTTATAAGCATAGTTTACAAGAGCTGCCTCTGTCGGCTCACCAACAGCCTCACCGATATCTTCATCAACTTCAGCATCAGTACAAAGGCACATTGCTTTTGCAAGCAAATTATCATCCTCAGAATGATTTTCAACAACAGTCATCTTATTCTGTGTAAGAGTACCTGTCTTATCAGAACAGATAATCTGTGCACAGCCGAGAGTTTCAACTGCCGTAAGTTTACGGATAACCGCATTTCGCTTCGCCATCTTTGTTACGCCGATTGAAAGAACAATTGTAACAACAGCCGCAAGTCCTTCGGGAATAGCAGCAACAGCAAGGCTGACAGCAACCATAAATGTATCAATAATAACTTCGGGAGTAAATTTCCCTGCTTTAATAACACCGACAGCAAACATAACAACGCAGATGCCGAGAACAAGCCAGGTAAGGATTTTACTGAGACCTGCAAGCTTTTTCTGAAGCGGAGTCTGCTCTTCCTGAGCAAGAGTAAGTGCATCTGCAATCTTACCCATTTCTGTGTTCATACCTGTTCCGCATACAACAACAGTACCACGACCGTAAACAACCGTACTGCCCATATAAACCATATTCTTACGGTCGCCGAGAGGAACTTCTTTTTCGTCAGAAAGTGTATCCGCCTTTTTGACAACAGGAACAGATTCACCTGTAAGAGCACTTTCTTCAACCTTCATTGAAGCACATTCAAGAATTCTTGCGTCGGCAGGAACAGCATCTCCTGCTTCAAGAAGAACAATATCACCCGGCACAAGATCTTCACTGTGAACAACCATAAGCTTACCGTCACGAAGAACCTTTGAGTTTGCCGCAGTCATTGTTTTAAGTGCTTCAATAGCTTCCTCAGCCTTACTTTCCTGAATTACACCAAGAACTGCATTAAGTATGACTACAAACAGAATAATAAATACATCTGCGAAAGATTCGCCTTCCCAAACTGCAGTAACACCTGAAAGAGCCGCAGCAACAAGAAGAACAATGATCATCGGGTCAGCCATCTGCTTGAAGAACTTGACGATCATGCTCTCTTTCTTGCCTTCCTGAAGCTTATTTTTACCGTGTTCGGTAAGTCTTTTTTCAGCTTCAGCTGTTGTCAAACCATCTTTGACAGCTTTAAGTTCATCAAGAACTGAATCAGAGTCCATTGAATAGAACTTCATATTGAATTCTCCCTTCAAAATTAAATATAAACAAAAGACCAAGAAACAGCTCACCGTAACTTGGTCTTAAATCACATAAAACTCCGTACAGCACTACTGCACATGAGTCTCGTTTATAAAGATATGCCAGGCCGAAGCCGTGCACTTGTTGACATATCCACACTATCGTGCAAACTACTCCCTCATGGGTGGTCAATTTCCTATATTTTAGCAAATAATATCAGTTATGTCAACTGTTCGTTGTTAAACAAATGTAAACACGCCCTGAATAAAGAATAAACTTTATAAAGTAATAATTAAGCTATCAGTTTCTTTAACCTTTCCATTTACGGTTACAACTGCATTTTCAGGAACATGTAATTTCACTTTACAAGTCACAGGATATTCAAGGTCAACAACGGCACGTTTGTCGTCTGATTCGTAGTTAAACTTAATCAGTCCTTTTACTGTTGGAACATTACAAGTAATATTTTTATGAAAAGCATATTGAGGTTTGACTTCAAACTCTTCATAGCCTGCAACAGTGGGTTTTATGCCCGCAATATGCTTACTCAATATAACAAGCGGACCGCCTGTCCATGCATGGTTGGAGGTACCGTCATTTTTTATCCAGTTTTCCCACAAAGTTGAATAATTCTCATCAATCATTTCTCTGTATCTCTCGCACATTCTTTTTTCTGCAAGAGAGTATCTGCCCATACGACACAATGATTCAAGCACGTAGTACTCCATATACGGACTTGCATTCCTTATATTGAAAAGTACTTTTTCTATTGCAGAATAGTTTTCTTCCGGACAAAGACCTGAAAGTACAGCCACAGCGTTTCCTCTGTCATCGTATACTTCATTATCGGGACTTCTGTACCCCTCACCTGTCCACAGTGCCTGATATGCCGAACAAAGTGTTTTCATTCTGTCAGAAAACTCAGCAGTTGCTTTTTCATCACCCAAAAGCTCCGCCATATTTCTGACACTTGATAATGCATAGTAGTACCACGCATTTTCAAGAGGTACGACATCAATCTTCGAACCCCAGTCCTGCCAATCCCATGAACCGCTTCTGTGTTCAACAAGACCGTTATCGCTGATTTCCCATAAATTAACGTAATCAACAGCTGATTTATAAACGTTCTTTATGAAGTTAATATCACCCGTGTACATATAGTATGTCCGGAATCCGCACACACCCGCCAACTGCTGACAAGGAAGTTCAAAATAATCATTCTTAATCGGTACTACTGTCTGTAACACTTTAGTCACAGGATCGATATGTGAAAGCATTGTGTTTACGCCTTTGAGATAAAGGTCGTATGATGATGGAGCAAGGCTATACATCGTCATCATCATTTCATTGGTCACATCACCCCACCACTGAGCTCTTTCTCTGTCTGGACAGTCCATAAAATTATCACGCATGGTGACATACAGTGTACGCAATGATTTCTGCCAAAGAACATTCATATCATTGTTTTCACATTTAAACTCTCCGCAGAACTCCGTGTTATATCCGCTTTCTCTGTATTTAAGACTTAATATTTTAACACCTGACGGAATTTCATAAGTAATATATTCACCGTTAAACCATGCAGGCGATTCAAATTCCTGTACACCGTCTTTTGTTACATATGTACTGTGAATTGAGCCTGTATGTGTATTTTCGGTAGTAATTACAATCTTCTTGCCGGCTTTGGACTCAACCTTGAGATACGGTGTAAGCTGAGCGTTATACGGTACTTTAAGTGTGATTTTTTTCTTCAGACTGAAACTTGTGTTTTCAAACTCACTGCTGTTTACATAGTCTTTCAATCCAAAATCTTTAAACAAAGGAATCTCTCTGAGATATGTTTCTCCCCAACAGCCTGCTCCACCAACCGAATATTCGGTTGCATTATCCCAGTCAAAAAAGTTATATCCCGGTTGATTCCAGTCTGAAATTTCATCACGTGCATTGAAGTAAATGTTACTTTCGGGAAGCCTGTAGTTAGGCTGAATCTTGCCTTTGTCCTCTTTGAATGCAAGGTTTTTAATAACTTTCCAGCTGTTATCTGAAAGAACTGAAAAAACATCATTTACAGCCTCAAACAGTAAGCCGCCCTGACCGGAATCTGAACTTGAATAGCTTGCTTCATTACCCCAATACCAGACAAGAACACTGATAAGATTCTCACCACAGACAAGATGTTCTGCAATATTGACTTCGTCATAGTAACATCCTGTCGGCGTAGGACCTCTTTTCAGTCCACCCTCACGAACAACGCATACTCCGTTTATATAAAGCCAATATTTATTTTCTGCAACTATTTGAGCTATAAGCTTTTCAGATACTTCTGCAATATTAATCTTTTTATTAAAACAAAGCCACGCATTTCTTTCATCTTTGGCACTGTCAAGCCAGATCCACTTTGCTTTCCAATCATTCTTAATAACTCTTTTATAATTCATATTAACCACCCGAACTGACTGTAATCAAAAAGCTTTTGCACCATTACCTTTACTGCTTTGCGAGTAAAATTTCAAGACATTGACACCTCAACAGGCGGTTGCTAACGGAATCAGGCTGATGTCCTCCGATATAAAGAATAATCTTTCCGTCGGGGTCAACTCTTTCGCCTTCCATGGTAACAGCCTTAATCCAGTAGCGGTCGATATCCATTGTGACCCGTACCTTTTCGCCCTTGTTAATCTCAACCGATTTAAGTGCGCAAAGCTGACAGTGAGGTGTTGCGTAGCGGCTGTCGGTGTATGAAGCGTATATCTGTGCACGCTCATAGCCGTTCATATCGCCTGCATTTGTGATGTCAACGCTGACTGTTATCTTGTCGTCGTCAATTGAATCTATCGCAGCATTTTCGTAAGCGAACTTTGTGAACGAAAGGCCGTAGCCGAAGGGGAAGAGAGCTTCGCCTTCAATATAGCGGTATGTTCTGCCCTTCATTGCATAGTCTTCAAAATCGGGCATATTGTGGTCGCCCTTGAAGATTGTAACGGGCAGTCTGCCTGCGGGTGAAAACTCGCCTGCAATAAGCTCTGCTGCTGCGAGTCCGCCCACAGCACCGGGATACCAAGCGTGAATAATAGCCTTTGCGTGGTTTGTAACTTTTTCACCAAGGTCAATTGAGCTGCCGCACATAAGCACAACAATAACGTTATCGCATACATCGCAGACAGCCTCTGCAAGCTTCTGCTGTGTCTTGGGCAGGTATAGCGATTTCTTATCGCCGCAGGCTGTGTAATCGTTGTCAAAGCCAGTGTCCTCGCCCTCGATTGAGCAGTCAAGACCAAGCGCGAGAATTGTGAGGTCTGCTTCTGCGGCGGTTGCAATACCGTCGCTTATCATATTCTGGAAACCGCTCCAGTGGTTGAGAGATTCGTCGCAGTAGTTACAACCCTTTTCAACGGTGACGGTTGCATCCTTGAATATGCGGCGTACACCGTCTGCAACTGTAATATACTCGGATGCATAGCCGTTGTAGTTGCCCTCAAGAGCCGTTACGGAAAGTGCGTTAGGGCCGATAACAGCAATGCGCTTGTTAAAATTCTTGTCAACGGGCAGTAAGCCGTCATTCTTGAGCATAACCATACACTGCTGTGCGGCATGGTGGTTGAGCACCTTGTGCTCCTTGCAGTCGAGCTTTTCAAAGGGAAGGTCGCTGTAAGGTCTGACTTCTTCGAATTCACCGAGCAGAGCGCGGATTGTGAAAAGTCTTTCTGCCGCCGCTGTGATTTCTTCTTCTGTTACAAGGTCCTGCTCGTAAGCGTCAATAAGTGCGTCATAAGTGTCGCCGCAGTTGAGGTCGCAGGTGTTCTTGAGTGCAGCTGCCGCAGCCTCTGCCCTTGTGTCGGTGTAGTGATGGTCGCGGTAAATGTCGCCGAGTGCGCCACAGTCAGAAACAACATAACCGTCAAAATTCCATTTATTACGGAGAACGTCAACAAGCAGATAGGGGTGGGCACAGCAGGGGTCGCCGTTTGTGCGGTTGTAAGCACCCATAACACCGCTGACACCTGCTTCAACTGTCTTTTCAAATGCGGGCAGATAGGTTTCAAACATATCGTGCTTGTCTGCCTTAGCATCAAAGCCGTGGCGTGTTTTTTCGGGTCCTGAATGTACGGCAAAGTGCTTTGAGCAGGCACAAGCCTTATAAAATTCACCGTCGCCCTGAACACCTTTTATGAAAGCGGTGCCGAGTGTTGCTGAAAGGTACGGGTCTTCGCCGAAGGTCTCCTGACCTCTGCCCCAACGGGGGTCGCGGAAGATGTTGATGTTGGGTGTTTAGAAGGTGAGCCCCTTGAAAATATCATGGTCGCCGTACTTGACGTGCTTGTTGTATTTGATTCTGCCCTCGGTTGAAACAACATCACCGATTTTCTGAATAAGCTCCGGGTCAAAGGTTGATGCCATTGCAATTGTGTGAGGAAATACGGTTGCAGTGCCTGCACGTGCAACACCGTGTGCACCCTCGTTCCACCAGTTGTAAGCCTCGATGCCGAGCCTTTCAATAGCTGGTGCATTATAAAGAAGCTGAGAAACTTTTTCCTCAACAGTCATTTGTGAAACAAGTTCTTTTGCCTTTTGTGCGGCTTTGATTTTGTCCATACAATAGCTCCTTGCATATATAAATATATATTTAATATAAACTACAATAACATTTCAGTCAACAAAAAAAGAAAGCTCCGGATGTAAAAAATCCGAAGCTTTTTTTGGTTATTATTTTATGAGTGAGCCTTGATTTCGTCC
>JAZSQQ010000046.1:0-56795 GCA_045538055.1 Acutalibacteraceae bacterium
TAGTCAGCCCTCCTTGTGTAAAGGAGGGTGGCACGGCGTAGCCGTGACGGGAGGATTGTTGATAATTCAAGGATTTTTGACAATCCCTCAGTCGCTTCGCGACAGCTCCCTTTACACAAGGGAGCCTGGAAATACAAGTAAATTCAAGTATAAAAGAGCCCAACAAGCCCGAATTTGTCAGCATAACACTTATGATATTTAAACTACCTGACAAAAAATTACACCTTGGAAAATAAATTCCAAGGTGTTTTTTATGCTGTTAATCCGTAACCTCATCAACAATCGCATCGAGGGCGTTTGTTCCGTTTACTTCGTCGGAATCTGCGACGGATGTGCTGACATTTCCGCTGTCGTCCGTTGTAAAAACAATCGTCTTTCCGACACCGTTCATTTTAAGAACGATGATCAGAAGCATAAGAAGAATAAAAACAGACGTGCCGATTAAAGACAAGACGAGAGCCTTGCCCTTCTTTTCGCTTTCGCAAGCTTTGTAATACTTATCCATTCTCTTCTGCACGTCATTAAGATTAAGTTCGCCTTCTTTTTTCTGCTTATCTTTCTTTGCCATTTTCATCAACTCCGACTTGATTATATATTAACGGTTAGTTTTTGTCAATTACGACTGAACGGTAACAGGCTTGTCCTCACTCTCGTGTTCAAAGGAAATGAAATTGTTTCTCTTCGCATATGCCCAGCGCATATCAAAAACTTCACACGCACTTGCAGGCATATAAAGCTGACCTTCATCAAGACGCTTAACAGGAGCTTCAAGCTTTACTTCACCGGTTGCTGTAACGGCAACATCGCTGTCCTCAAAAAATTCAGCCTTTTTACCGTAGATTTCAAGGGTGATTTTACCCTTTTCTTTTGTAACGGCACCGCCTATGTAACCTACAAGAACACCGAGAGGTGCATACCATACACCGTCGATTTCGTGGCAGGGTGTCGCAGACTGGCAAAGACCGAGCTGAGCACCCTTGAACATCATTCGTGTGCGGTTATATTTCGGTGCAATCGCATAAGGTGTTATTTCGTCGTTATCCTTGTCGATTGTACATTTGTCAACGATTCTTCCGTCCTCAAAAATTGTTGAAGTAAGAGTCATTTTACCGCCCTCAATTTCAACAACAGCAATAACAGACACGTTCTCTTCCTGAGTATAGAAAGCAGAGTGCCATACCTTTGCGAGTGCTCTTGTTCCCGGAGGATTCTGATTGGAGTTACCGAGCATATAATGAACAGTTCCCATTGACGGACGTTCGAAAAGTTCCTCGTTTTTCATCGGGAAGCTACGCGAGAAATTGTGCTCGTGACCTGAGAAACAAAGGTCAAGCATTTCAAAGCCTTCACGCATTACGGGGTAAGCATCATAATTCTGACAGTCTGAACCCGAGTAGCAGATCGGGAAGTGATAAGAGCCGATTTTCCACTGTTTGTCGCAGTTTTTAAGGTCGTTTATCATCCATTCGTTAACTTCTTCAGGACCGTTGACACCGATCACCATAAAGTGTGCATTGCCGTAATCAAAGGTGTAGTTTTCAGTCTTCCAGTTTTCGGGACCGTTATCTGCATATGAACCCTTGAACTGTTTGCCGAAAAATTCCGCAGGTTCGGAATAATATCTGCCTATACCATTTTTGTAATCCTGGAATCCGCGGTTGTCGTGGTTGCCGAGGGTCATCATAAAAGGAATGTGTTCAACCACTCCCGTAAGTCCGCTGAACGCGCCGTTCCACTGAACCTCGTGCTGACCGCAGTCGGTATTGTCGCCACCCGTAAGGATGAAGCGTGCATCAGGATGCTTTTTGAGCGTTTCTTTTAAAACGTTGTTAAAATATGAATAATCGGGGCAGTCATGCGGCTCACCCTTCTGCTGGTCAGAAACACAGATAAACTTGAACTTTGTCAGGTTTTCAGGCTCTGTTTCAAAGTAAAATTCTTCACTTCTGTTTTCGTCATCACCGCAGGTGTAGAAATACTTTGTTCCCGGTTCAAGGCCTTTAAGCTTTGCCCAGAACATATTGCTGATATCGATATCGCTTTCGAAAACCTCTGTTTCAGCTTCACAGCGGAACCAATCCTGCGAATTCTCTTTACGGTAAAGGACATAGCCTTTTACAACGTCTGTGCAGGTACGCCACGTTACATTCATTGTGGTTTTCGCATCGTCTGCGATGCTTATAAAAATATGGTCAGGTTGCTTCTGCGAACCTCTTATCGGCTTTTCTTTCATAGCTATGCCCCCTATTTAAGAACAACCTTTGCAGGCTGTCTTTCCTCAGAATTACAGAAAATCTTTAATTTGTGTATTGCTCTTGAAGCTTCAATGTAAGAAATATCGCTTTTTGAATTGAGCTTTGAAAGCACTTTTTCGTAAATCTTGTCGCCTTTTTCAACGTTTTCCGCTGTTACGTAATTGTCAAACATTCTGCAAAGGATTTCACCCTGTTGCTGAAGTCCTGTCTGACCGCCGAGGGTTTTACAGTATCGGAAATATTTAAGAAGTGTTTCACCCTTGATTGTCTGGTCGCCTTTTGTAAGAATGAGAGTGTAATCATCCGTTCTGTATTCGATTCTTTCAGCTACCGTGTATTCAAGTCCGCCCATCGCGTTTATTGCAAGAGCGAATGTATCTGCATTTGATGCAATATATTTGTCAATTTTTATTTTCTCAGTTTTCTCAACAACGGAAACAAGCTCCTTTTCACCGCCCGAGGCAAGAGCCTTGATATAATCAGGATTATCAGGAGTCAATGGATGAACCTCGAAACACTGCTTGTTCATATTCGCATCGACCATCGCAAGGAAATAAATTTCACTTATCTCCCTGTCAGTGCAGTAGAGAAGAATTCTCATCCTGCCGTTAAGCGACTCATCAATTTCAACAAGCTGATTATCCGTTGTTTCCTGCTGTGCCGTTGTCGGATGCGGAGAAAATAGGTCGTTTATAAATGAAGTATTATTTTTCAGGATTACGGCAACCGAGACTGAACCGATCAGCACCGCACAGATGAGAAAAAATATAACAAATCTCATTATACCGTTTCTCTTATCCTGTTTTGTTGTTTTGAATTCATGGTTTTTAGACATTTTATCACATTCTTCTTAAAATTACTGTTGATTTCGCGCCCACGTCAACAAGCGTTCCGCGGACGTAGCTGTTGCCGAGCAGGTCTTCGGCATCGCTCCATTCGTCCCTTACGTAGTAGGTTATCGGATGAGGATTGCTGTTTGAAATAACAAGCACAGCGTTGTCGTCGGTTCTTCTTGAATATGCAACGCAGCCTGCAACGGCAGAAAGCATTTCAAGCCTTCCGTCAACAAAGCATTTGTTGTTACGTCGGATTTCTCCGAGCTTTTTATACCACTCAATTAAATCTTTATTCTCGTTTTCCCAGGGATAACAGCAACGGTTGAACGGGTCTTTGTATCCCTGCATTCCTGCTTCGTCACCGTAATAAATACTCGGTACACCGGGCAGAGTGAACTGCAAAGCCGTTGCCATTTTCATAAGGTGCACACCGTAGTGGTAATCTTTTTCGCCAAGCGAATGAGTGCTTTGCCAGAATCTGTCGCGGTATTCACAGCTTTCGCCTGCGAGTGCCGTGATTGCTCTCATCGTGTCATGAGTTGAGATATGATTCATAAGCACATCGAGCACCTGCTTGGGGTAATTTTCCGTAATGGTCATAATTCTTGAACAGAAAAGCTCCGCAAGACCTATACGGACAAAGTCAATGACCGCACCTGCAAAAGGATAATTCATAACGCTGTCAAGCTGGTCACCCGTAAGGTAACGTCTGCGCTGACCGTAGCTGAATTTATTGGAGGCATCCTCCCACACCTCGCCCATAACAAGTGCATCAGGATTCTCCGCCTTGACCGCTTTTCTGAAGCTGTCAAGGAAAACATCGGGCAGTTCATCGGCAACATCAAGTCTCCAGCCTGACGCACCAAGTTTCAGCCACTTTCTTGCAATGCCGTTTTCACCCGTGATATATTCGATAAAATCAGGATTTTCTTCAATAACCTCGGGAAGAAGCTTTATTCCCCACCAGCTGAGATAATCGTCGGGCCATTTTTTGAATTTGTACCAACCGTAGTATTCGGAATTCTGCGACTGATATGCACCGACGGTATCGTATCTTCCGTACTGATTGAAATATTTGCTGTCACATCCCGTGTGGCTGAAAACACCGTCAAGGATTATTTTAATGCCTTTTTCATCAGCTTTTCTGCAAAGGTTTTCAAAATCTTCCTGTGTGCCGAGAAGAGAATCAATTTTTGTATAATCTCCCGTATCGTAACGGTGATTACTGTGTGCTTCAAAAATCGGATTAAGGTAAATACAGCTGACACCAAGGCTTACAAGGTAATCGAGCTTTTCGCAGATACCTTTAAGGTCGCCGCAGAAATAATCGTTATTAAGCACCTTGCCGTTTTTATCGGGCCGCCAATAAGGTTCGCCGTCACGGTCATCGCGCATAACACGGTCGTCGGGAACATTCGTCTTTGCTTCGCCCGAAAAAGCAAATCTGTCGGGAAAAATCTGATAAATTATTCCGCCCTTAAGCCAATCGGGAGTTTTGAAGTTATTGTCATAAACCGTGAGCTGCCAGGAATCGCCGCTTTCGCGGATTTTGCCAATTCCGTCGCCGAAATTAAAAATCCTGCTTGTGCCCCACGGAGTATCATATTCGAATCTGTATTCGTAAAGTCCGCTTTCTTCCGTTCTGAAGCTGACTTTCCACCATTCCTCAAAATCACCCTGCATGCAGTCCCATTGCATTTCGAAAAAACGCTCGTAGGCATCGGTATCTTTTTTAACAACGAGTCTTGCATGATGACAGCAAAAATCACGGGGCAAAACAATCCTGAAAACAACGGTCTGACCCGTTTCAATTGCCCCGTAGATGCTTTTGTGATATTCATATCTTGAATTATAGGGAATGTACATTAAAAAACTACTCTTTCATCTCGTTATTTTGCATTTCGTCAACTTCATCCGCAGGGATTGTTACCTGATTTTCAAAATAATTTTCTGCAGGGTTGGTCGTTGCCTCTGTTGTTATTTCCTCTTCCTCGTACGGAGCTTTGGAAATTTCAAGCAAGGCATCCGTAATAATAAAACTTGCAAATGCGATAAAAACAAAAATAAGCGCAATCACAATAAAACTGATTAACGGTTGCCATCTTGCTCTTTTATCTGTACTGATGAAATATTTTTTATTATCGCTGTAGGAAGTACGGAATTCCGTATAGCTTCTTCTGCGTTTGTTGTAATTATTGTTTTCCATTTTATCACCTTGTCTGCCATTATTTGATGGTTGAATACACAGAATGACGAGCATATACTTTATATGTACAACTAAACCTGAGGGGGATTTTTTGTGGATATTCAGCCAATCGGCAGTAATAAATTTTTAGTCGGACTAAACCGCGATGATTTGCGGCAGCTTGACATTACATACGACACCATGGACTATTCAAACATAGAAACACGGCGCGTGATATGGACAATTCTTGACTGTGTGAGAAAAAATACAGGACGCGATATTGACCCTTCGGGCAATCTGCTGATTGAAGCTTCGCCTGATGGCTCGGACGGCTGTATTCTTATGTTTACTGTTCCCGTTTCACGTGCAGATATCGGCACGGTTATTTCAAAAAGCAATTCTGTGCAGATTTTTGAATTCAAAAATTCCGACAATCTTCTTGATGCTCTGTCCGCTGTCGGAGCTGACAGCGTCAACGGCAGAATTTTTACCGACGGAAGAAATTTCCGTGCAGAAATACCTGCGGAAAAAGCTGCAATTTACCGCCATATTATTGAAGAATTCGGTGTTTTTGTCGGCAACGACAATCTGACCGTCACTGCAACTCACGAGCATTGGAAAGAGGTGTGCAAATCAACCTCTTAAGGCTTCAATCATCGCTGACGGGTCTTCTGCTCCAAAGACAGCACTACCGGCAACAAGCACGTTTGCACCTGCTTCAATCGCAACGGGAGCTGTTTCAAGGGAAATCCCGCCGTCAACCTGAATGTCGAGGTCAAGTCCTCTTCTCTCAGCTTCGGCACGGAGAGAGGAAACCTTCTGCATCATATCTGACATAAATTTCTGTCCGCCGAAGCCGGGTTCAACCGTCATAATAAGCACCATAGAGAGCTTATCGAGATAAGGATATACCTCCTCAATCGCAGTTGCAGGTTTAACTGTAAGTCCTGCTTTACAACCGAGCGAAAGGATTTTTTCAATCGTTTCATCAACGGGCGAATCGCTTTCGACATGGAAATTGATTATATCCGCACCTGCTTTTGCAAAATCCTCTGCGTACCTGAGAGGATCACTTATCATAAGATGACAGTCGAAAAACTTATCTGTACTCTTTCTGAAACACTTGATAACGGGTGCCCCGAAAGTGATGTTCGGAACAAAATGTCCGTCCATTACATCAATGTGGATATAGTCAGCTCCGCAAGCGTCCATACGGGCAACTTCCTCACCGATTTTTGAAAAATCGCAGGATAGAATTGACGGTGCAATCTTAATCATAAAGCCACAGCCTCTCTTGAAATATATGCATACTTTGATTACCAACAACACATAAGTCTGAAATACCACATATCACGCACATTCGAGCAGTTTTCTCTTTGCCATACGCCCGTATGCCTGCATCGAAAAGTTGCCCGATTGTACGCAATCTGTTGCATTTCAGATGCGAAGCAGTTTTGAAAGAGAAGATTTTTGTCTCGGCAAGGCAAAAATCTGCAGTAATACGAGGCTATTTCAAAGATTTTTAACGAAGCCGAGGCGGAAATATTCCTTCCAAAACCTTATGGCTTGTTGGTAATCAAAGTATAGATATAATATCAATTTTTTTGCTTCAGGTCAAGATTATGAAGCAACTTCCATGTGTTTTATTTGTTATTTTAAGCAAAAATCCAAAGAAAAATGTCAACGGGAAAATTTGACTTTATTTTTCGAAAAAGGTATAATAAAGTTTATACTAATCGGGAGGTAAATTTTATGAGGAAAATTCTTGCCGTATTACTTTGCGTGATTATGATTATCTCCGCTTCTGGCGTTTCTGCTCTTGCAGGGAATTACATATTTGTAACTGTTGAAAAGGATTTTGGCGAAGTGTCGTTTGATGCTGACTTTGCCGAGGTCGGCGTGCCCATTAAGGCAGAGGTGCCCGATGCAGAGGGCAGAAAGCTTATCTACCGTTGGTACATAGACGGAACAAGAATTGATAACGACGGTGATACATACATTCCCATTGATTGCGATATGCAGTCAATGATAAGTGTTGAGGTTTTTGATGTTAAAGGTAACGCGATAGGTTCAACAAACATGTTTATGAGTGAACTTCCTGTTGTTTATATCGAAACAGAGGAAAGAAAGCCTATCGTTTCAAAAGAAAATTATATTGATGCTGACATAAAAATTCAGGGCAATTCAGAATATAATTCTGACAGCGTCCTTTACGAAGGAAAAACTGAAATCCGCGGTCGAGGTAACTCAACGTGGGAAGCGGACAAAAAGCCTTACAAGCTCAAGCTTGATTCAAAAGCTGACCTTTTCGGAATGGGCAAAAACAAACATTGGGTCCTTCTTTCAAACCCATATGATTCAAGCCTTTTAAGAAACCATATTTCATATAACCTTGCAGGTGATATGGGCTTGGAATATCAGAAGATTGTCTGGGTTGAGCTTGTGCTTAACGGTAAAGTTGTTGGCAACTATCAGCTTTGTGAGCACATCCGTGTTGATGACAACCGCGTTGAAATCACAAATTGGGAAGACTTTGCAGAGGATGCTGCAAAGGCGATTTATGATGCAAACAAAGCTACCATGTCAAAAGACCAGCGTGACGAGCTTATCGACATTATGGCTGAGGATATGAGCTGGACAACAAGCGACACTGTTGAATACAACGGTAATACATACACCGTTTCCGATTATATTGAAGTTCCCGATATCAACGGCGGATATCTTCTTGAAGTTGTACGTAAAGTTGAAGAATATACATTTGCAACTGAAAACGGTTCATATGTTTGCGTTGATACTCCCGAAGTTTTAAGCGAAGATATGCTGGGCTCCATTCAGGGTTATTATCAGGCTTTTGAGAATGCTTTATTCGCGGAAGATTTCTGCACAACATATAACGGCGAAACAATGCGATATACCGACTTCATTGACATTGAATCTTTTGCAAAAGGATTTCTTCTTAATGAGCTTTTTGAAAATTATGACTTCGGTCGAACAAGCACATGGATAAGCAAGGAAGTTGACGGTAAACTGGTTTACGGACCTGTCTGGGATATGGACAACACTCTCACATCAACAACTTTCTTCAGATGGACTTCGCTTAATATGTCCTGGCTTAAAAGAATTCTTTCTGATCCTGTTTTTCTTCAGGAATTAAAGAAAACTTATTTTGAATACAGATACACTGCAATCTATGACCTTGTCAAGGATGGCGGAGATATCGATTCAGCGATGGAGCTGATTTCTGCTTCTGCGAAGAAAAATGATTATATATGGCAGAATGACATCAGTGCAGAGGAAAATGCTATTGATTTAAAGCTCAGATTACAGTCAAAAATTAATTGGCTCGATTCTGTATTAACAGATATGCCTTCCGCTTATGCATCTATGGCAAGCAGTATTTCAAATATGGAATACGTTAATTCAGATTCACTTTCGATTTCTTTTGATAAAGAAAAAAATTCATTGAAAGTTGAGTTTGACATAACTGTACCTTCTTTCGTAAAAGTTTTTGCTGACGGCAAATACTGCGGAGAGTTTATACCGTCAGGGTCTGTTTCTGAATTTACTCTTCCGAAAATCAAGGAAGGTGCAGTTATAACAGCTGTTTGTTACGATGAAAATTCTGATGTGATTTTTGGTTCATATTGTATAACTGAAAAAGAAATCATTAAGCTTTTTGTTTCATCATACATTACAAAATTCAACTATGATGCAGGTGAGATGCTTGACCTGAGCGATATTGAACTTACCGCAAGATACAGCGACGGCAGCGAAGAAAAAGTTAAGCCTCAGCTTGCTTACACTTATGTGAAAGATTCAATCGGTGAGCAGTTTTTCTCTTATGACAGGGTTACTGAAGAAATAGGAAAAACCTTTATTGTTCTTCGCTACGCTAATGCTTTAAAGGAATATGAAATTCAGATTAATCCGAGAGAAAACTATAAAGAAGTTATCGATATGATAAAGAAGTTGCCGAAAGAAATTAACGCAAACCGATTTATACGTGAAATCTTTGAAGCACAGGTTGCTTACGATGCTTTAAGTGATACTGCAAAAGCAAAGGTCACAAACATCAGCAAGCTCTCTTCTCTTATGGACAATCTTGCAGATACCGAAAGCGAATCAACCGGAGTGGTTGCCTGCGTTGCTGACGGAATATTCAGAATCAATGCAAGAAGCAGCCTTCTCATTGTTTCAAAGGGTAACCCGAGTAAGATTATATTTTCTTACCCTGACGGGACAACAACAACTTACACAACAGCATCATCTGCGTACCTTTACAAAAAAGTAGTCGGCAATTACACTGTTTCAACAATTAAACACATAATTCCTAACGATAAAAACCACAAATTCCTGATAAATACCGTTTACGGGGATTTACACAAAACCGAAGCATTACAAATCGAAGTTTCGGATATCGAAGATGAAATCAGGGCTCTTAACAGTGTTCGCTACGTTGATTGGGTCAATGAGGGAAGTGTTTATAAAATAAACGTAGACAAGGATAATGGGGTAGAGCACTTTGCTTTTTATGAGGACGATAATGTTGTCAAATTCAAAGTAAAGAACAACGGAAATGTTACAACGATTATGCCGGAACTTAGCACGCCCGGAAAGCATACTCTCCTCTTCCGCTATTCTTACGGCAACAGCAGTCTTGATTACGGTAACATTGAAGTTTTCGTCCGCGAATATAACGAGGAAGCAAACCGTATAATCAGCATTGATTATCCTGCTGAAAGCTATATGGAAACAGTCGGCGTGGATATTGTAACTTCTGCTGATGTTGAAAAGCTTGAGCTTGTCTGCGGTGAAACAAAGGTTCAGATGACAGCGGAAACTGTTGATGACCTTAAATTCTGGACAGCAGAAATTGTCATCACGGACAACAAGGAATATACACTTTATCTCAATTCACAGGAAACACAGACTGTTATTGCACCGAAGCTTCTTGAACCGTTTGAGATCGAAGGCACGAGGCTTGTTAAATTCTTTGCAGATACAGAAACGGCAGAAATTCCTGAAAATATAACAGAAATTGCAGACGATGCTTTCGACGGATTTGCGGGTAAAATCATATGCTATCCCGATTCCGTTGCAGAAGAGTTCGCAAAAGAAAAAGGAATCGACTATGAAACATTCGAAATCAAAGCAAATGTTTCTGAGATTACAATAGACAGCGATGAGAGCTTTGAAATAGAACTCAAGGCTACTCCTTATTGGCCAAAAGATTTTAATCTCAATTACGACTTTGATGATAGTGTAATAGGCTTCGACGGAAATACCGTTACTGCTTTGAAGCCCGGATATACAAAGCTCAACCTGTACAGCGATAATAAGCTTTACAGCGAAACGATTTATGTTTATGTCGGCGGTGGTCCGCGTTTGGCAGATATCAATGCAGACGGAAAAATTAACTCGATAGATGCGTTAAGCGTTCTTCAGCATAGTGTAGAAAAAATTATGCTTACAGGTGAGGCTCTTGCTTCAGCTGACGTTAACGGCGACAGCAAGGTCAATTCCGTAGACGCTCTTGTAATTCTCCAAATTTCAACAGAAAAGAAATCAATCTGGGATTTGATTTAAACGATAATACACGGTGTGTCCAATCTGACGCACTGTGTATCTTTATTCACTTTGAGAATTAATCGGCATGAATATATTTATTAAACACGGTGTTGATTTTTATAAAACTTTGTGGTAAAATAAGGCTATAAAACTTCGGAGGGATGTAAAATGCCTGTAAAGTCACTTGACAGACGTGCAAAAATGACACGCGAACTCCTTAAGCAAAGTCTTATTGAGCTGATGAAGGACAGACCGATTCACGAAATAAGCATTAAGAAAATCTGTGAAACTGCAGATATCAACCGCAGCACTTTTTACCATCACTATGATTCGCAGTATGAACTTTTCAACGACATTCTTAACGATATCGGCAATGACATTACGGAAATGGTGAAGAAGCACAATTCAAGTCCCAATTGGATGAACAACATTCTCGTTGATGCTTTTACCTATATTGAAAACAGACGTGAAATGTTCCTTGTTCTTCTGAGCGAAAACAGCGGTTTCAGCGTCGGCGAAACACTCACATCTTACGTTGAACGTTTTGTTAACACAACATCGGAATCTTCAAGTGAAATTGCCAATTACTGTGCACAGTTTGCGACGGCAGGTATGACCTCCGTCGTGTGGAAGTGGCTCAACACGGAAAACCGTATGCCCGCAAAGGATCTTGGAAATATGATTGCAACTCTTCTTATGCCGAGTATAGGCAGATTCACCCTCTTTCCGTTGCAATAAAATTGATTAAAAATAAACCGGAGAGCGTTCTTTGCTCTCCGGTTTTGCATACCTACTTTTTGTTATGTAAAATTTATTTAAGATTGATTTCAATACACTCATAGCCGAGAAGCTTGTTGCTGACCGCGTCGGGCTGATGACCGCCGACAAAGAGCTTAAGTTCTCCGTCAGGAGTGATTCTCTCGCCGTTTTCGTCAACAGCCTTGAGCCAATAAGTGTCAATGTCGAATGTCACGGTTGTTGTTTCATTCTTATCGAGCTCAGCCTTTGCAATACCGCAGAGCTGGAAGTGCGGTGTGTATGTTCTGCTGTCGGTAAATTTTGCGTAAACCTGAGCTTTTTCAATACCATTACGGTCGCCTGTGTTTGTGACTTCAACGCTTACCTTAATGTTTTCAGCGGTATTTTCAAGCACCTTTGCGTTGCTGTAAGCGAAACTCGTATACGAAAGACCGTAACCGAACGGATAAAGAGCAACACCGTCAATGTAACGGTATGTTTTACCCTGCATACTATAATCAAGGAAGCTCGGAAGGTTGTGCTTCTCGTCATAGATTGTAACCGGCAACTTACCGCAGGGTGAAAATTCACCTGCAAGAAGATTTGCGATTGCAAGTCCGCCTGTTGAACCGGGGTACCAGGCGTGAATGATTGCCTTTGCCTTGCTTCTTACTTTTTCACCTACGTCGATTGAACTGCCGCACATAAGGACAACGATAACATTTTCACATTCATCACAAACAGCTTCTGCAAGCTTCTGCTGGGTTGCGGGAAGTGTAACGTATTTCTTGTCACCGCAAGCTGTGTAATCGTTGTCGTAGCCTGTATCCTCACCTTCAATTGAACAGTCAAGACCAAGAGCAAGAACAGTGATATCAGCCTGTGCAGCTGCTGCAACACCGTCGCTGATGAGGTTGCCGAAGCCGCCCCAGTCGTTCTGTTTTTCAAGGCAATAGTTCGTACCTTTTTCGACGGTGATGTGTGAATCCTTGAACACACGGCGCATACCGTCTGCGACCGTGATATATTCTGAAGCATAAGCGTTGTAGTTGCCCTCAAGTGCTGTAACAGACATTGAGTTCGGGCCAACAACGGCAATCTTCTTCTGAATGTTTTTATCAAGCGGAAGGAAGTTGTCCTTGTTGTGAAGAAGAACGATACTTTCCTGAGCCGCTTTGAGGTTAAGCTCTCTGTGCTCTTTGCAATCGAGTTTGTCGTAGCTGATATCTGAGTAAGGTCTTGTTTCTTCAAATTCACCAAGAAGGAAACGGATTGTATAAAGTCTTTCTGCTGCTGCCGTGAGGTCTTCTTCAGTAATGAGGTCTTCTTCGTAAGCGTCAATAAGGTGCTGATAAAGTTCACCGCAGTTGAGGTCACAAGTGTTTTTAAGAGAAACAGCAGCAGCCTCAGCCTTTGTGTTTACGTACTTATGATGCTCGTAGATGTCGTTGAGTGCACCACAGTCAGAAACTACGTAACCGTCAAAGTTCCAATTTTTTCGGAGAACTTCCTTAAGAAGATACGGATGAGCACAGCAGGGGTGTCCGTTAGTACGGTTGTACGCGCCCATAACGCCTGCAACACCTGCTTTGACGGTTTTTTCAAAAGCAGGCAGATATGTTTCGTACATATCGTGCATTGAAGCTATAGCATCAAAACCGTGACGGTCTTTTTCAGGGCCTGAATGAACGGCATAGTGCTTTGAGCAAGCTGTTGCTTTGTAAAATTCGCCTTCACCCTGAATACCCTTTACAAAAGAAACTCCGAGTTCAGATGTAAGATACGGGTCCTCACCGAACGTTTCCTGGCCTCTGCCCCAACGTGGATCACGGAAGATGTTGATGTTTGGTGCCCAGTATGTGATGCCCTTAAAAATGTCAAAGTCATTGTACTTTACGTGTTGATTGTACTTTACGCGTCCTTCAGTTGAGATAACGTCTGCAATTGTATTAACGAGCTCGGGGTCGAATGTTGCAGCCATAGCAATTGCGTGCGGGAAAACAGTTGCTGTTCCTGCACGGGCAACGCCGTGTGAACCTTCGTTCCACCAGTTATAAGCCTTGATACCGAGTCTTTCAATCGGTGCGGATGTATAAAGAAGCTGAGAGATTTTCTCTTCAACAGTCATTTTTGAAACAAGTTCTTTTGCTTTGATTTTAGCTTCGCTTTTTGTCATTTCAGTTCTCCTTTTTGCAAGTTTGTCTCATTCTAACATTATGAAAAATGTTTTTCAACAGAAATTGAAAATTATTTTATAACCTGCTTACAGTAGTTGATAAATTTGTGTGCCGTAGGTGAAAGAGTGTTCTTTGATTTGATAAGAATACCAAGCTCGCGGAAAGAGAATGGTTCAATCGGTTTTGCAATAAACGAGCCTGACATTCCTTTAAGTACAAGCTCGGGAAGAATAGAATAACCGAGTCCGTGGCTGACCATTGAAACAATCGTTGCATCGTCAAGAGCAGTGCGGTTGATTAACGGGTTGACATTATTTTGCCTGAGAGTGTTTATAATATCGTAGTCAAATCCGTAAGTCGGCATAAAAAACGGTTTGTTGTTAAAAATAGAAACAGGCACAGTTTCTTCAAGGGTGTTACAGTCGGGAGGCAGGACTGCATAAAGTCTGTCATTCTGCAGATGAATCCAATCTCCGTGAAGGATGTCCTGCTTGCTTGTAAAACCAAGATCAATCTCGCTGTTTGAAACAAGACGACAGATTTCGTCAAGGTTTCCTACGTTAAGCTCAAAACGCACTTTAGGAAAATCTTTTTGAAACTTACTGATGACACCGGGCAGCCAGTGATTGGTAACGCTTGCATACGAAGCGATACGGATAACGGCATCGTTGTTTTCTTTAATGCTTCTGATTGCTTTTTCAAGCTCTAACCCTTGTTCTGTAAAGCTCTGAATAAGTGGGAGAAGCTCCTCTCCGTCAGCAGTAAGAGAAACGCCCGATTTCGCCCTTTGAAGGAGCGTGATTCCGATTTCTTTTTCAAGTCGGTTCATCATATGGGTAAGTCCTGCCTGAGTGTAGCCGAGCTCGTCTGCGGCTTTTGTAAGACTTCCGTATTCAACGGCTTTGAGCAAGGCGAAAAACTTTGAAGAATCCATAAAAATCCTCCTGACATTACAGAATGTAATATATATATTATAATATGCAAATTTACATTTTTCAAGATATATTTTATAATTTAATTTATCCTAATTATAGGTTTTTAACTAAAAGAAAGGGGTTTAAAAAATGGGTACAGAACTTAAGAAAAAGTACGGTCTGATTACTGCAATCTGTATGGTTGTAGGTATCGTTATCGGTAGCGGTGTTTTCTTCAAAGCGCAGAACGTACTTCAGTACACACAGGGTAATATGCCTCTCGGTATCCTCGCTTGGGTTATCGGCGGTATCGTTATCATCGTTTGTTCCTATAACTTCGCAACACTCGCAAACAAATATGAAAAGGTTAACGGACTTGTTGACTACGCAGAGGCAACACTTGGCTCAAGGTATGCTTATATGCTCGGTTGGTTTGCAACAACAATCTACTATCCGGGTATGACAAGTGTTCTTGCATGGGTTTCAGCACGTTATACTCTTGTATTGTTCGGTTCAGATGATATTACAGGCGGTCTTTGCCTTGCACTTTCCTGTTTCTATCTCTGCCTGAGCTATGCAATCAACGCACTTTCTCCGATTATTGCAGGTAAGTTCCAGGTTGGTTCGACAGCAGTTAAGCTTGTTCCGCTTGTAATTATGGCTATTGTCGGTACAATCGTTGGTCTTAAAAACGGTAACACAGCAGCAGCTTTCCAGACATGGAACCTTGTTGAGCAGACAGGCGTTGGTGCTCCTCTTTTTGCTGCAGTTGTTGCAACAGCGTTTGCATATGAAGGCTGGATCATCGCTACATCAATCAATGCTGAGCTTAAGGATTCAAAGAAGAATCTTCCGATAGCTCTCGTTGTAGGTGCTATTATTATCGTTGCTGTTTACATTCTCTATTATATCGGTCTTGCAGGCGGTGCAGAAATCGCTGACCTTAAGGACGGCGCAGGCGCACCCACAGCATTCCTTAATATCTTCGGTAATGTCGGCGGTACAGCACTTAACGCTATGATCGTTGTTTCCTGCCTGGGTACACTCAACGGACTTATGGTTGCAAGCACACGTAGCCTTTATGCTCTTTCAGCAAGAAATCAGGGTCCTGCGGTTAAGATGTTCAAGGAAGTAAGTGAACAAACAAATATGCCCACAAACGCTTCAGTTTTCGGACTTCTTGTCTGTGCAGCATGGCTCTTCTACTTCTACGGCGCAAACCTCTGGGGCAATCCTGAAACAGGAAAGCCACTCTTCGGCATTTTCAGTTTTGACTCATCAGAGCTTCCGATTATCACAATCTATGCTCTTTACATTCCGATTTTCCTTATGTTTATGATTAAGCACGGCAAGGAAAATATCTTCAAGAATATTGTTATGCCTCTCATCGGTATCATTGCATCAGCATTTATGGTGTTCGCAGCTGTTTATGCACACGGTATCACACCGTATCTCAATGCAAAAGCAAACGGCGAATTCTCATTCCCGGTTCTTTTCTACCTTATCGTTTTCGCAGTGATTATGGTTATCGGTACGTTTTTCTATAAGAAGGATTGCAAGAAAACAAAATAAACCTTTGTATAAAAGTTTTGAGCTGAGTTCATTGAACTCAGCTCAATTTTTATATTCCGAAATAATTCTTTGCGTTGTTGTACGAGATATCTTTGATAATACCCTCAAGCTCATCCGTGTACGGATAAAGTCCGTTTTCAACCATATCGCCGACGATGCCGCAGAGGATACGGCGGAAATATTCGTGGCGCGGATATGAAAGGAAGCTTCTTGAGTCCGTAACCATTCCGACGAATTTTCCGAGTACGCCGAGGTTGCCGAGGGTTCTCATCTGCTCACGCATACCGTCGACGTTGTCGTTGAACCACCAGCCTGAGCCGAACTGAATCTTTGACTCAGCTTCGCTTGACTGGAAGTTGCCGAGCATTGTGCCGAGGACGTAATTATCCTTCGGGTTAAGGCAGAAGAGGATTGTCTTCGGAAGATTACCTTCAACATCAAGTGAATCAAGCATTCTTGAAAGGTCTTCTGCAATGTTACGGTCGCAGATTGAATCAAAGCCTGTGTCAGGACCGATTTTTCTGAACATCGCCGTGTTGTTGTTTCTCATCGGACCGATGTGAATTTCACAACCCCAACCCTTTTTTGCATATTCTTTAGCGAAGAAACGGAAAAGCTCTGTCTTATATTTATCCTGCTCAGCTACGGTGAGTGTTTTACCAACCAATGCTTTTTTGAAGATTGCCTCAAGCTCATCGTCGGTTGCACGGTTATAGGGAACGTAAAGGAAACCGTGGTCGCTTGCCTTACAGCCCATTTCTTCAAAGAAGTCAATTCTTGTTTTGAGCACAGCAACAAGCTTTTTATAGCTGTCAATTTTTTCACCGCTGATGTTTTCAAGAGCTGAAAGCCACGGAAGGTAAGTCGGAAGCTCAATGCCAAGTGCTTTATCGGGACGGAAAGCGGGGAGTACCTTACACTTGAAAGAAGCATCTTCTGCAATCAGTTTGTGATATTCAAGGCTGTCTGCCGCATCGTCCGTTGTGCAGACACAGGTAACGTTTGATTTTTCGATAAGCTGACGCGGAGTGAATCCGCCTTCAGCTATTTTTTTGTTAGCCTTTTCCCAGATTGCATCTGCAGTTTTCTCGCTCAATGGCTCGTAGATATCAAAATATCTCTGCAATTCAAGGTGTGTCCAATGATAAAGAGGATTGCCGATACAGTAAGGCATAGCCTTTGCCCAAGCCTTGAACTTTTCGTAGGAAGAAGCATCCCCTGTGATGTATTTTTCATCAATTCCGCAGCTTCTCATTGCACGCCATTTGTAATGGTCACCGCTGAGCCAAAGCTCTGCAATATCGGCAGGCTGCTTGTTTTCATAAATCTCCTTGGGAGAAAGGTGGCAATGCCAGTCAAAAATGGGCATTGTTGCCGCGTGTTCGTGATAGAGCTTTTTGGCAGTATCGTTAAAAAGCAGGAAATCTTTATCCATAAATGTTTTCATTGAAATTCACCTCATTATTCGGGAATGATGTCGTAAGAAAATGCAAATTCTTTTTCTTCGAATTTTCTCCAGGGTTCAAGGTTTGCATATTCAAGATTATCGCAATGCATCTTATAGTCAAGTGAAACGATTGTTTCGTTGAGTGCTGTCAGCTCATCGTCGTGACGTGTTTCGTGAATCTGCTCGTCGTCGTAATGAATCGCCTTGAAGCAGAAGCCTTCTGCACTTGTGTCAGCAAAAGCAAGTCCGTTGCCGTCAGCGTCCTTAACGCTTGCAGTCTTCGTCTTGTAGTGAGAAGAGCATTCCTGCGGTCTGATGTAATGTTCATATGCATCAGTTGCAGTTGTGCTGTACTCGGAAATCATTTGGCTTGCAAAGCGGTCGGCATAAGTTTCAACGGGACCGTAGCCGAGGTATGTAACGTTTTCAAAGCCTTCAGGCATAACGAGCTTGATTCCGAATTTCGGAAGTGCAGGTGCGTTGTAAGTAACAACTGACTTCACACTGATATTAAGCTTTCCGTCAGAAGTGAATGTGTAAACAATATCTGCGCGGATTGCGGGAGGCATAGCTGCTGCTGCGAAAGATGTTTTTGTTGTGATAACAATCTTTTCTTCAGATGCTTCTGCAATTTCGCTTGAATATGTTTTTTGCTTAACCTGCTCATATCTTGCACGCTTCCACTGCTCAGCAAAACCGTTGCTGAGGTGATAACTACGGTTTACGTTGAATTCAATCGGTGCGGAGAGAAGCTCTTTACCGTTGTTGATTGAAACAACCTTGCCGAGAATCTTGTCAAATGTATATGTTGTTTCTCCGCAGTTTATTGTGATAGCCGTTCTGCTTTCTTCAAAGTTTACAGCATTAGTTTTATTTGTTTCGATACTGATTGCCGAATCGGAAAGAATGAACTGTGTATAGCCGACCTCAAAGCCTTTTTCAGCCCAGGGTGTGTCACTGTTCTGGAAGAAGTGAATGTTAAGAGTGGTGAGTTCGTCCGTCTGAACATCATCAAAGAGCTTGTAGTCGGCCTTTGCACGTGCAGCGATTTCAGTCTTATCAACAACACCGTCGTTAATAACTTTACCGTTTTTCTCAATTGTCCACTTGAATCCGAGGTCGTCAAGTGACTCGAAGTAACGCTTGTTCATAACGGTGATTGTGCCGTTATCATAAGTAACGGTGAACGGCTGATATGTGATCTTCATATCGTGGAAGCCCGGACGAAGACGTCTGTCAGGATAAACAAGACCGTCAATACAGCAGATATGGTCGTTCGGAAGGTCGCCGAAGTCACCGCCGTAACGGTATTTCGGATTTTCCTTTGTACCGATATTAACCGCGTGGTCGCAGTATTCCCAGATGCAACCGCCCATATAGTTGTCATATTCTTCGAATTTGCCCCAATGAAGAGGAATATCGCCTGTGGTCCATGCTGCAACATATTCGCAGTAATAGAACGGCTTGTGATTTTCAAGATTTTTAAGGTAAGATTCAAGGTAGTCAAGCGGAGCGTACATACGGCTTTCAACGTCTGAAATGTCGCTGAAGTCCTTGCAGAGTCTTGCCTGATATTCAAGGTGAGCGTTCTCGTAGTGGATGATTGCACCGGGTTTACGTGAACGGATGTAATTTGCCATCTGTCTGTGATTTTCACCGCAGCCTGATTCGTTACCGAGTGACCACATAATTACGCAACCATGGTTTTTGTCACGCTCAAAAAGACGTGCAGCTCTGTCAAGGTAAGCTTCTCTCCATTCGGGAGTGTCTGAAAGGAATGCCCAGTAATCCCAGTACCAGTCACCGTAGTTGTAACCCATACCGTGAGTTTCAATGTCAGCCTCGTCGATAACCATAAAGCCGAGCTTGTCACAAAGCTCAAGAAAACGTGGGTCGTTGGGATAATGAGATGTACGGATTGCATTGACGTTGCCCTGCTTGAGGATGTAGAGGTCACGTATCATATGCTCCATATCAACTGCATATCCCGTTTCGGGATTGCTGTCGTGGCGGTTGATACCGCGGATTTTAACAAGCTTACCGTTGAAAAGGAAGCAACGGTCTTTGATTTCAGCTTTCCTTACAGCAAGAGGGAAGTTTATCCACTCGTTGCCGATGTTAAGTGTAAGATTGTAAAGCTTCGGATTTTCTGTATTCCAAAGAACAGGTGAATCAACACCGATTGCAAATGAGCCGTCAGCCTTGCCTTCGGCAACCTTACAGCCGCAGGGAGAGGTGAGTGCCCATTCAATTGATGCATCAGAGGAAAGAGTAACGTCAGCATTGATATCAACGTGTGAAAAATCGTCAGCAAAGCTGTATTCGATGTAGATATCCTTAAGATATGCTTCGTCACGTTCAAGAATGTATACGTCGCGGAAGATACCTGAAAGACGGAAAAAATCCTGGTCTTCAAGGTATGAGCCGTCACACCATTTAACAACAAGAACTTCAATGGTGTTTTCACCGTTAACGAGCTTGTCTGTGATTTCGAGCTCGCTTGTGTTGTGGCTTACCTGGCTGTAGCCGACGAAAGCACCGTTAACCCAAAGATAGAAGCAGGGTGCAACACCTTCAAAGTTGATGAAATATTTTTTGCCTTCTGTTTTTGTGAAGTCAACCTTACGGCGGTAGAAACCGCAGGGAATAACATCGGGCAGGTGAGGCGGGTCAACAGGGTAGGGGTAGTCCTGATTTATGTAATTCGGAACATCATAACCGCCGTCAAGCTTCATCTGCCAGCAGAAAGGTACTGTCATCTTGTCAGGGCAGACGACGGATGAGGAAAAGCCCTCAGCCTCAATATCAAGCTCCTCAACGTTTTTGAAGAATGCGAAATCCCATTCGCCGTTAAGAAGTGTTAAAAATGCAGAATTCTCACGCGGAAGAACAGATTTTTCTGCTGACTCAAACGGCACAAAGTATGCCCTCGGAGCTTCGCAGCCGACGTGAAGATGTTCAAGAATTCTGTGAAATCTTTTAACCATAAAATACGCTCCTTTTCCAAGGTGGATTTAATAAATTCTAACATATATAAAACACTATGTCGAGAGAAAAAGAGAAAATAAAATCCGTAAACCTTAACAAAGATTTACGGATTTTTTTGAAAGGTTTAATTTTTTGTTTTTGAGAAAACGTGCATTCCTACACCGTAGTCTTTAACAAGAATATCTTTCGGGAAGCGTGAAAACCTGATTGTAACAAACAAATCACCTGCGGCACCCGATAGGTTGAGAATCTGTATAAGGTAGATAACCCAGAACCAATCCCGAGGAACAAAGGGGTTTATTGCCGCAAGAACAATTCCCCAAAGAATAACGGGTGCAAGAGCGATGAAAATATACGGTTTTTTGCCGTAGTAATCATCACTGCCTGCAAAAGCGTAAAGACCCGTAAAACCGTATTTTATCTTTTTTGTACCGCACATCTTCATTGCGATACCGTGTACTGCTTCGTGCAGAATTATGTATAAAACATAGAACAAAATCAAAGCTCCGAAGCGTATAAGGTATCTGCCTAAACCGTCGGTCATATCAAACAGTGTGGAAATCGGAACAACAAAATGCATAGGGACTGCGAGAATTACCGAAATCACCAAGGCAATGAAATTGACAAGCAAAGCTGCCTTTTTGTCTTTCTGTAAATTTACATTATAAATTTCCGAATATCCTTCAGGTAAAGTTTGAACACTCTTCATATTTTAACACGTCCTTTGAAATGAGTTAAAAGTTTTTCTTCAGATTTTTTTGAATTTTATTTTCTTTATATCCGTTTGCAAAGTAAAACTTGTGAGCATTTTCACGTTCAATACCCGAGCAAAGACGAATTCCGACGGCACCGTTTTCTTTTGCCCATTTTTCACCTTGATTCAATAAAGCTGAACCGATACCTATTCGTTTGTAATCGTTGTCAACTGCAAGACCCAAACAGTTTTTATAATTATCAGCATAGATTACATCATAATTTACAAGGTGTATGTAACCGACAGTTTTGTTGTCAATCTCTGCAACAAAAATTACTTGAGAATCATCTTGTATGACATTTTGAATTTTATCTTTTTGTTTATTCAAATCATAGTCATAACCAAGGCTGGTTTTGTTTATGTGATAAATATCATCAGCGTCGGCAAGTCTGACTTTACGGATAATAAAATTTTTGCTCATTTCATATTCTCCTTAGAGGTGATTTTCTTTTCGATAGTAATACAAGAAGATGTCAACATTCTTTGAATTCTGCCACAAAGGTTTCTGTAATTCTTGAAAGTGGCTTCATCTATTGCAGCAGATGAGAACAAAAGTTTTAACCAACTTTCTGTTTCAACACATTCCTTTCGGGCAATTTTAAATTTTGAAAGCATATCTGGTAAGCTTTGAGGGTATTGAGCTTCAGAAATATTTGCAAATACGCTTGATGAAGACTTGCGAATTTGAAATATTGTATTTGAATTATCTTTTCTTTCTAATGACTTACAGAGTTTATCAATTGCAACTGCTAAATCTTCCGAATATTTCATTAAAGGATTGTTTTTCATAGGTTCACCTCTTGCGGATAATATATCACGAAAACTTAGCAAATTCAAGCAACGCTAATCAATGCGAAGCATTGCATGTAATCCGTCGCAGACGGAATGTAATTATTTTGAAAAAATGCATGTAATCAATCCGAAGGAAATATACCTGATATTATGCCATACAGCTTTGCTGATTACATACACCTAGTGGCGATTACATACCAATCCTTTGGATTGGATAAAAACAAAGGACTACCGAGGTAGTCCTTTGTTTTTTGGAGCTGGTAGTCGGACTCGAACCGACGACCTGCGCATTACGAATGCGCTGCTCTACCAACTGAGCCATACCAGCGATTTGCGAAAATTATTATAATATATCTGCTCCGAAAATTCAAGGCTTTTTGAAAATATTGTTCAGGAGAAAAATTTTTTTGTTTTGCTATTGTTTATCTGCCGTTGATTTGGTAAACTGAAACTGATCCTATCTGAGGAGTGTTGACTATGGCAAAAATAAAAATCGGTATATTCGGCGCAGGACGCGGAATGAACATCGCGGGCAACCTTGATCTTATTGAAGATTGTGAAATTGTCGCTCTTTGTGAAATCAGCGAAGAAAGAGCCGCACAGGGAATCAAAGATTTCGGAAAAGAAATTCCTGTTTACAAGGATTTTGACGAATTCCTTGAGCTTGACCTTGATGCAGTTGTTCTTGCTAATTATTTCCACGAGCACACACCGTATGCAATCAAGTGTTTTGAAAAGGGAATTCACGTTCTTTCAGAATGTATCAGTAACGGTACAATGGCTGAGGGTGTTGAACTTATCCGTGCTCACGAAAAGAGCAATTCGATTTATATGCTTGCCGAAAATTATCCGCAGATGAAATTTAACCGAGAGATGAAGAAGATCTGCGACGGCGGTACGCTCGGTAAAATTCTTTACGCTGAGGGTGAATACAATCATCCGGTCAATCCTTATGATGACGAATTCAAGAAAGGCTATATTTATTTCACAAAGCATTGGCGAAATTTCCTTCCGCGTTCATATTATGTAACCCATTCGCTCGCTCCGATTATGTGGGCAACGGGTGCAACTCCGAAGAGAATCAGCGCACAGCCTGTTTTTTCTCCAATTCCCGAAAAGGCAACGGGCAGATATGTCGGTGACTCTTCGGCAGTTATAACTTCTCTCAATGATGACGGCTCTGTTTTCAGAGTGACGGGTTGCGCGTCTTACGGTGCTCATCATAACGCATACAGAATCTGCGGTGTGAACGGTCAGGTTGAAAACCTCCGCGGAATGGGCGAAAAGGTTATGCTCCGTTACAGCGAATGGGCAATTCCTGAGGGCAAGGAAGAGGTTAATCTCTACGAACCCGAATGGAATGACAAGGACGAAGAATTCATCGAGAATTCAGGTCACGGCGGCGGAGATTACATCGTCGGCAGAATGTTCATTGACTGCATAAAAGCAAACAAACAGCCTGAACATCCTTACGATATTCATTCCGCTGTTGCGATGAGCTCTGTTGCAATCCTTGCGCACCGTTCAATCCTTAACGGCGGAGCACCGTATGACATTCCCGATTTTCACCTTGAGGAATGCCGTAAACAGTACGAAAACGACAGAGAAACACCTTTCTACGGTACGGACGGCAGTGAGCCGACGATTCCTTGCTGTTCAGAAACGGACTACAAGCCCACGGACGAGCAGTTCCGCAGGTATATTGAAATACCGGGAATAACTGAATAAAGGCGACGGGATGCGTGAAAACATCCCGTCATTTTTATTGTTCGTTTTTAATTTTGGTAAGAATTTTTTCGGCTTCTTCCAACATCATATATGTCGTGTTAATCGGCGGAGGGAGGAAGTTGATTATTCTTTTTAATGTTTCAGGATTGTTTTCTCCTTTAAGTGTCAGACCGTCGTGTGTTGTGACGGAAATCTGCTGTGCCTCTCTTTCGGCAACAATCTTCCCTGCACGTATACCTGTTTCCATATAATCTGTGTTGATTTTGCTGATTGCAATTCCCGAAGTGATGAGTGTAATGCTGAAAATAAGAATAACCGAAGTGATGAATCCGTCAAGGATTCTTTTTGTCTGCGTTTTTTCGTTTTTCATAATAAAAACACCTCCGCAGCTATTGTTGACAGTAACGGGTGTGTTCAATCGTTTATTTTTTCACGAATTCGTCAGAAGTTACAAAATATCAAGGATATGGTGACAACAATAAGCAAATTGTATATTGCAAATTCCATTTTTATTGGATATAATATATATGTAAAAATTTGTATTTTCAACGAAAGGATTGAAATATTATGGCATTGACAACCAACAAGTCAATTCTTGACTGGATTGACGAAAAAGTAGAACTCGTTAAGCCTGATCAGGTTATC
The DNA here is from genome assembly GCA_045538055.1 of Acutalibacteraceae bacterium. Taxonomy (GTDB): domain Bacteria; phylum Bacillota; class Clostridia; order Oscillospirales; family Acutalibacteraceae; genus CAG-488. The sequence goes on from JAZSQQ010000046.1 coordinate 24,600, forward strand.
TGGATCGACGGTTCAGAGGAACAGCTCGAAGCTCTCCGCGCAGAGTCTTGCGCTACAGGCGAAATGATCAAGCTCAACCAGGAAAAGCTTCCGGGTTGCTATCTTCACAGAACAAACCCGAACGACGTTGCACGTGTTGAGGACAGAACTTTCATCTGCTCAAAGAAGAAGGAAGATGCAGGCCCGACAAACAACTGGTGCGATCCCGAAGAGATGTACGCAAAGCTTTACGACATCGCTCGCGATTCATATAAGGGCAGAACAATGTATGTTATCCCGTTCTCAATGGGTCCGATCGGCTCACCTCTTGCAAAGGTTGGTGTTGAGATCACAGACTCAATCTACGTTGTTCTTAATATGGTTATCATGACTCGTGTCGGCAAGGAAGTTATGGACGTTCTCGGCGACAGCAATGACTGGGTACGTTGCTTCCACGCAAAATGCGACATCGATCCTGAGAAGAGATATATCTGCCAGTTCCCCGAAGACAACGCTATCATTTCTGTTAACTCAGGTTACGGCGGAAACGTTCTTCTCGGTAAGAAGTGCTTTGCTCTTCGTATTGCATCATATCAGGGCTGGAAAGAAGGCTGGATGGCTGAGCATATGCTTATCCTCGGTCTTGAGAATCCTCAGGGCGAAGTTAAGTACATCGCTGCTGCATTCCCGTCAGCTTGCGGTAAGACAAACCTTGCTATGCTCATTCCTCCCGAGTACCTTAAGGAAAAGGGTTACAAGATCTGGACAATCGGTGATGACATCGCTTGGATGAGAATCGGTAAGGATGGCAGACTTTATGCTATCAACCCCGAAAACGGCTTCTTCGGTGTTGCTCCGGGTACAAACGCTAAGTCAAACTTCAACGCTCTTGAGTCAACAAAGAAGAACACAATCTTCACAAACGTGCTTCATAACCTTGAAGATAACACAGTTTGGTGGGAAGGTCTTAACAAGGATCTCCCGACAAACGCTAACGACTGGATCGGCAATCCCTGGGATCCGTCAAAGTTCAACAAGGCTGATAAGTCAACTTACGGTGCAAACCCGAACTCAAGATTCACAGCTCCGGCAATCAACTGCCCCTGCATCTCTCCTGAGTTTGATAAGGGTGAAGGCGTGCCGATTTCTGCAATCGTATTCGGCGGCCGTCGCGCTAAGTGTGCTCCGCTTGTTTACCAGTCAAAGAGCTGGGAAAACGGTGTATTCATCGGTTCAGCAATGGCTTCTGAAACAACAGCTGCAGCTGCAGGTGCAGTAGGCGTTGTTCGTCGCGACCCGATGGCTATGCTTCCGTTCTGCGGTTATCATATGGCTGACTACTTCCAGCATTGGCTCGATATGGGCGAGAAGCTCGGCGAGAATGCTCCGAAGATCTTTAACGTTAACTGGTTCCGTACAGACGATGAAGGCAACTTCATCTGGCCGGGATTCGGCGACAATATGCGTGTTCTCAACTGGATCATCGACCGTTGCGAAGGCAAGGCAGATGCAACAGAAACAGCTATCGGTTACGTTCCGAAGCCGGAGGACATCGACCTTACAGACCTCGATATGGACATCGAAACTCTTAAGGATATCCTTACAGTTGACAAGGAAACATGGGAGAAGGAAGCAGCAGAAATCGAAGAGCATTACAAGAAGTTTGGTGACAGACTTCCTGAAGAGCTCAGAACTCAGCTTGCTAACCTCAAGGCAAACCTTGCAAAATAAGATAAAAAATCAGCTCTCGCTTCATTCGAAGCGAGAGTTTCTTTATAATTACAGTTGATTTCGCTCGGATTTGAGAATATAATCTTCTAGGGAAACAGTATAAATCCGAACTCGCCCAAAAACCGTTCTTTTTAAGTCTTTCCGGCGTTTCGAGTTTGAAAGGCGTCAGCCTTCCTGCACTCTCAACCACCGAAAATCCAATAAAAATCTTCGCCTTTTGGGTCGGAGATTTTTTACGAGGGAGATTTTCGGTGTACCAAGGCACAAAACACAGCAAATCCTCACGGATTTGCGAGTATTTTAACGAAGGGATAACGGAAATCCACCCGTAAAAAACGGGTTCGGATTTGTACTGTTTCCCTAAGAGGTGATGTTATGAAATACAATCTCGTTGTGGCAGGCGGAGGTCTTTCAGGTGTAGCTGCCGCCGTAAGTGCCGCTCGTGAAGGGCTTAAAGTTTTGCTTGTGGAAAAATCAGGATGCCTCGGAGGTGCAATTTCTAACAATCTTGTATATCCGTTTATGCCGTATTGGACAAAGCCATATTGGGGAGAAGCTTCCAAAAATAAAAAATATCTGTCGCAAGGCATTTTCAAAGAAATGAAGCAGAGGCACGATGAATATGTTTCTGATTGCAAAGACCACGAATTTAACTCAGAATATATGAAAATTGTGCTTGACGATATGACAACTCAAGCCGGTGTCGATGTGCTTTTTCACGGCGTTGTTTATGATGTTAAAACGCAGGACAGGCAAATTACTGAGGTCCGAATAACAGCAAAGAGCCGGAAGATAACCGTGCAGGCGGATTTCTTTGTTGACGCAACGGGCGACGGTGAATTATTTTGCCTTGCAGGATGTGATTTTCAGCTTGGCCGCGAAAGTGACGGACTTTGTCAGCCTATGACAACCTGTTTCAGAATGAGTGGTGTTGACCTCGACCTTTTTACGGAAGAAAGACCAAGACTTCAGGAGCTTTATAAAAAGAAACAAGCCGACGGTGAAATCACCAATCCGAGAGAAAACATTCTTGTGTTTTTCGGAGTAGGTGAGGATGTTCTGCATTTCAATACAACGCGCGTTGTCAAGCTTGATCCGACAAATCCGTTTGATGTGAGCCGTGCAGAGGTTATCGCAAGACGGCAGATTCATGAAATTGTTTCTTTCCTGAAAGAGCACTCAAAAGCTTTTGATGAAAGTGCATTGATTTCAATTGCTGTTGATATTGGTGTTCGTGAAAGCCGAAAGCTTAAAGGTGTTCATATTCTGACTGCGGATGAAATTATAAATTGTACCCGTTTTGAGGATTCAATCGCGCTCGGAAATTATGACATAGACATACATAACCCGTCCGGAACGGGTACAAGCCACAGATTTTTTGACGACGGTGAGTATTATACAATTCCGTACCGTTCTCTTTTACCGAAGGAGTTTGATAATCTGCTTGTTGCAGGGCGTTGCCTTTCAGCGACGCATGAAGCTCAGGCGTCTGTCAGAATAATGCCGATTTGCTGTTGTCTTGGTCAGGCAGCAGGAACAGCTGCGGCACTTGCTTTAAAATCAAATAAAAATGCACACACGGTAGACGTTTCAGCTTTACAAAAAAAGCTTGTTGAAAACGGTGCAGTTTTATAAAAAATAAAGAGCAGAAACTCAGCGAAGTTTCTGCTCTTTTTGCGTTAATACTATGTTTTTTCTTTCGGCGAAATTTCGTTCCAAAGAGTGAAGCCGAGAATCAGCAATCCGCCGACAATCTGCATTGCGGTAATGTTTTCGCCGAGTACCGTAACGGAAATCAGCACCGCTACCAACGGGTCAATATAACTGAGAATTGCGGCTTTCTGTCCGGGAAGTTCTTTAAGTGATGAGAAGTACATACAATATGTTATTCCCGTATGCACTAGACCGACGATAAGAAGGTTTATCCAACCCCTTTTATCAAGAACCTGCAATGTGATTCCGCTTGTAAAAAATACATACGGAATAAGAACCGCTATTGCAGAAAGAAACTGCAGAAATGTGCGGTGTATTCCGTCAACGTTCTTTATAAACTTATTAAGAAGAATAACTGTCGCGTAGAAAACAGCCGCACCGAGACCGAAGAGTATGCCGACGATGTGTTCATTTCCGCTTATGTCGCCGATACCCGTAATTAAAACAAGACCTACCGTTGACATCATAAAACATATGATTTGCTTTGCCGTCAGTTTCTCGCGGAAAAGCAGGGGGCTGATAACAGTCACGATAACGGGTGCAAAATAATAACTGAGGGTTGCAACGGAAACGGTTGTGTATTTGTACGCTTCAAAAAGCAGAATCCAGTTGATACCCATTGCTATACCCGAAAACAGCAGCAACGGAATATCCTTCTTGATTTTTCTGAAAGGGATTTTCTGCCTTGTTATGAGCAGGAACAAACCAATTAAAACGGCAGCGAGAATTGCACGGTAAAGGGCAAGCTCTCCCGATGAAACGTTGATGTTTCGTACAAACGGAGCCAATGTTCCGAATATTACCATGGATACAATCAGCATCAGGCGCGAATTCATTAATTTTTTCATAAAAGAAACCTCGGATCGGTGTTTTGATGACAGTATTATACAGAATATCGGTGGATAATGCAACACTAAGCTGTTTAATATTCAGTTGACTTTAAATTGTCTTGTTGATATAATATACTTGTATACTTATGATTTATCGAGAAGGAAATGTTATGAATATTCTTGTAGCTCTTGACTCGAATTATATACATCCTCTTTGTGTTATGTTCAATTCTCTTGCTAAGACTAACGCAGGCAACAGCTTTGATATCTACGTTGCCTACTCTTCGCTTACAGAGGATGACTTTGCACAGATGGAAAAAGCTCTCGGAAACCTTGATGCAAAAATTCACAGAGTTTTTGTTGAAGACGAAATCTTTTCGGGCGCACCTGTACTCAGCAGACTCAGCAAAGCAACGTATTACAGGCTTCTTATCGGTGATATTCTGCCTGAAAGCGTTGACAGATTGCTTTATCTTGACCCTGATATTGTTATCAATAAGGATCTGACGGAGTTTTATAATCTTGACCTCAAGGGTAAAGTTCTTGCGGGCGGTACCCACCTTTACGGTGTTATAGAAATGGGGAATCTGAGCCGTTTGCTCATAAGCCCGACAAAAAAACACCACTATATCAATGCAGGGGTTCTCCTGATTGATCTTGCAAAGTGGAGAAAAACGGTTACACTCAGTCAGATTATGGGCTTTATTCAGAAGAATATAAGGTTTTTGCTTCTTGCAGACCAGGATGTAATAAACGCTCTGTTTGCCGATAAGATTCTGGTAATTGATGAGCGTATTTATAACCTTGACGAAAAGACTTTAAAGCATTTTAAAAAGAAGTTTGCAGGCAGACGAAAAATTGACCTTGATTGGGTTCGGAAAAACACGGTGGTAATCCATTTCAACGGAAAGCATAAGCCGTGGAACGAGCCTGACTATAAAGGGGAACTCGGAGAATTTTATGAAAACAATAAAACCATCTGAAAACGATGTTGATTACGAGCGCAGAGTAAAGCTGTTTCAGCGTATAGGTGCTGTTTGTGCAAGCCTTATTATGGCAGGTGTTTTTCTGTATTTCTATTTGCGTTACGGAAAACAGCTTTATGAAATCTTCGGTGATTCAGAAAGCCTTAAACATTTTCTTGCACAGTTCCGCGGATTTGACAAGTGGGTTTTTGTTGCAATAAGAGCATTTCAGACGGTAATAAAAATCATTCCTGCCGAGCCGCTTGAAATCGGTTCCGGTGCGCTTTACGGCACGTGGGAGGGAATGTTCCTTTGCCTCCTCGGCACAATGATCGGCTCGTTTGTTATCATTGCGCTGACACGTGCTTTCGGCAGAAGGCTCGTCAATGCATTCATACCGATTGAGAAAATCGAATCGCTTCGTTTTCTTCAGAATAAAAAGAAAGTTTATCTTTCGCTTTTCTTTATCTATCTTATACCCGGCACACCGAAAGACGTGCTTACCTATGCCGCAGGTCTTACGGGTCTTAATATGAAAAAATTCTTGCTGATTACGGGTATAGCACGAATTCCGTCAATCATCACTTCTACCTGGTGCGGGCAGGAAATCATCAATAAAAACTACACGCTCGCAATCATTATCTTTGCGGCGACGGGAATTCTGAGCATTGTTTGCTCCGTGATTTATAACAAGATTTCATCGGAAAAACAAAAGAAAGAAAAAAGTACGGTTGCCGATGGCGACAACAATACTGAGGGCGGTGAATAAACCATGACCGTGGTGCTTGAAAACAAAAAAACGGATAAGCTTGGCTACATAGCACCTGTGACGTTTCTTTTAGCGGGTCTTATGCCTGAATATGTTGCACCGTTTTTTACGGGAATCGGTTTTATACTTGTTCTTAAAAACAGAATCAAGACAAAAACAAAACCGAAATTCGGCGACCTCGGCATCAGTATTCTCGTTTATATGGCGTGGATGGTTGTTTCGTCACTGTGGACGTCGTCGATTATTTCTTCGTTGGCAAGTATCGGTTTATGGTCGCTGATGTTTGCGGGATATTATTTCATTACAGAAACCGTCAAAACGCAGGAAGACCTCGACAGAATGTTTTTTTTCGGCGCACTTTGTGCAGGAATAGCGGGTGCAATCGGTGTCGGACAGATGGTGCTTTATCACATATCCGTTGATGTCAGCCGTTATTTTAATCCGTTCTGGCGATTCATCGACTACGGCGTTGAAAAGCTCGTTGTGCTTCTTCCCGAGTTTATAAAATCGAAAATGGCATCAACAACCTTCCATTCTTTCGCAACACGTGCCTGCGGAACATATTCGAATCCATTGTTCTTTTCAACGGCAGAGGTTATGCTTTTCCCGTTCGCGGCACACACCTTCCTTTGTTCGGATAATATAAAGAAAAAGCTCATCGGCCTCGCTTGCTTTATGCTGAGCCTCGGCGGTGTCGCCTGTTCTTATTCAAGAGGGCCGTATCTCTATGCTTGCGCAGTTTTTGCAGTTCTTCTTCTTTACGGAGGCAAAAAGCTTCTGACACTTCTTGCAATCGGAGGAGTTACGGCAGGCGGAATCCTTGTTGTTTTCAACGGTACAGTCAAGCGTATTCTTTCGCTTCTTAACGATAAGGATATTTCTGTTAATACAAGAAAAGGTCTTTATACCGCAATTCTTGATATGATAAAAGATAAGCCGATTTTCGGTTACGGAACGGGATTTGACAATGTCCGTCAGATGCTTCATAACACATACAACATCAAGCAACCTCATGCACACAATATCTTTCTTGAAGCTTGGGTTGAGCACGGAATAGTCGGCCCGATTCTGCTTCTCGCAATTTTTGTAGTTTTTGCAATCAATGCAATAAAGCTGATACGCTTGGGCAAAAAAGAGCGAGAAATCGGCGTAACTCTTTTTGCATCGGTAACGGGATTTTTGCTTTGCGGAATGACGGACTGTCTTTTCTACGGACTTAAACCGTTGCAGTATTTTATGATGGTGCTCGGAATTTCGCAGGCTGCATTTGCAATTTACCTGAAAAAGAAAAAAGATAAATAAACGGATAAACTAAAACACCGCAGAAATCAATCTGCGGTGTTACTGTTTTTAACAATGAAATTTTATTTTAAGGAATCAACATAATCGCAAGCTGCGAGTGCTGCAATTGCGCCGTCTGCGGCTGCTGTTGCAACCTGGCGGATTTTCTTCGTGCGGCAGTCGCCTGCAACAAAGATACCGTTTGCACCTGCAACGCAGGATTCATCTGCACTTGCATAACCTCTTTCGTCAAGAGTGATAACATTTGCAAAAGCCTCGTTCTGGGGGATAAGACCGATTGCAATGAAAAGTCCGTCAACACTCAGGTAAGAAACGCTTGAATCAGTAGTCTTTGTAAGCTCAACTCCGTCAAGCTCTGTGTCACCTTTGAAAGCGGTTACTCTTGTACCTGTGATAACCTCAACGTTTGCTTTTTCGTAAACCTGTTCAGCGAGCTTCTTTTCACCCGTGAGGAAATCAAGGTCTTGAATAACATAAACTTTTTCAGCAAGGTCAGAAAGAAGAATTGCTTCCTGAAGAGCTGAGTTGCCGCCGCCGACAACGCCGACCGTCTTTCCTTTGTAGAAAGCACCGTCGCACACTGCACAGAAGGAAATGCCTTCACCGACGTATTTGTGCTCATTCGGAAGACCGAGCATTCTGTGCTTTGCTCCTGTTGAAATGATAACAGCCTTGCCTTCAAATTCACCTGAATCCGTAACGACTGTTTTAATATCGCCATCCTTGATTTCGAGAGCTTCGCAAAGCTCAACGTCTGCGCCCTGTTCAAGAACCTGCTCAACGAGCTTATCTGCAAACTCATTACCTGTAAGCTGAATGAATCCGGGAATATTTTCAACTTTCGGAGAAAATGTAATCTGTCCGCCGAAGGTTGCTTTTTCAATTACGAGAACGCTCTTGTTTGCCCTGCGAGCATACAGGGCGGCGGTAAGCCCCGCAGGGCCACCGCCGATGATTATAATATCGTACATAATATTATCCTTTTTTACGCATTGAGGAATTTCTTGATATCAGAAACACCTGCATATTTTTCAACAACGCCGTCCTTGATAACTACAAGTGTCGGAGCCTGCTTAACACCGAGCTGTGTTGCGAGCTCTGCATTATCTTCAGCAAGGAGCTTTTCGTAGGGGAAGCCTGCCTTGTCAAGGAATGTGCAAGCAATCTTACAGTTGGGGCAGGTTGCTGTTGCGAAAAGGATATTGCGGTTTTCTGCTGCGGGAGCAACCTCTTCAACCTGTGCAGCAGCTTCTGCTGCGGGAGCTGTTCTCTTGAGTGTTGACTTGCCGATATCGTAAACCTTACGGTCCTTGTATTCCTGTGTCTTACCATCGTTCCAGTTCTTAACGGGACGGTAGTAACCTGTGATACGGCTGTAAACTTCTGCCTCTTCACCACACTCAGGACAAGTGAAAGATTCACCTGCGATGTAGCCGTGATTCTTACATACGGAGTATGTCGGAGAAATTGAGTAGTAGGGAAGTCTGTAGTTTTCAGCAATCTTCTTTACAAGGCTTGCACATGACTGCCAGTCAGGAAGCTTTTCGCCAAGGAAAGCGTGGAAAACAGTACCTGATGTGTAAAGTGTGTGAAGCTCGTCCTGCATATCGAGAGCTGTGAAGATATCCTCTGTGTAGCCGACAGGAAGGTGTGAGCTGTTTGTGTAGTAAGGGGTCTGGTTCTTCTCGCAGCCTGCTGTGATGATGTCGGGGAAGTACTTAAGGTCGTGCTTTGCAAGACGGAAAGCTGTTGATTCAGCGGGTGTTGCTTCAAGGTTGTAAAGGTCGCCGTACTGAACCTGATAGTCAGAAAGTCTTTCTCTCATGTGGTTGAGAACGTCCTTTGCAAACTGCTGTGTTTTTTCTGTTGTCATATCAGCTCTGAGCCACTTTGCGTTAAGACCAACTTCATTCATACCGACAAGACCGATTGTTGAGAAGTGGTTGTCGAATGTGCCGAGGTATCTCTTTGTGTACGGATAAAGACCTGAATCAAGAAGCTTTGTGATAACAGTACGCTTAACCTTGAGTGAACGAGCAGAAATATCCATCATTCTGTCAAGACGAGCGTAGAAATCAGCCTCATCCTTTGCAAGGTAAGCAATTCTCGGAAGGTTGATTGTAACAACGCCGACTGAACCTGTTGATTCACCGCTGCCGAAGAAACCGCCTGACTTCTTACGAAGCTCACGGAGGTCAAGACGAAGACGGCAGCACATTGAACGAACATCGCTCGGCTCCATATCGGAGTTGATGTAGTTTGAGAAGTACGGAGTACCGTATTTTGCTGTCATTTCGAAGAGAAGCTTGTTGTTCTCTGTCTCTGACCAGTCGAAATCACGAGTAATTGAATATGTGGGAATCGGATACTGGAAACCGCGTCCGTTAGCGTCGCCTTCAACCATAACTTCGATGAAAGCCTTGTTAACCATATCCATTTCTTTCTTACAGTCTTTGTACTTGAAGTCCATTTCCTTGCCGCCAACAATTGCGTTGAGTTCTGCAAGGTCATTGGGAACCGTCCAGTCAAGAGTGATGTTTGTGAACGGTGACTGTGTACCCCAACGTGACGGAGTGTTAACACCGTAGATGAATGACTGGATGCACTGCTTAACCTCTTTGTATGAAAGGTTATCAATCTTAACAAAGGGAGCAAGATATGTGTCAAATGATGAGAAAGCCTGAGCGCCTGCCCATTCGTTCTGCATGATACCGAGGAAGTTTACCATCTGGTTACAGAGAGTTGAAAGGTGAGCTGCAGGAGCTGATGTAATCTTTCCGGGAACACCGCCAAGGCCTTCCTGAATAAGCTGCTTGAGTGACCAACCTGCACAGTAACCTGTAAGCATTGAAAGGTCGTGGATGTGAATATCAGCGTTTCTGTGAGCGTTGCCGATTTCATCATCATAGATTTCTGAAAGCCAGTAGTTAGCTGTAACAGCACCTGAGTTTGAAAGAATCAAACCGCCGACTGAATAAGTAACTGTTGAGTTTTCCTTAACACGCCAGTCGTTGATTTTAAGGTAATTGTCGATAATTGCCTTGTAGTCAACCATTGTTGCGTTAAGGTTACGGATGTTTTCTCTCTGACGGCGGTAGATGATGTATGCCTTTGCAACGTCATCGTAGCCTGCCTTGATGAGAACTGACTCAACGCTGTCCTGGATGTTTTCAACAGAAATCTGACCGTCTTTGATTTTTGGTTCAAATTCTGCTGTAACTTTTAATGCGATCAAGTCGATGATATCGGGATGCGAATACTTTTCGCATGCTTCAAATGCCTGGGAGATTGCAGTGCTGATTTTTGAGATGTCAAATGCTACGGTTTTTCCGTCTCGTTTAAGTACAGTATACATGTTTTTCTCCTTTTTATATTTTTTTCTTGATTTTTTGCGATTGCTGGTCGATTATAGCATAGATATGGTGCAGTGTCAACAGACAAACACAATATATTGTTAAATTTGTGCTATTTTACACCTCTGAGTACTGTATTCGGTACAATTTCTTGTGCTTTTGTGCAAATTTCCACCATTTCTTGTGGTCTGAAAGCGCTCATACCACTACCTATAAGGTTTCCTGAATCCACAAAACCCTGTAAGAAGTATCTTTTCGCACCCTTAATCCATTTCGTGATTTCCACAATATCCTGTGCGGTGTGGTATTCCTTTACAACAGTTGTGCGGAATTCGTAATCAACCGCATCGCTGAGAAGATAGCTGACGCTTTCTTCCACCTTGCTGAGGTCAAAACCGGGAACATCAATTGTTTCGGAATATTTTTCCTTGGAGTTTTTGATGTCCATCGCAACATAATCAACAAGTCCTTTGCTGACAAGCTCTCTGAGCTTTTCGGGATAGCTTCCGTTTGTGTCGAGCTTGACGGGCATCCCGGTTTCTTTCACCTTTTGGAGAAATTCCGTAATATCCTTCTGAAGAAGCGGTTCACCGCCCGTGATGCATACGCCGTCAATGATACCTTTTCTTTTATAAAGGTATGCAATAATCTCGTCCTCGTCAAAAGTGTTGTCGTTATCGATATCTGTAACGAGCAACGCGTTATGGCAGAAAGGACACCTGAAGTTGCATCCGCCCGTAAAAACCGTGCAGGCGACCTTACCGGGGAAGTCAAGCATTGTCATTTTCTGAAAACCGCAGATTTTCATATTACAAACTCCTTTAAATCACGTATCAACTATTATAGCAGAAGAAGATATTGTTGCATATTGGTATCTTGTTTGAAAAAAAGACACTTTTTTATGAAATTTTCTATACGTCAAAAATATTGAACAAAAAATACGTTTTTATTTTGGCAGGGTTAGTCATTTGTTAAAGTTGACAGCAAATTTCCGATATGTTAACATTAAATGGAATATAAGTGTTTTTAAAACACTGAAAATCGTAAAGGAGCGATTAATATGAAAAAATTACTTTCATTGGTTCTTGCAGTTGTTATGGCTGCAATGGTTGCAGTGCCCGGCTTTGCAGCTGCGGACAAATGCAATTGCGGAGAAACACCGACGGTTTATGTTGCGGCTCTCGGCAGCGGTTACGTAATGCTTGATGAAGGAACAGAAAACGAACGAGTTCTCTTCAGACCCGAAACAGGTGATATTCTTGAAATTCTTCTTCCTGTTGTTCCTGCTGCGGTTGAACTTATCGCAACAAAGAACTACGACAAATTCGGCGATGTGCTCATCGGCTGTGTAAACGAAGCATTCGGTATGCTCGCACTTGACGGCAACGGCAATTCTCACCCGAGAGTTACAAGTGAAGAATTCCACCCCGATACAGCTGACCACGGCGGAGATCATTCATACTATTTCGGATACGACTTCCGTATGGATCCTGTTGAAAATGCAGAAAAGCTTCATAAATATCTTGAAGAAGTTGAAGAAATTACAGGTCACAAAGACGTGAAGATCCGTGCTTCGAGTATGGGCGGCGTTGTTATGTTGGCATATATCCGCCTCTACGGCACAAAGAATATCGAGACAATCATCTTCCAGAACTGTCCTCTTCTCGGCACAGCGGTTGCAGGCGAGCTTTTCAACGGCAAGTTTGAAATCAATAAGGATGCACTCGTAAGATATGCAGAATGTGCACTTCCTGCAATTGAAATCGATTTCGTAAGCGGTCTTCTTTATGCTCTTTGCGAGGCTTTTGATGAAGCAGGCATTTTTGAAGCTCTTCTCGGTCTTGTTGATCCGATTGTTGTAAATCTCAAGGACAGAGTTTTTGACGAATGCCTTATTCCTATTTTCGGTACACTTCCCGGAATCTGGAGCTTTGTTCCCGATGAGTATTATGAAAGCGGTAAAGAGTTTATGAAGCTCGACCCCGCAACACAGGCAGGCCTTATCGCAAAGCTTGACTTTTACCACTATGAGGTACAGGGTAAGGCTGAACAGCTTCTCCGCGGAGCACAGGCTGACGGAACAAACATCTACATCGTTGCAGGCTACAATATGCAGAGAACACCGCTTGTTACTGCATATATGGAAACATCTGACGGTACTGTTGATACAAAGTACGCTTCCTGCGGAGCAACATGTGCACCTATCGGCTCACAGCTTCCCGAGGATTATACACAGGCTCGTTTCAACGATATCGACTATATCTCACCTGACAGAATGATTGACGCTTCAACCTGTATGCTTCCCGAATGCACATGGTTTGTAAAGGATATGCTTCACTCTACAACACACGACGGTCACGGCGTATTTTACAACAAGCTTTTTGCAAGTGAAGAACAGCTTACTGTTTTTGATATGGAAGAATATCCGCAGTTTATTCAGAATGATACAATCAATCAGACTTTTGTACCCGTTGCAGAGCTTACAAACCCGATTGAGGATGCGTTCAATATGATGCAGACAATTCCGAGCTTCCTTAATTTCGTAAAGCTTGTAACAGTTGTTCTTGAAACAGTTGTTGATTTCGTATTCAAAAACCTTATTCCTGCAGTATAATCACTGCTGAACAGAGGAGCTTTATAAATGAAAGATAAAAAACAGGTGTTCAGCTTCCTGCCGAACATCATATCGATGATACTTATTATATTACTGCTTTATAAGAGAGCGAATATGTTCGCTGTTGTGAATGTAGGATTTATGTGCATCTGCACAGTGCTTCTTATTCTCAGTCTTATAATCGGTAAAAAACTTTCCAAAAACGTACTTGCGGCTTATGCGACATCGGGCTTTGCCGTGACAATGTATTATGCTGTGTACGGTGCAGACGCAGGCTTCGGTGCATTTTCAAATTGCCTTGCAGGCTGGAAATCTGCAGAAAATGCACTTTTTGCGGGTGCAGGTAATCTCGGCTTGCGTTTTCTCGGCAATGTCCTTCTGATTCTGCCGAGTGCCGTTATCTGTGCAGTGCTTTTCTTCCTTGCGTCAAAGAAGCTTAAAAATGCGAAAGTACAGAAGGTGCTTTCGAGCGTTCTCAGCGTTGTTTTCGTGTTGACAACAGTCCTGTATCTTCTTACTATGAACCTTCGTTCACAGCCGAACGTTGAAAGACTCTGGGAAGGACACGACGACTACCTCGGCAAGGTTGACAAGGCTGCAACAGACAATCCGAATGTTCTGTTTATTCTTATGGACGACCTCGGCTACGGCGATGTTTCGCTCAACGGTGCGATTTATGAAACTCCGAACATCGACAGAATCGGTGAAGAGGGTGTAAACCTCGAAAACTTCTATTCCTGCTATTCTGTTTGTTCACCTGCGCGTTTCGGTCTTCTTACGGGTCGTTACCCGTTCAGAGGCCACGCTGATAATGTTATCTATCCTACAATCAGCTCAACAACAGAGTTTGCAACAACACGCCTTTTCAACTCCTTTGAAATGGGTGCAAACTGTGACGGTATGCTCGGCGATGAAATCACAATGGCTGAAGTTTTCCAAAACGCAGGCTATAACACAGGTGCTTTTGGCAAATGGCACCTTGGTGATTACGGCGAATATCTTCCCACGAATCAGGGCTTTGATTATTTCTACGGAAGCCATCATGTAAACGATATGACTCCCTTCTACCACGTTAAGGAAGAAGCAGGCGAGTATGAAATCGTTCACGGATATGACGAGCTTGAGGACCAGAGTATGGCTACAAAGTGGATTCACGATGAAATTACTCAGTGGGTGACGGATACCGTTACAAATTCCGATGAGCCGTTTTTCGCTTACTATGCTTCTCCGTGGCCTCACGGACCTGTTTATGCAGGTGACGACTTCGACGGCACAACGGGTATGGGTACATACGTTGACTGCGTAACTGAATTTGACCATTACCTCGGCGAACTCTTCGCAACGCTCGAAGACCTCGGTGTGATGGATGATACAATTATCGTATTCACTTCGGATAACGGTCCTGCACTTGAAGGCTCAGTCAATGAGCTCCGCGGCGGCAAGTATCTTGCTTACGAAGGCGGTCAGAAAGTGCCGTTTATGATCCGTTGGGGTAACAACGACGGGCTCTGGGATGCGGGCACAACTCTTGAGCAGAGTGCTGTTCTCGTTGACCTTTTCCCGACACTTATCGACCTTTGCGGTGTGACGGGTAACGGCGGACAGAAGAATTATCTTCCGACAGACCGAACAATCGACGGTATCTCAATGCGTCCGCTTCTTGAAAATGACAGCGTTATCCATACAAAGGAACACCCGATTCTCCATATGAAGCGTGAAAAGCTCAAGGCAATTCAGTACACTGTACCGACAGCAGATGTTCTTGCAAATGAAAACTACAAGAATTATGAACACGCTGTTCTTAAGGATAACGAATACGTAACATTCAAGTATTTCAAAAATATCCAGAACGATAACTCTGCGTTCTTTGATAAATACCGTAAAAACTGGCTTCACATCCTCACGGATGACGTAGGTGAAAACTATAACAGAACAACGGTTTATCCTGAAATTTCAGACGAAATGAATGCAAAGATGGACGAAGTAATGAACTCGTTCAAGTCAAACCGCAGAGGAATCAACTACGATTATTATAATAAAGACTAATACATAAGAGGTAAGCCATGCCACCGTTATCTATAATGATTAAACCTGCGTCAAGCCTTTGTAATATGAGGTGCAGATATTGCTTTTATCACGATGTTGCCGAACAAAGAGATGTTCAGTCTTTCGGCATTATGAGCGAAGCAACTGCAGAAAATCTCATTACAAAAGCTCTGCGGTTTGCAAACGGTGAAAGCGTGGCTTTTGCCTTTCAGGGCGGAGAACCGCTTATTGCAGGACTTGACTATTTCAAAAGTTTTGTGAACCTTGTTAAAAAGCACAATATTCTTTCAAGTCAGGTTTATTTTTCGCTCCAAACTAACGGTACGCTTGTTACAGAAGAATGGGCAGAGTTTTTCAAAGAAAACGGCTTTTTAATCGGGCTCAGCCTTGACGGAGATTTCGAAAACAACCGTTTCCGTGTTGACGATAAGGGACAGAATACCTTTTATAAAATACTCAATACGGCACAGCTTTTTCAGAACAAAGGTGTTGAATTCAATATCCTTACCGTGCTCACGGGAAACTGTGCCGACCATATCGATGAAATTTATAAATTCTTCCGTTCAAAAGACTTTAAATATCTGCAGTTTATTCCCTGTCTTCGTCCGTTTGGCGACAAGAGCGAGAGCGAACTCTATATGACGAATGAGCAGTATGCCGATTTCCTCATAAAATGCTTCAACTACTTTGTTAAGGACTATGTAAGAGGGGATTACACAAGCATAAGATACTTCGATAATCTTGTGCATCTTTACGTCGGAAACAGACCTGAACAGTGCGGTGTCTGCGGTCACTGTACGCACCAGTTTGTCGTTGAGGGTAACGGCAATGTTTATCCGTGCGACTTCTACTGTACGGATGAATGGATGCTTGGTAACGTCAATGTTGTCGGTTTTGAAAGTCTTGCAAACTGCGAAAAGGCAAAAAGGTTCATTCTTGAAAGTCTGAAAGCTTACGAAAAGTGCAAGACGTGTAAGTTCTACCCAATTTGCCGAAGCGGCGGATGTAAACGTAATCGTGCAGACCGCGACTACTGCGAGGCGTATAAGAAGTTCTTTTCATCCTGCCTTCCGCTTTTCAGAGTGTTTATAAACGAGAGAAAGACCTGAGCGAATGCCCGGGTCTTAAATTTTTTACAAAAAATTCTATTATTATATTTTACTTTTTAATTTTTTGTGTTATCATATATTCTGTATAAATTTGAAAACTTTCAAAATCATTAATGAAAGGAACGAGTGATAAATATGAATTTCAAGAAGAGTAATGCAACAATTTATTTTCCGGGCAAGGAAAGCCTTGAGGGTGTAACAGATATGTGCATCGCTGCACATCAGGACGACATCGAAATTATGGCTTACGGCCCGATTTCAGAGTGCTATAACAGCGACACACGCAACTTCTGCGGTGTTGTTATGACTGACGGTGCAGGCAGTCCGCGCGCAGGCGAGTACAGTAACTACACAAATGAGCAGATGAAGGAAGTAAGAATTCAGGAGCAGAACGACGCTGCAAAGCTCGGTAATTACACAGCGATTCTTCAGCTCGGCTACGCTTCTTCAGAAATTAAAGACGGCAGCAACAAGGACACTGTTGACGAACTTTACGACATCCTTTGTCAGGTTAAGCCTGAAAGACTTTATACACACAATCTTGCAGACAAGCACGAAACACACGTTGCAGTTGTTCTTCGCGTTATCGAGGCTGTCCGCCGTATGCCTGAGGATATCAGACCGAAAGAGATTGTTGCTCTTGAAGTATGGCGTAACCTCGACTGGCTTCCCGACAGCGAAAAGGTTTGTGTTGATACATCGAAGTATCCTCAACTTGCAGAAGACCTTATCACGGTTTACCGTTCACAGGTTGTCGGCGGTAAGAGCTACGACAAAGCGGCAATCGGCAGACGCTGTGCAAATGCAACCTTCTTTGAGTCGCACAACACAGATGAAGCTTCAAGCCAGAGCTTCGGCCTTGACCTTATGCCTCTTGTAAAAGGCGAAGAAACACCGTCAGACTTTATTATCAGCTATATTGAAAAATTCAAGTCTGAAGTTGAGAATACTATTGCGAGGTTGTCCTGATGATTAATTTTGGTACAGGTGGCTGGAGAGCCATCATCGGTAAAGATTTTGTTTATGATAATATTACCCGTGTTGCAATGGGCGTTGTTTCCCTTGCAAGAAAAGAGGGTAAAACAGATAAGCCGATAGTTGTCGGCTACGACAGACGTTTCCTTTCGCAGGGTGCTGCAAAATGGGTTTCGGAGGTTATTGCAGGCGGAGGAATTGATGTGTGGCTGATGCCGCGTTCAACTCCGACACCGCTTGTTATGCACACAGTAAAGGATAGTGAGCTTTACTACGGCATTGAAATAACAGCAAGCCATAACCCTGCAAATTACAACGGCATAAAGCTCATTGTTGAAGAAGGTCGCGATGCTCCTCTTGAAACAACTCAGGAACTTGAACAGCTTATCGCAGATGTTAAAGAAATTGAAAAAGTTGACCTTGATGAAGGAATCGAAAGCGGAAAAATTATGTATCTCCGCAATCCGTTCAACAAGTTCCTTGATGATATTCTCGGTCTTCTTGATGTTGAGGCTTTGCGCGAACGCGGTCTTCGTGTTCTCTTTGACACAATGCACGGCTCAGGTGCATATCCCTTACAGGTTATTTTCCACACAGCACGCTGTACAATCGACACGATGAATCTTAACAAGGACGCGTGGTTCGGCGGTATGATGCCTGCTCCGAGCGAGAATACTTTGCAGCTTCTGCGTGACGGTGTTATCCGCGGTGGCTATGACCTCGGTATCGCTATGGACGGTGACGGTGACAGACTCGGTATCATCGACCGTTGCGGAAGATACATAGATGCAAATGAAATTCTTTGTCTTCTCTACTACTACCTTGTAAAATACAAGGGTTGGAAGGGTCCCGTTGTACGTAACCTTGCAACAACACATATGCTCGACAGAATCGCAGAATCCTTCGGTGAAAAATGCTACGAAGTTCCCGTAGGCTTCAAATATATTTCATCAAAAATTGACGAGGTTGACGCTGTTCTTGGTGGTGAATCCTCAGGCGGTCTTACCGTAAGAGGTCATATTCACGGTAAAGATTCCGTTTATGCGGCATCGCTTATGGCGGAAATGATAAGCGTTGTCGGTAAGTCACCGTCAGATATGATTGATGAATTGTCAGCACAGTTCGGCAAGTTCGTAATGGTTGAAGATAACCTTCGCTTTGAGCCTGAATATAAGGCTACCGTCAACGATATTCTTATGGTTAAAAAACAGCTTCCCGATTTCGGAAAGACTGTTGTCCGTGTAAATTATGAGGACGGCTGTAAGGTTTACTTCGAGGATGACAGCTTTGTTATCTGCCGTTTCTCAGGAACGGAACCTTTGCTTCGTATCTTTGCAGAAAGCTCAGATAAACAGACTGCAACATCATATATCACAGCATTCAGAGAATTTTTGAACATATAACTTTTCGGAGAGACAAAAATGAAAATTAAAAACGACACCTATAGAGATTTGCAGATCTGCTACGGTGAAGAAAAGGTAATACTTTTGTGCTACGAGGAGAAAGAAGTTCATTACAATTCTGCCGTTTCGGAAATTACTGTTTCAGAATATTATGAAAAGCTCACTTTAAAAGAAATGATTTTTAGATTTCTTATTTACCCTCTGATGTAATTTTTGCAAACGAAGATTTTTTACCGATGAGAGAGTTCTTTAAGTTTCCCGTCAAATTTAAGATTGACGGTAGAAATGTGACGTTAGCGGAATCAATCAAGGCTTTTGAAATCTGCGTTTTAAAGGTTGCAGATACAGAAGAAGACGGAGAACTGATTATCACAAAGAGAAAAATCGAACAGCAGAAGAAGCGCTATTATCACGAAAATTTGAGAAGATGTTCACCTTTAGTGTTTTTGCTTTGTATTGCGGTTGTTGCCGTTGTCAAGCAAGCATTCGAGGTTGCAATAACTTTTGCTGTTGTTGTGATTTTGGCTCTTGTGTTTGTGATTTTATTGAATACCGCCACAAAGTCAAACAAGGAAACTCTTGAAGAACTTAATAAAAAAGTTAACTAAAAAAATATATAAGGAGTGTTTTAAATGAGAGATTTAACAAAGTATCAGGGCGTTATCCCTGCATTTTATGCTTGTTACGAGGATAACGGTGACGTAAGTGCAGAGCGTACCGCAAATTTTGCAAAGTACCTTCTTGAAAAAGGTGTAAAGGGTCTTTACGTCTGCGGTTCATCGGGTGAATGTATCTATCAGAGCAAGGAAGAAAGAAAGCTTATCCTTGAAAGCGTTATGAAGGCTGTCGGCGGTAAGATGACAATTATCGCTCACGTTGCCTGCAACAACACAAAGGATTCAATGGAGCTTGCAGCACACGCTGAAAGCCTCGGTGTTGATGCAATTGCTGCAATTCCTCCGATTTATTTCCGTCTTCCCGAAGATTCAATCGCGAAGTATTGGAATGATATTTCATCAGCAGCACCGAACACAGATTTCATTATTTATAATATTCCGCAGCTTGCTGGTGTTGCTCTTACAATGCCACTTTTCAAAAAGATGCTTGAAAATCCGCGTGTAATCGGCGTTAAAAACTCATCGATGCCTGTTCAGGATATCCAGATGTTCAAAATGGAAGGCGGCGAGGATTGCATTATTTTCAACGGTCCGGACGAGCAGTTCATTTCAGGCAGAATTATCGGTGCAGGCGGTGGAATCGGCGGCACTTACGGTGTTATGCCCGAGCTTTTCCTCAAGGCTGACGAGCTCCTTAAGGAAGGCAAAATCAATGAAGCTTGTGAAATTCAGCACGCAATTGATAAAATTATCTATGCTATGTGCTCCTGCAAGTGCAATATGTACGCTGCAGCAAAGCAGATTCTCCGTGAGCAGGGTGTTGAGTGCGGTTCAGTACGTGCTCCTCTTGCTGAAATCACAGAAGAGGGAATCGGTCTTGCGCACAATGTCAAGGTTATGATTGACGAAGCAATCGCAAAATTTGTTGGTTGAGGTGCAGTATGAACAGAGAATATTTGCTTGAAACTCAGAAATGGGTAAAAGAAGAGCTTGAACGCTGTGTTAATTTCTGGCTTAAAAACGGTATGGACGAGGTAAACGGTGGTGTTTACACCTGCCTTGACCGAACAGGTAAAATTTATTCAACAGATAAAAGCGTATGGATGCAGGGCAGATGCGGTTGGATTTTTGCATATCTCTGCAAGGTTTACGGCGTAAAGGACGAATGGCTCAAGGCTTCAAAATCCTGCCTCGACTTTATGGAAAACTACTGTATCAATAAGGATGCAGGAAGAAGAATGTACTTCACGGTTACTGCTGACGGCAAGCCTCTTCGTCAGAGAAGATACTGCTTCTCTGAGGGCTTTTACTGTATCGCAAACGCTGAATACTACGGAGTAACAGGTAAAAAAGAACACCTTGAAAGAGCAAGAAAAGCTTACGAGCTTATCTATCATCTTAATCACGGCGGTGCTGACCCGACAGGTATGGGCCCGAAGACTGTTCCCGAAACAAGAACAGGCAGAGCTTTGGCAGACCCGATGATTTTCCTTAACACAACTGCAATTATGCGTCGTGTTGACCCTGAAAATGCAGAGCTTTACAATAAGTACAGCGCAGAATGCATTCACGATATTTTTGCTTACCACCACAAGCCTGAGCTTAAATGCACACTTGAAAGCGTTGGCGTGAACGGCGAGTTCTGCTCTGAATACACAGCAGGCAGAGTTGTTAATCCCGGTCACGATATTGAGTGTGCCTGGTTCATTATGGAAGAGGCTAACCGTATCGGTGACAAGGAGCTTTACAAAAAGGCAGAGGAAATTTACCGTTTTGCAATCGAAGGCGGTTGGGACAACGAGTTCGGCGGACTTCTTTATTTCAAAGACTGTCTCGGCAATCCTCCTGAAGCTTACGAGCACGATATGAAGCTCTGGTGGCCGCATAACGAAATTCTCATCGCTTCAATGATGGCGTACCGTGACACAGGTGACGAGTATTATATGGATTGGTTCAAGAAGACACTTTCTTACTGTCAGGAAGTTTTCTCTGACCCCGAATTCGGTGAGTGGTACGGCTATCTCCGTCGTGACGGCAAGCCGACGGAGCCACCCTGTAAGGGAAGCACATTCAAAGGTCCGTTCCACCTTCCACGTATGTTGATTATGCTTGACACAATGATTGGCGATATTCTTAATTCTTAAAACTATTCAAACCTGATATAAAAGAAAGAATGATGTTGAGTGATTTATTTCAGACCTGTTGAGAATATAGAAGAAGCAAAAAAGACTCTTGAGAAAAACACTGAAAATTTCAAACCATGGTTTTCTGTATATGAAGAAGGTTTTTACTCAAAACAGTTTAAAAATGTTTTGAATATTATGTATGAAAACGGTAATGAAATGGAATCAGTTTCCAAATCAAACATACGACCTCACTTTTACGGGTTTTACTTTATTTTGAATGAAAAACAATATTTGTTCGGAATATTCGGTCTGGATTTGATTATTTTATTGTTTACGTTGAGTTCTGTTTTGTTCGGAGTTTTGATATTTGACTTTGAAGAAGCATGGTTTGCTCTTTTAATGTATTTCTTTTTTCTCATTCTTACTTATAGGGATATCAAAGTGTTGATGAATTTTTTGGATACGTTATAATAAAAAGAACAAGAAGCCTCGTGCTTCTTGTTCTTTTTTATCTGCTTGTGTTGATAATGCCCTAATTCCGACAAATTCGAGTTTGTCGGGTTCTTTATTTCGCACAATACATCTCTGTGCACGTAGGGACCGGCCTCCCGGACGGTCCGCAGATTCTGCTGTGTTAACGGACGGTCGAGGACGCCCGTCCCTACGTGATTGATTGAAATAGGGTTCGTAGGGGCAGATATCATCTGCCCGCGGGATTTATGCGATTTTTCGGGAACATAATATGTTCCCCTACAGGCACGATTTCAGAACATTGGTCGTAGGGCACGACATTTACGACGTGCCGATATCCTTCAAAAATTACGGTGTGTCGCAAGCGTCACACCCTACGAGAAGGGCTTTAACATCCTGATAAATTCGGGTTTGTCGGTATGTTTTAAAGTCAGTACCAATCCCAGCCCTCCTTGTAAGCGGAGGGTGGCACGGCGTAGCCGTGACGGGAGGATTGTTGATAATTTAAAGGTTTTGACAATCCCTCAGTCGATTCGTGACAGTTCCCTTTACACAAGGGAGCCTGAATAGGTCAGTTGCATAAAACTTGAAAGACCCGATAAACCTGAATTTATTGTAGTCTTTTGTTGAGATTATGTCTTTTAAATAAAAATAAATTTATTGCTCTTGTCATAAATTTTTCACAATCCTATTGTCTTTTTTAGCAATTTGTTATATGATATTAATTGTAAAATTTCTCCATAAAAAATAGGAGGTAGTATTATGAAAAAGAGAATCAGAACAAAGTTAACTGCGTTCTTTGTTGCACTCACACTTGTCTTTATGATCGGTGTACCTGCTTTCGCGACACCCGACGAAGAAGTTATGACAGAGTGTAAGGGCAACTGCGACCAGTGTCCGTCACTCGTCATCCCCGGAATCTTCCAGTCAGAAGTTTTCCTTTACGATGAAAACGGTGAAATTGCCGTAAATGCTGACGGTGAGCAGTATTCAGGTCCGTTCTATCTTGAATCAACAATGGAAATTGTTAAAGTCGCTCTTTCAAAGGCTCTTGTGCCGCTTATTATGGCTCTTGTGCTTCAGCGCGACGTAGCTGATATGCTCGCAACAAATGTTGGCGAAGCAATCGGCGAAATCCTTATGACAAATATCAAGTGCGACGAAAACGGTGATCCTATCAAGGATATCCGTGCAACAAAGTATCCGACAAGCGTTGAATACCTTTCAGAGCACGACCGTGAGCACATTCTTGATAACGTTCCTCTTCAGAAGTATATCGACGTTGCAGGTGCTGACCATCTTTATTTCTTCTCATACTACTCACTCGGTAATATGATTGATACAGTTGAGGAGCTTTACGATTACATTCAGTTAATCAAAAAGCAGACAGGTCACGATAAGATAAACATCGTTCCTATCAGCCAGGGCGGTTCACTTGCTAATATGCTTCTTCAGATGTACAAGGACAAGGGCAGAGACATTTCTGAAGATATCAACAGAATCGTTTATGTTGTTCCTGCAAAGAACGGTTCAACTCTTGTAGGTGAAATCATTGAATACGGTCTTCTTGACGATGACGAGGCAATTTACGGTTATATGATTCCGAAGCTTCTTGAAGGCGATTGGTACGGATACCTTATTAACCTTGCACTCCGCATTTTCCCGAAGGATGTTCTCAACAGCATTCTTGACAGTGCGGTAAAGGGTCTTGTTGACGGTCTTAAGTACAGTACACTCATCTGGGGTCTTTGCCCGAAGGAAAATTATCCTGCAGGTGCAGAGATGTATCTTTCAGACGAAAGCACAAAGGAAATCAGACGTCAGACAGATATCTTCTATCAGGCACAGTGCAACGCTGACCAGAATATCCTTGATGCAATTGCTTCAGGTGTTAAGGTATTTGACATCTGCGGTTATAACTATTCCCTCTATGCAATCGTTGACAGCTGGGATAACGTAAACGCTGACGGTATCATTCAGCTTGAATCAACATCAATGGGTGCTGTAAGCTACGGTGTTGACGTTGAGCTTCCCGAAGGCTATGTAACAGAAAATCCGCACTGCACAAATTATGAACATAATCACATCGATCCTCACAATATCGTAGATGCCCGTGCAGGTCTTCTTCCTGACACAACATTCTATTTCTACAATCAGAATCACGAAAGAACAGGTAACAACGACGTTGTTATGAGACTTGCAGTTGACCTTCTTACTGACGAAAACTTTGTTGATGTTTATTCGTATCCCGACAGATATCCGCAGTTCAACACAGCAAGAAACACAAAGGGTATCAGCAATGATATCAAAGCTGCAAAGACTATGGATTTCTCAGCTATGGATCCCGCTGTTGCGGCAGAGCTTGAAGCTGCTATCGCCAAGGTAGAAGCTGAGCTTGAAAATACAGTTGTTGATAACGAGGCACTCGATGCTGCAAAGGAAGAATTCTATGCAGCAAGAGCAAAGGCTCGCGGTGAACAGTATCCGGCAGAGAATGAAGACCAGACAAACGAGATTCTCGGCAAAATCTTCAAGCTCGCAAGCGATGTTACATATAAGTTCTTCGGTCCTCGCGGCTGGTTTGATATTATGATCTGACAATAAAACATTATGGGAGGCAGTTGAAAAAACTGCCTCTTTTTTTGAAAATTTTTCCTCAAAATGCTTGACAAAACGTAAAAATCGCGTTATTATGTCTTTGGTTAGCGAAGGCTAACTGTAATTTTGTATCATTCGGTTAGCTTAGGCTAACTCGCAAAGGCAATTATCGGATACTCAGGAGGCGCAGATATGAAAACGCTCAAAGATGTCAAAGTCGGCAAAAAAGCCACAGTAGTCAAGGTTCACGGTACAGGTGCCCTTAAGCGCAGAATTATGGATATGGGAATTACAAAAGGTGTGGAGATTTATGTCCGTAAGGTTGCTCCTTTGGGCGATCCGATTGAAATGAATCTGCGTGGCTATGAGCTTTCATTAAGAAAAGCCGATGCAGAAATGGTAGAGGTTGAATAAACCGGAAGGGCTTAGCCCTGTTAATTTTTACTTTGTCGGTTAGCGTAAACTAACCAAAGGAGAATGATTATGTCAATCAAAATTGCTCTTGCCGGCAATCCGAACTGCGGTAAGACAACACTGTTCAATGCCCTCACCGGCTCAAACCAGTATGTAGGTAACTGGCCGGGTGTTACCGTTGAACACAAAGAAGGCTCATATAAAAAAGATAAAGATGTTATCGTTACAGACCTTCCCGGTATTTATTCGCTTTCTCCCTATACTCTTGAGGAGGTTGTTGCAAGAAATTATCTTGTAGGTGAGCGTCCCGATGCGATTCTTAATATCGTTGACGGTACAAATATTGAAAGAAATCTTTATCTTACAACTCAGCTCATCGAGCTTGGCATCCCTGTTGTTATTGCAATCAATATGATGGATATCGTCCGTAAAAACGGTGATAAAATTGATATTGGGCTTCTTTCAAAAAAGCTCGGCTGTCCGGTTATTGAAATTTCTGCTCTTAAGGGTGAGGGAATTCAGGAGGCCGCTGAAGCAGCTATTGCGGCGGCAAAAGAGGAAAGAATAGAGCCTGCACATATTTCTCACATTTTCTCAGGTGCAGTTGAGCACGCGATTGCTCACATTGAAGAAGCTGCAGTTCACAATATGCCCGAGGAGCAACAGCGGTGGTATGCCGTCAAGATTTTTGAGCGTGACGAAAAAGTGCTTAAAGACCTGAATCTTGACAAGAAAAAGCTTGAACATATCGAATTTGACATTCAGGATGTTGAAAAAGAAATGGATGATGATGCAGAAAGCATCATTATAAACGACAGATATACCTACATAGAAAGAATCATTCAGGTATGCTGCAAGAAAAAGCACGCAGGAAGACTTACTGTTTCGGATAAAATCGACAGCATCGTTACAAACAGAATTCTTGCTCTTCCGATTTTTGTCGGAATAATGTTTCTTGTTTATATGATTTCAATCGGAACGGTGGGCGATTGGACAGTCGGATTTATGAATGAAACTCTGTTCGGAGAAATTATCATCCCTGCCGTAATAAACGGTCTTGAATCGTTTGGATGTGAGGCGTGGCTTGTAAGCCTCGTTGCTGACGGCATCGTTGGTGGTGTCGGTGCAGTGCTTGGTTTCGTTCCGCAGATGGTGATCCTCTTCCTCCTTCTTTCGCTTCTGGAGGATTGCGGATATATGTCACGTGTTGCGTTTATTATGGACCGTCTTTTCCGCAAATTCGGACTTTCGGGTAAAAGCTTTATTCCTTTGCTTGTTGCATCGGGATGCGGAGTACCGGGTGTTATGGCAAGCCGTACAATTGAGCAGGAACGCGACAGACGAATGACGATTATGACAACTTGCTTCATCCCTTGCGGTGCGAAGATGCCCATTGTAGGGCTTATTGCATCAGCCTTTTTCGGCGGAAGTGCACTGGTTGCAACGGCAGCATATTTCGTTGGTGTTTTTGCCGTTATTGTTTCGGGTCTTATCCTTAAAAAGACAAAACCGTTTTCGGGCAAGCCTGCTCCATTCGTTATGGAGCTTCCTGCTTATCATGCACCTGTGCCATCAAATATTATAAGAACAACAGCTGAAAGAGGCTGGTCATTTATTAAGAAAGCAGGTACAATTATTCTTGCTGCAAGTATTATCGTCTGGGTGCTCAACAGCCTTTCTTTTGAAGGTGGATTCCATTATATAACTGAGGATACTGCAGACGGTTCAATCCTTGAAAACGTAGGTAGTGCAATCGCGATAATCTTTAAGCCTCTCGGCTTCGGCACATGGCAGGCTGCTGTTGCGACGATTCTCGGTCTTGTTGCAAAGGAAGAGGTTGTCGGCGTGTTCGGTTCGCTTTCTTCAATGGCAGATGCAAGCATATTCGAAATTTTCGGTGGAAATTCAATCGCAGGCTTCTCGTTTATGGTATTTAACCTTCTTTGCGCTCCGTGCTTTGCTGCTATGGGTGCAATCAGACGTGAAATGAACAACGCCAAATGGACAATCGGTGCAATTTCCTATATGTGTGTTTTTGCGTATGCGATGTCCCTGATGATATATCAGTTCGGTTCATGGTTCATCGGTACGGGCAACATAATCGGAATGGTCGCCGCAGCCTTGGTGCTTATCTTTATGCTCTATATGCTTCTGAGAAAGAACAAATACGAATAGAAATAAAATCAAACGGAGGTGTTCTTATGAACATACCTACATTTATAGTTTTGGCGATTGTCGTAGCAGTGTTCGTAGGAATCATTGCAAAGGCAATCCTTGATAAAAAGAAAGGCAAGTCTTCCTGCTCCTGCGGATGCTCAGGATGTGCAATGAAGGATTCCTGCCACTCGGCTAAATAAAATTATCGGCTTGCAGATTGCTTTCTGCAAGCCGATGTTCTTTTTGCGCTTTGTTTTATTCAGCTATTGTGCTGAAATTTTCTCTCATTTCAGTTGTGTTACCCGTTGTAAGATAGTAGTCATATTCAAACGGTGAGTAGCTCTTAAGAGCCATTTTACGGATTACTGCAATATATGAAGTAGTACCGTCAACAGAAGGATCGTGGTTTGTGGTTTTTTCTCTTTCAAATACGCCGGAAAGGAATGCTGTTTCTCCCGTAACATAAACACCGATACCGAAGCTGTCGTCAAATTCACCGATGAAAGCTGACCAGTTTTCAAGCGAATTGAATGTCGGATAACCTGCGTCGGGCCAGAAAATCAGTTCAGGCTCGATTGTGAGTGCATCGTTTGTCCACGGCTTGTCACCACCGTAATAAACGTATCTGTTGAACGGCTCGATGCAGTAGAATGCGGGGATTTCCTGGTCGCGTATGTTTGCCACATAACCTGAAAAATCAGTGAATCTGCAGGAAACTTTAACAAGGCCGCCCTCAATCGCATATGTCGCTTCCATATATGAAGGTGTAATGTGTTCCTTCTCTTTTGCCCAGTCAAGCGGCTGACATTTGATGTAAATTGAATTCTCATCGTAACGGACATCAACAATCTTGCTGGCTTCGTTAAACTGATTGCCACCCTGAACCGGATTGTAGTCCCATATGTTGCCCATAAACTCACCTTTTTCGTAGCCTTGTCCGTCGAACGAACCATAGTAAGACTGCTGAACAAGTCTGCCCGTATCAGCTCTGTTGATGAGGTTTACGTTTGAATTAACAACAGGTGCGTTATATCTTTTTCCTGCATCTGAATCAACAAAAATACGTCCGTCCTTTTCAACAGCTTCAACGTTGGAGTTAAGGTCTTCCATATAGCTGAGCGCACCGCCCCAGAGGAGATTTACACCGATTTTGTAAGTATTCGTCTGAATGAAAATATCTTCATCGGGTATTTCACGGTTGAAAACTGAAAAACCGTCAATTCTTATTTTTGCATTTTCTTTATCTAACGGCTCAAAAGAAACACAGCAGATTGCATTTGCTTTTGTTCCCTTGAGCATATTGTCGATGAAAGAATAGAACATTTTATTTTCGCCCGGTTCGAGGAAGAAGTTTTCACTTTTTTCAACAGCACCGCAACGGTATGTAAGCGTTCCTCTGATGTAAGCATCTGTGCTGTAAACAAAGCCGTAGTAGTTATACCATCCGTGAGTGATATCGTTGAAGCTAAAGGTTTTTTTACCGTCAAGTGTGAGGTAATCTTTTTCAAAATCAACATTGCCGTCAAAGTAGATTTTTTCGTTTTCACCGTTTAAAACGATGCTTTCAGAACTAAAATCTCCTGATGGAATTTCAAAATCCGAATCGGTTGCAACCGGCAGAAAGCTTACGGGATATGTAAAAAATCCGAAAATGAAAGAAAGAACAATACTGAGTATCTTTCTTGTTGTAATTAAAAACATATTTCCTCACCTCATTTGTTTTTTATATCCTACCACATTTTCTTTTTTTAGGCAAATAAATTATTTTCTATTGTAAAAATAAAACATTTTTGGTATCATATAACGCAAAGGAAGGTGTTATTTATGTTTGAATTTATCGCATTGACAAAGGGCTTTATTTCTGTTCTTCTTACCGTGCTTAACTTTTTCAGCTTTGGAATTTTCGGTAACTTCACAGCAGAAACAAAACCTCTTTATGACGATTGTAAAATGAATTTTGCAGTGATTTCCGACATTCATATGACGAAAGAAAAAGCAAGAGCAGATATGCTCCGTTTCGGTCTTCAGGATATGCAGGAGTTTGCAAGTCCTCTTGATGCGCTCATCTGTTCAGGTGACCTTACGGACCACGGTGAAAAAGAAGAGTGGGAAAATCTTGAAAAAGCATTTGCAGATTACACTCCTGCAAAGAATATTATCCTTGCTCAGGGTAACCACGACACATGGACAGGTGACGACGATTACGCTCTTTCAAGAGAACACTTTTTTGAGTTTAACGAAAAGATTGCAGGTCGCGAAATTGACAATGTTTACTATTCAACAAAGGTAAACGGCTATACATTCATCGTGCTCGGCAGTGAAGCTGACCATACAAGCCAGACTGTCAGCGACGAGCAGGTTGAATGGCTCCGCGATGAAATGGAAAAGGCTTCAAAGGACGGTCTACCGATTTTTGTTATCAATCATTGGCCGATCAATGAAAGCCACGGGCTTCCCGAAACCTGGGGTGACGACGAGCCTATGCCTGATGACGGCGGTATCGGAGACAAGTCGGCAGAGGTAGAAAAAATTCTTAAGTCATATAACAACGTATTCTACATCACCGGTCACATCCACAGCGGTTTCACAAAACCCGGTCAGGAAGATGTTTACGGATATCTCAGTGTTGAATCCGACGGTTCATTCCACAGCATCAATCTTCCTCAGTATATGTATCTTACTTTAAGAGGCAGAATTGCAAACGGTACAGGCTTCACCTTCGAAGTTTATGAAGATAAGGTTGAAATCCGCGCAAGAAGCTTCTCAGCAGGTGTATGGTATACAGACTACGACTGGTCGTTTGATTTGGTATAATTAAAAGTGCAACGTAAAAGAAATAGCAGACCTGATTTTACAGGTCTGTTTTTCTTTTGAAAATATATTGATATGGATAAATTTCTGTGTTAAAATAATTATGCGACACAACTGAACAGGGCAGACTATAGGGGAAGTGTTTTTATTTTTGAAAAAACACATTCTCTTTGTTTGACGTTCTCTTATAGTTTGTCAAAGTTGTGTCGCAGCAATCGGAGTTATGTGTTTTTCGTGCGTAGCTTCGGCTGCGCACTTTTTGTTTTTGGGGATGATTGCAGTGGTTTTGATTTGTTGAAAATCTGCGTTTCGACTAAATTTTCTTGCAGTTCTGCTGAGTATATTGATTTTTAGTCTATCAGGTGTATATTTTTTATAGAAAATCAAAATTTTATGTTACATTTGCAATTTAAACTGACTACATAATAGAGATAAAATATGGAGGTGCTTTTATGAAAAGATTTTTATTCTTAGCATTATCGGTTATTATGGTATTTGCTGTGTTGCCTGTTATGGCATCAGCAGAAGAAACGGTCATCCCGATTTCGGAATGCGGCGGTGTGATTAAATCAGGTGCAACCTATTCAATCTCCACTGCAGAGGAATTTTTACTGTTTGAGGAAATGAATGATAAGTTTCGCGGAGCAACAATCATTCTTACAAACGACATAACTATTCACGACGGTATTTTCTCAGTTGACGAAAATCAGAAACCATTGTATAACGGCACGTTCGTTCTGCCTGAGCCTATTGTTGCTATTGATGTTTTTAAGGGTACATTTGACGGTCAGGGTTATACAATAAGCGGATTGTATGTCGCAGGCGAAGAATATGTGGGATTGTTTGAAAAATTAACCGGTACTGTTAAAAATTTAAGTATTGAAAATTCGTTACTTATCGGCAACAGTATTGGTGGTGTTGGTGTTGTCGGTTCAATTTGCTGTGAAGTTTCGTCAAGTGCAAAGGTTGAAAAATGTTTTTCGTCAGCTATTGTAATATGCAGAGGTGATGGTTTAGTAGCAGGTGGACTTGCGGGTAGTGTAGAGGGAGAAATGACTGATTGTTATTTTAACGGTACTATTATTGCTGAAAATTGCACAGCCGTAGGTGGGGTTGTCGGTCAAGCATTAGGTACGTTTAAATATTGCGTTAATGCAGGCGACGTGTACGGTGGCGAAAGTTATTTCATTGGCGGATTCGTAGGAATCAGCCAAGGCCAGGTATCTTATTGCGCAAACACCGGTAAAGTTTATGGCAATTGGCACGCAGCTAATTTTGCAGGTATAATAGATGCTTGTGATAATTGCTATGCGGCAGGTGAAGTCTATTCTCAAAGACCAAGCAATTTTATGTCTGACTACTCTCCGTCATTTGAATTGTTTGATAGCTGCTATTTTGTAGGCGAAGAGGGAGATTCGGCGGATTATAGCGGTAAGCTGGATCAAGAATATGCTCGATATATGGCATCAGTAAAACCTGACCCATTGGGAATGCCGACAATTTACTTAGATAAAGGTGTTTATGACATAGATGCAGAGTTCGTAAAAAACAACGGAAACAAATGGAACGTTTTTATGAAAAATTTCGTTGTTGATACTGGTAATGAAAATAACGGTTATCCCATACCCAAAACATTACAACGCAGAACCGTTGCACCGAGTATTACAAATGTTGAATACGAAAAGTCATTCGACACAAGAAATACATTTACAGTAACCGTTACAGGCAGACCTGCAATGATTCAGTTTATCGAGCCGACAAACGGCACGAGAACATATGACAGAAACCATAAAAATGTAACAATCAAAAGCTACGATGCAGACGGTAACGAGGTTAACTCACTCGACCGAACAGCCGCTTATGAAGTGTGGAGCATCTATTCGAATATGATGCCGAATGTTGAAATCCGAACACGTGCAAAGTACCTTTCAGATGCAAGATACACTTGGGACAGCGAAACATATGATTTCCCGATGATACTTGCTAACCCGATTATTTCAATGGAACTTTCCTCGACATCAGGCAAAAAAGGCCCTGTACCCGCAACAGTTGTCGCTGACGATAAGACAGAAAAGGTAATGTTCAAGATGCCTGACAACTCAACCGTTACAGTTGCATCAAAAGCAACCGATGAAAACGGGAATAAAATCTTCACAGGCAAGGCTTGGATGAACAAAGACGGCCTCAACGAAATCCGCATCCTTATCTACCGC
>JAZSQQ010000022.1:0-31877 GCA_045538055.1 Acutalibacteraceae bacterium
CTGTTCGTTTTGCGGAAGAACACCGATGTTGAAACTGTGTTTTGTTCTGTCAGGCAATTCAATTGCTACAGTGAAAATTCCGTTTTTCTCGGAAGAAAAAGCAAAGGTGTTATACGGCACATCAAAATTCAATTTGACATATCCTCGCTTATTAAAGCCTGTCTGTTCACTCGTAACGGAGATTTTTGCTCTTGTTCCGTCAAGGGCTTCATCAAGGCATTCAACAACAACCTTGATTTCATCATCAGGCTCAAACAGATTTCCTTCCCCAATAACACCGAAACGAAGTTTTTCACTTTCACCGTTTATATAGTATTCGGTTTCGGTATCTGTCCCGATGATGACAAGTTGTTTTTCGGGGAATAAGCCGATAAAAAACATGTCAAGTGTGAATATTACGGACAGTAAAAATGAAATGATTTTTGCCATTTTTTTCTCCTTTAATATCTGTTTTACAAATTGGAATTTGTCGTTCTGTACAAAACCGGTATCATACTGAATAAACTCTCAAAAAACTGATGACACTGCGTACAGAAATCTTGAATAAATGATAAAATACGCTGTCTGAATGCAGTGAGCGAGTCGCACATATCTTTTATAAAACTTTCAAATTCTGTAAGTCTGTTGTTCTCGTCATAACCGTTTTTATCTTTATATACACGGACATAATCAATCAGCCATTCTATGGGATAGTTATTTTCGGGTTCATCCCAACCGCTGAAATCAGAATTGATATACATAGACAGAATCATACACATTCTGTATTGGGGTGATTCTATGGTCTTAGCCACTTCTTTTCCGTCCACATAAAATGTTATCCCTTCAGGTCTCCAGTCCATAGCATAGGTGTGGAATTCATTTACATAATCCATCGGGTCGCCATTCAATTCAACTTTGCTTGCCCATTCGCCAAGATCGGGATCATCCCATGCATGAACCTTGGGTTCAAACACTCCCGGAGATTTAAAAAAGGTTTCAAATACATCTATTTCACCATTCTGCAGAGAACCTGTTCCGTCAGAACGGGCATCATCCTGAGCACCGATAAACCACCACGCTGCATATCCGCCACCCTTGGTGTCAGGCATTTTCATTCGCATTTCAAAGTAGCCATACTGTGTGGCATATCCTTCATAAGACTCAACTTCCATCTGCTGACTACCGCCGGGATGCAGATGATTCTTTTCCCATGTCTGAATACCGTTGGCTATCCATAAAAGATTATCGGGGTCTGCCGAGCCGGGCTGACCGCCGAAATAATCAGGCGAATCCTTTGTGATATACAGATTCAGACAACCGTTCTCGATTTTATATCTTGCCGAGGAACCTTCTGTATTGGTAGTACAGTGAGGCAGGTATTGTGGTAGCCAGTATTCTGCATTTAAATTGCCATCATTAAATTCGGTGCTGAACTCAAGCACATACCCTTCTTTTTCAGGAACAGTGTTTTCGGCAGATGCTCCTAACGGCAATCCGACCAGCATAGATAAAACAAGCAACAAAACCATGCTTTTTCTGAACATAGTTTGTCATCCTTTCGTACAAATTCTTATTTGCGAGATAATTATATCGTATTGGAGTTTATTGATTACATCGGTGTCCCTACTTCGATTAAATTGCCGTCCAAATCGTAGAATCGTATTACTCGTTGCCCCCAACTATGTGTCATAAGATGATTTACATATTCAACTGAAGGGTATAGTCTTTCCAATTTTTCAACAAACGATTCTATATCCTGCGCCTCAAAATACAATTCACAAGAGTTGCTTTTCGGAATAATATCTCTATCTAAAAAACTTTTCCATATTTTCTCATCCTGAAGGACAAGACCTTCTGTTAAAATCATATTACCGTCATTGTCAAGCACCAAATCTATGTCAAACAAGTCGTGATAGAATTTTCTCGATTTTTCTATGTCTTTAACAACAATCAGAATGTTCTTCAATCTCATATCATTTCTCCGTCAAATTCTTATTTATCAAAATGATTATATCACACATAATCTTAAATTACAATCGGGTGCGGGTGAACAGGGTGATGTTTCGGCTATGCAAACATCGTTCCAAAAAGAAAAGAACTTCAAACTGTTGCTTTTTTCTTTGCCTGAGTGGTATTATTAACTCGACAGATGAGAAATTATCGAACACCAATCAATATTTTTGAATAAGGTATTGACTCTCACGTTCCGTCATAGTGTACACTCTGTTTTATGAGGTGATAATATTGAAAATGCAGATTAAAGAATTTGCCGAAATTACGGGTGTAA
The DNA here is from genome assembly GCA_045538055.1 of Acutalibacteraceae bacterium. Taxonomy (GTDB): domain Bacteria; phylum Bacillota; class Clostridia; order Oscillospirales; family Acutalibacteraceae; genus CAG-488. The sequence continues at coordinate 2,267 of JAZSQQ010000022.1, forward strand.
GTGTGCGTACGCTTCATTATTACGATGAAAAAGGACTATTAAAACCTGCCTTTATTGACAAACAATCCGGCTATCGTTTTTATGATGAAAAATCCCTTCTTCGTATGCAAGAGATTCTCTTTTACCGTGAACTTGACTTTTCTTTAAGGAGCATAGGAGAGATATTAGCATCCCCGAATTATGACAAAAACAAGGCACTGAAAGAGCAAAAACACCTTCTCACACTCAAGAAAGAACGGTTAGAACGGTTAATTTCCGCAATTGACGGTGCCGTGAAAGGAGAAAATGTTGTGAAAGCATTTGACAACAGTGAATTTGAAAAATATAAAGCTGAAGCCAAAGAAAAATGGGGACAAACTTCTGCATACAAGGAACACGCAGAAAAAACGAAGCATTATTCAAAAGAGAAGTGGACAAGCCTTGCAGAAGGAATGAATGATATTCTGGCAGAGTTTGCAATATGTATGAAGAATGGCGAAGATCCTGACTCCACCGAATCACAGAAACTTGTAAAAATGTTGCAGAGTTATATCACCGAAAATTACTATCTTTGTACAAATGAGATTTTGGCAGGTCTCGGTCGGATGTATGCCCAAGATGAACGCTTCAGGAATAACATTGATAAGCACGCTGATGGTGTTGCAGCGTTTATCTGTGCAGCAATAGAAGTCTATTGTAGTAAATAAGTAAATTCCAATTTGTGGAGGTGATTTTATGGATAAGATATTTAAAGATTTGGAAAACGCAATTATAAATGCTTTAAACAATGAAAATAAAAAACCTTTAACAGAAGAAAACTTGAAGATTAGTGAAGATTTTCATAATAAATATTATGATGAGATGTTTGACAAAAGGGTAAAAGTTACTTTAAAAGATAAAACAGAAATCATAGGATTATATAATGATGAATTTTATGAAGACAGTTCAATATTTGTAGATTACAATGTTGTCAAGATTTCTGACATTGAAACAATAATATTAGCTGATTAAATTTCAATTTTTCTTGTTGCTTCTTTCAGCGGTTCCCCGCACCCGATTGTAAATTCAGATTAAGTGTGATATAATCATCCTGACAAAAAAGTATTTGATGAGGCGTGTTATGGTTGGAATTATGGATGTCGGCGGCGGATTACGAGGAAATTATGTAAGTGGTATTATTGATTATCTTCTTGATAATTCTATTGATATTGAATATTGTTTGGGCGTTTCTGCAGGAAGTGCAAACCTTATAACATACATAGCAGGTCAGCGTGGAAGATTAAAAAGTTTTTATGAAGAATATTCATTTGAAAAACAGTATATGAGTATACACAACTATTTCAGCAAGGGAATGTATATCAACCTTGATTATATTTATTCTGATATAACAAACAGTTACGGCAAAAACCCACTCGACTTTGAAGCTATAATTAAATCACCTAAAAAGTTTGTTGCCGCAGTAACGGATGCACAGACCTCTGAACAAAAGTATTTTTATAAAAGAGATTTAGCCTATGATGATTTTACTTTGTTAAAGGCAAGCTGTGCATTACCTATAATAAATCGTCAGCCTGTTTTATTCAAGGACAGAAGATATTTTGATGGCGGCATCTCCGACCCGATTCCATACAAAAAAGCTTTTGATGACGGTTGCGATAAACTGATTATCTGCTTGACACTTCCTATTAACTATAAGAAATCTGCCTTTCCAAAATGGCTTGTTAATCCGTTACTTTTTAAATATCCGCAAATTGCAAAAGCTATAACAAATTCACATGCAATATATCATGGTAGGATAGACGAAATTCTTAAGCTTGAAGAACAAGGCAAAGTGCTGATACTTTATCCTGAAGATTGCTTCGGAATTAAAACTGCAACAAGAAATAAAATCGGGTTAGACAAATTGTATCAGCTCGGATATAAGAATGCGGAGAAGATAGAAAAGTTTTTGAATTCAGCCAAGAATTAACAGCCTGACAAATCATAATTAATTGTGGTGTTAAGTATGATTAAAAAGTTTGAATTACATACCGATATTCTTGTTCTCGGAAGCGGTCCTTCCGGGTTTGCAGCGGCATATACTGCTGCAAAAAATGGTGCTGAGGTTGTTCTTGTTGAGCAAAGCGGAGATGTGGGCGGAATTTCAACTTCAGGTCTTATGAGCCATTGGACAGGAAGTTGCGGGAGTCCTTTGTATTATGAAATTCTGAAAAGAACATCTGAAAATAATGAAGGTGAATTCAAAAACGAAATCACCAACCTGATAGACCCCGAAAAGCTGAAAACTCTTTATCTTGAAATGCTCTGTGAGGTTGGTTGCAAGCTCATGCTTTATACATTTGCTGAGGATGCAATCTGCGACGGAGATAAAATTCTCGGTGCTTCCGTTATCAACAAATCGGGCAAAACGGATATTTATGCCAAAATCACTATTGATGCTACGGGTGACGGAGATATTGCCGCAAGAGCAGGCGCAGAATTTATTCTCGGCAGAGAAAACGATAACAAAATGCAACCTGCAACACTTATGTTCAAAGTCGGCGGTGTTGACTATAACCGGGCAGTATTTTTAGGCTCATTTGAATCAACCTACGAAACACCGAACGGTGAGCTTCAGGCTCTTGCAAAAGAGCACATACCCTATCCTGCGGGGCATATTCTCACTTATGAATCCACCCTCCCCGGTGTTGTCACATGCAATATGACAAACGCAATCGATATTAACGGCACAAATGCAGATGACCTGACACGTGCCACTCTTACATGTCGCAGACAGATGGACGACATAGTTAAATATTTGCGTAAATTTGTTCCCGATTATGAAAAATGTTATGTTATCAGCTCCGCATCCCTTATGGGCATTCGTGAAACAAGACATTTCAAGGGTAAATACACCTTGAATGAGCAGGATATTCTCGAAGCTAAAGTCTTTGACGATTATGTTGTAAAAGATGCCTACTTCAATTTTGATGTTCATAATATCACAGGTTCAGGTTTGGACAAAACGGGAGTACAGAAACAATTTTCTCAGGAAAAAGGATACACGATTCCTTACCGTTGTCTTCTTCCTGAAATTAAAGAAAATCTTTTGCTTTGCGGAAGAAATATTTCAGGCACGCATATGGCACATTCAAATTTCAGGGTAATGCCTATCTGCATAGGAATCGGTGAGGCTGCAGGTGCGGCGGCATACATCTGCGTTTCACAGAATTGCAGTCTGAATGATATTGATGCAAAAGAAATCAGGAAGATTATAGGAATATAAACAAATAAGAATTTGCAGAGGTATAAACAATGTTGAATGAAAAGGCTTTGATTGAATTTGTCAAGCCGTATTATGCAGACAAAGATATTATGCATAATATGTGGCATATTGAACTTGTGCAAAAAATGATTAACAGAATACTCTCTCACAGTAGTTATAAAGTTGACGAAGAATGTTTGAGATTAGCGACATATTTTCACGGATTCATATATAGCGATGAAGAAAAAATAAGACAATGGATGCTGTTGCAAAAATATGATGAAGAAATGATTTCTAAGACAATAAAAATAGCGTGGGAATCTCAGAGAAGCGAAACACCTGAGACTATTGAGGGTAAAATTCTGCACGATGCCCATGTGTTAGAAGGCGGAAAAACATACTTGGTAGTTAAAACCTTGATTACCGGTTCTGTAAGAGGACAATCGTTAATTGATACTTTAGATTTTATGAAAAAGAATGTTTTAAACCAAAACAAATGCTATTTACCCGAAACAATTCCATTATGTGATGAAATGAACCGTTATACGAACGATTTCTTCACCGACTTAAAAGATGGAATTCAATAAACTTTAAATCACCGGGATACTATTATCCTTTTGGTATATAAGAAAGGCTTGTACGGATTTTTCCGAACAAGCCTTAATTTTATTATTACGATTCTTTTGTAACTTTCTTTATCCAGTTGAATTTATTAACCTTCACAACTGCAACTGCGCATTTCAGTACCTGATCCGCTTTGAGACAGGCAAAGGTAACAACGACGGGGAATTTAAAAACAAATGCACTGAGTATACTGAGCGGCAATACAATAAGCCACATAAAAATTATATCGTTTTTCAGCACGAACGAAGTATCACCGCCGCCCGAAACGATTCCGCAAAGGCTTGGTGCTTCATAAGCTGTGCCGATAATTGTGACAGAAAGAACCCATATAAATTGATTTGTAATATCAACTGTCTGAGGGGTTGCGTTATAAAAATCAAGTATAAGATTCTTGGTCAGCAACAGAATTGCACTTGATACAACTCCTATCGCAAGAAAGAGAAGCTGAAGATTTTTACTGCGGCGTTTAATAACATCAAAAGGCTTGTTTTCGCCTATAGTTTTGCCGATAAGCACACAGGCAACATTACTCGATGCATAGCCGATAACCGTTGCAACCTGAAAAATTGTTGTTGCAATACTGTTTGCCGCAATAGCACTTTCGATAAGTCTGCCGATGATTGCACCCTGGATGCTCATTGCAATTCCCCACGAAACACTGCTCATCATAAGAGGAGAACCTGTTTTGAAATAGTCCTTGAACATCTGCGTATCTGTCACAAAAAGGTCACGGAGCTTCATTTTCAGCTTTTTGTCAACAAACAATATGTATATTACAACAACTACAAGCTCGATTGCTCTTGAAACAAGCGTTGCAAGTGCCGCACCTCTTATTCCCATTTCGGGTGCACCGAATTTGCCGTAAATCAACATATAGTTAAGCAGAATGTTTACTGCAAAGGATGAAAGCGATACATAAAAGCCAATCTTAACAGTTTCAACACTTCGAAGAATTGCAAGCATTATGGTTGTAAGCGCAAACAATAGATAACTGTATTTTATTACATCAAGATAGAGTACGGCCTGTTCAATAACTGCTTCCTTGTCCGTAAAAAGCTTTATAAGGGTTTCGGGCGCAATGGCAGCGAATCCAAAAATAAGTACAGAAAATACAAAGCTTATCCACATAGCAACCGCAGATATTTTGTAAATAGGCTTTTTCTCTTTCTTACCCCAATATTGGGACGCAATAACCGTCATACCCGAGGCAACACCTGAAGCCGCCATATTCAGAAAGAACTGAATATTGTTGCAGATTCCCACGCCACTAAGCGCAGTTTCACTGTATGCACCCATCATAACAGAGTCTGCAAGATTGACGCCGAAAACTATCAGGTTTTGCACTGCCATTGTAAGCGTCATTACAAAAAATGCTTTGTAAAACGCACCGTCTTTGATTTTATTTTCCATTGTTTTCTCTCCATCTTAAATTGATTTAATTATATCACCTCTTTTTTCTGATTTCAACTTATTCATTTATACCCTAACGAATAATTGTAATTATTATTCATATATGATATGATTATTTTTATAAACAATAATTTGTGGCGGTGTATTATGGAAAAATTTATGTTCAGATTCGCAGAAGAAAATGATGTTTCGCTGATATTATATTTCATTAAAGAATTGGCAAAGTATGAAGAACTGTTGGACGAGGTCGTTACAACGGAAGAAACTTTGAAGGAATGGATATTTGATAAAAATAAGGCAGAAGTAATTTTTGCGCTTGAAGACGGAGTCGAGGTAGGATTTGCTTTGTTTTTCCATAATTTTTCTACTTTTTGGGGCGTTCGGGCGTTTATTTGGAAGATTTATATGTGAAACCGGAATATCGTGGAAAAGGATACGGAAAAGCATTATTAAAAAAACTGGCGCAGATAGCAGTAAAACGTGGTTGCGGCAGACTTGAATGGTGGTGTCTTGACCGGAACAAACCGAGCATAGATTTTTATTTGTCATTAGGTGCTGAACCGATGCAAGACTGGACCGTATATCGTATAGCCGGAAACACTTTAACACAGCTTGCAGAATAACAAATTCCAATTTATCGAGCTGTTTTGAAAAAATGAGGTTACTGCCAAACAAAACATCCGTTCTCGCAAGAGGGCGGATTTTCGTTTGTGTTATTCCCCTTCCGAAAAAAACATGCTATAATATTAAAAACTGCAACCAACGTTGATTTTTTACGTCATATATAGTGAAACGTTTCATAGTTCTGATCGGGTTGCCGATTGGTCGATTAATCACCCATTGAAAGAATTGTGCAAATTTGGGTTTGTAGAGCAAAGGCGATGCCTTTGCAATGATATATCCGCGATGCGGATATGATGAATGATGTCGCTTCACTAATGATGCGTTTGCATCGCAAACATTAAGGGTCTGCGACGCTGAAATTATAGCACCGACTTTAGTAGGACGAGTAGGGACGGGCGTCCTCGACCATCCGATATGCAGCAGAATCTACGGACAGTCACGGGAGGCCTGTCCCTACGCACACAGAGATAGATTGTGCGAAATAAAAGACCCTTACAAACCCGAATTTGTTAATTTGATTTAAACCCAACGCAAATACGACTTAACGGCAATATTGCTGATGAAACAACAAGACTGTACGGAGGTGGTACAATGGAAGACAGCAGAATAGTTGAACTGTATTGGGAAAGAAACGAAAATGCAATTTCCGAAACAAAGCAGAAATACGAAAAATATCTTTCAAAAATTTCATACAATATTCTCGCTGATATTGAGGACAGCAAAGAATGTGTGAACGATACATATCTGCGTGCGTGGAATTCCATTCCGCCTCATAAACCTGTCAGGCTTTCTGCATTCCTTGCAAAAATCACAAGGCAGATTTCTATTGACATTTACAGAAAAAGGACGTCAAAAAAGCGTGCAGGCTCGGAATATGTACTTTCACTTGAAGAACTTTGGGATTGTGCATCAGTTGACGGCAATCCCGAACAAGAAGTTGATGCAAAAGCTCTTTCTGCCGCAATAAACAGCTGGCTTTTGTCCGTTTCCGACAATCAGCGGAAAGCTTTTGTTTGCAGATATTTTTATTTTGATTCTGTAAAGGATATATCAAAACATCTTGAAATCAGCGAAGCAAATGTTAAGAGCCTTCTCTACCGCACAAGGCTCGACCTTAAAAACTATCTTCAAAAGGAGGAATTGATATGAAACCTGAAGATATTATTGACGCTATGAACAACATCGACGATAATGTTATCGATGAAGTTAAGAACGAAATAAAACCGAAGAAAAAAGGAAAAATGTGGATAAAGTTGGTTGCCGTTGTAGCTTGTTTCTGCATAGTTATCGGTGCTGTTCTCGGTCATTTCCATTTCAATCCGCCTGAACAGATTATCGACAGCAACACATCGCAAAACACACAAAGCCAACAGAAAAACCCTGTTCTCGGTTCTTTCTCTGTCGCAAAAGCCTCATATCCCGCGATGGTCAAATATCCCGTTGAAACAGACTTTGATAACGGAAACGGTGAACTTGACTGGAAAGCTTTTTCCGATGCATATGATAAGTGGAATGCAGACGCTGAAAGAAGACAGGCAAACGTTGCACAGGCAGATAAATACAGTCATTTTTTCACTACAACAACTAAAACCTTCTTTGCCGATACCAAAGGCGAAAATCTCGTCTACTCCCCTGTCAACGTTTATATGGCACTGAGTATGCTTGCAGAATCAACTGACGGACAGACGAGAAAACAGATACTCGACCTGCTCGGAACAAACGATATTACTTCTCTTCGCACGCTTGCAAATAAACTTTGGATGAGCAACTATACCGATGATGGTCTTAAAACAAACATCCTTGCCAACTCTGTATGGTTGCGTGATGGTGTTAATTATAACAAGTCAACTCTTGAACTGCTTGCAGAAAAGTATTATGCATCTACCTTCAGTGGTCTTATGGGCAGCGACGAATACAACAAAGCTTTGCAGAATTGGCTCAATGAACAGACTGGCGGTCTTTTGAAGGAGCAAGCAAACGAAGTTGAATTCAACGATTCAACTGTTCTAGGTCTTGCAAGCACGGTTTATTTCAAAGGCGGTTGGCAGGATGAATTTCCCGACTACCTGACAAAAGCCGACACATTCTATAGCACAAAAGAAAACGAAATCACTGACTTTATGTATCAGCGCAACCCCCATCTTCCTCTTTATGCCGACGACAGATTCACCGCAACTTCGATATCGTTTAAAGGCTCGGGCAAAATGTGGCTCATTCTTCCCGATGAGGGTGTTACTCCCGAAAGCCTGATTCAGAAGGGCGATATCAACCCGATACTAAACGGAGCAACTCCGAAAAAAGAAATTAACAGTGTCATTGTCAACCTGTATATGCCGAAGTTTGATGTTGCTTCTTCAGCGGATCTGATAGACAGCATTAAAAAGCTCGGCGTTTCGGATGTTTTTGATGAAACAAAAGCTGATTTTTCTCCGATCATGCCAAACGAGAGAGCATATGTCAGCCAGATTAATCACAGTGCAAGAGTTACTGTTGACGAAAAAGGCTGTACGGCAGCGGCTTTTACGGTTATCGGTGTTGACACGGAATCTGCACCAATGGGTGAAGAAATCGAATTCAAACTCAACAGACCGTTTATTTTCGTTATAACATCAGACGATTCAACTCCCCTGTTTGTGGGTGTTGTAAATACAGTTAAATAAAACATACCACCGATTTTATTTTAAATCGGTGGTAATTTTTATTCTGCAGTTTTTGTTTCTTTGTTTCTCACGAGTGCAATGATAATCGAAATTAAAACGAATACTTCATTTGCCGTGCCTGCCCAGGATTGGTTGTTGATATTATAAACAAACCAACAGACACAGACGGGAATTGTAAGAAGACGAAGATATTTGACGTTCGTCTGCCACTGTGCAACAACGGCAAAGACGGAAGCAATCAACGGCAAAATGCTCCATGCATCCTTCCACGTGAGGATTGTTGAAGCAACAGAAAGAACAAGGAAAATTATCGGAATAGTTTTTGATTCAATCTGCTTTCCTTCCTTGAAGCTGAAGATGAAGTTTTTCACCGCACCGAGAAAATTCATCGCAACGGGTGTAAACAATCCTAAAAATGTATAATGGCAACACCAGAGAAGTGCACACCCAACCATTAAAAGCATAACCTTTTTATGCTTATTGAACTGATACATTGAAATTGCGACGGTCATCGCCATAAATCCGAAAACCTGCGCGATTACAAACGAATTTGTTTTAATAAACTCCAACATAACGATACTCCCAAAATGAATTCGGAATATTTTATCACAGATGTTTCAAAAATACAAATATTTTAAAGAAAATGCAAATATATCTATAAATTCGGGTTTGTAGGGGTCTTTGATTTCGCACAAACCAACTCTATGTTCTGGGTAGATATCATCTGCCCGCGGAATTTATGCGATTTTTCGGGAACATAATATGTTCCCCTACGGGCACGAATCCAGAACATTGGTCGTAGGGGACGGGTTTCCCGTCCCGAAAAAACAGGTTATTTCGCGGGAGCCGAAACGGCTCCCCTACAGACACGCCTGAATCTGTTTAGTTAATTTGCGATAATCTTACGGCGTGTCGACAAGCGTCACGCCCTACAAAAAGAAATTAAAACAGTTCTACAAACCCGAATTTATTGAACAAAACAGCAGAGGAAATCTCTGCTGTTTATCAGTGTATATATTTCTGCGATTAAATCACCTTATAAAAATGTATTATATTCATATCCTCAGGCATCATCAGTCCGTGGCTTCCTGCGGCGCCGTCTATTTCGTGGCATCCGTGGTCAGGTGCAAATCCGAGAAGAGTTTTGTGGCTTGTCCAACTTTCTTTTATTGCCTTTGCGAAAGTTTCGTAAGCTTTTATGTTGTGTTTAAGTGCATCAATCGCCTCTTCACCTTCGGGACCGACACGATGCATTCTTCCGTCGTAATTTCCGTTGTAGACACAGATTAAATCATACTTATCCTCTTTGATAAGTTCAAGTGCCTTTTCGTTCGCTTCATCGGGAGTTTCGACGATGAAATAATCCATGTCTCTTTCAAGGAAAATCTTCGACATACTGTCGTTACCTGTTGAAACAATACAAGGCTTCTTTCCGTTACGGATAAGCACATCAAACACAGTGTCGGTTTTAACCACAGGCTTTATATATGACTGAATGCCGTGAACTTCAGGCTCTGCTCCTGTATACATCGTCGCAAAGCAGACAGGAGTTACGCTCGGCATAACCGTCTGCAACGGGAGCGTTACATCAGAACTGAGCATCACGGGTGTAAAAAGATCCGTATATTTTTCGAAAACCCAGAGGGCAACCGCATCGGGATTGTACATAAAAACCCTGTCAATGTCTTTACCTTCGGTAAGTTTTTTCAAAACCTTGACAGGCTCGTCCGCACTTTCAGGCTTTTCTAAACCGAGTGTGCCACAAAGAGAAGCGGCAACACCCGTTAATTTAATCGGGCAAAAAATATCATTCATCAATATCACCTCACAAAAATTATAAACCTAAACAAAATAATGTCAATAACAGACCTATAATAATTTGTTTACAAATATTTCACTTGATTTTATACGGGAAATAATGTAATCTATATATGTAACAAACCAACGGAGGTTATTCCAAATGAAAAAAGCTTTATGTATTATTCTTTCAATGATGATTCTTCTCGTCACTTTTGCTGCCTGCGGCGACAAAGAAGACGAGAACTTCGAGTATGTAACAGATGCAAACGGTGAAGTTGTCACAAACGCGGACGGAGTTAAGCAGACTCAGCCCGTAACAACAACCGATACTAACGGAGCAGACGCTTCAACAGCCGGCTCTTCAAAAGCTGACGGTACAACAAATCCTACATCAGGTTCTAACGGTGTCACCCCGATTGCTCCCGACCTTGAAAACTTCAACCCCAACGCTTCAAAAGAAGACCTTCTTGACGAAGGCACAAAGGTACAGAAGACTACTCTTCGTGACGATGTTATTGTAAAAACAATCAAGGACAAGAAGTTCACAATGACAATGACAGTCCTCGGTCAGGGTACAGAAATTCCGACAACAGTTACAATGGATGGCGACAATTTCGGCGCTACACTTAACCTTAACGGAATGGATTCAAAGGTTATCAACAAGGACGGCAAAACATACGTTGCATTCAACTACTCCGGAATGAAGATGTATTTGGAAACTGAGTCTGAATCAGTGGGTATGGAAGACATTATGACTCCGCAGGCAGGAGACGACCAGAAATACGTCAAGACAACAACAGTTAAAGACGGCGGTAAAACTCTTACCTGTGAAGAATACAAGACAGATGACGGAATCGTTACAAAGTTCTATTTTGAAGGCAAAAAGTGGGTTCGTCAGGAAACAATCGACGGCGATACAATTTCAATCTGCGAAATCAAGGATTTCAAGAACACGGTTGATAACTCCGTATTTGACCTTAAAGGCTACACAAAGCTTGATGAAAAAGCTTTAGCAGCTATGGGCGGTGGAATGTGACAATGAAAACTGTATTGATTACAGGTTCAGCAAGAGGTATAGGCGCAGCAACTGCTGCGCTTTTTGCTGATTCAGGATATAATGTTGTTATAAACTACAACACCAGTGAAGCTGAAGCTTTGTCGCTTTGCGAAAAGCTTCGCGTAAAAGGCTGTAATGCAATCGCTGTCAAGGCTGATGTTTCAAAAAAGAACGAAGCGGAGTTTCTTTTCGGTGAAGCAAAAAAATCATTCGGCGGTGTTGATGTGCTTGTCAACAATGCAGGCATCGCACAGCAGAAGCTTTTCACAGATATCACCTCTCAGGACTATGACAGAATGTTTGACTGCAACGTAAAAAGCGTATTCAACTGCTGTCAGTGTGCTTTACCGTATATGATACATAACAAAAACGGACGTATTATTAATATTTCTTCTATGTGGGGTATCGTCGGTGCTTCCTGCGAAGTGCACTATTCCGCTTCAAAGGCGGCAGTTATCGGCATGACGAAGGCCCTTGCACGCGAGGTTGCACCTTCGGGAATTACAGTCAACTGCATTGCTCCGGGAGTTATTGATACTCCTATGAACAGCGGATTTGACGAAGACACAATCAATGCCCTCAAAGAAGAAACTCCTGTCGGCAGAATCGGAACACCCGAAGAAATTGCAAAGGCAGTGCTATTCTTTGCAAACGACAGCAGCGGATTTATTACGGGACAAGTGCTCGGAATTGACGGTGGTTTCATATAATTTTTACATTTAATGTGCAATTTAGTTAAAAGGTTCTTGATTTATATAAAAATATATGTTAGAATGTTTTTATCAATAGACAGGAGGAATCCTTTATGGCAAAGTGTCCTAAATGCGGAAAGAATCTCGCTATTACAAGCATCAAACCAAATTGTCCGAGTTGCGGAGTAAACCTTTTGTATTATAAAATTGAAGAAAGACTTGAAGTTGACGCAATCAACGCGGAGCTTGAGCATGCAAAAACTCAGAAGAGAATCGACAGAGTCAAGAATGCTACAATCGGCTCTCCGCTTTCTATCGTCCGTCTTGTCCTTATTCTTCTTATTGTCGGAACACTCTTCCTTCCTTTGGCAACACTTCACACAAAGGGTCCGTTCTTTGACGACAGCGTAACTTTCAATGCTCTTGAAATTTACAACAAGGTTTCAGTATTGGACTTTGACGGTCTGTTCGGAATGTTCGGTTCACCTCTTCTCGGAAGTGCTTTCATCTTCCTTGCAGTGTCTGCAGTCACAATCGTTATTGCAGCTTTGTGTGCACTTCTCAGCCTTGTTCTGAGCATCCTTTCAAGCTCACCCAAGGGCTTTGTAAGAAACATCACTCTTTCAAGCATCGGTATTATCGCAACAGTTGCTTCAATTGTTTGCTATAATCTGTTTATTTCAAAAATCACACCTGTTCTTCCCGGACTTGTTGAAGGCGGAGTAAGTTTCGGTGCTTACTGTGTTATCGCAGCTTTTGTTCTTGTTATTGCAATCAACGTAATCATCAAGGTTAAGGGAATCAACGTTAAGTACAAGCAGTGCTACATCGATACAGTTCCTTACGAGGTATTTGTTGAGAAGTTTGGTGTTAAGAAGTATGACCTTGCAGCGGTTGAAGCAATCAAGCCTGAGTTCGATAAGCTCAGAGATGAATACGACTCAAAGGATAAGAAATCAGCATAAATAATTAAAGGAGTGGAAAACCACTCCTTTTTCTTTTGCTATAAGAAAACCGTTGAAGCTAACGCCGAATTCCCAAAAGGAAGTTTTTGTTTCTCGAACAAAATTCCTTGTATTATTGCCAAAAGCCTCGCAAGGCGCCAGCCTTGCTGTATTTTTGGCTTCAATTCAAGAAATTTTGTCTTTCTACGAAACTGCGAAGCACTTTAAAATGCGAAATTGCGTGTGCAAGAAAAGGCAAAAACCATCGATAACGCTGACGCGTATCGATGGTTTTTAACGCATTATTGTGCCGCAAGTTCACTTTTTAAAGAAAAACTGCCTTATGGGAACTCGGCGAACTTCAACTGTTTTAGTTTTTATTTTAGATTTCAGGGATAACAACTTCAACTTCCTTGCCAAGCTCAGCTGACTTAACAATGTGGTCGATGATTGCCTGGTTGTAGAGAATCTGGCTTGTCGGAATCGGAGCCGGATCGCCGTTTGCAATAGCGTCAAGGAATGAACGGCACTTCTTGTAGAAGAGACCCTTGCCCTTGTTTTCGATAAGAGGAACAACAGTTTCAACCTGCTCGCCTGCTACATCGTGGTAAATTGTCATCGGGCCTGACATTGAGCCGTTCCAGCAGTCTGTTGACGGGATTCTCAAAGCACCTTCCTTACCGAAGATGATTGTATCGCCCGGTGTGTCGGGATGCATTGCCCATGAAATACGGAAGTCAAGGATGATACCGCCTTCAAGGCGAACAAAAGCTGCTGCAAAGTCTTCAACATTGAAACGTGCTGCATCTGCAGGATTGTTGTACTTCGGGTTTGCTCCGAAGAAGCCTGATGTATAACCTGAAACTGTAAGCGGCTTCGGATAGTCGATAGCGTTAAGAACAACGTCAAGTGAGTAACAACCGATATCGCCCATTGCGCCGATACCTGCAGTTGACTTTTCGATGAATGTGCTGTTGGGCACACCGCGTCTTCTGCCGCCACCTGTCTGGATGTAATAAATTTCGCCAAGCTCGCCTGACTGAACAATCTTTCTTACCATCTTCATGTTTTCATCGCCGCGAGGCTGGAAGCCGATTGAAATAATCTTTCCGCTTTCCTTTTCAGCCTTCATAATTTCAACTGCTTCTTCAGTTGTAACACACATCGGCTTTTCAAGAAGAACGTTTACGCCCTTCTTAAGAGCATAAATTGAACATTCAGCATGAGTCATATTGTATGTACATACGCTTACTGCGTCAAGCTCTGTTTCAGCATCAAGGAGTTCCTTGTGGCTCGGATAGAAACGAACGTTATCAAGTCTTCCGTCCTTATTGTACTTCTTTGCAAACTTTTCAGCCTTACCGGGGATAAGGTCAGCCATTGCTACGATATCAACATCATCCATTTCAAGATAGCTCTCAAGGTGAGCTTCTGCAATCCAACCTGTACCGATAATACCAACCTTAAAACGTCTGCCCGTGTCGACTGCTTCTTCTTCAACAGCCTGTGTGAATTGATTCAATACTGCATCTGACATATTAAAAACTCCTTATTTATTAATTTCTTTGATATAATCAATGCTCATCTGAGCACATTCAACGGGTGTTTTGCCCAACGACGGCTGATCCTGCTCAACAACAACCCAGCTTGTTTCAGCTTTCTTACAAGCTTCAAGGATTGCGGGGAAATTCTGTACACCGTAGCCGCAGGGACGGAAGCCGAATGCTTCTTCTTCCTCTGCATCCTGTGCACCGTCATCAATACCGATAAGCTGATAAAGCTTTGCGGGCTTACCCTTACCACTCATATAGAAATCCTTGAGGTGAACAACAGGTGCTCTTCCTGAGTACTTTTCGATATAAGCTGCAGGCTCTTCACCGCCGACGTTTACCCAGCAGGTATCAAGCTCTGTCTGAAGCTCGTCAGCTGAAAGTGTGCTGTAAAGAAGATCAAGACCGTAAACGTCGCCAACCTTTTTGAATTCAAAATCGTGATTATGATAAAGGAATGTGATACCGTACTTTTTGCCGATTTCAGCAAACTTTCTGATACCCTCAACTGTTTCGTCAAAAAGCTCTGCACCGGGGCGTCTTTCCTCAACAGCATAAGGAATTGCAATATACTTACAGCCGATTTCAGCATAGTCTGCAATCACCTTTTCAGGGTCAGCAGCAAGCTCATCGTATGCAACGTGTGCAGAAATCGGAGTAAGACCGACTTCAGCGAGCAGTGCTTTGATATCGGCGGGTTTCTGCTCGAAAAGACCCGCAAATTCAACGCCGTCGTAACCCATTTCTTTTACTTTTTTGATTGTACCTGCAAAATCCTCGCCCATAGCGTCACGGACGGAGTAGAGCTGCAATGCAACAGGAAAACTCATAACAATACCTCCCATGGTAGTTTGCTTCATTCTAACACAACGAATAATAAAATACAATATCCATAGAGGATTTTTGTGAAGATTATACGTAAATCAACTCAGAAATTATAGTGTTTGACAATAGGAAACCTACTCTTGTCAGCGAGATTGACTCATCCGTCACTCTAATCAAGCCCTGTT
Source organism: Acutalibacteraceae bacterium (assembly GCA_045538055.1). Taxonomy (GTDB): domain Bacteria; phylum Bacillota; class Clostridia; order Oscillospirales; family Acutalibacteraceae; genus CAG-488. Next base: position 17,861 of record JAZSQQ010000022.1, read on the forward strand.
TTTCAAAAAGCTTTGCTTTTTTGATGATTTCTGACGAAAATTCTTTACCGTATCTCTTTGAATACTCTGAAAATATTATTCCGTCTTTAAGCCGAAGACGAAGCATAACGTATTCTTCCTCATCTCCGCCCGGACCGTCATCAATCGGATCTTTTCCAAGTCTGAAATATTCCATATCGCGCGGATAGAAAAATCTTTTTCCGTTAATGAATGAATGTGCCGAAGGACCTATACCGAGATATTCCTCCGTATTCCAATATTTCAGATTGTGTTTGCCTTCAAAACCTTCCTTTGCGAAGTTTGAAATTTCATAATGAGTAAACCCGTTTTTCTCAAGCTCGTCCGCAAGAAGATTATACATATCTGCCGTTGCATCTTCATCGGGAAGGTTAAGTTTTTTTGCATTATTATAATAGTATGTACCCTCTTCAAGCTTGAGCATATACGCACTGATGTGTGGCACTCCTGTTTCAATGCAAAAAGCTATCGTTTCTTTAAGGCTTTCCATAGTCTGATCGGGCACGCCAAGTATAACATCAAGAGTTATGTTTTCTATTCCTGCGTTTCGTGCATCATTTATGCATTTAAGTACTTTGTTACTGTCAGCCATTCTGCCGAGTTTTCTTCTCTCAGCATCTACCGCAGACTGCATCCCGAGAGAAATGCGGTTCACTCCCGCTTTTGCAATCGTTTCAAAAAAATCATCTTCAACAGCTGACGGGTTACACTCAACGGTTATTTCACCGTCAACACCAAAAAGCTCTTTCGCCCTGCGGACGATGAACGCTATATTTTTGCCGCCAATAAGCGACGGTGTGCCTCCTCCGAGGTAGAGCGTATCCGCCTTTCTGCCGAGCTTATCCGCCCAGGATTCCAGACTTTCAATCACACAGGCGGTATAGTCGTCATAACCGACAGAATCCGACCGCATTGAATAAAAGTCACAGTAAGGACATTTTGATTTACAAAAAGGGATATGAATATATAACCCAATATTTTTCATAATATCACCAAAAAAGGACAGCAAGTGACCACCTGCTGTCCTGAGTTTTTTATTCGTCAAGCTTAAGGACAGCCATAAACGCTTCCTGCGGAACCTCAACAGTACCGAAGTGGCGCATACGTTTTTTACCTTCCTTCTGCTTTTCAAGAAGCTTCTTCTTTCTTGTGATGTCACCGCCGTAGCACTTTGCAAGAACGTCTTTACGCATAGCCTTGATTGTTTCACGGGCAATAACCTTACCGCCGATTGCAATCTGTACGGGAATTTCAAACATCTGTCTAGGAATATGCTCCTTGAGCTTTTCTGCAATTTTTCTTGCTCTGCCGTATGCTTTTTCCGAATGTATTATAAATGAAAGCGCATCGACACCGTCACCGTTAAGAAGAACGTCAAGCTTAACAAGGTCTGAACGCTCATAACCCTTGATTTCGTAATCAAACGAAGCATAGCCCTTTGTTCTTGATTTAAGAACATCGAAGAAATCGTAAATAATTTCGTTAAGTGGAAGCTCGTATGCAATATCAACTCTGTCCGGTGTAACATAAGTCATATCCTTGAAAACACCGCGACGTTCCTGGCACAAATCCATAATCGCACCGACGTATTCATTCGGAGCGTAGATATTCGCCCTTGTAATCGGTTCTTCGCTGTAATCGATATATGCAGGGTCAGGATAGTTTGTCGGGTTATCAATTTCAAGGACGGTTCCGTCCGAAAGATGGATTTTATAAACAACACTCGGAATTGTTGTTACAAGGTCGAGGTCATACTCTCTTTCAAGACGTTCCTGAATAATTTCAAGGTGAAGAAGCCCGAGGAAACCGCATCTGAAACCAAAGCCGAGAGCACCCGAAGTTTCAGGCTCGTAGGAAAGGGCAGCATCGTTGAGCTGAAGCTTTTCAAGTGCATCACGAAGATTTTCGTAATCGGCTCCGTCCGCAGGATAAACGCCGCAGAAAACCATCGGATTAACCTTACGGTAACCGGGCAACGGCTCCGTCGCAGGATATTCAGCTGTTGTAACTGTATCGCCGACACGTGCATCACCGACAGTTTTGATTGAAGCTGTAATGTAACCAACCTCACCTGCCGTAAGCTCCTTTGCAGATTCCATTGAAGTCGCTCTCATATAGCCGACATCAACAACGGTAAATTCAGCACCCGTTGCCATCATCCTCATTGTGTCGCCTGCTTTGATTTTACCGTCAACAACACGGACGTAAACGATAACACCTTTATAATTATCGTATACAGAGTCAAAGACGAGCGCACGAAGCGGTTTTGAATCGTCAGAATCAAGCGGTGCAGGAATATCCGAAACAATCTTTTCAAGTACTGCTTCGATATTCTCGCCTGTTTTTGCCGAAACACGCGGAGCATTCATACACTCCAGACCGATTACGTCCTCAACCTCAGCGGCAACACGCTCAGGGTCAGCCGCAGGAAGATCAATCTTATTGATAACGGGAACAATCTCAAGGTCGTGGTCAAGAGCAAGGTATGTGTTTGCAAGAGTCTGTGCCTCAACACCCTGAGAAGCATCGACGATAAGCACCGCACCCTCACAGGCGGCAAGTGAACGTGAAACTTCATAATTAAAGTCAACATGGCCCGGTGTGTCAATGAGGTTAAGCTCATATTCCTCGCCGTCTTCAGCCTTGTAATTAAGCTTAACGGCATGCGCCTTGATTGTTATACCTCTCTCTTTTTCGAGATCCATATCATCAAGCAACTGCTCTGTCATATCTCTTACTGCGACTGACTCTGTTTTTTCAAGCAGACGGTCAGCAAGAGTTGACTTGCCGTGGTCAATATGGGCTATTATTGAAAAATTCCTTATGTTTTCCTTCTTGGTTGCCAAATTATCACCTCAGTGAATGAATTATACCGAATTATTATACCATAAGAGAAACAATACTTCAATCAGTTTATCATAAATTAAAGGTAAAATGCGTATGATATTACAAAAGTTACAAACATTACACCACTTTGTAACCTTTTGTAACTTTTTACGTTTTGCACAAATCATGCTGGATATTTTTCGGTTTCGGAACTTATAACGTGAAATATACGTCCTTTCAGTAAAGTTTTTTCATCAAAAAGTAAGCATTATGCACAAAAAATTAATCTTTCCTGATTTGACAAAGTGTTTCCGCTTCCCTATAATGTGCAAAGTCGGCGCAAATTATTGTTCTCATTTTACGTTTTATACTGCGCCAAAGCTGATTTTCAGCTTAGAAAAGGAGTTTATTCTTATGAATACTATTAAAAATCTTGGCAAGGCAATGCTTAAATCAAAAGCAAAGCTCATTATGCTTGTTGTTATAGCAATCCTTTGCTCCGCAACAATCTACGCTGCCGCTGCCAACTCAGACACGGTTACGCTTGTAATCGACGGTGAAACAACACGCGTTATCACAATGCGCGACACAGCTGAAGAGATTCTCGCTCAGGTCGGCATTGAGGTAAGCGAAAACGACGTGCTTGACCTTGCTGATTTTGAAAAGAAATCAATTATCCGTCTTTACAAGTCACACAGCTTTACAGTTGCCGATAACGGTGCTGACGCTGTCAGCTATGAAGGTAAAGGTACAGTTGCCGAAGCTCTTGAGCAGAACGGAATCACAATTAACGAAGGTGACGTTCTCAACTGCTCTGTTGAAGACCGTATTGCAGACACACCCGAAATTATTATCACACGTGCTTTTGAAGTAAAAATCGTTGCTGACGGTGAAACAAAGACAATCAACATTGCCGGCGGTACAGTAAGCGATGCACTTGACAAGGCTGTTATCACAATTGACGATAATGACGAAATTTCTAAGTCGCTTGATACAGCACTTGAAGCTGATTTGCTTATCAAAATCACAAGAGTTGACTATAAAACAAAGACAGAAACAGTGGAAATGAACTACAAAACTGTTACAAAAAAGTCAGCTACAATGTACACTGACCAGGCAAAGATTGAAACAAAGGGTGTTAAAGGCGTTCAGACAATCACATATCAGGAAAAATATGTTGACGGTGTACTCACAGAGTCAACAGCAACAAGCTCAGTTATCGAAAAAGCTCCCGTTGACGAGGTTAAGACAGTAGGCACAAAGAAACGTGTCGGTGCAATCCCCGGTGGCGGATATGTTCTTCCGAACGGCAAGAAAACAATCTCTACTCTTACACCTCCCTCATCACTCCAGCTTGACGGAAACGTTCCTGTTTCTTACAAGAAGAAGATTGTCGGCACAGCATCAGCTTATAACTGCGGTACACACACAGCAACAGGTAAGAGAGTAAGACCCGGTTACATCGCTGTTAACCCCAAGCAGATTCCTTACGGCACAAAGATGTGGATCGTTTCAAACGACGGCAAGTATGTTTACGGCTATGCTTCAGCTGAGGATACAGGCGGATTCACAAAGTGGACCGGCAGCCGTGCTACACTTTGCGACCTTTACTTCCCGAATCAGTCTTCAATGTACGCATTCGGCAGAAGAACAGTTACAATTTATATTCTCTGAGTTTAAGAGTACGGTTTCGACCGTACTCTTTTCTGTTTACTTTTTATAAGAATTATTGTATAATAGGTTTATTAATTTTCGGTTGGTGAATTATGAAAATTCTGAAGAACATCAAAGAAAACAAAATATTCTTTCTCACTTTTGGTATGCTGATGATTGTATCTTTTGAGTACCTTGGACTAAAAGATTCTATTCATTATATAGACAACTATTATTACCCTCTCTATGTTATTAATTACGAGTGCGGATACTGTTCGAGGCTTTTGGTCGGCTCCGTGTTATCTCTGTTTTTCAAAGATAAGCTTATGTCCCCGACTTTCATCGTAAACTTTTTGATGTCTGTTTATATTCTGTCATGTTTTCTCATAAGTCTTTTCTTAAATAACTATCTTAAGAAAACGAAATACGAAAATATCGGAATTTATTCCTTTTTTCTGATAATCACCCCCATTATGGTTGCTTTTTTACGTTTTCTCGGCACTCTCGACCTCTTCTTTATTCCGCTTGTATTAGCTTCTCTCTGGCTTGTTGATAAAAAAGGTTGGCGTTGGCTCGTACCTGTTTTCTGCGTAATTTCTCTTTGTATCTACGAGCTTTTTGTGACAACTTATCTTCCCGTAATGGCGATAGCCGTTTTTTATCAATTCGCCAAAAAGCCCAATGTTTCAAATTTTGTTTACATTGCTGTTTGTGCTGTTGTTGTTGGTTCTGCTGCAATTTATTTCCTTTTCATCGGCGACGGTATAATGAAAATGACATCAGACCAGATGGTTGAATTCGCACGCGGCAGACTTGATGCACAGGGTAGTACATTTGATGACTTTTATCTTCGTTCTGCTTTCTTTTGGGAAGTTCCTAATATTGAAGGGTACAGCGGTTTTACAGGATATATAAAATACAACTTTGATACTTACACTAAAGACGACTTTTCAGCTATTAAAAACAACATTTTCTTTATAATAAGCAATACGTTATCTGTACTTCCGTTTTTTTATCTTATAGGTAAAGCACTAAAAAAAGCTGAAAACCCTCTTAAAAAATTCATTTTCTTTTGCAGTTTTTCAGTATTCCCGTTTATGCTTATAAATCTGTTGCTTTCAACAGATACCGACAGGTTTTCCTTGCATTTCATTCTATCTTCACTTCTTCTTCTGATGTTTTTTGTCAAAGAAAAGGATTCGGCTTTCAGCGACAGTTATGATGAGTCCGTATCCAAGCTTGGTGAAAATAAAACTATTCTCACGGTTGTCGGAGTCTCGTTGGCAAGAGCAATTCTTTCGGGGGTGAGATTTTGACGGATTTAAGTTTAAAAAACAGAATATTGGCTCTTGTTGTGTTTGCTTTTTCCGCTTTGATTCTTTCTGTTCGTTCTGCCTTATATTTTACCATGGTCTTGTTCTTATGCTTAGGTCTTGTTCTTTTCTTTGCAGACAAACTTATTGATAACCAAAAAGTTAAAGCTCGTACTGCTTTTGCTTTTTTCGTTTCTGCTGCCTGCTATCAAACCTTTTATCAGATTTTTAACAGGGTTCACGACAACAATAAACAGCTTATGACAGCATCAGCTATTGCTTTCTTCCTTGCAGCCGTATTTGCCGCAACAGATATTAAGAAACTTCCCTATTGTATTTTGGCTGCTCCCTTAATCTGTTTTCTTGACACAAGAATCGCCGGTGCCTACTGTATTTTGCTGTTGACACTTTCAATTGTAAAAATCAGACTTGTTCCTAAACAAAACAAATCCGGTAAAAAGAAAAACAGTAAAAACAACAGCCAAAAGTCGGAACCCAACCAAGTCACAGTCATAATCGTTTCAATTATAGTCAGTCTGGGTTGTCTTTCCTTCTGCCTATATACCGTTTTTCAAAATGAAAACCGTACAACAGAAACGCTTGATTATCTGCTCAGGTATTTTAAAAACACGCTCGGTTTTTCAATTCTTATCGTTTATTTTATAATCAAGCTGATGAGAAGTAACGTTAAGGTAAAAGTTGCTGTTATAATCGGAATCATTCTGCACATTGCAGCAGCCTATCTTTATTGGATAAATTACGGTTGGTCTTTTGCATCACTTTTCATAATTTCAACGGCGTTGTTTTTAGGACTTATCTGCCTTGAAAGCAGTGATATCGTTGACTCAATCAAAGAGGATTACCACAAGCATAAATATATTTTTTTCGTTGAGTTTCTATTGTTGCTTCAATGATTTATACCGTCTTCTTCGGAAGGCGGTATTTTTTTGCTGTGGTTTGACAAAACAATAACAATTTCACCACATTTTCCTGTTGGAATAATCTGTTATTCATATACTTTGTTTATTGACAGTTTTCGCAAATTTTATTATAATTCATAATAGCTTAATATTGAATTAATATATAATGAGGGAGAATTGGTTTTATGCTTTCCAACACAGAAAAAACAATGGAAAAAATCGTTGCCCTTTGCAAAGGCAGAGGCTTCGTTTACCCCGGTAGTGAAATCTACGGCGGACTTTCAAACTCTTGGGATTTCGGCCCTCTCGGCGTTGAATTCAAAAACAACGTAAAGAGAGCATGGTGGCAGAAATTCGTTCAGGAAAACCCGTACAACGTAGGTCTTGACTCCGCTATCCTTATGAATCCGCAGATCTGGGTTGCTTCAGGCCACGTTGGCGGCTTCTCAGACCCGCTTATGGACTGTAAGGATTGCAAGACACGTCACAGAGCTGACAAGCTCATCGAGGATACAGGCGTTAATCCTGCAGGCTGGAGCTTTGAGGAGATGAGCAAGTACATTGCCGAAAACGGCATCGTCTGCCCCGATTGCGGCTCTGCAAACTTCACAGACATCCGTAAGTTCAACCTTATGTTCAAAACCTTCCAGGGTGTTACCGAAGACGCAAAGAACGAGCTTTATCTCCGTCCCGAAACAGCTCAGGGTATTTTCGTAAACTTCCAGAATGTTCAGCGTACAACACGCCGCAAGGTTCCTTTCGGTGTTTGCCAGATCGGCAAATCATTCCGTAACGAAATTACTCCCGGTAACTTCATCTTCCGTACACGTGAATTTGAACAGATGGAGCTTGAATTCTTCTGCAAGCCCGGCACAGAGCTTGACTGGTTTGCTTATTGGAAAGACTATTGCCACAAGTGGCTTCTTTCACTCGGCATCAAGGACGAAAACCTTCGTCTTCGTGACCACGAGCAGGAAGAGCTTTCACATTATTCAAACGCAACAACAGACTTCGAATTCCTCTTCCCCTTCGGTTGGGGCGAACTCTGGGGCGTTGCTTCAAGAACAGACTTCGACCTCACACAGCACCAAAACACATCAGGCAAGAGCCTTGAGTATTTTGACCAGACAACTAACGAGAAGTATCTTCCGTACGTTATCGAGCCGTCACTCGGCGCTGACCGTGTAACTCTCGCCTTCCTCTGCGACGCTTACGACGAGGAGGTTGTTGATGAAGAAAAGGGCGACACAAGAGTTGTTCTTCGTTTCCACCCTGCTCTTGCACCCATCAAAGCTGCTGTTCTTCCGCTTTCAAAGAAGCTCAACGAGCAGGCTGAGGAAGTTTATGCAATGCTCGCAAAGAGATTTATGGTTGAGTTTGACGATGCAGGTTCAATCGGTAAGCGTTACCGCCGTCAGGACGAAATCGGCACACCGTTCTGCATCACATATGACTTTGACTCAATTGAAGACGGTTGCGTAACAATCCGTGACCGTGACACAATGGCACAGGAGCGTATCGCTATCGACAAGCTTTGTGAATATATCCAGGAAAAAATCACATTTTAATTAGTATAATAAATATTTTATATACGGAAAGGCAGATGTTATGAAACAGATTAAATTTACTGAAACCGTGTTGCGTGACGCTCAGCAGTCACTTATCGCAACAAGAATGTCTTTTGACGATTTCGAACCCGTTCTTGCAGAACTTGACAAAGCAGGCTACTACTCACTTGAGTGCTGGGGCGGTGCAACATTCGACTCATGCCTTCGTTACCTTAACGAAGATCCGTGGGAAAGACTCCGCAAAATCCGCAAGGCTTGTCCGAACACAAAGCTTCAGATGCTTCTCAGAGGTCAGAACCTCCTCGGCTACAAGCACTATCCCGATGACGTTGTAAGAAAGTTCGTTGAAAAGAGTGTTGAGAACGGTATCGACATCATCCGTATTTTCGATGCACTTAACGACGTACGTAACATCGAGGTTGCAGTTAAAGAAACAATCCGTTGCGGTGCTCACGCTTCAGGTACAATCTGCTTCACATTGAGCCCTGTTCACAACATTGAGTCTTACATCAAGCTTGCAAAAGATATGGAAGCTATGGGTGTTCACTCAATCTGTATCAAGGATATGGCAGGTATCATGAGCCCGAAAGAGGCTTATGACCTTGTTAAGGCTCTTAAGGAAAACACAAAGCTTCCGATTATCCTTCACACACATTCAACAACAGGTCTTGCAGCAATGACACTTCAGAAGGCTGCTGAGGCAGGTGTTGACGTTATTGATACAGCAATTTCATGCATGTCAGGCGGTACATCACAGTTCGCAACTGAAACAATGAACTATGTTCTTACTCAGGAAGGCTACGAAACAGGTCTTAACACAGACATTCTTAAGAACATCAACGATTTCTTCAAGCCTGTTCGTGCAGAAGCTCTTAAGTCAGGTCTTCTTAACCCCGTTGTTCTTGCAACTGATACAGACGCTCTCGGATATCAGGTTCCGGGCGGTATGCTTTCAAACCTTGTTGCTCAGCTTACAGCTCAGAACAAGATGGACAAGTTTGAAGAAGTTCTTCAGGAAGTTCCGAGAGTACGTAAGGATATGGGTTATCCGCCGCTTGTTACTCCGATGAGCCAGATGGTTGGCGTTCAGGCAACACAGAACGTTCTTTTCGGCAAGTATAAGAACGTTTCAAAGGACGTACGCAGCTACCTTAAGGGTGAGTACGGTAAGGCTCCTGCTGAAATCAGTGCTGAACTTATCGCACAGGTTCTCGGTGACGAGAAGCCGTTTGAAGGCAGATTTGCAGATACACTTGCTCCCGCATTTGAAGCAACTAAGAAGAAACTCGGCAGCAAAGCAAAGAGCGACGAAGACGTCCTTTCATACATCGCATTCCCGATGCAGGCAGAAGCTTTCTTTGAGAAGCGTGACGAGCTTGAGAGAAACACATTCAAATACACAATCAGAGAAATCTAAGGAGGAAAAGATATGAATTTTTCAGAAATTCTTGCTAAGATCGCAACTCCTCCGTTCCCTGCAATCGTTGTTGCTGTTGTAGCTGTACTTCTTATCATCTACGTTTATATCACAAAAGCAATCAACAGCAAAAAGCCGGTTGAAGAACCGAAGAGCGCCCCCGTTGCCCCTGCTGTAAAATCTGCAGCTCAGCCTGCCGGACCTGCAGCATCTTCAGGCGACCTTGAGCTCGTAGGCACAGATGAGAAAACAGCCGCTGTTATCATGGCTATCGTTTCAGACAAGAGCGGTATTCCGCTTAACAGACTTCAGTTTAAATCAATCACCTTGATGGAGGACAAATAAAATGAAATACGTAGTAACTTTAAACGGAAAAAATTACGAAGTCGAAGTAAACGAAACAGAAGCAGTTGTTACAAACGTTTCTGATGCAGTTTATGCTCCCGCTCCTGTTGCATCACCTGCACCCGCAGCTGCTCCTGCTCCTGCAGCTCCCGCAGCACCGCAGGCAGTTTCAGCATCAGGCACACAGATTGTTGCTCCGATGCCCGGTTCAATCGTTAACATCAACGTTTCAGCAGGTCAGGCAGTTAAGGCAGGCGACGTTCTTATCGTTCTTGAAGCTATGAAAATGGAAAACGACATCACTGCTCCTTGCGACGGTGTTGTTAAGCAGATTGTCACATCAAAGGGTGCAACAGTTAACACTGATGACGTTCTTCTTGTTATTTAAGTCGGAGGTGTGACTAATGGGTGTTTTAATTGACAATTTTACCACTGTCACCTTCCCTCAGGTAGCAATGTGGATTATCGGCGGTATCCTTATTTTCCTTGCTATTAAAAAGGAAATGGAACCCTCCCTTCTTCTCCCGATGGGCTTCGGTGCAATCCTTATCAACCTTCCCAATTCAGGCGCAAAGCACATCATTGACGTTATGTTCAGAGTCGGTATCGACAACGAATTCGGCGAACTGATGCCTCTCATCCTTTTCATCGGTATCGGTGCAATGATCGACTTTACTCCGCTTCTTACCAATCCGAAGCTTATGCTTTTCGGTGCAGCGGCACAGTTCGGTATCTTCTTCACACTCTGCCTTGCATCACTCCTCGGCTTCGACATCAAGGACGCAGCTTCAATCGGTATTATCGGTGCTGCTGACGGTCCGACAGCTATCGCAGTTTCAATGGAACTCGGTTCAAAGTACATCGGCGCTATTATGGTTGCGGCTTATTCTTACATGGCTCTTGTTCCGTTGGTACAGCCGCCGATCATCAAGCTTTGCACAACTAAGAAAGAGCGTCTTATCCGTATGGATAACACAGCAGGTAAGGCTCCTTCAAAGCTTACAAAGATTCTTTTCCCCATCGTTGTTACAATCATCGTAGGTCTTGTTGCTCCCGATGCTGTTGCTCTTATCGGTTTCCTTATGTTCGGTAACCTTATCCGTGAGTGCGGTGTTCTTAACTCACTTTCAGAAACAGCACAGAAGGTTCTTGCAAACCTTGTTACAATTTTCCTCGGAATTACAATCGCTGCTCGTATGAGAGCTGAAGAATTCCTTACGATTGACACATTGCTCATCATCGGTCTCGGTCTTTTCGCTTTCATCTTCGACACATTCGCAGGTGTTATGCTCGCAAAGATTATGAACCTCTTCTCAAAGAAGAAGATCAATCCGATGATCGGTGCTGCAGGTATTTCAGCTTTCCCGATGTCAGCACGTGTTGTTCATAAAATGGGTCTTGAGGAAGACAACCAGAACTTCCTTCTTATGCACTCAATCGGCGTTAACGTTTCAGGACAGATTGCTTCAGTTATCGCAGGCGGTCTTATCCTTACATTCTTCAGATAATCAGGGAGGTAGTTATAATGTTTACTATTGATTTTAATGCGTTTCTCAGCGCTCTTCCCTATATGGGCAAAGGTATGCTCGGCATTTTCGTCGTAACTGCTCTCATCGTTCTTGTTGTTAACGCTCTTAACAACATTCCTGAGAAAAAGAATAAAGAAGACAAATAATTCAGTTGACAGCCTGTTTTTGTTGTTACAGAAACAGGCTGTTTTTATAAGAGAATCTTAACAAAACGAAGGAGGCATATTGATGAAATTCAGTCCTCATTTCCTTGGCATTTTCACTAACATTTACGGTTCATACGATGCCATGGACATCCCCAAAGCACTTTTGGTTGCTCTTGTCGGTTTTTTAACCGTTCTTGCAGTTCTTGCAATAATCGCTCTCTTTATTAAGCTTATTGCTTTTATTTTCTCTGTAATCGAGAAAAAGAATGCCGCAAAAGTAACTCCTGTTATCACTCCGATAAACAGCGACACGTCGGTTCCGCAAACAAACGGAGTTGCACTTCCTGACAATGAATCTCAGGGACAGCTTGAGCTTATCGGTGTTGACGAAGCAACAGCTGCAATGCTTATGGCTCTTGTCAGCTACAAAACAGAAATCCCGCTTAACAGACTTGCTTTCAGATCAATCAGACTTGTGGAGGAAGAAAACAAATGAAATACGAAGTGTTTTTGAATAATAAAAAATATGAAATTGAAGTTGATGAGTGTTCAGTTGCTCTCACAGGTGTAAGTACAGTTGCTGCTCCTGTTGCGGCACCTGCAGCTCCGGTTGCACCCGCTGCTCCTGCAGCAGCTCCCGTTGCAAGCGCACCGTCCGCTGAAGGAACAACAGTTGCTTCTCCGATGCCGGGCACAATTCTTGCTATCAACGTTACAAACGGCCAGTCTGTCCGTTCAGGCGAAGTTCTTATCGTCCTTGAAGCTATGAAAATGGAAAACGATATTGTTGCTCCCTGCGACGGAATTGTTAAGCAGGTTCTTGTATCAAAGGGCTCTACTGTTGACACAGACCAGGTTCTTGTCATTATTTAATCGGAGGTACAATTATGGAACTTATAACAAACCTCCTTGCAGGTTTATGGGATGCTTCAGGTTTCGCCCTGCTTACGTGGCAGAACGGTGTCATGATCGGTGTATCTGTTGTTTTCCTTTACCTTGCAATCGCTAAAAAATTCGAGCCGTTGTTGCTTGTACCGATTGCTTTCGGCATCCTTCTTGCAAATCTTCCCGGCTCAGGAATTATGGATGACCTGACACTCAATCAGGCTTTCGGCGGTGACCCCGCAACTGCAGTTGAAGGAAGCCATTGGTACGATTCAGGTGTTCTGAGAATCATATACGCAGGTGTTAAGTCAAGTATCTTCCCCTGCCTTATCTTCCTTGGTGTTGGTGCTATGACTGACTTCGGACCGCTTCTTTCCAATCCGATCAGTCTTCTTCTCGGTGCTGCAGCTCAGCTTGGTATTTATGTTGCTTTTATTATTGCCATTCTCCTCGGATTCACTCCGCAGGAAGCGGCTGCTATTTCAATCATCGGCGGTGCAGACGGCCCGACAGCTATCTGGCTTACAGGTAAGCTTGCTTCTCACCTTCTTGCTCCGATTGCCCTTGCAGCATACTCATACATGGCACTTATCCCGCTGATTCAGCCGCCGATTATGAAGCTTCTTACAACAAAAAAAGAGCGCGAAGTAAAGATGACTCAGCTTCGCAAGGTTTCAAAGACGGAAAAAATCGTTTTCCCCGTTGTCGTTCTTGTACTTATCGCTCTTATCCTTCCGTCTGTCGTACCGCTTCTCGGTATGCTTATGCTCGGTAACCTCTTCCGTGAGTGCGGTGTTGTTGAAAGACTTTCCGACACAGCACAGAATGCACTTAACAACATCATTGTTATTCTTCTCGGTGTTACTGTCGGTGCTACAGCTAACGGTGAAAGCTTCCTTAAGGCACAGACACTCGGTATTGTTGCCCTCGGTCTTACAGCTTTCATCTTCTCAACAGTCGGCGGTGTGCTTCTCGGTAAAGTACTCTACATTGTCACAAAAGGTAAGATTAATCCGCTTATCGGTGCCGCAGGTGTTTCAGCTGTTCCTATGGCTGCACGTGTTGCACAGAACGAAGGACGCAAGTACAATCCCACAAACTTCCTTCTTATGCACGCTATGGGTCCCAACGTCGCAGGCGTTATCGGCTCCGCAGTTGCCGCAGGCTTCCTGCTTCTTATGTTCCAGAACTGATAGAATATATAAAAACACGGTATACTCAATCTGAGTATACCGTGTTTCTCACTTTAAACAGTCCAACAAATTCGGGTTTGTAGAGTTCTTAAAATCTTTATGTATCTGACCTGTTCAGGCTCCTTTGTGTAAAGGGAGCTGTCGCGTAGCGACTGAGGGATTGTCAAAAACCCTTGAATTATCAACAATCCTCCCGTCACGGCT
>JAZSQQ010000028.1:0-29447 GCA_045538055.1 Acutalibacteraceae bacterium
AAGGGGATAGGAAAAAATGCGCAGAATGAACAAACTGAGCCAAAACAAAGCAAAGCTTTGTTTTGGGCACCCGAAGGCGTACAAAGGTACGTCGAGAGGCGAAGTTTGTTTATAGCATAAAACGTTAAAAATTTATATATTTACCTGTTTTTTATGTTTTTAAGGGTTTCTTCATGTGTTAAGACTTTGAAGAAACCCTTTCTTTGCTTGTTTTATGCGGTCTGCTCTTTTTTTACATCCCCTTGGTTTTATTCATCGAGTATTTTTAGAATATCAGGGAATGGTTCGAGGCTTCGGCGAAGGATTGAGTGCATCTGCGCGATTGCGATACCATAGTTCACAATCGGAACACCTGCATTTTTGGCAAGCTCGATTCTTCTTTGCATTTCCTTTTCGTTGAGCATACAAGCACCGCAATGGACGATGAGTGAATACCCTGAAATATCTTCAGGAAAATCACCGCCAGATGTGAAATGAAATTCAGGCTCAGCACCCGAATAATTTTTAATCCAACCGGGCATTTTTACCGTGCCGATGTCGTTGCACTGTCTGTGGTGTGTGCATCCCTCGGAGATAAGAACCTTGTCGCCGTCTTTCAGCTTGCCAAGCTGTGCCGCACCGCTTATGAGTGCCGCAAGGTCACCCTTGTAACGCGCAAAGAGAATTGAAAACGACGTGAGAAGAATATCTTCGGGAGTATCTTTTGAAACTCTGCCGAATGCCTGTGAATCCGTTATAACAAGCTTTGGCTTCACAGCAAGGGCTTTGAGCGTCTGAACAAGCTCCGTGTCCTGACAGCAGACAACAGCGCAGTTTGCATCAAGAATATCACGTATAGTCTGCTGTTGAGGAAGAATCAATCTGCCTTTCGGTGCAGATTCGTCAATCGGTGTGACAAGCACAACGATATCTCCGTCCTCAATCAGGTCTGCAACAATCTGCTTCTTGTTTTCAACCGTTTTTGAAAGGCTGCCGATTCTGTCTTTGAGCTCTTCGATGTTTGATTTTTTGACCGCACTGACGTAAATTGACTTTTCGTCATCGCACGGGGTATCTTTCAGCAAATCCGACTTGTTGTAAACGATGAGATACGGAAGCTTACGCTCTTCAAAAAGTTTAATCAATTCTTTGTCGGGTTCGTCAAGTCCTTTTTCACCGTCAACAACAAGGATTGCAACGTCAGTTTTTGCAAGAATCTGCTTTGTTTTTTTTACTCTCAATTCGCCGAGCGCGCCTTCATCGTCAATGCCGGGAGTGTCGATGATAACAACAGGGCCGATAGGAAGAAGCTCCATAGCCTTTTTTACGGGATCGGTTGTTGTGCCTTTTACATCGGATACAACAGCAAGCTCCTGACCTGTTACGGCATTGACAACGCTTGACTTACCTGCGTTTCTTTTGCCGAAAAAGCCGATATGAACTCTTTCGGCGGAAACTGTATCGTTAAGTCCCATAACAATTTCTCCTTAGAATCTGAAGTCTCTGCGGTTGGAATTTTTGATATCCTCAATGTTCTGTTCCGCGATTTTTCTTACCTTTTCTTTCGGAATCTTTGTAAGTTCCTTTTCAATCATTTCAAAGCCTGTTTTCTTCGTCCATTCTTTCGCGTAGTCCGTGAGGTATTCCGTAAGAGTCATAAGCGCGTTCGGGTGGCAGCAGTTAAGAATCTGTCCGCTTTTGCAAAGGCTCATAAAGCGGTCGCCCGTACGTCCTTCACGGTAGCAGGCTGTGCAGAATGAAGGAATGTGGCCGTTCTTCATAAGCCAATGAACAACCTCGTCAAGTGTACGCTGGTCGGAAACGTCAAACTGCTCCGTGTCATGAGGTCTTTCTTCCTGAGTGTAACCGCCGACGGATGTTCTTGAACCGCCACTTACCTGTGAAACACCGAGACGAAGAAGCTTTGAACGAACCGCTTCGCTTTCTCTTGTTGAAATAATGATTCCTGTGTACGGAACGGCAAGGCGGATACAGGCTGTGATTTTAGCAAAAATTTCGTCTGAAATTGAGTTGTCAAATGCAGTCGGGTCGATGTCGTCAGCCTTCTTTATTCGCGGAACGCTGATTGTGTGCGGACCGACGCCGTGAACGGCTTCAAGATGCTCAGCGTGCATAAGAAGACCTGCAAATTCGTATTTGTAAAGCTCAAGACCGAAGAGCACGCCAAGACCGACGTCATCAATGCCACCCTCCATAGCTCTGTCCATAGCTTCCGTATGGTAAGCATAGTCGCTCTTGGGTCCTGACGGATGAAGCTTTTCGTAGCTTTCCTTGTGGTAAGTTTCCTGGAAGAGGATATATGTGCCGATACCTGCATCCCTGAGCTTGCGGTAGTTTTCAACCGTCGTTGCGGCGATGTTTACGTTAACCCGGCGTATCGCACCGTTTTTGTGGTTAACACTGTAAATTGTATTGATACATTCAAGGATGTATTCAATCGGGTTGTTTTTCGGGTCTTCGCCTGCTTCAATCGCAAGACGTTTATGTCCCATATCCTGAAGTGCGATAACCTCAGCTTTAACCTCTTCCTGTGTGAGCTTTTTACGTGCGATTGTCTTGTTCTGTCTGTGATATGGACAGTAAACACAACCGTTGATACAGTAGTTTGAAAGGTAAAGCGGAGCAAAAATAACAATACGGTTGCCATAGAAAGCAAGCTTGATTTCCTCTGCGATTTCATAAATTCTTTCAATAACGGCAGGGTCTTCGCAAGCAAGAAGGACGGATGCCTCACGGTGGGTAAGTCCACCACAAACGCAACCTTCTTCAGTCTTTTTGGGACGTGCTTTTTCAAGGATTTCGTTAATAAGCTCAATGTTGTTCTTGTTTGCTTCAGCATATTCAAGAGTAGCAAGAATTTCTCCGTCGTGGATAAACTCCTGCGCTTTCAATGATTTAGGATTATATTCAGCCATTATATACATCTCCTCTGTCGGTTACGATTTCGTAGCCGATATTTTTAATTCTTTTTGCAAGGTTTTCTTTACTCTGTGCGGATTCATCCCCGTCAGAAAGCTTGTTGTTGTAAAGCTCGTATTTTTTTCTCACCGAGCTTGGTGAAAGATTCGGCATAACTACGTTTGCGCCTGCAAGGATTCCTTTTTCGCGTCCGTTGCCGGCGATTGTGCCGAGTGCCGTTGTTGCAGGCAGAAGGACAGGCGGATGAATAAGGCGGATTATTGAAAGAAGGTAGCAAGTAAGCTCAGCGGAGCCTGTTTTTTCGTTTGCAAACGGAGTTTCATTATGCGGAACAAACGGTCCGATTCCGCACATATCGGGTTTGAACTCCTCAATGAATTTAAGGTCCTTGGCAAGCATTTCCGTAGTCTGGAAAGGTGAGCCGACCATAAATCCGCACCCTGTCTGGAAACCGAGTTTTTTCAGGGTTTTAAGACAATTCATTCTCGCTTCAAAGCTCAGCTCCTTCGGGTGAAGCTTTGCATAATGCTCTGCATCTGCCGTTTCGTGCCGAAGCAGATAGCGGTCAGCACCTGCAAGCTTCAGCTTTCTGTAGCTTTCCTCGCTTCTTTCTCCAAGAGAAAGAGTAACGGCACAGTCAGGATGGTTATTCTTGATTTCTTTTACGATATCACAAAGCACTTCGTCATTGAAGTAAGCATCCTCACCGCCCTGAAGTACGAAGGTGCGAAAGCCAAGCTCGTAACCCTCTTCACAGCACTCAAGAATTTCTTCTTTCGTGAGTCTGTAGCGGTCACATTTTTTGTTGGAACGTCTTATTCCGCAGTAAAGGCAGTCGTTTTTGCAGAAATTGCTGACTTCAATCAGTCCGCGGATAAAAACAGCATTGCCGTAAATTTCACGGCGGACCCTGATTGCCTTTTCTGCAAGGATTTTTGCCGATTCTTCGTTTCTGTTGTCGATAAGATACTGATACTCCTCAAGCGAGAGGGATTTTTCTTTTTCAAGCTTCTCAATAAGAGAAAAAAGTTTATTCATTCGTAATCACACCCGAATAAGCTGTTTTTACGCTGATTCCGTCAAGCCTGCCGATTTTTCCCGAAAGGGCAGAAATCGTATCCTGCGGAGCATCAATCGCAATGCTTATAATGTTTATATTCTTTTCACGGTATGGGATACCCATTCTGCCGATGATGAATTCACCGTAATCGTGCAAAACAGCGTTGAGCTTTTCAACGGTTTCACCCTTTTCAACGATAATACTCATAACTGCAACTCTTGTTTCCATATCTGCCTCCAAAAAAATTACCGCACCCCGAAAAAGGGTACGGCAAGACAAATTTACAGAAAATATTTTGAAACTCAACCGTAGCCTTTCACTCAGAAAAAGTCTTTATGTCAGGTACTATTTTGTATACTTTAATTGTCAACAACACATAAGTCTGAAATGTAATAATATCACGCACAGTCGAGCAGTTTTCTCTTTGACATACGCCCGTATGCCTGCATCGAAAAGCAGCCCGACTGTACGTAATCTATTGCATTTCAGATGCGAAGCAGTTTTGAAAGAGTAGATTTTTGTCTCGGCAAGGCAAAAATCTGCAGTAATACGCGGATATTTCAAAGATTTTTAACGAAGCCGAGGCGGAAAGATACCTTTCAAAACCTTATGGCTTGTTGACAATCAAAGTATACTTATTATACTATATAGATTCTGTAAGGTCAATATCAAATTGTTTGTTTTTTGTCAATCTTTTATTTCCAAATGAAGAAGGCATCTCCTGCGCCAATTTCAAAATGCAGTTTGGCAATGCCAAGGTCGATTCTTGCGTAAAATCCCATAAGTGTTTTTGCCTCAACTTCGTTCCCGTCAAGGTAGAAAACAAACTTCTGCTGGTTGACGGCTGTCGGTGCAAGCATAACGGCTTCCATCGCGTTTTTAAACCATTCGGGAGCTTCACCGTTTTTGATTTTGCAAAGCTCTTCCATCGGCTTTGTCGGACGGGTATGTCCGGGAGTCTGGCCGTAACCCAGAGCAATAATGATAAGTACTTTTTCTCCCTTGTCTTTGTCGCATACCAGCTTTGCTTTGTTATAAGTCAGCGCGACCCAACAGGTATTAAGACCGAGCTGCTGAGCGCGGAGAACGATTTTTTCGCCGTAGTAACCGCATTTTTCTTCGTCCTCTTTTTTGCCGACGAAGGTTATGTAATTTGTGCAGTTTTCGAACTTGCCGTATGTTGCCATACCCGAGCCGAATGCACCCGGTTCGTCGAGTTGAAGAGTGATTTTCAGGCCGCTTTTTTCGGCACATTCATCAATTGTTTTTTGTAATTCTTCGGCAATTTCTTTTTCAATGCTTTTGTCCTGATATCTGCGGACGGAATGACGTGCTGCAATAGCTTCAGTAAGAGTCATATCGCCACCTCCTCAAAAGATATTTCTATTATAGCATAAAATAATGTAAAAACAAACAGAATTTTGTAGAATCGGAAAAATAAATTTGCATTGAAAGAAAAGTGAAGTTTTGGTATAATATAGAAAACTTTCCGAAAGGAGAATGTAAAGTGGGATTTTTAAAATCAATTGTAGCCGTTTTTACTGCACTCGTAACGTTTTTCGGCACGGTATGGAATGCAGGAATTGACCGAATGAATAATTATTCTTTCACGGTTGATACAGCGAAGCTTGGCGATGTTCTCGTTAACCCCGCAAGCAACGTCAACATCTGGTCAATTCAGGGCAACCCGTTTGTCGGTGTAAAGGTGAACGAGGAAAATAATATCTTTGAATTTGTCGAATATGTTCAGTTTATGCAATGCTCGGGCGGTAACGCCGACCGCGATCTTTTCAAAGATCCGTACGATAAAACCGTGCTTGATGATTACGATTTTACAACTCTTATAAATAACTGCCGAGGTGTTCTTGAACTCGGTGCAAAGCCGATGCTCAAGCTGGGCAGTGTACCAATGAAATATTCTTCTCATGCTCTTGCAGGCGAAGACTTCGGAACCAATATCTATCCTCCTGATGATTATAATGTTTATTATAATTACATCGCAGCGATCGCTCAGGCTCTTGTTGATGAATTTGGCAGAGAAGAGGTGCTGTCCTGGCGTTTTGGTGTTATGACGGAGTTCGAAAATGCGCAGTGGTTTATGGCAAATAGTGGTGACCCGGATGAGTCGGCTGTTGAATACTGCAAGCTTTACGATTACACCGTTCAGGCACTTATAGATGTTATTGGTGAGGATGTTTTCGTCGGTGCTCATGCAATGGCTGTTACCGAAGGCCTCTGGGATGAAAGAGTTTTCATCAAACATTGTGCAAACGGTACTAATTACAAAACAGGCGAAAAAGGCAGCCGAATCTGTTACCTTGCCGCTTCATTCTACGATTACGCACCCGGTGAAGAAACAAGCGGAATGAATTTTGAAAAAACGATGAAGCATCTCAAAAAAACTGCAGACAAAGCCGGCCTTGAAAATCTTATATTTGGTGTAGATGAAGGCAGACTTCTTACAGGAAACAACTATGGCGGCTCCGATAACCAGCTCCTTACACGCACCGTCGGCTTCACATATCAGGCGGCATACGATGCAAGAATTTATCGCACTATGTTCAATAACAATATCAACTATTTCTCGTCATGGTCATATCTTTCAAGCGGACTTCTGGCAGGTAACCCGACAGTAAGCTATCACGTTGCAAGAAATGCCGCAAAGTTTGGCGGTGCAAAACTTGCAAAAACAAGAACGGCATACCGTGCACTTTTCCCGAATATTGAAGTCGATGCTGTTTCGGCATACAACGAAGAAACACAGACTGTTCACGTTATGGCGTATAACTACAAAAACGATGTTGATTATCAGAATACAGCAAAGCTTAACTTCAAGGTGAAAGTACCGCAGTTTGACTGCGACAAGGTTAAAGTAACGGCATATGTTATCGACGACAACTGCAACTACTTTGACGAGTGGCAGGAAGACAGAGTGAAGTACGGAATCGGTGACGATTGCTTCGCTTGGTCACCCGATGACCCTGAAATAGGAAGTCCGACAACTCTTTCTGCCGATTGGGCAAGAGATATTTATTTCAACGAGCTTGAAGCAAAGTACAGGGAATGCTCACGCCTTGAGCCGCAGACTTTTGAGGCAGAGGTTAAAAACGGCAAAGTGAAGCTCGAAACCGAACTCAACCCGAACGCAGTTGTGTTCTACGAGATAACACCCGCGAAATAAAACAAAGCGATAGATTTCCTTTTCGGATTTCTATCGCTTTTTAGATTTAAAGTATACTTTAATTTATGTGGTTAATGCAGAGTTCTGTTTTTAACGGATATTCAGAAAGTTTATTGCTGTCAAGATTTTCCTTATACATATCAACTGCATAAATCTGCGGGTTTTCATATGTGGTATAGTAAAAAATTCCTTTGTCTGTATTACAACATGATGTATAAACTGTGATTTCATATTTACCGTCACCGAGGTGTACAGCTCCTTTTGTGTGTTCAACAGCACCAAGTATATGAAAAAACTGACTTACACTTTCTTCTTCACTTTCACCGCAGACAGAATTCAGCTTTGTAAACGCCGCGCGGACAAAACGCGACACGGATGAAAGGTCACCCGGCAGACCGACAGCACCCATACCTTTCGAAAAGGTGCAGATGTCCTTGGACGGTGCGAATGTGTTTTCGGGTTCTTCTGCTGTCAGATTGATATAATTTGCAAGGTTTGTAATATGCCAGTCAAATGGCGGATTGTTGGTCAGCACACCGACAGGATTGATATAAACTTTCAGACCGTCTTTGACCGATTCAACGGTTATACTTTCATCTTTATCCGAAATCATCCAATGAAGCGGCGAAGCTTTCAGATCAGGGTGGAAGTTAATGTCAGCAATGTTGATTTTTTTAAGTAAAGTCTTTGCTTCTCGGACGGTTGCACATTGGGTCAGGATATACGGAATGAACTCAAAGGGAGCAACATTGATTTTACTCTCATCAACGGGATAAAAAAATGCATTACCCGGAAAGTTGAGACCTGCCATACTAAGACCTTTTTCGTTTGTTGCTTCGTAATAAAGAGGGTAGGATTCCATAACTGTTGCAATTCCGATTAATGCATAGTGTTTGTTTGCGAAAGTGAAAGGAAAATTTCTCGGCGTTATGACAACGCTTTCGTTATAATGGTATTCAAGGTCGAGTGTTCTGCCGAAGTAATGGTCTTTAGTTTTAAAGCTTATTGCTGTGCACATAATTTCACCTCATAAAATTTAAAGGACGGAATGTTTTTTACAATCCGCCCTTTTATTATTTGTATAAATACTGAATTATTCAGCAATTGTTTCTTTAAGAATTGCAACAGCCTTTTTGAGTTCATCCCAACCGATGTTAAGCGGAGGAAGAAGTCTTACCTTTGTTTTTGCAGTAAGGATAAGAACACCTTTCTTCATACAAGCGTTTACAATTTCCTTTGCTTCCTTTTCGGTTTCAATGCCTATCATAAGACCAAGACCGCTGACACTTTTAACGCCCTTTGCTCCCTCAAATTCCTCGAAGATGTACTTTGACTTTGCCTGAACTTCGCTGAGAAGCTCGTCGTCAATTCTTGAAAGAATATTACAAGCTCCTGCACAGCAAACAGGATTTCCGCCGAAGGTTGTTCCGTGTGAGCCGGGGATGAGAACATTCTCAACCTTTTCGCCGAGCATTGCAACACCGATCGGAAGACCGCCGCCGATGCCTTTTGCTGTTGTAACGATGTCCGGCATAAAACCGTACTGCTGGAAAGCGTAAAGTGAACCTGTTCTGCCGTTACCTGTCTGCACTTCATCAACGATGATGAGCATATCTTTCTCTTCAGCGATTTTCTTAACTTCGTCAACAAACTCCTTATCAAGCTTGCAGACACCGCCTTCACCCTGAACAAGCTCCATCATAATTGCAACGCAGTTATTCTCTTTTGCAAGCTTTCTTACGCTCTCTGCATCGTTTGCATCAGCATAAACAAAACCCTCAACGAACGGACCGAAATGTGTGTGGTAGCCGTCCTGTCCCGTAGCTGTAAGAGTTGCAATTGTTCTTCCGTGGAAGCTGTTTTTAAGAGTGATGATTGTTGAATGGCTTTCGTCGCCGTATTTGTCAAAAGCATAGCGGCGAGCAACCTTGATTGCGCATTCGTTAGCCTCAGCACCGCTGTTTCCGAAAAATACTTTTTTCATTCCCGTTCTTTCGCAAAGCATCTTTGCAAGTGTTGAGCAAGGCTCTGTGAAATAAAGGTTTGACGTATGAGTGAGAGTTGAAAGCTGATTTGTAACAGCTGCCAACCACTCGTCGTCAGCAACACCGAATACGTTAACTGCAATGCCTGAGCCAAGGTCAATATATTCCTTGCCCTCAGCATCCTTGAGGATTGCTCCTTTACCGCTGACAAGCTCAACGGGGAAACGTGCGTAAGTGTTGGCTACGTACTGTTTATCGATTTCTGTAATGCTCATTTATTTTGCCTCCGGGTGTCTTTTCTTGTAATCCTCACCGTTGACGAACATCGTGCCGATACCCTCATCGGTAAGAATTTCAATGATGATTGAATGTTTTACACGTCCGTCGATAACAAAAACCTTGCGGACGCCCCAATTGATTGCATCAACACAGCACTGCACCTTCGGAATCATACCGCCTGAAATGATGCCCTCCTCCGTAAGCTTCGGAGCATCTTCAATGAAAATTCTTGAAATGAGTGATGACGGGTCATCCTTGTCACGGAGGATACCTTCAATATCTGTCATTGAAATAAGGCTTTCTGCTTTAAGTTCGCCTGCAATTTTAGCGGCAACCGTGTCAGCATTTATGTTATAAACATTTCCTTGCTTATCGCAACCGACAGTTGAAACAACGGGGATGTATCCCATTGAAAGAGTATCGAGAATCGGAGTAACGTCAACCTTTTCAATGTCACCAACAAAACCAAGCTCTTCGCAACGGGGCTTTGCGATAATCATATGACCGTCAGCGCCGCTGAGACCGATTGCCTTACCGCCCTTTGATTCAATAAGGCTTACGAGACTTTTGTTGATTTTACCTGCAAGAACCATTTGTACGATTTCTGCAGTTTCTTTATCTGTAACACGAAGACCGTTGATAAACTGAGTTTCCTTGCCGATTTTTGCAAGCATCTCGGTAATCTCGGGGCCACCGCCGTGAACGAGGACAACCTTGATACCAACCGTTGAAAGAAGAATGATATCACTCATAACGGACTGCTTGAGGTCTTCGTTAATCATAGCGTTACCGCCGTATTTGACAACAAGGATTTTGTTTGCATATTTCTGTATGTACGGCAGAGCGTGTGTAAGAACGTGTGCTCTGTCTGCGTTTGAAATTCTCATATTAATTACCTCTTAGGTTCTGTAGTCACCGTTGATTTTAACGTAATCGTATGTAAGGTCACAACCCCATGCAGTAGCGTTTGCATCGCCTGAGTTAAGTTCAACAAGGATATCGATTTCTTTTTCAAGAAGGATTTCCTTTGCCTTTTCCTCAGAGAAATCAATGCCTGCACCATTTACGCAAACGTCAAGCTTGCCCTTTGAAGACTCAAAACTTACGTCAATTTTATTAACGTCAACCTGAGCACCGCTGTAACCGATAGCGCAAAGAACACGGCCCCAGTTAGCATCAGCACCGAACATCGCAGCCTTGAGAAGTGAAGAACAGATAACTGACTTGGCAACAGTTTTTGCTGTCTTTTCGTCAGCGGCACCCGTAACCTTGCATTCAAGAAGCTTTGTTGCGCCTTCGCCGTCGCCCGCAATCTTTCTGCAGAGATAAACTGTTACGCTGTTGAGTGCCTTGCAGAACTCAGCAAAACTCTCGTCCTCTTTATCGATAATCCTGTTGCCTGCCATACCGTTGGCAAGAACAGTTACCATATCGTATGTTGAAGTGTCGCCGTCAACACTTACCATATTGAAGGTTGAAGCGATGTCCGTGCTCAGAGCTTTCTGAAGAAGCTCGGGAGCAATTGCAACGTCAGTTGTGATAAAGACGAGCATTGTTGCCATATTCGGATGAATCATACCGCTTCCCTTTGCGATACCGCCGATTTTACACTCGACACCGTCGATGTCGAAGCTGATTGCAATTTCTTTCTTAACTGTGTCCGTTGTCATGATGCCTTCGGCCGCAAAGTCGCTGTGGTCACCAAGACCTGCTGCAAGCTCGACCATACCGTCTGCAATTGGTGTGATGTCAAGCACCTGACCGATAACGCCTGTAGATGCGACAACAACGTCATTCTTAGAAATACCCGTTGCCTTTTCAACAAGCTCACTCATCTGCTCGGCAATTTCAATTCCGTTAGCGTTGCAGGTGTTTGCGTTTCCGCTGTTGCAGATAACTGCCTGAGCGTATCCGTCAGCAATATGATTTTTTGTTACAGCAAGGGGAGCACCCTTAACGAGGTTTGTTGTATAAACAGATGCGGCCGCAGCCCTAACATCACTTGTGATAAGAGAAAGGTCTCTTTTTGTCTTATTCTTTCTGATTCCGCAATGTATACCGTTTGCCTTGAATCCTTTAGCGGCGCAGATACCGCCCGTAATTTCTTTCATGTCTTACACCTCTAAATTAAGTCCTGTAGTTTCGTCAACACCGAGAAGTATGTTCATATTCTGGATAGCAGCGCCCGAAGCACCTTTGCCGAGATTGTCGTAACGTGCCATAAGCATAATTCTGTCCTCATTACCTTCAACGAAGATTTCCATACCGTCGTTGAATGAAAGCTTGTTTGAACAGATAAAACCGCCCTCGCCGACGTCAGACTTATATTGTACCACAGGTCCGTGGTATTTTTCACTATAAATTTTACGAATTTCGTCTAAATTTGCTCCGCTTACCTGATTTTTAAACAAAGGAACGGTTACGAGCATGCCACTGTAGTAGTTTGCAACGATAGGAGAAAACGCAGGAGCGTTCTTGATTCCGGTAATTGCCGTCATTTCGGGAAGGTGCTTGTGTGTCTGTGCAAGACCGTACTGACGGGGAGAACCGTATGCTTCCTCGATTTCGGGGTTCTCATATTCACCGATCATCTTGTTTCCGCCGCCGCTGTAGCCCGTGAGTGAATGGCAGGTGAGAAGAGCGTCTTCGGAAATAACACCTTTTTCAACAAGAGGATAAACAAGAGAGATAAATCCGCTTGCGTGACAGCCGGGAACTGCAATTCGGTTTGAAGAAAGAATCTTTTCTCTGTGAGCATCCGAAAGTTCAGGGAATCCGTATGCCCAGGCAGGATTTGTACGGTGTGCCGTTGAAGTATCGAGCACCTTAACGTCAGGATTCTCAATAAGAGAAACAGACTCCATAGCCGCCGCATCGGGGAGGCAGAGAAATGCAATGTCACAGGCATTGAGCATCCCTTTTCTTGCGTTTACATCCTTACGTAATTCATCGGAAATAAGCATAAGCTCAATGTCGTTTCTCTCGCTGAGTCTTTCGTATATACGCAGTCCTGTTGTGCCTGCTTTTCCGTCAATAAAAATCTTTTTCACCTAATCACCCTATATTCATTGATAATGAATAATTATACAGTTATTTTGTAAAAAGTCAAGGGATATACGTGAATATTATATTTTTTATTGCATATATACAATTTATTTTATTTCTTGACAAATGGTTCGTCAAAGTATACAATCAAGTTAATATTATAATGGTATAGTATGAGGGAAAATAATGTTAATTTTGCAAAAAGGGTTCAATTATTCGCAGGACGGACCGGGTAACAGACTTGTATATCACCTGCAGGGATGTAATTTCCGATGTAAATGGTGCTCGAATCCCGAGAGTATGAACTGTGAGGACGAAAAAGCAAAAGATTACACGGTGGATGAGCTTCTTTCGGAGGCAAAACGCAGCCGTATGATGTTTTTTGACGGTGGCGGAGTGACCTTCACGGGCGGTGAATGTACGCTTCAGCACGAGGAGCTGTCAGAGATTCTTCAAAGGCTTCAGGAAGAGGGTATAAACACCGCAATTGAAACCAATGCGTCAAGTCCGCATCTTTTGGAAATTGCAGAAAATGTCGATTACCTCATAGCTGATTTCAAACATTATGATAAAGGTGTTCATAAAAAATGGATAGGCGTAGGCAATGAAGCTGTCAAGGCAAACCTTGAAAAAATATTCGCTTCGGGCAGGCAGATTCATATAAGAATTCCCGTAATAAAAAATATCAACGATAATCCGCAAGGCTTCGTTGATTATTTCAAAGGCTTTGATACCTCATCAGCTGTCTTTGAATTCCTTTCCTACCACGAATTCGGAAAGGATAAATGGACGCAGGATTACGAAATAGAGGACGGATTTGTTCCGGACGAAACGATTGAATATTTCAGAAAATTATTCACACAAAACGGAATGAAAGTAACTAAAACATAAAGGAGAATTGTTATGCAGAGAATTTACACTCCCGAAAAATTAACAACGAAGGCAAAGGCACTTTTCAAAAACGAGCGTGCAAAGATGCGCCTTGACGGTTGGTTTATTGCAAAGGAAGCAGAGCTTAATCTGCAGGAAAAATATAAAGACGAGTGCGAGGAAGTGAAGAAGGCTTATATTCTTCGTGAGCTTGTTGATATCGTGCCCCTTTGGATTGACGATAACCAGATTTTTGCAGGCACACAGGACGATGCATTCGCAAGAAGCTACGCTCTTATCAATCCCTCTTTCAAGGTTGAAGGCTTCAGCGGTTATTGTGACCCTGCGGCTGTTTTCGGTGACATTGAGCCGAATGAAGAATTCAACGCTGAAAGAATTGAAAAGGCAAAATCAAAGTTCAGTAAGACTGATTATGCAGTAAAGCTTGGCGAAACTTATGCGAAGTGCGAAAACAGCACAAAGGAAGTTATCTATTTTGTTGAGCAGGTTACAGGACATCTTATTCCCGATTTTCGTTATGCAATCAAAAACGGTGTGCGTTCAATGATTGATGAAATCAAGGACAAGGACGGCAACGGCTACAAGGCTTTCAGAATCGCTCTTGAAAGCGTTATCGCACTTGCAAATAAGTACGCTGACCTTGCAGAAGAAAAACTTGCTGATGCTGATGACGAGAGAAAAACCGAGCTTGAGCTTATGATTAAAACTCTTCGCAAAGTGCCTGAAAACGGTGCTGAAAATATGTACGAAGCAATGCAGTCTTTCGTCCTTCTCTGGCAGATGATGTGCCTTGAGCAGACTCCGAACCCGTTTGCATTCTCAGTCGGTAATGCAGACAGAATTTTCGAGCCGTACAGAAACGGACTTGACCGTGATATAGTTGCGGGTCTTTTCAAGCATTTTCTTGTTTTCTTCAACGTTGCTGACAGAAGCTGGGCAATTTCACAGAACATTATCATCAGCGGACGTGACAAGGACGGTAATGACCTTACAAACGACACTTCATACGCTATGCTTGACGCGTATTTTGATATGAACCTTCCTCAGCCGATTCTTTCGGTCAAGCTTCACAAGAACACACCGCAGAAGCTTTATGAGGAGCTCGGAAGATTTTTCTTCACTCCCGGTGTGCTTACTCCGTCAATGTTCAATGACGATTCACTTTACGAAGTCCTCGGTGCAAACGGTGTTGACGAAGCTGACCTTCCCGACATCTCAATCGCAGGCTGTCAGGAACCCCTTATTATGGGTAAGGACAACGGCAATACAACAAACAGCTGGCTCAACCTCCCGAAGATTCTTGAGATGACACTTACGGGCGGTATTTCAACAGTAACAGGTGAGCGCCTTGCAGATACAAAAGCAGCTTCTCTTGAAAACATTCAGGAAGAGTTCTACAAGAATGTTGAATTTTTCGTTGCAGAAATGGCACAGGCGGCAAACGGTGCTTCCGTTGCTCTTTCAACTCAGCGCGTACCGTTCCTTTCCTGCTTTATGGGCGGAATGGCAAACGGTATTGATATGCGAGACTTCAACGCTCAGGGTACAAAATATAACGGCAGCGGATGCCTTATCCACGGCACATCCGTAATTGCCGATTCATTCAGCGCGATTGACAAGCTTCTTGCAGAGCGTCCTGAGGATGCAGACAAGCTCGTTGATGCTCTCAAGGCAAACTTTGAAGGCTACGAAGATTTGAGAGATTTCCTTCTCTCTGCAGATAAATTCGGCAATAACATCGAAAAGGTGGACAATTATGCGGCAGAGGTTGCATCAAAGGTAGCGGACATCGTTGCAAATGCAAAGAATTACCTCGGCAACAGCTTCCGTCCCGATTTCTCAAGCCCGTCAACACATCTGCTCTACGGTTATTGGGTAGGAGCAACGCCTGACGGCAGAAAGTCAAGAGAAATGCTCGGCTACGGTGTAGATCCGCTTTACGGCAGTGCAGAAAACGGCCTCGGCTTCCGTATGCTTTCAAATATGAAGCTCCCGTTTGAAAAATTCAACGGCGGTTACGCTTCACACCTCGGTATCGACCCGAAATATTTCACAAGCGAAACAGACGAGGGTAAGGGTGTTGAATTCAGGGATAAGATTATCAATCCTCTCTTCTTCAACGAGCTCAATGAAGGCGTTGCACCGTTCTATCTTTACGTTAATGTTACAACAGCAGAAATCCTTAAGAAAGTGCTTGAAAATCCGAAGAAGTATGCTCCGAGCGGAGTTTACATTATGCGAATCCACGGTACATTCGTAAACTTCCTTGACTTGTCACCTGCAATTCAGCAGGATATCATCAAGCGTCTTGATCCGAAGTCATCAAATCTCGGTTGCTGAGGTGAAACTATGTATTCAATCGGTATAGACATCGGCACAACGAGCATCTGCGCTGTGCTTATGAACAATCAGACGGGTGAAATCAGTTGCTCCGCTGTTTGTCAGAATAATTCATTCATCGAAACTCCGAATGTATGGGAAAAAATTCAGGACGTTTCAAAGATTGAGGAGAAGGTTTTTGAAGCGATTGACGGCGTCATTATGAATAAAGGAAGCGGTGCAATCGAATCAATCGGAATCTCAAACCAGATGCACGGTATTATGTATTACGATACAGACGGCAATGCTGTCAGCCCTCTTTACATATGGCAGGATGAGCGCGGAAATCTTCCGTACAAAGACGGTAAAACCTATGCACAGCACCTCGGAAGTTTTGCAGGCTACGGTTTAGTGACGGATTTTTATAACCGTGAAAACGGTCTTGTTCCTGAAACTGCCGTTGGTGTATGTACAATCGGCGATTATATCGCGATGAAACTGACAGGCACAAAAAAAGCACTTATGCATATCACAAATGCTGCAAGCTTCGGTTGCTTTGATATCATTGAAAATAAATTTACTATCGATAACGGTATGCTCCCTGAAGTGACGGCAGACTTTGCGACAGTCGGCGAATGGCGCGGAATAAAAGTTTCTGTTGCTGTCGGCGACAATCAGGCAAGCTTTATCGGCTCTGTCGGTGTTGATGCACCGCTTCTTAACGTCGGTACAGGTTCGCAGATTTCGTATCTTAACGACACACCCGTAACGGGCGAAAATATCGAATCCCGACCCTACGACGGAAACCGTTTTCTTATTGTCGGTGCGGCACTTTGCGGAGGACGTGCATTCTCAATGCTTGAACGTTTCTTTGCTTCCGTTGTTGAAATGGCAACGGGCTCGGAGTGTCCGTCGCTTTACAAGCAGATTGATAAAATGCTTGAAACAAAAACTCAGACTGACCTTGTTGCGGACAGCCGTTTCTGCGGAACACGTGCAAACCCCGCAATCCGCGGCGGATTTACGAATATGTCGCAGGACAATTTCACGGCAGGCGATATGGCTGTTGCAATGCTTTATGCCATCGCAGGCGAGCTTCATTCAATGTATGCAGGCGGTAAAACCGAACAGATTGTCTGCTCAGGCAACGGAATAAGAAAAAATCTTGCTTTGCAGAAGGTTGTTTCTGAAATGTTTTCTGCTGAAATCAAAATTCCTCTTTATGAGGAAGAGGCGGCGTACGGTGCGGCATTGACCTCGCTTGTTGCAATCGGCAAGGCAGAAAATATCGACGAAGCACAAAAACTTATTAAGTACAGGTGATTTTATGTTTTTTGATTATCCTATATTTTTTGAAAAGAACCGCGTTTTCCGCGTTTATACAGGCGGTAAGCTTTTTGCGGATTTCTTTTCTGACGATTCAACTGACGGCAATTATCCTGAAGAATGGGTAGTTTCTGCCGTTCACGCTCTTAACGAGGGCAGTACAGACGAATACGAGGGCATTTCAAAGATACAGGGAACTGATATTTATCTCAGTGATGCCATTAAAAAATATAAAAATGAACTTCTCGGTGACAGAGAAGATATCGGTATCCTTACAAAAATTCTTGACAGTGCAATCCGTCTTCCAGTTCAGGCTCACCCGGATAAGGCTTTTTCGCGGGAACATTTCAAGTCTAACTATGGCAAGGAAGAAAGTTGGGTTATCCTTGCAACAAGACCCGATGCGAAGATTTTTTACGGCTTCAAAAAAGGCGTGACTATGGAACAGTTTGAAAAGGCTATTGAAGCAAGTGAAACAAGCCTGACAGCAATGGAAGAATTGCTTGAATCATTTCCTGTCAAAGCAGGCGATATTATTTACATCCCTGCCAAAATGGTTCACGCTATCGGCGCAGGATGTCTTCTTCTTGAGGTTCAGGAGCCGACAGATTTCACAATACAGCCTGAGCGCTGGTGCGGTGAGTACAGACTTTCGGATAATGAGATGTACCTCGGTCTTGATAAAAAGACGGCTCTCGAATGCTTCGATATGGAAAAGACCTTCCCGGTACCCCTTTCAAGCAAACCGCTTGCAAGTGAATCGGGAGTTGACTATCAGTCCGTAATTGACGAAAGCATTACAGATAGCTTCAAGGTTCGTAAAATTATCTTTAACGGCGGGGATTTTATCCTCGACAAAGGTGCTTGCATCTATGTCGTAACAGAGGGTAACGGGAAAATTATCGGTGAAGGCTACGAAAAGGCAATCGCAAAAGGCGATTATTTCTTCATTCCCGAAGCAATCAAGGATAAATTCTCAATCACAGGTACGGATATGACAGTAGTTGAATGCTATAAATAAGGAGAAATCTATGGATAAGAAGTATTTTCTTATGGGCAATGCCCACCTTGACCCCGTATGGCAGTGGCGGGTACCCGAAGGTCTTGCACTTGTTAAGTCAACCTTCAAGGCGGCACTTGACAGAATGGAAGAATTCCCTGACTATGTTTTCACTTCAGCCTGCGCAGGTTATTATCAGTGGATAAAGTTTTCAGAGCCTGAAATGTTTGAAGAAATAAAGAAAAAGGTTGAAGAGGGAAGATGGCAGTACACAGGTGCAATGTGGGTACAGCCTGACTGTAACATCCCGTCAGGCGAAGCTTTTGCGCGTCATTTCCTTTATTCGCAGAAATTCTATACAGAGAACTTCGGCAAAAAAGCCGAGACAGCATATAACGTTGACTCTTTCGGTCATAACGGTATGCTTCCTCAGCTTATGGCGAAGTCAGGAATAAAGAATTATGTCTATATGCGTCCGCACAGAGGACCCGAAAAGCCGAATCTTCCGTTTGAAAACCTTCATTGGTGGGAAAGTCCCGACGGAAGCCGTGTTCTTGCTTTCAGAATTCTTGACGGCTACGGTGACAACCTTCGTGAAGAAAGAATTGAACGCTATGAATCACAGCCGCATTCGCAGATTCTTGCTTACGGTGTCGGTAATCACGGCGGCGGACCGTCAATCGAAACTCTTCAGATGGCAGAAAAACTCCGTGAGGGTGACGGTAAAGAAAAATACATCTATTCGGGTGTTGATAAATATTTTGACTATGTCAGAAACAATGAACCCGACGATTTCCCTGTAATAAAAGAGGATTTACAGCACCATGCAAGCGGTTGCTACAGTGCAAATTCAAAGGTGAAGATGCTCAACCGTCAGGCTGAAAACGGACTTGTTTATGCAGAAAAGCTTGACGTTATGGCAAATGTTCTCACAGGCTCAGATACACAGACCGACAGAATTGAAAGAGCGTGGCAAAGGGTTATGTTCAATCAGTTCCACGATATCCTTGCAGGCTGTTCAATCAAGCCTGCTTATGACGATGCTTATTCAGCATTCGGTTGTGCGAAGGAGGTTGCTCTTGAAGTCGGTACTTTTGCTGCAGAGCGAATTTCGTGGAGAGTGAACACAACAAAGTTCTTCGAAAACGGTGTTCCCGAACAGCGCGGAAGACTCTGGGTACGTGAGGGCGAAGGCAGTCCGATGGTTGTTTTCAATCCTCATTCTTTCCCTGTAAAGGAATATGTCAGCTTCGGCACACAGTGGGTATCGGGTGTTGTTGATTCCAACGATAACGATGTTCCTTTCCAGCTTGTACGTGCGCCGTACACAGACGGCGATCACGTAAATATGTGTATGTTCGAAGTCGAGATGCCTGCATTCGGATATGCAACATACTTCATCTACAAAGAAGATCAGAATCACGAAGCAAAAACAATCGAAAATCAGTTCGTAATAACAGAAAATTCAATCGAAAACAGCATTGTGAAGGTTGAATTTAATGCTGACGGTGCAATTATATCTTACTTCAATAAGCTCGAAAATAAAGAGTATTGCTCAGCACCGATGAAGGCTGTTGTCTGTGAAGACAAAGAAAGCGACACCTGGGGTCATATGGTCTTTGACTATAATAAGGATATCGGCTCATTCGCAAAAGCTGAGTTCAAAATCCTTGAAACGGGTGCTCTTCGTGCAACGCTTAAGGTTACTTCATATTATAACGATTCAAAGCTTGAACAGTATTTCACTCTTTACAAGGACAGCCCGAAAGTAGCTGTTAAGTGTAGAATTAACTTCAAAGAAAAGTACAAGATTCTCAAGCTTACATTCCCAATGAATGTCGAAAATCCCGAGGCTGTTTATTCAATGCCTTACGGCTTTATCAAAAAATCTCCCGACGGACTTGAAGAGCCTGCACAAAAGTGGATTTCCGTTAACGGTGACAATGGCGGTGTTGCGCTTATTAACAACGGCAGATACAGCTTCTGCGTTAAGGATAACGAAATGCGAATGATTGCGGCTCGTACCTGTGCTTTCCTTGACCATTACGGCCAGCGTTTCCGTGACGATGAAATTTCATTTATCGATATGGATGAGCTCGAGCTTGAATATGCACTTGTTCCGCACGTGAAGGATGACTTCACAGCAGTAGTGAAAGAAGCTGAAGTTCTTAATATGCCGCTTCAGCTCTATCAGGAAACTCACCACAAGGGTACATTACCACCCGTTTACGAGGGAATTACCGTTGACTGTGACAATGTTATCGTAACTTCATTAAAGCTTGCGGAAGACGGAACAGGTTACATCGCACGTGCTGTTGAGTGCGCATCAAAGCCTGTTATGGCGGAGTTCAATTTCAAGCTTCTTGACAGAAAGTTTGCATTTGACTTCAAACCGCAGGAAATAAAAACGATTTTCATTCCTAAAGAAGGCGGAAGCGTTAAGGGTGTGCCGATTACCGAAAAATAAAAACAAGGTAGCAACTTTTTACGGTTGCTACCTTTAATTTTTTTACTGTTTGATTTCGTTCTGCTGTGCAACAACGCTTTCACCGCAGTATCTCTTACGAAGAACAGGCTTTTCAATCTTACCTGTCGGGTTACGCGGAACTTCGCTGAAGATGATTTTTCTTGGTCTCTTGTACTTCGGAAGGTCAAGGCAGAAGTCGTTGACGTCCTCTTCTGTAAGAGTACATTCAGGCTTGACTTCGATAACCGCCGCCGCAATTTCGCCAAGTCGTGCATCGGGGATACCGATAACGGCAACGTCCTTGATTGCATCATTCTTACGAAGGAAGTCTTCAATCTGTACGGGATAAAGATTTTCGCCGCCTGAAATGATAACATCTTTCTTACGGTCAACGAGGTAGATAAATCCGTCCTCGTCCTCCTGAGCCATATCTCCCGTGAAGAGCCAGCCGTCAGCAAGAACTTCGTTTGTGGACTGCTCGTCATTGTAGTAACAGGTCATAACTCCGGGACCCTTGACTGCAAGCTCGCCGACCTCACCCTTTGCAACTTCGTTACGGCACGGGTCAACAATCTTGACTTCCCAACCGAAGCCTGCCTTGCCGATTGCACCGACCTTGTGAATGTTTTCAACTCCGAGGTGAACACAGCCGGGACCGATAGACTCGCTCAGACCGTAGTTTGTGTCGTAATCGTGATTCGGGAAGATTGATTTCCAACGTCTGATAAGGCTCGGCGGAACAGGCTGTGCACCGATGTGCATAAGTCGCCACTGTGAAAGCTCATATTCTGAAAGGTCAATGTCACCGCGGTCGATTGAGTCGAGAATATCCTGTGCCCATGGCACAAGAAGCCATACGATCGAACATTTTTCTTCGGAAACAGCCTTTAAAATCCATTCGGGTTTGATACCCTTAAGAAGAACAGCCTTACCGCCGACAAGGAAAGAGCCGAACCAGTGCATCTTCGCGCCTGTATGGTAAAGGGGAGGGATGCAAAGGAAAACGTCGTCCTTTGTCTGTGAATGGTGGTTCTGTTCAACACGTGCGGCATGAACAAGGCTTTCGTGCTTGTGAAGGATAGCCTTCGGAAAGCCTGTTGTACCTGATGAGAAGTAAATTGCACCGTAATCTTCGTCAGTTATGTCAACCTTCGGAGCATGAGTTGAACAGTACTGAATAAGTGACTCGTAGCTCTCTGCGAAAGTCGGACAACCCTCACCCGCATAAAGCCACATTTTAACTTTCGGCATTCTGTGGCAGATTTCTTCAATACGTCCAATGAATTCAGGACCGAAAACAACAAATTCGGAATCGGATTTGTTAACGCAGTATTTAATTTCTTCCGCTGTGTAACGGTAGTTAAGAGGAACTGCGATTGCACCCGCTTTGAGAATACCGAAGTAAATCGGCAACCACTCAAGGCAGTTCATCATAAGAATTGAAACTTT
Organism: Acutalibacteraceae bacterium; assembly: GCA_045538055.1. Taxonomy (GTDB): domain Bacteria; phylum Bacillota; class Clostridia; order Oscillospirales; family Acutalibacteraceae; genus CAG-488. Next base: position 21,922 of record JAZSQQ010000028.1, read on the forward strand.
GTCGCCCTTTTTGATTCCGCGTGTCATAAGAAGGTTTGCAAAGCGGTTAGCTTTTTTATTAAAGTCCTTCCAAGTGATCTCACGGCGGTAAGCCTCATCGGGCTTGGCTTCAATAAGTGAATAGTCACGCCATGTTACACGAGCACCGTCAGCTTCGTTTTTGGGGTTGATTTCAACCAGAGCAATATCGTCGGGATAAAGCTCGGCGTTTTTGTCAAGTATTTCTGTAATAGGCATAATTGTTCTTCCTTTAATTTGATTTCCGACAGTATAACACTTTAAAGCGGTAAAGTCAATACTTTACCGCTTATCTTTTTGATATTTTTTTATTTTATTAGAAATTTACGCCGTTATAGCCCCATTTATCCGTCTCTTCGTATTTGACATAGACTCCGCTGCCGTCAATTCCGAGAACATCCTTGCAAATGTTGCAGATTTCTGCCGTAAGCTTTTCAGCATAGTCAGGTTTGATTTTGCCGAGTGCACTTACCTCAATGTAGGCAAGAGGGTTTGAATTGTCACCTCTGAACCAAAGTCTGCAGTTATCTTCAAATCCGAGCATAAGCCAAGCTTCGGTTTTCCCCGGAAGGATTTCGATTGCCTTTCCGAAATTTTCTTTAAGGATTAACTCCTGCTCTTTTGTTATGGTTGTTGTTGTTTTTGTTAATATCATCGGCATAGCATTTTCTCCTTTACTCTATGTTATCCATTTCAATCTGAAGTTTTGCAAGGTCTTCACGGATGCTGATTTTCTGAGGGCATTTATCTTCACAAGCACCGCAACCGATACAGTTTTTAGCTTTTTCTTCATCCTTGAAGCTTGCCCAACGTTCCTTTGCGTTTTCAACGTTTCCGTAAACGGCATACTTGTTCCAACGGTCAAAGTTTGCAGGAATGTTTACGCCTGCAGGGCAGGGCATACAGTAACGGCAGTCTGTGCAGCCGTTTCTCATTCTGCTGTTGAGGGTATCTGCAACGTCTTTAACAAGAGCTTTTTCTTCCTCATCAAGAGGCTTGAATTCGCCGAATGTTTTAAGGTTGTCCTCAACCTGCTCCATTGTGCTCATACCGCTGAGGATAACTTTAACTCCTTCAAGTGTACCGCACCAGCGCATAGCCCAGGAAGCTGTTGTTGCATCTGCCTCTTTGGCTTTGAATTTTGCTTCAACCTCATCGGGAAGCTTTGCGAGTGTACCGCCCTTAACAGGCTCCATAACTATGATTGGCACACCGAGCTTGTTGCAAAGCTCAACACCGCGCAAGCCTGCCTGTTCACGGATATCAATGTAATTAAGCTGAAGCTGTACGAAATCCCACTTTCTGTAAGAGATGATTTCTTCAAATGCTTCGTATTCATCGTGGAAAGAGAAACCAAAATAGCGGATTTTGCCTTCCTTCTTCAGATTGTCGCAATAATCAAGAATACCAAGCTTAAGAATTGTTTTCCACTTCTCCATATCAACAGCGTGAAGGAGGTAGAAGTCAACGTAATCCACACCGAGCCTCTCAAGCTGTTCGTTAAAAATTCTTTCTACGTCCGCAATGGTATCAAGCTTCCAGATAGGAAGCTTTGTTGCAAGGTAAAATGACTCTCTGTCATATTTTTTAAGTGCTTTGCCGACAAAAGGCTCGCTCTCACCGTCGTGGTACGGATAGGCAGTATCGTAATAATTGACGCCTGCCTCCATAGCACGGTCGAGCAAACGCTCAGATTCAACCTCATCAATTTTTCCGTCTTTCATCGGGAAACGCATACAACCGTAGCCGAGGAGAGAAGCATCAACACCAAGGTTTTCAAATTTTCTTTTCTGCATTTTAATAACCTCCTTGATAGGCAGATAACAATATAATTTTATCATACAGAAAATTAGATTTCAATATTTATGTTGAATTTCAGTAATTAATATGGTATTATATCCTAAATGTGATTTAAAAGGAGGGATAGCGATGAGTGAACAGGCAAAAAATGAAAAAAAAGAAAAGCTTCCGAAGCCGTTTGAAAAATTCATCTGGCTTTTGGTTTCCTGTGCAATCGCTGTCGGTAGCTTCTTTTTAAGGACAAGCGATTTTGAAGCTCCTCTTTGGTTAAGTATTATCTGTGCCGTGGCTCTGCTTGCAACGATAATTATTGCAGCACAGAAAGTCAGCGCCGAGCGAGCTGCACTTGCGGGGGATAAAGATAAAAAGCTGAAGTATATGCTTAAAACGGTACTGTATTATTTTTACATACTTGTCGCCGTAATCTTTGTTTTTATGGCAATCTGGATTGTAGGAATCATCACAATATAAGCAGAACACCACGTCGGCTGACGTGGTGTTAATTTTTTTCGGGATTAATAGTATCTCATAACAGCGACAACCTTGCCGAGGATTGAACAGTCGTCAACGATAATCGGTTCGTAAGTGTCGTTTTCCGGCTGAAGACGGTAATATCCGTTTTCTTTGTAGAAGGTTTTACACGTTGCTTCGTCATCAACCATAGCGATAACGATTTCTCCGTTTCTTGCAAACGGAGTTTTTTCTGCAATAACAAGGTCACCGTCAAGGATACCTGCCTGAATCATACTTTCACCGCGTACGTGAAGTGCGAAAAGCGGTTTATCCCTTGAAACAGTACCTGTGTACGGGAAATAGCCTTCGATCTGCTCAACGGCAAGAATGGGCGCACCTGCGGTAACTGTACCGAGAATCGGCACCTGAGTAACGTTATCTGCCTGACCCATAATACGGATTGAACGCTTAAGAAGCGGGTCACGCTGAATGTAACCTGCAGCTTCAAGAGCATCAAGGTTTGACTGTACGGACGAGGTTGAACGGAGCCCGACCGCAGCACCTATTTCACGTACGGAAGGCGGAACACCGTCGGTACTTCTTTCAACAAGAAATTCATATATTTTTCGTTGGGTATCATTAATCTGCATACTGAAATCCCTTCTTTACACTATTCTTGAGGGTATTATAACATACATTTTCACAAAAAGCAAACATTTGTTTGCTAAAATATATAAAAATTTTTTCTTTATTTTTTATTGATTTTGTGCTATAATAATAGAAAAATATGGCACAGGAGAACAAAATGGTTCGTTTTTTTAATAAAATTACATTATTGATGTTAATTCTGACGTTGATTTTCAACATTTTTTTAATAAGTGTTGGAGCTGTGTCGAGGGAAATTTTTGATTCGGCTGAAGAAATAATCTGTGTTGTTCACAGAGGTGATTGGCATTCTTTCCCTGAAAATTCATCCGAGGCTGTCAAGGCAGGCGGTGAATACGGTTTTGTTTCCGTTGATGTCAAGCTGACGAAGGACGGTAAGGTTATCCTTATGGCGGATGATACGACCGACAGAATGGTTGTTGATGCGGACGGTAAAACTGTTTCGGGAAATGTTGCGGATAAAACATACGCAGAGCTGACGGAGCTTTACCTCCGCGCAGAAAACGGCTCTGAGGACAAAGCGAAAACGGATTGCCGTGTTTCAGGTCTTGAATCTGCACTTGATTTTGCAAGTGAAGATTCACTCCTTATTCTCAACACAAAATGTGAGGATTTTGAAAAAGTTTATGCCGAAGTAAAGGCGTTCGGAGCAACAGAAAAAGTTGCTTTCCGTTTTCTTTCGGATTCTAATTCGGATATAATTAAAACAACATCCGTCTATGACGATATTACGGTTTTCGGTAACTATCAGGGTAACATAATTTTTCTTGCAACTTCAGCCATAAAAAAATCTTTTGAAAACGGAATGAATGTTGTTGAACTCGGCAGTAAAAACGGAAACGGTGTACTTTACGACGAGTTTCTTATGGATCGCTTTGATGAACAGGGCAGAGCAATGGTTTCAATGGTAAACGGCAGAAGCGGCAAGCGTCCCGATAGCGAACGAGGTTGGGATGACCTTATCAGGCTCGGTTACTCCGTAATCGAAACCGATTATCCCGAACAGTTCAACGAATACCTTGAACACATTGAAGATGAAGAAAAACAGCTTAACTATTATGTTGATTTGTATAAGTCAACTGACCTTCAGCCGTATGCAACGGATACCGAAAAGGCTTTTGCAACAGCTCTTGAGGATGCAAAAAATCTTCTTTCCGGCAAGGGCTCACTTTCCGAAATGCAGAATGCACGTTATGCATTACAGTCAGCGTATGACAATCTTACTCTTGGCGAGAAAAAAGCTGTTACACTCAAGTTTGAATTTACTGCAGGACGGCTTATTGCAGTTGTTCTTTGCGGTGGTGCAATAATTGCGGCACAGGTTTTCTTCTTCAGAAAAAGAGATAAAAACAAGAAAGCACAGTAATGTATTTTGAGGTGATAGGTTATGGAAAATAAAAAGAATATCAGCCTCGAAAGGGCTGACTACCCTGAGCAGGTCGGCGTTTCTTCAAGAGAAATTGCCGAGCTTATTAAAGATTTTAAAGAATGCAACATTGAAGTTCACAGCATTATGATTTTAAGACACGGCAAGGTTGCGTTTGAAACGTGGGCAGACCCGTACGCTCCTGATATGCCGCACGCCGCATATTCCGTCAGCAAGAGCTTCACTTCTGCCGCTGTCGGTTTTGCAGTCAGCGAAGGACTTCTTTCACTTGACACAAGGCTTATCGATATCTTCCCTGAGTACTGCGAGGGCGAGCCCGACGAAAACCTGCAGATTCTTAACGTGCATCATCTTCTTTCAATGCAATCAGGTAAAAGTGTAAGCGTTTTCACCGACAAAGGTAAGAATCAGTGGATTAAAGATTTCTTCGATGCTCCGTGGAAATTCAAGCCGGGCGAAGGCTGGGAATACATAAGTGAAAATCAGTATATGCTCTGCGCAATGCTCACACGAGTTACGGGTATGAGCGTTACCGAATACCTCACACCGCGTTTGTTCGAGCCTCTCGGAATTGACGTTCCTTTCTGGGAAAGAGATGCAGACGGTATTGAAGCAGGCGGATGGGGCCTTTTCCTCAAAACAGAAGATATTGCAAAATTCACACTCTGCTATCAGCAGAAGGGTGTTTTTAACGGTCAGCAGGTTATCCCTGCCGATTGGGTGCATAAATCACAGAAAATTCAGGCAGACAATTCTGCTGTCAATAAATCTCCTGACTCGCAGTCAGGCTACGGTTATTGCTTCTGGCGTTGCGCAGGTGTCCACGGCTACAGAGCTGACGGAATGTTCTCTCAGTTCGGTATCGTTGCAAAAGATTATGATGCATCTTTCATTATGACGGCTGGCGAGGTTAATGAGCAGAAGACACGTGACTGTATCTGGCGCCATTTCCCGAAATGTCTTATTGAAACTGACTCAGTAGAAACTCTTGAAGAAAGACCTGCATTAGCTCCTCTTGACGATGACCTTCCCGAAATGCAGAGAAGTCTTCTTGAAGAGTGGCTTCACGGAAAGAAAATGAAGTTTTCAAAGAATATGGTTCTTTCTGCTGCAGGATTTCCTGTAAGTATGCTCCCGATACCGATTGTTTATATGTCTGCCGACAAAGCGGGCGGAATTACGGATGTCGTTTTTGAATTCTATGAGGACACCTGCACAATGAGTTGGGCGGAAGGCGACGAGAAAAATACAATCGTCTGCGGTATGGACGGTAAACCGCGCCGCAGTCCGATAACTCTTGCACAGATGCCTTTTACGGCAAACTCAACTGCAGCATGGACAACGCAGAATGAACTGACAATCCATATGCGTCCGATTGAGGCTGTCTGTCAGCGTATAATCAAGTTTACTTTTGACGATGACGATGTTTCGTTCAGCCCGTCAAGCAAACCGCCGATAACGGCAATTGCCGATTATCTTAAGCACGATATGGATCATTTCCTGCCTCAGATTGCACCGATTCAGACTCTTGGTGTTAAGGCTTTCGAACAGGCTCATCACGTGTTGGATGTTACTCATAAGGGCAAGTTCGTTGACGAGGAAGCGGAAAAAGAGAAGGAAAAGAAGAAAGAAAAGGGCAAGGAAAAAGACAGAGATAAAGAAAAGGAAAAAGAAAAGAAGAGAGAAAAAAGAAGAGAACGCAGAAACAAAGATGCTAACATAAAACGTGTTGCTCAGTTCAGCAAGGTAAGCTTTGAAAACTTCTGTGAATCCTGGGCAGATGATTTTGGCGGTACAACTGAAGAAATCAGAGCAATTTACGATGAAATCAAGCTTCCGCGAAGAGCAACTTCAGGCTCTGCAGGTTATGACGTTTTCAGTCCCGTTGATTTTACGCTTGAACCCGGTCAGACAATAAAAATCCCGACGGGCATACGTTGTGAAATTGAAGAGGGCTGGGTATTGAAGATTTATCCAAGGAGCGGTCTCGGCTTCAAATTCCGTCTGCAGCTGAATAATACTGTCGGTATAATCGACAGCGATTATTTTTACTCGGACAATGAGGGCCACATCTTCATTAAAATAACAAATGACTCCAATGAGGGTAAAACAGTTGAAGTCAAAGCGGGTCAGGGATTTGCACAGGGTATCTTTATTGAATACGGAATTACGTTTGACGACGATGTAACCGATGTCCGCAACGGCGGTTTCGGAAGCACAACGAAGTAAAATGTATCAGGGAAAAGAATAAAGAATGATTAAGGGGGATTGCGGAATGTCAGTGCCGCATATTATCGGCTTTGTCGCTTTATTTGTGGCGCAATTAGTATCAAGTAGTATTTTTCTGAAGGTTGAAATCCCGAAACCAAGCAAAAAATCATTGACGTTGAAGGCAATCTGCTCAACAATTTTTGTGTTGACAGCAGTTTTCTCAATGTTCGGTGCAAACAATTTTTCAGGCTATGCGTGGCTTATATTGCTCGGCTTGTGCATTTCGTGGATAGGTGATTTTGTTCTCCATTACAACACGAACGAAAATTTTTTCGTTGCGGGAATTCTCACTTTCCTTTTAGGTCATATCTGTTACATAGTGGCGTTTATGAAAGTGCAGAACCTGTATTTTCCCGAAGCTCCGTTTCTCAGTATTGCGGAAGCGGTTCTGCTGATAGGCGGTGTGTGCTTCGGTCAGTGCAGACTTCATGTGCTTAAAGCGGACTACGGAAAAGCTTTTATTCCGTGTACGATTTATATGAACGTAATTATGGTAATGTTCGTTAAGGCGATCACTCTGAGTATACATTTTATGAAGGAAAGCCCGATAGAAAACGGACTTCTGACAGGAATTATACTTGCAGTCGGAGTATGTATGTTTGACGTTTCGGATTTCACTCTTGCGTTGCTTCGTTTCACTCCTAGATACTCAACAAGCTACGGGATGAGAAAATTAAACGTCTGGACTTATTTCTTTGCACAGATGTGCCTTGGTCTTACAATTTTAAATGTTGCAGTATAAATAAAAAGGAGCTGTAAAAAAACAAATTGTTTTTTACAGCTCCTTTTTAAGGGGATAGGAAAAAATGCGCAGAATGAACAAACTGAGCCAAAACAAAGCAAAGCTTTGTTTTGGGCACCCGAAGGCGTACAAAGGTACGTCGAGAGGCGAAGTTTGTTTATAGCATAAAACGTTAAAAATTTATATATT
>JAZSQQ010000045.1:0-17836 GCA_045538055.1 Acutalibacteraceae bacterium
CTTTTCTGCGATATTTCGGTGCGAAAACTATATGATACTGACACCTATACTTTGAGTGTGATGTGCTTTTGATTTCATTTGTTCCATCTTTCTTAAACATAATATCCTCCTTTTATCTTAGTAATGCAGTCGTCAAACCGCTTCTATTATATCAGGAGGTTATTATTTTTTGCAGCACTCTTTTGCGTGCTGTTTTTTATTTTCACTGAAGCGTTCTTTTTCCCCCGGTAGAACCGGGGGTTTTCAGCCATTGCCAGACAAACGAATAAAAAGATGCCGGAATACTCCGACATCCTTTTATCAAAATTTATTCTGCAACATACTCAAGCGTACCCACTTGTCTCCAGACATTACGGCGATAAACGAGAATGCGGATTTCGTTGAGTCCCTCTTTATTCATCCAAGCCTTGCCTGTGAATATCTTATTGCCGTTTTCGTCTGTTGCTTTTGACGTAACTGTGACGGTTGTGTTGTCAGGCATCTTGAACATTACTTTTTCGGTCTTGTCATCAGCGACAACCATTGCAGGGACAGGACCTTTCTTGCCTGACGTAGAAGAAAGCTCCATAGTTACAACAGGGTTATATGGTTCAACAAAAAGCGAACGTTTATCGCTCTCCCAAATGCCATTAAGCTTAGCACGAACCAAAACAGTTTTACCTACACTCAGGTTAGTATAAATTTCCCATACTTCATAAGCAAGGTCACGGCTTAATGAATTTATCTCTTCACCATTCGCATTATAACTCTTGATTGATACGTTTTTGTTGTATCTGTCATATGTTCTTGTTCCACCGTCAGGTTCAATAAACTGAATCATCGATTGTCTTCCGTTTACCGTTACAGTAAACGTTTTGTGTGTATCTTCCTGCTGAACATATGTGATATTCTGAATACTGGAAAGTGGTTCAGCTTTTTCAATACATCCTGTGCACGAACCATCTACAAAATTATGACCGTCTCCGTGTTCCGCTTCAAAAAGAGCAATTATTTCTACATTTTCAGTAGCGGTAAATTGATAAACAATATCAGTGGAAACCAAACAACCATCTACATACCACCCATGAAAAACGCAAGCCTCATCAGCAAAAGCCATCATCTTTACAGATGAACCAATCGGATATTCTCCGCCACCAATTGCAAAACCCTGATCATCAGCCAAACAATTTACATTTATATACTCATCTTCCTCTGCACTTATGTAATCGCCTTTAACTACTGTATCTGAATGTTCAAAAAACAACGTTTCTGCTGTTTCTGTAAGATCCGCATTTGCAGGAATCGTCTGTTCAAACTGCTCATCAAGTGTAAGCGGAACATCAAAATAATTGATTTTTCCTGTCGGGACACCATTCTCAAGTTTTTCAATCGAATAGTTCATTTCACCATTATCAATAGCAGTAAATTTTATTAATACTTCCATATCCGATGGATAATAAACATACTTGACATCGTTTTCAACTTCAATAAAGATTTCCTCTGAATAATCAATGTACTCACTGTGTCTTTCTGAGCTGTCTACATATCCAAGTAAATTTCCTTGTGAATCATATACCTCAAATTCAACAGGACACTGAATTATCGAACAGAACCAATCTCCGATGTCGGTCTTTTCTTTTTCTTTGTTATTTTCTGAATCCACACCGTATATGTATTCAAACAATGTATCTTCCAGTTTTTTCTTTGCCTGCTTCACTTTATTGACAGCTTCTTTTACACAAGCCTTTTCGTTACCATTCAGTGAATAATCAACATTAAGATTTTCGAGTTCACTAAACATCTCCAGAGCGTTTCTGAAATCATTTGTTGACAACCATGATTTTGCTTCCTGATTGTATCGTCTGCAAAAATCCTTAAACTTTTTAATCGCATTGTATCCTCTGTTTATGTTGATAAACATATTCAATACATTGCCGTATTTTCCTTTTAAAAGTGCATCAACTTTACTTTCAAAATAAGTTTCCAACGAGCTCTCTGTCCACGATGCGATACCCGTTACGCTTTTAAACTCAGATTTAATCTCAGCAAGGGCATATTTACACTGATCCTTTACAATTTCGTTAAGATTATTAACATAGGCTGACATAACATCCATTGTTCTTTTTTCATCGGTAACAATAGGACCCATATATACTTTACCCTTGTCCGAACCTTTGCTCTTCTTTACGCTGATTGAACCGGTAAAGGCTGAACCCATAAAGAACACATTCAATGTTACCGCATAATCACCATGATAGTATGTTTTTGTTGTGTTCTCCATACAATTTGCAAGTGAGTTAAGTAATGTCTTAGATTGTTTATTTTCCGTATCATTAGGATTCAACTTCAGATAAATCTGTTTATCATTGACTACATCAATGATAAATTTTGCGACAGCATAATATGCACTTTCTTTTGCTTGAGCCGGTGCATTAGCAGGCAAATCAAAGAGAGCTTGTTTTCCTGACTTTAAATCACTAACCATTCCATTTACATCTACAAGCTCAGTGTTAACCGAACCTGCTTCTGAGCCAAGAAGGTTCAGATAGTCTTGCATAGCGTTTTCAAAATCATTTGCTGCAGCAAGCACTTGCGATGCCATTGTAGACTGTTTTTGCTGTGCACCGTAGTTTTTTTCTCCGTTTGTCTCTGACTGATACCAATTTTCCTCGTTTACCCTTTTTCTCTTATCTATTTTTATATCGTATATCTTTCCGTCTTCATTGAGATAAGCTATAACGAACTTATTCTCATAACTTTCTGCTTCTGCATTAGTATCTATTAACCCTTTTTCAACTTCATAATATTTCCCGTCAATTCTCATCTTTGAAACATAGTAATCACCTTTGGACGCACCATCATCAAATACAACGGTATGAACATAAGATTCGACCGTTCCGATTACCATTTGTTCATTCGTTTCCCATTCGCAGATAAAGCCAGTATATTTACCTGCCCAGTCTGCTATTGACGTTCCTGTATCATAATTCATATGACTAAACCATTTGTATGGTGTCATCCATGTCGAATTGCCACTCGCTACAATTGTATAAATTTGTCCAGGTTCATTTGATTGACTGTCTTCACCACCCGCCCAATTACTATAATCGAACGTTTCTCCAGTAATCCAATACCAGATTTTGGACGATATCGAGTTTCTGTAACCACCTAAAAAATAGCATTTTTTCTTCGGATTCCCCGTCAAAAATGTATTCACAATAAAACCCTGTTCAGCTTGCGAAGTAATGGTTGCTAAGTGTCCTCCTAAACTTTCACAATAAGATTTTGCACTTTGCCAAGATTTTGAATCATTATAAGCCTTATAATAATGACCATTAAATCTAATGGCATCATCAGGAATCTGCGCAGAATTTGCAGCATAAACACTGTTTACAGGCATACTTGTCATACATATTACTGTTATAAGTAATATACACACAAATCTTTTCACCAATTTTTTCATTATCATTCCTCCAAAAGAAAAAAGTGCGCAGCCGAAGCTACGCACCGAAAAATGCACAACTCCGATTGCTGCGACACAATTCAAACACCAAACACAAGTATGCTGAAACAGAGCATGCATTTTTACCAAAATAAAAATACAAACCCGTGTCTGATGTATATTAAATTGTGTCGCAGGGATATTTTACCACAAAGAAATTATTTATGCAATATATTAATTATTCACAGTACGTATGTTTCTGTACGGGATTTGTTTTCATATTTTTCCTGTTTATTGGCTGATAAATATTGAAATAAAAATACTTTAATGTTATAATTAATCGATTATATCGCACGGCGATAGGTTAATTTTAAAGCGAGGAGCGTAATTATGGCGAATGAAGCAAAGAAGACCATCCCATCAGTGGAAGGTATGGAAGCCCATATCGACACCTGGCGTGGTCTTATCAAAAACAAACAGCGCGGTATTTTTGCCTTTGATGAGCTTGCTGAAATCAAGCTTAAGACTCTCAAAAAGAGAATCTATACTGATTTCGAGCTTACTGACGCCTGGAAAATGCGTGAGTGCAACTACAAAGATATCGGCGAATATGAATTTTTCTATGACGAGTGGAAAGAGCTTAACGTTGGCGACTACTGGGGCGGTAACGGTGTAAGTGCTTTCTTTAAGAATAAGATTGTTATCCCCGAAAAGTTTGAGGGAAAGAAGGTTTCTCTTTACGTTTACTTCGGCGGTGACTCTCTTGTTTCCGTTAACGGTGTTCCCTTCCAGGGTCTTGACCCGTTCCGTAACGCAGTAGTTCTTACAGACTGCGCTAAGGCAGGCGAAGTTTTCGATATCGATATTGAATCATATTTCGTATGGCACTCTAACGAGAGCACACTCAAGAAGCTCGAATGTTCATTCATCGCAACAACTGACGATGAGATCAACGAGATTTACTGGGACTTCAAGGCTGTTTACAATGCACTCTTTATGCCGGGTATGGGTAACGACTATGCTACTCTTATCCGCGAGTCTCTTAAAGAAGCTTTCTGCTATGTAGACTTCGACGAGCCTGACTTTGACGTATTCAAAGCAAAGCTTCGTATGGGTAAGAAGGTTCTCTACGACAGAGTTTATAACAACCCCAACTATAAATGTATGGGTAAGCTTGACCTTATCGGTAACTCTCACCTTGATATGGTTTATATGTGGGCTTACAAAGAGTTCGTTCGTAAGGTCGGCCGTACACACGCAACAATGCTTCGTCTTATGGAGCAGTATCCTGATTTCATTTTCTCACAGAGCCAGGCAGGTATGTACGAGGAAATGAGAGTTCACTATCCTAACCTCTTCGAGCAGGTTCAGCAGAGAGTCAAGGAAGGACGTTGGGAATACATCGGCGGTATGTGGGTTGAGCCTGACTGTAACATTATTTCAGGTGAATCTTTCGTCCGTCAGTTCCTTCACGGTGTCCGTTACGCTGAAAAGTGGTTCGGCGTTACTCCAAAGACTTGCTGGCTTCCCGACGTTTTCGGTAACAGCTACTGTATGCCGCAGATTATGAAGAAGGCAGGAATGAAATATTTCGTTACTCATAAGATGGGTATCTGGAACGATACAAACCCGTGGCTTTACAATGCTTTCTGGTGGGAAGGTCCTGACGGTTCAAAGGTATTCGCTGCTGTTCCGCCGACTCACTTCATCGGTTCAATGGAGCCTGACTCACTCAAGACAAACTGGGTTAAGTTCTCTGAAAAAGATACAATCGGCGAATCAATGTACTGCTACGGCTGGGGCGACGGCGGCGGCGGTGTAGACAACGAAATGCTTGAATACACCAAGAGATACAAGAGCTTCCCCGGTCTTCCTGAGACACAGATTTCAAAGATTGAAGATTCTCTTGAAAATATGCGTCAGAAGGCTGTTGCTGCAGGTGACAAGGTTGTTACATGGAAGGACGAGCTTTACCTTGAAGAACACCGTGGCGTTCACACAACAAAGGCTGCTCTTAAGAAAGCTAACCGTTACTGTGAAAACCTCTTCCGTGAGGCTGAAATGTACGCTTCTATCGCTGAGAAGTACGGCTACGAATATCCCACAGAGGAATTGAGCCTTGCTTGGAGAAAGATCCTTACAAACCAGTTCCACGATTCACTTCCCGGAACACATATCACAGAAGTTTTCGGCAAGCTTATGGGCATTTACGATGAGGTTATCGCAACAGGCGAAAGAGTACGCAAAGAAGCTCTCGACATCATCGCAAAGAACATCGGCTTTGACGCTGATAAGGGCAAGCCGTTTGCTCTCTTCAATTCACTCGGTGTTGCTTCAACATCAAAGGTTGAGCTCGACTGGCAGGATGTTGACATTCTTGATGAAAACGGTAACAAGGTTCCCGTTCAGGTTTATGAGAAGTTCAACGGTGAAAAGAAGCTTGTATTCATCGCTAAGGAAGTTCCTGCAGTCGGTTACAAGGTATTTTATAAGGTTCCCGCAACAGACAAACCGGCTTGCAACGAATCAAACGGCAAGGAAATCGAAAATGCAAGATTCAAGCTTGTATTTGACGACAACGCTGTTCTTACATCAATTTATGACAAGACAAACAAGCGTGAAGTTCTTTCAAAGGGCGGCAAGGGTAACAACTTCAGACTCTTCGAGGATATGCCCGGCGGATACGATGCATGGGATATCGTTGCTACATATGTTGACCGTGAATATGATCTTAAGGACGGTATCGTAAAAGACATCGTCTCAGGCGATGTTTACACAATGATTTCTATTGAAAAGCCTGTTCTTAAGTCAGTTATTCACCAAAACATCATCATTTACAATGATCTTGACAGAATCGATTTCGATACACACATCAGCTGGCACGAAGACCAGAAGCTTCTCAAGGTATTCTTTGACGTTGATCTTCAGACAAAGAATTACACAAGAGATATTGCTTACGCAACAATGGAGTGCTGCTCATACAGATACAACCCGTATGACAAGGCTAAATTCGAGGTCAATGCGCACAACTGGATTGATATGTCTGACGAAGATTACGGTGTATCACTTCTTAATGACTGTAAGTACGGTCACGAGGTTAACGAGCACAAGATGATTCTTACTCTTCTTAAGGCTCCTATCAAGCCCGACCCGACATCAGACCGCGGTGAGCATTACTTCACATATTCAATCTATCCTCACGCTGACACATGGAAGAAGGCTCAGACACTTACAAGAGGTCTTGAAATCAACAATCCTCTTGTTCCCGTTGAGCTTGAAAACAGCGGCAACATGGGTACAAGCAATTCATTCATCACTCTTACTGCAGACAATATGACAATTGAAGCAGTTAAGAAATGTGAGGAAGAAGATGCTTACATCATCCGTATGGTTGAGAAGAAGGGCAAGAGTGTTGACGCAACGGTTAAATTCTTTGCTCCCCTCACCTACGCTGCAGAATGTGACCTTATTGAAAGAAACGATGAACCCGTTGCTTACGAAGGTGATTCAATCAGCTTCCACGCAACTCCGTTCGAAATCAAGAACTTTAAGGTTAAAATTAAATAATTATGTTGTTCTCCCCTCTGTTAACTCAGAGGGGAGTTTGCAAACCGATACAATATTATTAATAAGATAAGACAGGTGTATTATGACCGCACGTGAAAGGCTGATTGCCGAGCTGACAGATATAGCAAACAATCCTCAGAATGAATATGACAGGATAATTGCCGAAAACAAAAGATTTCTACTGCTTTTACCGCTGAAAGATTTAAATGCTCTTTCCTGACGGAGAAAAAGAGCCTGCAGACTTTGCAGAACTATACCGTATACCCGTGAAGATCTGCAACCGCTTTTTGAAAACAATGAAGTAACACCGTTTGAGACTATTGCCGAACTTGAGGATACACTGGCAACAGTTGAGTATATTTTTTCAAAGGTAAACGGTAAAAAATATTAAGGAAATAATTTAAATATTTTTCGTAAAAAGGCTTGACAATTTGTTTTAAATAATATATTATATTCAAGCGTCAAATACGCATCACGATTCACTAGCTCAGTTGGCAGAGCACTTGACTTTTAATCAAGGTGTCCGGGGTTCGAATCCCCGGTGAGTCACCAAAATCCCGAATGCGAAAGTATTCGGGATTTTACTTTTTCACTATTAACTATTCCCTCTTCACTAAAAAACGCGTTCGTGATTTTTGGAAGTAAGAAGTAATAGTGAGTATCGATAAATAAGAATCTGCAGAGGGTGATAATGTGCAATATAATGTTGAGTTTTGGAACGCATTGGATGAATTAGTTAATAATTCAGAAATTGTAATCGACAGACCCAAGGGAACTTCACATCCTAAGTATCCTGCTTTTATATATCGGGTTGATTATGGATATCTGAAGGACACAACCTCTATGGATGGTGCAGGAATAGATGTGTGGGTTGGAAGCGACAAGAAAAAGGTTGATGCAATAATGTGCATCGTTGATTTAATCAAGAAAGATTCAGAAATCAAAATATTGATAGGATGTACAGAAGAAGAAAAATCGATCATATACGAAACACACAATGAAACACAATTTATGAAAGGTATTTTAATACGTCGATAATTTTCTTTGTATAGATTCGTTGTTGATTAAGCTGTAAACACATCATAACCGACAGTCATTACGGCTGTCGGTTTTCTGTTTTATTGGCGTTATTGTTGACAAAAAATTTTCTTAATGGTAAAATTAAAAAAATGTTTCAGAAAGAGGTTGGAATATGAAAAAGTTTATTTCTGTAGTCCTTTCAATCGCTTTGCTGATGTCAACCGTTGCTCTTGCTGTTTCGGCAGCTGACGACGTAATTATGACATTTGCGGTTGCATCAGACCTTCATTATGTTGAGCCGACAAGAGAAGTTGAGCACAACAACGATGACCCTGTTTTTTACTATGCAAACAGACGTGCTCAGATGGAGCATGAAAGCGGTTTTATTATTGACGAATTTCTCCGTCAGTGCGCTGAAGATGAAAACTGCGAATTCGTTCTCATCCCCGGTGACCTTGCTAACGACGGTAAATCAGTTCTTCAGCAGCATCTTGACGTTGCAGAAAAGCTCAGACGTTTTGAAAAAGAGACCGGTAAACCGGTTTATGTTATCTCCGGTAACCACGACGTAGGTATTGACTGTGCAACTACAGTTGACGTATTCAAGGAAGTATATTACGAGTTCGGTTACTCTGAAGCACTCGAAGTTGTAGAATCTGACTGCTCATACACAGCAGATATCGGTGACAACTACAGACTTATTGCTGCCGACAGCTGTGACCCGAGCAAGTCAACTGAAGACGGTCTTACAACAGACAGACTTTCTTGGATTGTTGACCAAGCACAGAAGGCAAAGGAAGACGGTAAATATCCGATTCTCATGATGCATCACAACCTTCTTGATCACCTTCCCGTGCAGAGACTTATCAGCCGTAACTTTATTATCAGATGGCATATCTCTACAGCTGAAATCCTCGCTAACTGCGGAATCAAGCTTGTATTCACAGGTCACGAGCATTGCAGTGACGCCGCAACATACACAAGCACACTCGGCAATGTTATCTATGACTTTGCAACAACATCACTTTCAATGTATCCTCTCGAATACAGAATGTTCCACGTAACTGACGAAGAAATCAGATACGAAAACAAGAAGATTACAAGCATTGATACGGTTGCTCTTGACAAAGCCGTACCTGACCTTACAGATGAGCAGATTGCTCTTATGGAAAAGGATTTTGAAGCTTATGCTGCTGAATTCTTCCACCACGGCATAAAGTACAGACTCGGCCGTGACCTTTACTTTGACAAAATGGGAATTGAAGAGGATGCCGTTTACTACAACTTCGTTAAAGCTGCTGTTACAGGTCTTACGGACATCCTTGATATGCCCTTCTACGGTGAAAACAGCGTTCAGGAGCTTGCAGCTGAATACGGTCTTGTTATTCCTGAAAGCGATTACGAAACACCCTGGCATCTTGTAACTGCACTTGTCGGTATGCACTATGCAGGTTCAGAGTACTACGACCTTGAAAGCACAGAAGTTACAATGCTTCTGAGAACACTCGTGCTTATTCTCAGAGATGATTTTGCAGGTATCGCAGATTCCCTCTTCCTTGTTAACCTCGTAAATCAGGTTCTTGCAAATATCGGAATCGAATCACTCCCCAAGGAGCTTACTCAGCTTGGTATTAAAGTATTCGGCGAAGTGAATGCTGCCGAATATGCAATACTCGGTCTCATCTCACCTTTGCTTTATAAGTTTGCCTACGACAATGATGGTGTTGACGACAATAACGGCGTTCTCCCCGGTTACGGAACAGTAAACGTTCAAAGTAATCTGAACAATGTAGCAGAAAAATATACAGACATCGTCGAGAAAGTTGTATTCTACGTTTCAATGATGCTTAAATATGCGCTTAAAGGTATAACTATTTCATAAGGTGAAAAAATAAACACATACCGCTTCAGGGAGGTGGATGTTCTGAAAAACAGGCACAGGATACACGGATTTCTTGTTAATTCCGTACGTCGTATGTTTGGTCACATTATCTTAAGATTCTGTCACGCAAAAATCGAAACGTACAAACCAGAACATAAGGCATTCATTATCGTCGGCAACCACGCTGACGGAATGGATCCCGGATATGAGTTGATGGCACTAAGACGTTATATGCGTATTGTTGTCAGTGACCATCTTACCAACAATAAATTTTCCGAGTTTTTTCTCAAGAAATTCGCAGGTGTTATTGTAAAGCACAGAGATCAACCCACCTCACGCGTGGTTGAACAGATCATTGCGAGCATCAAAGAAGGCGTACCTGTCAGCATTTATCCAGAAGGTGCTATGACCCCGAACGGTGAAACCGGATTTTTCTCTCCCCGTACGGGCCAGATGATCAAGGACAGCGGTGCCGCTTTGATTACATTCAAGCTTACGGGCGGCTATATGCACGCTCCGAAATGGGCAAAAAAACTACGACGCGGACCTGTCCACGGTCACGTTGTAAGAGAGTATTCACCCAGTGAAATTGCTGCAATGACAGTCGAAGAGGTCAATCAAGTAATCACAAGAGATATTTACCACAACGACTATGCATTACAAAAGGAAAAACGTAATGAATATCGAGGCAAACGTCTTGCAGAGTGTGTTGAGCGTATTCTCTACCTTTGTCCGGAATGTCACAGTGTCGGCAAATTGCATTCAAGCGGAAACTTCCTTGAATGCGATTGCGGATATAAGGTTGAATTACAATTTGACGGATTTTTCCACAACACAGGAACCGGCCTTCACTTCGAATCTATCCTTGATTGGGACAAGTGGCAAAAGGACGCATGGAAAAAAATCGTTTTGGGAACACCGTCGGGTGAACTTATTTACTCTGAAAAACGGCAGATAATTTCTATGTTTGTCAAACACCGTAAAAGACTGATAAATAAGGATGCAGAACTCAGGCTGTTCACGGACAAGTTTGAAATTGCATATGACGGTGAAACTAAAATCACAATCCCGATGGATAAAATCAAACTTGTTCTGAATGTTTCAATCGAGGCACTGATTATTGTTACAGACGACCATTACCTTTATATTCAGAGTCAGTATCCGCGTGCGGCTGCAAAATACGTTGCCGCTTGGCGATTCCTTACAAATAAAGATTACAAATAAAAAACACGGCTTGAACAGATTAGTTCTGTACAAGCCGTGTTTACTTTTATCCTGCAAAGTTTTCTGCCATTATCTTTGAATATGCCTTCGCTTGCTCGGTTACCCTGACGGCATCAGTATACGGTTTTATCGCCCTGTAATAAAGCGCGTGCAAATTTTCTCTTTCTTTGACAGCTTTTGCAGCTTTTTTCTTTTCAACCTTAATCCACATCAGCTGTTCATTCAATTCTTTAACAGCCTTTCTGTCGCAGGCCTCTTTTGCCTTTTTGAGTTCAGCGCAAAGCTTTGTGAATTCATCAATTACAGCATTTTCTTTTTCATAAAGCTTTTCAAGTTCACTTTCATCAAAATCAGATACACCGTCAGCAAAGTAACGCTGCTTAGCTTTCTTTGCTGCTTTGATGTTTTCATTTCTCACCAATGCATCACGTCTGAAATTTTTCTGTATCTGCGTCTTTGAAGGCAGAAGTTTAATTTCATTTTTGGAAGGTAATTCTATATCGGCAAAGCCGTCAGGACCCGCTTCTGCGATTAGCCGTGCCTCCCCTAACCATGCCTTTCCTTCAGCCGTGTTGTATTTATTCAGCTCTTCAAGAATAAAACATGAAATTTCGATTTCTTCATTCTCTTTTTTTAACTTATTAAATTCAGAACCTGAAACATTTTTTCTTAATTCTTTTAAGGATTTAGAGTCTTTACCTGCAAGAGATTTTGCTTTTTCAATAAGTTCGCAGGCTTCCTTATAATCATCATTAATTTCACCGGTCTTTGAATAATCTTCAAAAGCTGCACGGATCTTAAGAACATTCACAATAGCTCTCTGTTTGATTTCAGTGAAATCGTAGAAGAAATACGGAATGGCATTGAGCGCGGCACCCACAGCCGAAGCAACAATAAGTACTGAACATATGCTTATAAAATAATTCCTGTTATAAAGCACTTCATACACATTGTTTACGTCGTATCCGAGCATTGCGGCAACTTCTTTATTAAGACCTGCTTTTGAATAAATTGCAGGAAGAGCCATACCCGTTACCATTGTAATTGCATTTCCGACAAGCCCTACGGCAGAAAACATTCCGTCAATTCTTTCACCGCTGATATAATGCTGATAATCTCTGATATCCGCATTGACACCGGGTCCCAAAAGATGTCCGAGCGAAGTTATAAACTGATTTATAAATGTAACCACGAGCAAAACCCAGATTGCATACGGTTTGCCTGAACTGTGAATTACGGGAAGCATTCCAAGAATAAACACAACACTTAAAAGATTTGTATAAATAAGAATCTTCTTTTTACCGTATTTTCTTATAAGTATCGGACCTGCAAGATTGGGCCAGAAAGAAGCGTTACCTGCAATTGCCGTTACAACGGCATACTGTCCCGCCGTACAAGCGCCCTGATAATTGTACATCCATTCCATAATCTTATGGAAACCGACTTCAAGGAAACCGATCCAGCCCGCAAGCGAAATTATCCAGAAATATTTATTTCTTGCAACTGCTCTGAATGCATCCGTAAACTTAATCTGTACGTGACGTGACTTCGGCTGAACAATCTTTTCAGTCGTATTGAAGTAAATTATCATTGAAACCAGGAAACCTGCAAACAGCATCGGCGGATACAGATATCTGTAAATTTTGATATCATAAAGTGTATCCTCGCCTGTTATCAGTTTCGCAAGCAGCGGAAAGATGATTCCGACAATCGACGGAGAAAGATTTTCAACAATGTACCGTATTGAAAGAACGTCTGAACGCTCAATACTGTTCGGAGAAAGAACGTTTATCAGGCTGTCATATGAATCCTGGAAAAAGCTGAAAAAGAACTGAAACGCAACATTAAAGCCAAGAACAACAGCACATTTCATAAACAGATTCATATGCTCGTACGGCATCCAGAGAAACAGAGAACCGAGAATAGCGGTAGGCAGACCCATTGTAAGTATGTACGGTCTGTATTTACCCTTCATGCTTTTTGTGTTGTCGATCATTTTTGCTCTCAGCGCCGTAAGCGGAACCGCAGTAATCAGACTTATCATATAAATAATCTGTAACGGCATAGGATCAATACCGATTGTATTTCCCAACAAAGAGTTGCCTGTGGAAATAATCAGTTGGGCAAAACAATAAGTGATTATTCTGACACCTATTCCACCCGTAGCAAGAGAAGCAATTTCTTTATAGCTCATGTATCTGCCTTCGGGAGGCTTCTTCCAATAATTCTTAAATGAAAGAATAAAGCTCAGAATAATTTCTTTAATTCGTTTAATCATAACTACCCTCATTCATAACAATTGTTGTGACCGATTCGGGAGAAATTACAACCTCAGAACCGCATTTTACGTTTGTTTCGTTCAGATCATTATCTTTATCTGTTACAGCCAAAAGTGCATTACAGGGTGTCCTGTAGCTTTTTTCTGCAGTTGTAGGATTTATCACGATAACAATTGTTTTTTCTTCATTTTTAAACGCGATTATTTTAACATCTTTATCATCGCATACAGCATAAAAACGAACTGCACCGAGAGGTATGTATTTTGAAAAATTACCTGTAACGTAATATCTCTTCGTCATTTCATAATTCTGCTTCTCAAGATCAAGATATATAAGTCCGTCGTGGTAATCATAATGTGAACAGGCAAGCCAGTGCTGCCAGGATGTAACATTAAGAATTGTCATATCCTCATACATCACCCTTGCCATTTCAAGAGCTGAATACATACCGCAGTTCTTGCCCCCGACCATATGTGTCCATTCGCTCATTTTTACAGGCATATCGGGATACTTTCTGTCAAGCCACTTCCTGTACCTTTTAAGAAATTTCACTCTGTCATTAAAAAAAGGAATCGGCATATGAAGACAGTATGAATGGAGATCGATTGAATCAATGCAGTCAACAACCTCCTTATATTTCAGCAGATTACGTGTATATGATTTGTTAAACCAACGTATATCACCGTTTTCAACACCTGAAAGCTTAACCGAATCAAGAGTTTTACGTTTTCTTAATTTTCGGGCAAAACAACACATCACCTGACCAACCTGTCGAGGACTGTAATGGCAGCCTTCCTGACCGCCCGTCCATATCCAGAACGGTTCGTTTATCGGCGAAAGATATTTTACAGGTAAACCTTCTTTCACAAAATGCTCTGTTACATCAAGGCAATAATCTGCAAAAGTACTGTAATTTTTTCTACTGAGGTTAGTTCGGAACGCCTGATTTTTCTTCAGGTGTGCCCAACCGTTTTTTGTAAGACGTTCAATCGGAGAATTAACAAAAAGTATAATCTCGTCGGCACCGTCGCGAACAGCCTGCTTCATCATGTAAACTGCATTTGCATCGCGTGAAAAATCATATTTCCCGTCATCAGTATCAAACGATTCAGCACGGCGTGCAAAATCTGAATACACTCCGTTTCCGCTCTGAGCAGAGCCGCCACCAATATTGTAGCGGTATATATTAATACCTATACCGTTCTCTTTGCTATACAGAAGACGAGAAATAACATTACGGACTTCTTCTCCGTTAGCATCAGTATTTGTCCATCCACCGACAATTTGCGCCCACCAGGCACCGCTAGCACCGATACCTTCATATTTCTGATATACTTTGTCAGGATTAAGGGTAATCTTCATCAAACCACTCCTCAGTCTTATTTTTACCATTATAGCATAAAGCTACTTAATTTACAATAAACAGTATAACAAGTAAAATCACCTGACCTTATTCGGATCAGGTGATTTTCATTCAGACTTACTTTAATTCATCATAAAATTCGCTCAGATAAACTCTGCGGTTTTCTTTCATTGAAATATTTGCTGCCATTCCTATACCTATGGACATCATACCTGCACGAACATCAGCCATTTGTCTGAGTGGATCATTTTCACAACCGACAAACAGATTATCTCTGATTTTTTCATCTGCACCGCCGTGTCCGCCGGGTAAATCCTGCGGTGCATTCATGGTAATCTTCTCTCCAAGGCGGTTATAAATCGTAATAACATTATTCACACCCTGACCAAAATCCGAATATCTTCCGTCAAGCTTGCTGAATTCCAGACGACCTTCAGTGCCGTTGAATGCAATTCTTAATCCCTCGTATGGTGAATGGGCTGTCAGAGAATAGCTCATAACCGCACCTTTTTTATAAAGCACATTAACACTTACTGTGTCTTCAATGTCAATTTCTTCCGAGAAAATACAGTTGTCCCTATAATATCCGTCAACATCTTCACAAGCAAGATAAAGCTTATCCATTGGCGGTTGATTTATATCAAGATAAAATTCACAGCTCTTTTTAAACTGGCACATGAGGCATCTCTGTGAACGTTTATCACGTGTCGGTCCGTAAAAACTTCTTGAACCGAAAGCGTTTACGGCAATCGGATCATCATCAAGAAACCAGTTAACCAGATCAAAATGATGTGTCGATTTATGTACGAGTAAAGAGCCTGAATTTTCTCTTTGTCTGTGCCAACGTCTGAAATAATCAGCTCCGTGCTGAGTGTCAAGCAACCATTCAAAATGGACACTTAGCACATCACCTATGACTGCGCTTTTGAGCAGTTCTTTGACTCTTGCAAAAAACGGAAGATATCTGAGGTTAAAAACTACAGTAACTGTCTTTCCTGACTTTTCTTCAGCAGCTTTAATTGCATTTGCCTTTTCAAAAGTAGTTGTCAACGGCTTTTCGACAATAACATCGCAGCCTGCTTCAAGTGCCTTGATTGCATAAAAGTCGTGCATACTGTCCTTGGTTGTTACGATAACGGTGTCCGGTTCTGTAACACGAAGCATCTCATCAAAATCATCAAACACAGGAACTGCAACATCCGAGTATTCACTAACAAGAGCGGCACGCTTATAATTGATGTCATAAACACCGCAAAGCTGAATCTGATCTTTATAATCTTTCAGTATAGGTTCAGCATAACCCTCTATACCGCGTATTCCGCATCCGACCTGTACGAATTTCTTCATAACAAACACTCCTTAAGTGTAATTGTTTGTATATATTTTATCACAGTAAAGTCAGAAACACAAGTTGCTAAAAAAGAAATAACCTGTTAAATATATATTTTACATCATCAAACATCAGTACCGCCTCAAACTTACCCTCTTAGGGTTCAAATCCCACACCAAAAAAAGGACACCGTATGGTGTCCTTTTTTTGGTCCGAGTGTTCATTAGGGATTAAAAAATTAATCCTCTCTTTGTTCAGCAAGATATATTCCCCAATCTTCAAACATTTTTGGTATATCAAAAATATCTTTTCCGTCCGTTTCAACTTTTTCTGATTTGCCCGGATTGTTTTGAGTAAAAGTATCCCAAGCAGTTACAATCTTATCAACACGCTTTATTTTGTGCTTTTCTAAAAGTGTATTATATTTTTCGATATCTTGTGAATAAATAGTAACAACATTGTATTTGCCAATCATAATTTCATCGTGTGAAATATGACAACCAAATCCGAAAGAAGATAAGCCATCATTAATGAGAAGTTCGCCGACTCTGTTTAAAATCGCAAAGGTTTCTTTCTGAGTGCAACCGTCAATATAAAAGACATCTTTATGGAATTTTTCCACTACACCTGATTTTATTTCGGTTTCGTCATTTTTCATTGCAGGGGTTTCCAAAATAAAAAATAATGGTTCATTGTGTATCTTTATGAAATCTAACAATAGGTTTTCAATTTTATCAGCACCTATATTTGCAACTATACAGTTGTCATTTATTTCATATTCTTCGTTAATTCTTTCAGGATACGGAACTGTACAACCTTTTCTGAATTTAAACAAGACATTTCACATCCTTTATAATAATGTAGTATCATTATATCACAATAGACTGCCTATTACAACATCTTTGAAAAAGCTAAACGAACACTTTACGATTGAAAGTAGGAATAAGTCTTAGCAAGCATTGAATTTGTGCATACAAATTCCACTTGTTAGGGATTTACCCTAAAACCAAAAAAGTCGCACTCCGAAAGGAATGCGACGATACATAAAAATATTAAATATATTTACAAAACTCTATTTTAAGCAAAAAAATTGAGTATTCACAGGTCAAATCCCTTATGAATACTCAATATGGTGCGAGAGACGGGACTTGAACCCGTACGTAAAAACACACGCCCCTCAAACGTGCGCGTCTGCCTATTCCGCCACTCTCGCATTCGTTTGTGTTCCCCTCGGAACATTGAGCATTATAGCAGACGCATACACGTTTGTCAAGCCTTTTTTTATAATTTTTCTAACTTTTTTTACTTTATTTTTATTTAATTATTTAATCTCAATGCTGACACCTTTTGATGCAGATTCGTAAATCGCATCAATAATCTTCATCAGGTCTTCGCCGTCTTCACCCGTTGCTCTGCAGGGAGCGTTACCGAGAACAGCATTGACAAACCCTGCGATTTCCGCATTGAAACCGCCTGTGAAATCAAAACCGTTTCTGCCCGTGGGAGCCATATTGACAAACTTACCTGCAAAATCGGTATAAATTTCAACATTGTCGTCCATCTTGATGCCTGCTTTTGTTCCGAACAGGTCAACTTCGCCGTGATCTTCCGGAATATTGAGATTGAACGATGCTTCCAACTGCAGCGTGAAACCGTTTTCAAAGCGAATCAGAGCCGAAACAAAATCTTCCACATTATAAGTCGGAGGCCAAGCGGTCTTAGGAAGACAATCCTTTTGTACAACTCCTTG
>JAZSQQ010000063.1:0-9968 GCA_045538055.1 Acutalibacteraceae bacterium
GTAATGCAGTCGTCAAACCGCTTCTATTATATCAGGAGGTTATTATTTTTTGCAGCACTCTTTTGCGTGCTGCTTTTTATTTTCACTGAAGCGTTCTTTTTCCCCCGGTAGAACCGGGGGTTTTCAGCCATTGCCAGACAAAAAAATAAGACCCCGGTTTTCACCGAGGTCTTTGGAATATCAGAAATTATACGTTTTCTTTGCCGTATTTCTTTACCATAACCATCTTCATAAGGAAGAGGAACACAACTGTTACAGCAACACCAACCGGAAGTACGATTGCAGCACTCTGTACAAAACCTGCAAGGATGTACATTACGAATGAGATTGCAGCAACTGAAATTGCATACGGAAGCTGTGTTGAAACGTGGTTAAGGTGGTTACACTGACCGCCTGCTGATGACATGATTGTTGTATCAGAAATCGGTGAGCAGTGGTCGCCGCAGACTGAACCTGCAAGACAAGCTGACATTGCAACGATCTGAAGCGGATCGCCTGTTTCGAAAATTGTGATAACAATCGGAATAAGGATACCGAATGTACCCCATGATGTACCTGTTGCGAAAGAAATGAAGCAAGCAACAATGAATACAATTGCGGGAATGAAGCTTGCAAGACCATCAGGAACATTGCTCATAACTTCGTTAACAAACGGCTTTGCACCGAGAACGCCTG
The DNA here is from genome assembly GCA_045538055.1 of Acutalibacteraceae bacterium. Lineage (GTDB taxonomy): Bacteria > Bacillota > Clostridia > Oscillospirales > Acutalibacteraceae > CAG-488. The sequence goes on from JAZSQQ010000063.1 coordinate 676, forward strand.
TCATATTCTTAAGAGCTGTTGCGAATGTAAGAATAAGGATTGCAGGAACCATTGCGATGAAGCCCTTAGGAATAGCTTCCATTGCTTCCTTGAATGTAACAACCTTACGGATGCAGAAGTATGCGATAGCAAATACGAGAGCAATAAGGCTGCCCCAGGGAAGACCGACAGTTGCATCTGTGTTTGAGAAAGCATCAATGAAGTTTGCACCGTCAAGGATACCACCGTTATAAACAAGAGCAAATACGCAAGCAACGATAAGAACAATAATAGGAAGAACAAGGTCAATAACCTTACCCTTTGCAGAATGACCTTCGTCAGCAACTTCTGCCTTGTCGCCTGCTGTGTAAAGGTCGCCCTTGAGCTTTGCATTTACTTCGTGAATTCTCATCGGGCCGTAATCAAACTTCATAAGGCTGATTAAAACGATGAAAACAAGTGTAAGAAGTGAATAGAAGTTGTACGGAATTGCCTTAATGAAAAGTGAAAGACCCTGTCCTTCAGGAGCATAAGAAGCAACTGCTGCTGCCCATGAAGAAATAGGTGCAATCATACAGATCGGAGCTGCTGTTGCGTCGATAAGGTAAGAAAGCTTCGCACGTGAAACCTTCTTGCTGTCTGTAACAGGACGCATAACTGAGCCGACTGTAAGGCAGTTGAAGTAGTCATCGATGAAGATAAGAACACCAAGAACAAAAGTTGCAAGCATTGCACCAACTCTTGACTTAATGTGTTTTTCTGCCCATGCACCAAAAGCAGCAGAACCGCCTGACTTATTGATAAGAGCAACGATAACACCAAGAACAACAAGGAAAATAAAGATACCTGCTGTACCTGAAACCGCATCAATCAAACCGTTGTTTGTGATAAGATCCATTGTGCCTGTAAATTTGAAGTTTGAACCGAGGATTGCACCGGCAACGATACCGATGAACAATGAGCTGTAAACTTCCTTTGTGATAAGTGCAAGACCGATAGCAATAATCGGCGGAACAAGTGCCCACCATGATGCCTGTACATTGCCTTCGCCGCCACAGGTTTCGCAAGCTGCTTCATCGACAATACCTGCACCGTCACAGTCAACACAAGCTGCTGTTGCAAGATGACCGCCGTTGAAAGCTGCAAATGCAAGAAGAGCAACAATTGCAACTGCGACTACAGCCAAGACAATTTTCTTTGTTTTTGACATAGTATAAACCCTCCAAAAATTTTAAAGAAAAAGGACATGGTTGAGCAAGAACACCAACCATGTCCGAAGACTTTATTGATAGCACTCCACAACCGTGACAGTACGTTACATATTCTGCAACGTCCCAGCAAAAGTTAAAAAGGCATTTCTCTTTTGCTTCGGCGACCAATCTTTTCACTCTCTGCGTTGCCTTACCTTTGAGAGGTAATCGTATTAGCCGCGCCTCCATCATTCAACCATATTCTGTTTCTTATTACAAAAATTTTAACATTGACAAGGATAAATGTCAACGATTTTTAATAATTAATATCCTTAGAACAGCTTTATTTGAACGACATTCTGCCATTTGATTTCCATTCCACCGTATCAAACGGATAGTAAAGCTTTCCGCTTTCATCAAAGTAAGCGTACTTATTATCCGTATGTTTCACAAGTTCTTTGTCGAGATCGAAGTAAAGATATCCTTCTTCGTCGATATAAGTAATCTCTGCAATTCGCATAAACCTTCCGTTAAGGGATGTAAAATATTCACGTCCCGACGGATCTTTGGTTATCACGTACTGATTCTCTTCCCTGTCATAATAACGAACCGCCTCAACAGTTTCGTATCTGTTGCCCAGACGGTCAAAGTAAGTGTTTGAATTGACATAAACAACCGAGCAGATTGTTTCGATTACGACGAAAACAACAATCAGCGTAACGATTTTCAGAACCGTTTTTTTACCGCCTTTTTTTAACATTTTTCTGATTATAAACGGAAGCGTAATTAAGTCAACCGCAATCATTATTCCGATTATTACGTACGGATTCATAAAATCACCTCAGACAGATAATATCACAATCCTGTCCAAAAGGCAAACAGAATCTCCGTACAAAACTCACTTACAAAAAGCAAAAGACCGCCGCTAAGGCGATCTTTTGAAATATTATTTAATTAAAGAATACCTGATGTAAGCAATACAAGCACTGCATAAGCACCGACAAACGGAAGAATTACCGGAGCAAAAGGAAGAACAAGAAGTGAGCCGAGAATACCTGTGCTTACCTTGATAAACATTGTGCTTTCCGCTTCGGAAACATTCTGCCAGCTGAAATGGATGTCATTGCCGTCAACGTATATCGAGTCAACGCCCATCGCATTTTTGCTGTTTGCTTTTGCAAGTCCGCATGCTGCAAGTCCGTCCGCAACAAGACTTGTCATCTGTGCATCCTTCAAGGTAATTCTACCGGTAAGACGAAGCTCGTCTGCGGGCTCTTCCTGACGGAGGTGTCCGTTTTTAAAGCCCGTGCACCACCAGTATTTATCATACGTTCTTGTGAATTCACGGTTCCAGTTTCCGTTTATATCTTCGTGCCAGAGAGTCATTTCCATATTAAGCCAATCTTCCTCTGCAGGGCAATTGAAGAATGTCCACTCGTTGATACCCTTGTCTGAATGCTCTTTGGTGTAAATACCTACTTCTCCGCCATAGAACACAAGACCGTACTGACCCTTCCACATCTGAAGCATCCAATCCTTGTTATCATAAGTAAAGAAAACACGGATATAGTCGTACTCAAGAAGAATGTAGGGTGAAACAAAGTCGTAAATCTTACCGAAGCCGAAGTTGTACTGCCATGCATCCTTATCGTTTGTGTAATAATAATCGTCAATATAGCTGTACTGATAGCTGAGTACCTGCTTATCCTCAAGAAGATTTCTGAGGAAGTTGTTTTGTCTTACAACATTGATTGTAAACTCGCCGCTGAGAACTTCGCCGTCAACAACAGTTGCCGCCGCAATTGTAACAACGCCTACCGAAACACCCTTTACCACACCGTTGTGGTCAACAGTTGCGATGTTTTCATCTGTTGATGCCCAATATATTACAGGCTGTTCTTCAACATTTGTTACCGTCGCTGTCATCTGAATTGTTTTTCTTCTGGCTACCGTAAGATTGTCGCTCTTGATAACGAGTGCGTGTCCCGCACCTTCTGACGGCACCGTCTTCTTAAGTGCAACCGCGTTCAAGGGTGAAACAGATGCGACCATAATCAGCACAAGCACGAGCGCAATGAATCTTACTGCTTTCTTTGTAGTTTTCATAGCTTACCTCCCGATTATATTTATATTGTTCTGCCTTATCAAAAATGCAAGCCATTTTACCACAACAAAAGAGACCTGTCAATAAACAGCTATGAAAATTTTTCATTTAAATATTGATATTAAAAAACTTTTATGGTATACTACATTGATTTTTGTTCTGACAGTGTCAGGATTTTACACACGGCATATTATAATAAAAATGTATTTCATTCAGGAGTAGTTCAAATGATTTATAACAATGTTTTGGAGGCAATGGGTAACACACCTCTTATAAGACTCGCAAATATGGTTGAACCTGACAGTGCTGAAATCCTTGTTAAATACGAAGGTCTCAACGTTGGCGGTTCAATCAAAACAAGAACTGCATACAATATGATTGTGGATGCTGAAAATCGAGGTCTTATCAACAAGGATACAATAATTGTTGAGCCGACAAGCGGTAACCAGGGCATCGGCCTTGCGCTTGTAAGTGCAGTAAGAGGCTACAAGGCGATTATCATCATGCCCGATTCCGTCAGTGAAGAAAGAAGAAAAATTGTTGAGCATTACGGTGCTGAAGTTGTTTATGTTCACGACGCAGGCAACATTGGCGATTGTATTGACGAATGCCTTAAGCTCGCCCTTAAGATGCGTGACGAAAACCCGAACGTTTTTGTTCCTCAGCAGTTCGAAAACCCCGCAAACGTTGCAATCCAGCGTGAGCAGACAGGTGTTGAAATTCTCAATCAGGTTGACGGACCGATTCACGGCTTCTGCTCGGGTATCGGCACCGGCGGTACAATCACGGGCATCGGCGAAACTCTTAAGGAGAAAAATCCTGATATCAAAATTTGGGCTGTTGAGCCTGAACATGCAGCAATCCTTTCAGGCGGTTCAATCGGCACTCATATTCAGATGGGTATCGGTGACGGACTTATCCCGGCAATTCTCAACACTTCAATTTATAACGATGTTTGCATCATCAAAGACGAAGAGGCCTTGCAGACAGCACGTGACCTCGCGTCAAAGGAAGGCATTATGTGCGGAATTTCAAGCGGCACAAACGTTGCAGCGGCAATGAAGCTTGCAAAGAAGCTCGGCAAGGGTAAAACGGTTGTAACCGTACTCCCCGACACGGCAGAAAGATATTTCTCCACTCCGCTTTTTGAATAAAACTTATCCCTGACTCAGACGAGCCAGGGATTTTTTCATATAATAAAGGCATTTAACCCGGTTGCAAGTGAGATTATGTTTTCACCGTAACTGAATTTTGCCTTGACACCTTTCGGAATGTTGATTTCAACGAAAAGCTCACCGTTATTCTTTTTCCAGTCAACAGAAATCTTTCCGTGAGGTGTAGTTATATACCCCTTTGCAAAGCCAAGACAATCTGCAAAAACGGGTTTGATTACAACTTCATTGTAGCTTACTGAGTTTTCAGTCTGCTTAATACCGAGAATATCCCTGAAAAGGTAAACTGTACTTGCGCCGAACATCGGATGAGAATGAGAAGATTCGGCATTCCAGTTTTCCCAGATTGTTGTTGCGCCTGCTTTTCGCATAGTTTCAAACGAAACTGTGTTTTTGTTTGCAAGAAGCTCTGTAGCCAGATTACCGTTACCTGACGAATAGAGAACATTCATAAGGCTGAACGTGCCGAAAATACCTGTATCAAACTGCTGAAGTGACGTGTATTTTTCTATAAGATTAGCAATTGTTCTCTCATCCCCTGCTCCGCATTCTGCGGCAAAGGCATCTGCACCCTGAAGACAGGAAAGGAAGCTTCCGTCGCCGTCGGCATACGCTTTCTTAACGGCTTCTGTATGCTCTGCAATCATCTTTTCATAATCTGCTGTATCAATAGCGATAACTTTGCAGAGCTGAACAAGCATTTTAAGCTGAATGATATATAATGTTGTATTTACAAAAGGTTCGGGAATTGTGACTTTTTCAGGAGTACACCAGTCGCCAAGGCACCAACCGTCCTTTTCTTCACGGACAATAAGCCCCTCCTTACAACGGCTTTCCATATATTCAACGAACTTTGCCATATTGGTGTAGACTTCTTTAAGTGCTTCAACATCACCGTAGTGACGGTAGAAATGATACGGTACAACTATCATTGCACCACCCCAACCTGCAGGACCGCCGCCACCGCCGCCGAACGGTGCTGTGTGCTGAACGTGACCTGTCAGCTTATCCTGACAGTCTTTTATATCCTCAATCCATTTTCTGTACATTGCTTCTGCGTCAAACTCTGTCATAACGGCATCGCAGGTAAGCATTCCGTCACCCGTATAGCCGAGGCGTTCGCGGTGCGGACAGTCTGACGGGATACAACCATGAGTATTACCGAGCTGTGTATTCACAAAAGCCTTGTAATACCAGTTGAGTGTTTCATCGCTGCATTCAAATGATGATGTGACAGCCATATCCGTATGAATAACGCGCACCTCTGCGACCTCGCAGTTATTGCTGACTGCAAAATACTGAAACCCGTGCCAGGTAAAATACGGATGATAAAGCTCATCTGAATCGTCCGTTATTGCAAAATAGCGCTGTCTTTGTTCCCCGTAGCCGACTGATGTATTGTCAATATCGAGATTTTCGTCAAGCTCCTCTGCACATTCGTACCAGAGCTGCTCGGATTTTCCCTTACAGCGAAGAACAGGATAACCCGTTATGTTTCTTTCAACCTTGTATATGTTATATGTATCGGCTTCTTTGACAAGCTCGGGCTTCAGAGTTTCAACCACCTTATCCGACGGACAGGTCTGAACAAGATAATCGCTCAGAGGCGGTGTTACGATATCGGGTTTCGCCCATCCGTGCTTCTGAGCTTCAAGGGTGTTCCACTTTCTGTCGAATCTTGAAAAGTCGTGATGCTCGCCGTGAAAAAGATTTGACTTGACAAAAAAGCCTCTTTTATAAAGTGTGTTTGCATCGGAAAGAAGCTGAGTACCGTCTTCAAAATCAATTCTATAGCAGAGCTTGATTTTGCCGTAGCTGACGTTGCCCTCGCCTTTTCTTAAAAGCTGATGGTAAAATCCGCCGCCGACCATTACGCCGAGAATATTTTCACCCTCGCGCAGATACTTTGTAATGTCATATTTCATTACGTGAATTCTGTGTGAAAAGATGTCATTCAAAGGATATGAAAGCACCATATCCGGACGGTTATGATAGTCCGTATAGGCAGGAGCAAATTCATCATCGCTCACTCGCTGACCGTTGACATACAAAATAAAATAGCCCAATCCGCAGATTGTTATTTCTGCAGACTGAGCCTTATTATTTATAAATTCAGCACGAAAAAGTGCCGCGTCGGCGTCACTCTTCGGGCATATCCATCTTGCGTCTGAAAAAAGTTCTTTATGTGTCATAGTATCTCCTCCGAAAAGATGATACTACATCAAAAGAAATTTTACAACACAAAATTATAATTCCTCAACGGAAACAATTCCTTCAGCCGTTGAAATCGCCGTCATAATCTTATCGTGCGAAATCTTTTTCGGAAGCTGGAGCTGGAAAATCGCGCAGGCATTATTTCCCGATTTTGTGATTTCAAGGTCAATGATAACAATTCTGTAACCCTTGATCAGGCGGATAACGTTATCAAGATTTTCGTTATCCTCATACTCAACATAAATATTGAGATTTCTTGAATTAACAAGAACCCAATATTCAAACTTAACAAAAAAGATTTCAGCAATAACAATGACAAGCGTTGCAATCACAGCCGCTTCATAATATCCGGCACCGATTGCAAGTCCGATAATTGCGCAAGTCCAAAGACCTGCCGCAGTTGTAAGTCCCTTAACCTGACGGCGCTTTGTTACAATGATTGCACCTGCACCGATAAAACCGATACCTGCAACAACCTGTGCGCCAAGTCTGCCGATATCCGTATAAAGGTTCAGATCGTAAAACAAAAACTGGCTCGTAAGAGTTGTCATTGATGCACCGAGGCAGATAAGAATATGAGTACGGAAACCTGCGGGACGGCGCTTATGCTCACGCTCGATACCGATTATACCGCCGCACATGACAGCAAGGAAAAGGCGGAAGAGTACGGAAACGGTTGTAACATCTCTTAAAAAATCAAGAAAACCAAGCATTCTTCACCCTCCCTTATATTTCGTCAACAAGAGTGACGTAATTGAGCTTTGAAATTTTTGACATTACGTGAGAATGCGTTTCGCCCTTTGGAAGACCCATCGAGATAACCGCACCGATGACAACTCCGTTGGACTGTTTTTCTCGCTGTGTATCAACGTCAAAAATCTGAATATTCAGGGCTTTGATTGTGCTGATAATTTCGCCGAGATTATCCATTCTGTCAAACTCAACATAGAGATCCATATTCCTTGCGTTGGCAATTACCCACGCGCCGAGCTTGTTGAAAATCGTTGTTGTGATAAGAATGAGAAGGAAGCCGAAAACGGCACATTCATAAAAACCCGAGCCGATTGCTAGACCCATACAAGCCGAAGCCCAGAGACCTGCCGCAGTTGTAAGTCCCTTTACTTCCTGACGTCCCGTAACGATAATTGTACCTGCACCAAGGAAACCGATTCCGTTGATTACCTGCGCGCCGAAACGTGAAACGTCTGTTTTTATTCCGACTTTGTCGGCAATTTCTGCCCAGAGTCCCGAAAGAAGGTTTGCTTCATACTGGCTGAGTATCATTGTGAGTGCCGCACCGAGACAGACAATCATATAAGTACGGCTACCCGCCGCACGGTGCTTTTGTCCGCGTTCAAGACCGATAAGTCCGCCGAAAAACACAGCCATAAGAATCTTGATTATCAGTGCAGGAAACGTAACCTGCCGGAACGGATCCAACCAAGGGATCAAAGAATCCATAACAAACCCTCCTTTTTCCTATATAATATGCTAACGGACGTGATTATATGTTCACGCCCGTTGAGTTATAATGTCGTATAATACTATAATTTTCAGTATTTGTCAAGTTTATTTGTGAATTTTTGATATAAAAAAGAGAAATATAATTTTCAGGTGATAATATGAATAATAAAAACAACAAATTTTACCGCAAAATTGATGAGGCAGTTTACGGTCAGCCTGAAACCTGTGACGAAATTCTGCACAAATACGGCACGTACAACATTCAGCCTACAGCGGACAGTGACAACAGCTTCCCGAAAATTTCTCACGGTCTTCCGACAAGCAGAAAGAAAAAGCATTATAAAGGTTTCGGTTACGGAAACAAAGGAGAGTCTTAATCGACTCTCCTTCTTTCAAAAAGTGCTCTTCTTTTTTCTGCAAGCTTTTTTCTTCTTTCTTCCGTTTCTTCTGTAAGAATAACAGCTTCTCCGTTATCAATTGAAATAAGGTCACCCTCTTTTACATTTTCAGGGAGCTTTTCTTTTTCTATATTTACCGTCTTCCCGTTTTCATCCTCACAGACAGCAAAACCTTCTTCAATTCTGTCAACTGAATATTTCAAAACAATCACTCGCAATTTTCAACATAATTCTTTATCGCTGCAACGGTTTCTTCGCTTATAACGTGTTCGATTTTACACGCGTCCTCCGATGCGACATCCTTTGAAACACCGAGGCGCACAAGCAATTCCGTAAGCATTGTGTGACGCTGATAGATTTTCTCCGCAACATCCTTGCCGACGTCAGTCAGGCTGAGGTGACCCTCCGCATCAACGGTTACGTATCCGCCGTTTTTGAGAAGTCCGATCGCACGGCTGACACTCGGCTTTGAATATCCCATATACTCAACGATATCTATTGAACGGATGCTTTTTCCGCTTTTTGAAAGGACGAGAATTGTTTCAAGATACATCTCACCCGATTCGAGTAAAGGCATTATAATACCTCCCTGTGTGTTATGCTATAAGAATACCATATCTGACAAAAATTTTCAAGTGTAAAGAACGAATGAAAAAGAGCGCAAAAGTTTCGCGCTCCTTAACCGTTATTCATTTTCCGGGATTTTGAGGAAATCGAAATATCCCCATTCGTAAAATTGCTTGATAAGCGCGATCGGAATCGGCATGAACAT
>JAZSQQ010000058.1:0-30045 GCA_045538055.1 Acutalibacteraceae bacterium
TAATGCAGTCGTCAAACCGCTTCTATTATATCAGGAGGTTATTATTTTTTGCAGCACTCTTTTGCGTGCTGCTTTTTATTTTCACTGAAGCGTTCTTTTTCCCCCGGTAGAACCGGGGGTTTTCAGCCATTGCCAGACAATCAAAAAAACGGGGTTGTCAAACGACAACCCCTTAATTTTTTATATTGCTTATTTAACTGTTTCAACAAGGCTCATAAAAGCTTCAATTGTGTTTGAACCTGCTTTGTTACCGGAAGCAACGATTTCTTCGTTTTCACCTGCAAGAAGGCTCTTGAATTCATTGTCGGGAAGGATGTAACCAACCTGGTCATTCATAAGACCGAATACGATAAGCTTCTTATCCTCGCCCACTACCTCCTGCATTGAAGGATAGTCGAAATCTCCGTATGTCCAGGAATCATCTGCACCGAGGCATCCGCCGTATGCAATTGCAGCTTCAAGTTCACCGGGAACAAGAGCGATTGCAAGGTCTGTACCCATTTCAAGGTAGCCGATTTCTGTAAGAATCTCTGCTTCACGGTCCATTGCATCAAGACCGACAACAGTATTTGAAATTGCACCAAGCTTGCCTGCGAAGAGGAGAATCTGGTTTGTTACGGGAACATAGTACTGGTCCATTTTAAAGTTAAGAAGAGGAGCAACCTCAACTTCTTCAGTTGATTCTTCAATAAGGCGTCTTGCAAGTTCCGTACCGTAAGCGTTGATACCTTCGATACTGTCGTAATTCTCAGGAAGACCAAGGGGCTCATAATCTGAAGAGATTGCAAGCTCAGCACCGAGAACCATCATAAAGTTAGCATTTTCACGCTTGTTAATTACCTGTTCCATATAGTACGGATAGTCACCTGTAACCTCTGTACCCGCTGCACCGTTACCTACGCAATGGCTCGGAGAGTTTACAATCCATGTTTCTTTGCCGCCGTCAGCAGGAACAAAACGGAAACGGTGAAGGTTGCCGTCAACAACGTAAGGATCTCTCTTCTCTCTGAGAAGGTCTTCTATATCAGCTGTTGAGTAGTAAATTCTACCCTCTTCCATTGTATTGACAGCAGTCTTGATAGCCTGCTCTGTTACATTGTAAAGGTTTGCCATAAACTCCGGATTTCTGCCATCAAGGAGTTTGATATCTGTGCCGAAAAGCTTGTTTGCCACGTTTGCGGCAGGATTTGTGAATACCATCTTAAGAAGGTCACCGTTCATGCCGAATGTGTCAACGCAGCTGTGCTGATGAAGAACAGAAATATTGATACCAACAATGTTGTTTGCCTTCGCAAAATCAGCAAGCTGTGCACGGATACCTGCAACATCTGTGTTTGAAAGACCGAATGCGTCAACAACAGCGATAACAACAGTACCTCTGCCGCTGCCGTCATTGAGTGCTACACAGCGTACGCGCTGATCGTCGTAAACAGCAGATACTGTCTTCGGATCAGGGAAAGAAAGGCTGCCGCCGACATAGTGCTTACCGTCCATCTCGTTACCTGTCTGGATTGAACCGCTGCCGTAGCCTACACTCCACACAGCACCCTGTGCAGGAGTTGCAAGATATTCATCCATACCGGGATAGAACTGATCGTTTACATATGTTTCCTTGTCAGGGAAATCAACAGAAGGAACAACCATATTGATTGCCTTGAGAACCACATCGATGAGTTTGTCAACGATACCGTAAAGGAACTTAAGGAGCATATCCGTAAATTCATCGACATCGGAGGGGAATTTCATGCTGTCAAAGCCGAGAGAGCCTATCCAGAATGAAAGTTCGTCCATAATGAACTCTGAATCAACAGAAATTTCAGGTATTACGGGAGTCTCAGGAGCTTCTGCTTCAGCAAATGCATTAACATTGAAGCAAACACTGCCGATTGAGAAAACCATAACAACCGAAAGAATGAGTGAAATTATTTTTTTCATAATTACACACCTTTCATAATATTATTGTACAGATATATTTTAACACAAAATCAAAATTTTTACAACAACAATCCGCTTATAAATAACAAACAAAATGAATGGTAGGTTTTTGTATGAGTTGCTGTATTGCTGAATTAAGAAACAAAGAAGTTATTTGCAAATCCAACGGAGCAAGGCTTGGCAACGTTGATGACGTTGAGATTGATATTGCAAACGGAAAGCTTGTTTCGATTGTTATTTACGGTAAAGGAAGAATGATGGGTTTCTTTGGTAAATGTGAGGATATTATTATCCCCTGGTGCGATATTGACATAATCGGCGAGGATACTATACTCGTCAACTACTGCTGTCCGCAGGCAAGTCAGCATCAGCCACGTAACCATTGGCAGTAAAAAAACGCCGCCTTACGACGGCGCAGTTTATTTGATTAAAGAAAACAAGTTGTTATAGTTTTCCTTTGCGAGTTCAATTTGTTTTTCTGCAGATTTGCTGAGACTCTTTGACGTTTTTTCTCTTTCATTGTACAACTCAGCAAGGGCATTTATCGGCATTGCTTTATTGTATGGTTCACATCCCCATGTATTTACAAAAGCATCAAGTTTAGCTGATGAATTATGTGCGCCAAGTGCAATATACGGAACAGCAAACGACATTGCCGTTACAATTCCGTGTAATGACGTCCCCAGAAAAAAACTTGCACCTGCTATAAGATACATAATTTCTTTTATTGTAAGTCTCTCAATCAAAATTGCTTCAGATAGCTTCGACTTAAGCTCTTTGAGTGCAATCAGGTCATCGTGCAAAATCGCGTATCCGATAGGCACGAGTACTATGTCAGTATCTTTATTATTCTCCTTAAAATTCTTGAGTGTTTCAACAATTTCGTTTTCATGTTGTTTATAATAACTGAGGCTGAACTGAATAGCAATATAATTTCCATTTACTTTACGAACTTGCTCACTGATTTCATTTTCGAGCCTTTCACGTGAAAAAACATCGGACATAAGCACAGCACCGTCAGGAGTAAGGAACGTATCCTTTCTGTACTTACTGTTTTCTTCAAAGCTTTGTAAATCTCTAACTGAAAAATAATCAGCATTTACAATTTCATTTACCGCTTCGGTTTCATTCGCTGAGACAAATCCGCCAACATTACTGTAAACTATTCTGCAGTCCGACTTAAGGTCTTTTCTTGAGATTATATACGGGTACTTTGTCTTACAACCAAAACGTTTTACAAGCATTTCTCCCCTGTCTTTCCCAATCTTTGATAAAGTGAAATAACGTATCAGATCTGCATAGAGAGAAAACCTGTCTGTCTTCAGAAACTTAAACAAAACTTCAATATTTGCACCGATAACCTGACCGCCCGCAACCGCAATCAAAGAACCTTTTGTAAAATCTTTTTTATATAATTCTCTTATCGGCAATGTTTCAAGTCCACCTGCCTCTGTAAGGTCAGATTTAATTATACCATAATGTTCAATATTATATCCTGCGTAAATTTCCGGCTCATATTTTTTTAGATATTCGCTCATAACTACAGAATAAAGCACGTCGCCGTAGTTATATCTGTCGCCTGCGCTGATAATATTGATACTTGGTTTTTCCATAAAATTCACCTCTGATTTTTTATTTTATCATTTAATCTCTGCTCCGTCAACATTGTTGACAGTCTTTTACGCCGATGTTATAATAATAAAAACATATTTATCTCAGGAGGTAAAATTATGAACATCAAAAAATATATTGCCGAGTTCATCGGCACAATGGTGCTCGTACTCTTCGGCTGCGGAACAGCAGTTGTTACAGGCGGTCTTTCAGGCGGAACAGGCAACGGAACGCTCGGTGTTCTTGCAATTGCGCTTGCATTCGGTCTTTCAATCGTAGCCGTAGCTTATGCAATCGGCCACATTTCAGGCTGTCACGTAAATCCTGCGGTTTCTCTTGCAGTGCTTATCAACGGCGGACTCAGCTTTTCCGATTTTATCGGTTACGTTATCGCACAGATTGCAGGCGCATTTGCAGGAAGCGGAATACTTGCTTTAATAACTAAAAATTCAGAGCTTACAGGCTTCGGAAGCAACGGTTTCGGCGAACTCAGTGCAGTTCAGCTGACATCAGCAGGTGCGGTTATTGTTGAAATCGTTCTCACATTCGTTTTTGTTATGACAATTCTCGGAGTTACTTCAAACGAAAAAACTTCCAACATTGTAGGTATCGTAATCGGACTTACACTTACGTTCGTTCACATTATCGGTATTCCTCTCACAGGAACATCCGTAAACCCGGCAAGAAGCCTCGCTCCGGCTATCTTTGAGGGCGGCGCAGCTCTCAGCCAGGTTTGGGTATTCATCTTGGCTCCGCTTGTCGGTGCAGCACTTGCGGCACTCGTTTTCAAATATGTTTTTGCTCCTAAAGCAGAGAAATAATTAAAAAAATGTTTAAACCCTGAAACAGAACGAAACTGTTTCAGGGTTATTTTATACTGTTTCGAGCAGATTAGCAAAATTAACGGCTTTAGAATAAGCCTCATTTACATATTCCTGCGATGATAAATTCTTATAAATATCGTTGTCCGTTCTCGTCGGTCTGCCCTTTGAAATTACCTCAAAAGAAAGAGTACCGTTATAGTTAAACGATTTTATTCTTTTGGCTATTCCTTCCCAATCTGCAATACCGTCGAAAGGCAAGAGATGTGAATCATCGTAAAAAGTCAGTTCATTGCCCGTCATTCCTTTGTTGTCATTCAGATGAGTAACAAACAGGCTGTCACCGTACTTTGAAAGAATATCCTTGCCGTAGTTATAGCAAAGCTCATGACCCGAATCAAAGCAGAAGCCGACGTTTTTAACATCACTGTATCGGTTGAGAATGGCTTCAAGATACATCTCACCTTCCGTGTTTTCAAAAGCAAGATAAACATCATTTTTAACGGCATAATCAATAACATCATCAAGACGTTCAAGTCCGAGAACTGTCGGATTGAAATTATCCATACCGATAATAGCGTGAAGAACTGCATACTTAACGCCGAAATCACTGCAGTCATCAATTGTGGCATACAGGTCTTTGAGCATAATTTCGGCAAGCTCACCGCTCTCATCGTGCCAGATATCGTCCATTCCGTAAAAAGGCGCATGGATATACTCACAGGTAAGATCAAGTTTTTCAGCCTTTTTCATCAGCACCTCAGTTAATTCTGAGGTGCCGTTTTTTACTCTGTCAAAGGCAAAGCTGTCAAAGCCTGCGGTTTTAAGGAGCTCAGGTTGGTCGACCACCGGAACATCAAGCTGCATCCCGAGAGCAAGGCACAAGGATTTGTTCGCTGTCATACATCACACTTCCTCAAAGACATAGCTGCCTGCACCAAGCTTTATAACCGCACAGTTACCCTGCTTTTCGAACTCATCAAAGCTATGTTCAACACCGTTGATCAAAACATTGTTTGTAAAGACAGGAAGAAGAAGTGTTGCAGAGGATTCTTCAGGAATTGTACATTCATAAACAAAGCTTTCATCATTACTCCATCCGCTTTCGATAAGACCTGCAACCGAATCGTATGAACAGCGCACCCACTTCATTCTCTGCTGACCTTCGGGAAGCTCGTCGGCAGTTCTTGTATCAACTCTCGGCTGAAGAAGAATGTTTTTGAATGCGACACCGTCAGTTTCAATACCTGCCATATAGCGGTACATCCATTCCTGAACAGAACCGTAAGCATAGTGATTAAAAGAGTTCATACCAACATCGCCGAAGCCTTTGTCCAATGTATATGAATTCCAACGTTCCCAGATTGTCGTTGCTCCCTGGTCAACGCTGTAAAGCCATGACGGCTCATTTCTCTGCATAAGAAGAGTGTATGCAAGGTTGTCTTCGCCAATCTTTGAAAGTACGGGACAGAGATTGTATGTACCGACAAAACCCGTTGAAAGGCGGTTGCCGTTATCCTTTATTTTCTGCACAAGCTCTTTTGATGCTTTTTTAAGGTAATCGCCCTCGACGAGGTCAAACGCAATCGCGATAACATAGTCAGTCTGTGTTTTGTCTATGAGTTCGCCGTCTTTCATAAAAGTAGCAACAAAATACTTGTGAGCTTCTTTTCTCAATGCTCTGTAATGTTCTGCCCTGTCTGACTTGCCGAGCTCATCACTCATAAATGCCATCATATCAAGGTCATGAATAAGGAAAGCAGATGAAAGATATTCATTTTTACAATAGTCATATGCAAGCCAGTCACCGTAACGAGGAATCGGACCTTCAAAACCGTAATTTTCAATAAGCTGTGCGATGTATTTTTCCATTGAAGGATAGTGCTCTTCAATAAAATCTTTATCGCCGTAAAGCTTATAGAGGTTGTAAGGGATAATAACACCTGCATCACCCCAGGCTGTTGCATTGTCCGAACGGCAGTATGACACTCTCGGCGCGATATCGCCGTATGCACCCTCGTCGCTCTGCGCATCACGCATATCCTGCATCCACTTTTTGAAGAATCCGCTGACATCAGCATTGTAAGCTGCAGTTACGCTGAAAGCCTGAGCATCACCCGTCCATCCGAGTCTTTCATCACGCTGCGGACAGTCTGTCGGAATGAAGAGATAGTTACTTCTCTGACCCCAGATAATGTTTGAAATAAGCTTGTTGACAAGTTCGTCGGATGTTTCCATATGACCGATTTCTTTTGTGTCTGAGCCAACAACCTCAGCGATAAACGAGGTAAGCTCGATATCGTTATCGGCGGAAATTTCGATATAACGGAAGCCGAAGAATGTAAACGTCGGTCTGTAGTTTTCTTCGCCGTCACCCGAAAGAATGTAGTGAGATTTGCCCTTTGCAGAACGGAAATTTACCGTGTAAACGCTTCCCTTCGGACCGTCATTTCCGCGTTCTTTATCACCTGAATCATTGAGGAATTCTGCATGGCGGATTTTAACAGCCGTACCTTTTGCACCCTTGAGTTTAATATTTGCCCAACCTACGATTTCCTGTTCAAGATCAATAACAAGCTTCTGCCCTGCTTTAAGAGTAAGAGGAAGATTTTCCGGAGTCGAAATAACATCGATTTCGCCAAACTGTGTGCCATTATCTTTCGTTGATTCGTAGACAGTCATCTTCTTTGCGCAGATACTGAGTCCGTCTCTCACCTTAACTGTCGGACCGACAAACTCTGTTATCTCGCCGTCAAAATAATCGCAGATTTCTGCCTGTTTCCATGCAGAAATATCATAATCAGCACAGGAAATCTTTTCATAGCTGTCAAATCTTCCGTCGCGGTATTCGCCGTCCCAGATATCTGCAGTGCGTATCTGTCCTCCGCAGGTTGCTTTCCAGGTTTCGTCTGTAATAAAAGTTGTTTTTGATTTGTCGTTTTCAACTGTTACGCAAGCCATTACAGCAGGCATATGCACACCGTAGTAGCCGCCACATATTCTTCCCTGATACCAACCTGACGCCGCAACAAGAAGAATTCGGTTTTTACCTTCAGCGATATATGACGTTATGTCATATTCATAATAGAGAGTTCTCTTATTATAATTAGTCCAGCCGGGTTTAAGCTCATCGTTACCTACCCTTTTGCCGTTGATATAGATATCGATACAGCCGAGAGCCGTAAAGCTTAATTTTACTGAAGTGAAACTTTCCGCTTCGAAATCCGTTGCAAACATCGGCATACCGTCGTCACAACGAACGTCAGAAAACTGAAATTTTGCCTTTTCTTCATCATCACACCAGGGTGAATTTCCGAAGTCAGCATAGGGCTTCATATCTGTTTTTATTAATTTTGCATTGTTCCAATATTTAGCTTCATATTTATACATAATAATTCTCCTGAAAAAAGACGGTAAGACTTTAACTCCATATAGAATTAAGTCTGACCGTCCTTAAAGTTTATTTAATCAAAATATACCGGTTTGCCTGTTTTTGCAGATTCATAAATTGCTTCAAGAATCTGTGTTACAACGAGTGACTGTTCAGGCTTTGTGGGAACTTCAGTGTCATTGATAATAGCCTGGTAGAAGCCGTTTGCTTCAAGCACTTCGGGATCGGTACTGTCTCCGTCGTAAAAAGCAACACCGCCGCAGTCGAAGTTCGGGGTTTCGATAACCTGACGTCCGTTCTTAACGTAGTTAATACGAAGGTCATCTTCGCCCATCGTGTCAGCACCGCCCTTGTCACCGCAGATCATAACAGTTGCTTCCATCGGGTCTGCGATATTAAGAGCCCAGCTTGATTCAACAGAAACTGTTGCACCGTTTTTCATAACAACAAAACCGAAAGCTGAATCTTCAACCGTAAACTTTTCTGTATCCCAGTCGCCCCAGGCGTTAGCTGTACCGACCTGCTTGCCGAGCTTTTTGTATGATGTTCCGACTACCATCTTCGGCTCGTGGTTATCCATAAGCCAGAGTGTGAGGTCAAGAGCATGTGTACCGATATCGATAAGAGGACCGCCGCCCTGCTCATATTCGTTAAGGAAAACGCCCCATGTAGGAACAGCACGTCTGCGAAGTGCAATCGCTCTGCCGTAGTAGATATCGCCGAGCTCGCCGTCTTCACAAGCCTTTTTAAGGTAGAGATATTCGTCTCTCCAACGGCTCTGGTAACCGATTGTAAGCTTTTTGCCCGTTCTCTTTGCCGCATCAAGCATAGCCTGAGCTTCGGCTGCAGTTTTCGCCATCGGCTTTTCGCACATTACGTGCTTACCTGCCTCAAGTGCATCGATTGTGATAAAGCTGTGTGAACGGTTCGGAGTAAGAACGTGAACAACCTCGATTGATTCGTCCTTGAGGAGTTCTTTATAATCCTCATAAATTGCTACGTTTTCGCCGAGCTTGAACTTATCTCTTGTTTCATAAGCGCGCTCAACAATGATATCGCAAAGAGCAACAATTTCAACGTAGTCAAGATTTGTAAGTGCATTCATATGCTTACCGTTACAAATACCGCCACATCCGATAATACCGACTTTAACTTTTCTTTCCATTTTTTACACCACCTGAACAAATTGAAAACCAATTATTTAAGGAAAAGATTTCCAAGAGCAATAATACCTGTAAATCTGAGAACAAAAGCAAGTACCTTTACGATTGTATCACAGATAAGAGTTGCAGGTAAACCAAGGTCAATGAAGAATGTATCCTCAGCCTCGGGTGCGCCTTCATACTCAAGTGTGAATGCCTGAGTGTAAAGAACGCCGCCTTCACCGATAACTTCAGCTCTTACGTATGAGCCGATTTTATCCGAATAATTATCAAGGTCAATTGTGTCGCCTGTTGCAATGAATTCGCCGTCAGCAATCCAATGAACCATATACGCATCCTTTGTGCTGATTGTGATTGTGTCTGCATTTTCATCAACTGCAACGCTTGTTACCATAGGAACCTTTGCGTTCTGGTCAAATTCAAACTTCGTATCCTGACCGCCGTTCTTTTCTTCTTCAACGATTGTTTCATATGTTGACTGAAGCTTTGATGCAAACTCAGGTGCAACACCTGCTGCTGAAAGCTCGGAAGCCCATGCTCTGATTTCCTCGCGGCTACCCATATAATAGCTTGCTGCGAAGAATGCGCCGTCTTCCATTGATGTTTTCAATGCATCGGTTGTAAGCTCGGGCATACACATCCATGTATAACCTGAATGTACGATATCCGGATTGTGAGCGTCTGACGTTGCAATACCGTAAACGTTTCTGCCGTGAGGAACAACCTTCTGAAGAAGGATATCCCAGAGCTTTCTGTCAAAACGTGTTCTGCTGTCGCCTTTACTGTTGATGTCAATACCGATGCAGGAATCATACTTAAGAAGAAGGTTAGCAAACTTATTTACAACATACTTATAGTGGATATTATCCATATCGTATGCATCTTCAAAGCACTCTTCATCCCTTGCATTTGTGTACTCACCGGGATGATTGATTACAGAAAGTCCGCCAAGTGCATCAATCTTTCTGATAGGTGTAGCGTAATCGCTTGTACCGCCGACAACATCGTTACCGTAATCAGCAAACCATGTGTTTACGTGAGCGTTGTTGAAGGATGTCGGATTCTGCTCGTTTGCATAGGGAACTCTCATCATTGTGTGAAGAGCGTTTCCGTTTTCATCATACTGCTTGTAATAATCGTCAGCATATGTGTAATCAAGACCTGCATCCGTAACACCTGAAGCCTTAAGCGGATCAATCGGGCGGTTGCCTTCCTTGATAGAAAGAACAACGCGGATAGTCTTAGCTTCCGTATCCTTATCCCAACCGTAGTCAACCGTTCCGTGGTCACTCAGAGCCATAATATCAAAGCCGTGTGAATAGTGAGCTTCAACCTGCTCTCTGATTGTCTGGTCACCGTCAGAAACTGTTGAGTGAGAATGAAGGTCTGTTTTGTACTGATTGTAAGTGTTCCAATCAACGTTTGCATAGGTGTTATTGATTTTATAATCAACACCGTCTGCCGCATATGCGCCGACAGCCGTACCCGTTGCAAGCATAATGACTGAAAGGATAATTGCCATAGTCTTTCTGAATTTCATATCAACTGCCTCCTTAAATTCTATGCAGAATTACATTATGATTTTAGCACATTAAAAGGATGAATTCCAGCAAAAATTTACCGATTTCATAAAACTATCAAATTGCACTAATCAGGACTTTAATTTTGACAAAAATGACAAAAGAAAAAGGCGAAGCGTTCGCCTCGCCCTTAAAATCATTTATTTTTCTATGCTTGCTATGAGCAATTCAAACAGTGCTATGAAATCCACATCTGTACTCTGCGTGTCCGCGTTTTCCTTTGTAAGCGGTTCAAGAACTTCCGTTTCCTGATTATTGAGCATAAACTGCGGATACTGCGGGAAGGTATGTATTGTTTCCTGTCCCGGTGTATAGATGAGCGTATACACAAACTCGTGGTATCCGTCAGAATACCAAGTGTGCATCATATCCTTGACAAACCACGTAATTTCGGGGAATCCACAGGTCGAAGCATCAATTACGTTATCGGGTGAAATGTGATTGTGTCCGTCAGCAATCTTCTGCACGTAGCCTTCACCAAGGGTCTGACCGTAATCTGCACAGGTTGCGCCCATTGAAGTGTGCTTTGTATCAATAAGGAAGTCACTCTGGTTTGTACTCTGTGAGCCGAGAGGCACTGCAGCCTTGCCGTAGTTTGAAATAATTGCGAAGTTGACACCGTTTGCCATTGCATCCTTGATTATTTCTTCCTTACGGTTCATAACCTCATAGTGGTATTTATCGAGTTTCTTTATAAGCTCTGCATTCACTTCTTCGTCAAGCATAAATTCTTTTGCCTCTTCGTAAGAGTCTTCTGCAACGAATGCCCAGATTCCCGGGATATAGCCGAAGAGTGACTTGATACAGTCTTCGTAAACAACATCCTTGATTTTCGAGATAAGTGCAACATCAAGGAATTTTACAACAGGATTGAAAGCAAGAGCTGCAAAAGTATTATAAAGAGCACGGTAGAACACCATATCAGCCGCATTACCTTCAAGGAAATTGCCGACATAATTCATAACGGATTTCGGATCAAGCGTGAGGTCACCGACGAAGAGAGAGGTCATCATTTCGATTCCTTCAAAAGCTGAAGACTGCATAACAACGGTTTCAACACTGTCGTAGCCGTAAGTGTAAAGATAAGCCATTGTTACGGCACCGCCCATACTTTCGGCACGGAGTGCAACCTTGCTGTGTCCCGTAAGACGCTTTGTTTCTTCGATATAATCGTTAAGCTCGGCAGCGATATCGAAGATATCCTTACGCCAGTCATAACGGAAAACCGTACGGGTATTTCGGAAATGATAAGGTGACGGAGGCTCGTAAATTTCGATATCAACCGTCGGGTTGTTAGGGTTGCCGTTCACATCACAGCTTGCATCGTAGAAGAGGTCATTAACCTCTGCGCTGAGAGTGTGCGCAAATTTATCATAATTTCCCGTAAGAATAAGACCGAACAGCGGAAGAATAAGTCTTTTGATCATATCCGTTATCGCTTCGGTTTCAACGCCGAAAGCACCGTATTCCTCTTCCGTTCCTGCGTTTGCAACAAGCTCGGTATATGCAAAACCTGTTACGAAGATTACGGGAATATTACCGCACTGACACTCATCAGCTTCCGCTTTAGCAAAAACCGACACACTGAAAGAAAAGGCAATAATAACCGAAAGTAAAACTGCAAGAAGTTTTTTCATAAAAAGTCCCCCTTTGCAGGAATTATATCACAAAAGAATTATATTTTCAATTCTTAAAAATAGCTCACGGGAATATAATTTATCGGAGTGATTATATGTCAGGGGCTAAAAAACTTTTACACAACACCTTGCTTCTGACGGCAACATCGTTTCTTATGAGGACGATTGCCGTCAGCTTCAATGTGTATCTTACGGATAAAATCGGCACAGACGGAATCGGGCTTTTCCAGCTTATAAGCTCCGTTTATGCTATGGCAATCACATTTGCCTCGGGAGGAATACGGCTCGCTTCGATGCGGCTTGTTGCAGACAACAGGGTTTCCTCCAAGCTTTCAGAAAGACAGATTATGAGAACGTGCCTTTTTTATGCATTTACCTGCGGTACGGTTATTGCAATTATTCTTTTTGAGTTTTCGGGATTTATCGGCACCCGGTGGATTGGGGATGAAAGAAGTATTTCTTCATTAAAAGTACTGAGTCTTAGTCTGCCTTTCATATCTGCTTCAGCAGCACTCAACGGATATTTTACGGCTATCGGCAAGGTTTTCCGTTATACCTTCGTTCAGCTTTGTGAACAGCTTTTAAAAATCGCCGTTACTGTTTTCGCTTTAAAAAGTGTTGTTTCCTACGGATTGGAGGCTTCGTGTGTTGCAATCGTCAGCGGAATGACGGCTACGGAAATCTTTTCAGCGGTTGCATCGACCATTCTCTACCGAATAACAAGCAAAAAATCAAAACTCACAGACAAACTGAAAAATATATCAAAAAAACTTCTTCACATCGCCATTCCTGATGCAATAGGCTCAGAAATGCGCTCCGTTTTAATGACTGTCGAGCACCTGCTGATTCCCGTCGGATTCAAAAAATCGGGTATCAATCAGCAATCGGCAATGTCAACTTACGGAATCATCCACGGAATGAGCTTGCCTTTAGTCTTGTACCCCTCTGCCCTGCTTTCCTCTCTTTCGGGGTTGCTTGTGCCTGAAATTTCCGCACAGTACAGTGAAGGAAACCGTACAAGAATAAGCTATATGACCGCAAGGGTACTGCATATAGCTCTTCTTTTTTCAATCGGTACGGCAGGAATAATATATTTCAATGCCAACGAAATTTCCGTCGGTGTTTATTCAAACGAGAACGTTACTTTTTACACCCGTCTGCTTTCCCCTCTTATCCCCGTTATGTATCTTGATATGACAATCGACGGTATACTCAAGGGGCTTGACCAGCAGAAAAGCTATATGCGCTACAACATCATCGATGCAAGTATATGCGTTGCTTTAGTATATTTTCTTGTTCCCGTTTTTTCAGTTAAAGGATACATCTTTGTTATTTTCATCAGCGAGATAATCAATTTCGCACTCAGCTTCAGACGGCTCACCGTTGTCAGCGAGGTAAGAGTTGACCTTTTCAGAGATATTGTTGTGCCTCTCGGCTGTGTTATCTGCACGGGTGCTGTCAAAAACATTGTTTCCCCTATTGTTTTCGCAGGTACAGGCGACAAGCTTCTTGCAATTTTTTCAGTTTCGTTAAGTGTGATTGTTTATCTCCTCTTCCTTAAAATTTTCAGTTCGATTGACAACGAAGAAATCGCCTGGGCAAAAAACATTACTGTCAGAAAAATAAAAAACCACTGATTGAGTTCAGTGGTTTTTCTGTATAACAATTTACTTTATCTGTACCTCGACATATGACGATGCGACTTCAACACCTTCAGCATCGTAAAGTACAGCCTTAAGTCTTGTTTCACCCTTTGAGTTAGCTGTTACAACTCCGTCGCTGTCAACACTTATAATTTCGTCAGATTCACTTGACCATTCAACCCTTCCGCCGGGAATAAGGTTTTCAGAATCAATTTTGCCCTTACTGCCCTTATCCAACAAAAGATAATAACAGTTAAGTCTTAACGGAGCATCGATATCGCTGTTAAGTTCAAGCATCTGCTCTTCGGTAAGAAGACGCATCCACGTCATCTGCACATACGGCTGATGAACATTGAGTGCTGTATAAAACTGTGTGAAAACTGACGTTACGCTTCCGAAATTTTCTTCGATCCACTTAATAAGCTTTTCAAGAATTTCAAAAAGTCTTTCTGTTTCTTCGTCTGTTAATTCTTCACACGTACCGCTTGCTTTGAGCTCATCTGAAATATAAGCAACAAAGCCCTCGTCATCAATCACAGCTGCATTTGAGGGCGCAACGCCCTTAACGGAAGCCGTTGCGATAACTCCGAATGAGCCGAACAGCTCACCTATGCTCTTGTTCTTTCCCATATACTGTCCTGCGAAATAAACCATAGGCTTTTCAAGGTTTTCAGCATAGTATTCCCTGCTTATCATAACATCCGTTGCAAGGGCATGGAAAAGATAATTGAACATTGCTTCACAGGATACGGAGTTTTCCTTCGAATAGAAGCAATTATCGGCTTTTTTACCCATACGTGTCATAAACGACTCGAATTCCGTACATGCCGCATTATAAAAATCATTGTAATTTTCACAGCGTGAAACAGAAGGAAGATAAAGCTTTCTGCCGTAACAGGTAAAATCATAAACATCCATAACAAACATCGAGAAATAATCGTTTGGGTTTATGATATTGAATATGTTATGGTAAATTTCATCGTTTGCCGACGGGTCACTTGTGCATTGAGGAATCTCGTAAAAATAGGAATAAATATTTTCTTTTTTCAGAGAAGCTTTTGAGATATTATCTTCAACATCGCCAAGCGTTTCAACATAGCTTCCGTCAACAAGCTCCGCCGAAAAAAGATTGCCGATTGATGAACCCCGGCTGTATCCCGCTACAAGGAGCTTCACCTCACCGTACGGTTCAAAATCCTCAAAATACTCGTTGAAGTAAAGCATGATTTTTTCTTTTGAAATATCAAAGCCTTCGTGATGCACACCCGTGCCTATACGCACGTTGCCACCCCACTCCATACCGTAGTTACCGCTTCTTACAGCAGCTATGAGCAACGTTGTTTTCTTACCGTCGAGTTCAAGATCTTTTCTTCCCACCGCAAGTGCAATTTCATCATAGCCTGCAGTTTCATAAGCGAAGCTTTCAAACTCATAACCGCACTCGTTAAGCATTTTACGGATATGCTCATCAGGCTGTGAGGTATCAAACGAATTGAACGACGCCATTGAAACACCGAGTGCATACAACGCCAGCTCGTGGTTGTATTCGTATGCATCTCTTTCAAAGTAAGAATCGGAATAAGTGTAAGGATAAATGAGCGATTCACCGAACCAATCACATCTGAATTCACTCTCCAACGCAATCCGGGGTTCTTCCTTTTTAGAAGCCGAACCCGTCTGCAAAGACATTGTAAGAAGAAAAACAGCAAGAACAACAGCAAGAACTTTTCTTCGCTTTTTGGCTGCTATTTTTCTTTTTTCTTTTCTGAGCTGCTTTATTTCCGTTTCCTGTTCAGGTGTCTTTTTTTCTTTAAGTTTCACTGTCATCCCTCCCTTTCTTCAGTATTTTTATACTTTTACGGTTTTATCAATTCAAATTCACCGCTTCTGAGAATACGAAGCAAATCATCATTAGTGCGGATTTTTTCGTTTGTAAGAATACCGGTCATATTCGGAATGTGAGATTCTCTGTGAAAATCAGTTCCTGCGACGCGGATTTTCATATTATTTTTTTCTGCCCAGGCTTCTGCTTTTTCATTAATATCCGTTCCTGCACCTTTACCGTTAAACACTTCGCAACCGTCGAGGTATTTAGGGTTGGTCCTGGTTATCATGGGTCTGAACGGATGTGCCTGAAGAAACAGCATATTATTTTCCTTACAAAGCTCATAGAACCTGCGTGGATAATACGTCATCAGATTTCCGTGACGTCTTATAAACTCAGGTGTAATTCCGTAAACAAGATAATCGTTTACCGTGCCGTAAAAGCGGATTTCCATTCCGAGCAGAACCGTAAAATCATCTCCTGCCGCGGCAAGAGCTTTTTCGTACCCGCTTAAATAAAAGTCAGTTTCCTTCTGAGGTGCAAAAAGATGCCTGTCGAGAAAAGTCTGCGGCGAATAGTGGTTTGTTATAACCATTCCGTCATATCCTTTGGACTTGTAAATCTCAACTGCCTTTTCTGCAGGACAAGCAGCGCAACGGCTTACATCCCCTGTATGACAATGTAATTCATACTTATACTTCATAGAAAACCTCTTGAAAACAGTACGACTTTCGCCGTACTGTTTTTGTGTTAATTTTTATTTTACCCTGCTCATAATATCGGCAAACGCATTTGAAAGAGTTTTTGCCGCCGAATAGCCGAGTGAGTTTGTTTCGTGATAATGACCGCGGTCAAACTTATCCTTGCCTGTGCTGAGATACGGCTCCGTCTTATGAAGAATGAAGTCATTAGGCGGAACAACGTAACCTGTGAAATCGTTACTCACACCGAAGACAAGAAGATTTTCGTCCCCTGCAACCTCGATGAATGACGGCGGATTAATTTCCGGGCCTCTGCCTGTCGGTGATTCTTCTGCAGATGCAGCACCGCCGTAAGCGATTTCCGGGAATGCTTCACCCGGGATAAGAAGCACCTGCTGTGTACCGATCTTCATATATGTCATTTCGGAAACAAGAGCCATTCCGAGCTCTGCCTCGTTACTTGCAACCATCTTTGAGCTCATAACCTTGAGCATTGCAAGGAAAGCAAGAACACCGTTATCTGCGTGATAATAGAACGGCTGCTGAAGGACTGTGATTTCTGCAGGCATTTTTTCGTCGTTATCGATACGAAGGGCACCTTCCGCAAGAGCCTTACCCTGCTTTTCTGTACGCACCCATCTGTCTTCCTCTTCACCGAACTCACCCGGATCAACAGCACCGATCGCACCGATACCGAAGAGGATATTCACATCCTTCTCAGCATAGATTGCCTGACGAAGGAAGTAAGGATAGTCAGCACTGCAGAGTGTGTTTCCGCCGCCGAGGGTATTGGGGTGAGCAGCGAAATTAAGAAGCCATGTTTCCTTTGAACCGTCATCGGGAACAAAGCGGAATCTTGTAAGTGTATCGTGAAGAATAAAAGGCGGACGTCTGTCGTTCTGAGCTTCAGGAACGTGAGTAGTACCGAGGTAAAGGTCACCCATCTTTCTGTTTTCATAAGCTTCGATGCAGATTTCCTTGATTGTAGCGAAAATCTTGTTCATATATGAGTCAACTTTACCCGTAAACGGAAGTCTGCCCCAGTAACCTACAGTGTCAAAGCCTGCGTGCTGATGAGTACAGCAGATGTTGACAGCCTTGCACTTTGCCGTCTTGCAGAAATCAGCAAGACTTGCACGGATAAGCGCAACCTCAGTATTTGTAAGACCGATGATATCAGCAGTTACAATAATGATACCGCCTTCTTCACCTACGCCGAGCCACATTGCACTTGCAGTAAGGTTGTCGTGAATACCTGTCATGTCCTGTGCCATTTTGTGACCTGCTATGTAATACTTCTGCTTACCGAAATCGTCGGGCATAATCTCTCTCATAGCAAAGCCGACATCATATTTCGCATCCTTGCTGTTTTTGATAGTTGTGGGCATTACCTTTTCAAGTTCAGGAGCCGGACCTTTTTTCTTAAGCTTATTACCTTTTCTTGTTGCAATTTTTTTAACGGCGGAAGCCGCAAGTTTTCCTATATCCATAAAATAACCTCCGTTCATTTTGTAAATATATTTCCGCGTACATTATATCACAAGAGAAGTAATCATACAAGTAAATTTTATGTTAATAAATATGGTAAATCCGATTGAAAGAACAGCTGAAGTCTGTTATAATGTTTTCACATTATTGAAAGAGGCGATTTTATGAAATACGTTCTTTACGTTGTTCTTGCCGTTGTTGCAATTCTTGTGCTTTTGCTTATTGCGGCAGTTATCAGAACAGCTCTTATGAAAACAAAAAAAGCCGATTATGTTCCGAATCCTGACCCGAAGCGTACCGATGAGTACGTTAAAAAGCTTTCTGAAATGGTACAGTACGAAACCATTTCAAAGCGCGGTGAGGTAAACACCGAGAAGTTCCTCGGTTTCCACAAGGTTCTTGAAAAGCTTTTCCCGACAGTTCACGAAAAGCTTGAGAAAACTGAAATTGACGGTAACCTCCTTTTTAAGTGGAAAGGTAAGTCAAACGAGAAGCCGATTCTTATTATGAGCCATCAGGACGTTGTCGAAGCAACTGGCGAATGGAAATTTCCTCCTTTCAGCGGTGAAGTTGCCGAGGGCAAGGTATGGGGACGCGGAACATCAGACACAAAGTGTACTGTTATGGCATTCCTTCAGGCTGCAGAAGAACTCCTTAAGGAAGGCTATACTCCCGAGTGTGACGTTTATATCGCAAGCAGCTGTACCGAGGAAATCGGCGGTGACGGCGCACCGAAGATTGTTGACTATCTTGACAAGCAGGGTGTCAGGCTCTTCCTCGTATGCGATGAGGGTGGCGGAATTATTCAGGACCCGATTGCAGGTGTCAAGGGTAACTTCGCTATGGTCGGCGTTTTCGAAAAAGGTTACGGCGACGTTAAATTCATCGCACGTTCAACAGGCGGACACGCAAGTGCTCCCCCGAAGAACACTCCGATTGCAAGACTTTCAAAATTTGTTGCGGAAGTTGACAAGAAAAATCCGTTCAACGTTGAATTTATGCCAGAAGTTGAAGCAATGTTTTCAAAGCTCGCACCGTATGCAGGCTTCGGTTTAAGACTTATTTTCGGCAATCTCTGGCTTTTCAAGCCACTTATGAAGAAGCTTCTTCCGATGATCAGTGCTCAGGCAGGTGCAATGCTTTCAACAACAATCGCTTTCACAATGTCCGAGGGTTCAAACGGCTACAACGTTATCCCGCAGGAAGCTTCTATCTGTGCAAATATGAGATTCATCCCTCATCAGGGTACAGACAGCAGCCTTGAGGTTATCACAAACCTTGCAAAGAAATACAACATTGAAACAGAAGTTGTTTACAGAGGCCATCCCTCACCCAGCGTTGATATCAACGGCGAGGCTTTCAAAATGGTTGAAAGTGCAATCAACGAATGTTTCCCCGGCGTAGGCTGCAGCCCGTACGTTGTTACAGGCGCAACCGATGCACGTTTCTATTCAAAGATCTGCGACAGCTGTGTACGTTTTGCTCCCGTTGTTTACGGTCCTGAGCAGATGAAGGGTATGCACGGTCTTAACGAAAACATTGAGTGCAATACACTTGCAGGTGCTGTTGACTTCTACAAAAAGATTATCACAATGCAGAAAAGATAATTAAAAAATCAAACAAAAAATGCGATAGAAAACCTTTACGGAATTCTGTCGCATTTCTTTTACTATTCAGTTACAATAACTTTTACGTTGTCGAAGCGTACTATATTATTTACCACGTATTACTGAATAAACAAGCGGTTGTTTTTCTACGGGGTCAACAGAGAAACTGATTGCTTCATTGAATTTCTGTGTTGCTGAATTGATTTTGCTTTTATCGTTTGCATAAAGTGTTGCAAGAACCTCGCCTTTTATCACCTTATCGCCCGTTTTCCTGTTCAGAATAATACCTGCAGAGAAGTCGAGAACATCCTCTTTATTATTTCTGCCTGCACCTAAAAGGAGCGAAGCGACACCGATTTTCTCGGCATCCATACTGCTGATATATCCGTCAGCTTCGGCTTGAATTTCAAAATTGTGTTCTGCTTTCGGGAAGAGTGATGTATCGGAAATCCATTCGGGATTTCCGCCCTGCTCGGCGACCATTTCTTTGAGCTTATTGAGTGCCGAGCCGTCAGATATTGCACCCTTTGCAAGCTCGGTACACGCATCTTTATCTTTACCTGTAACAAGTGTAAGCATATTGGAAGCGAGTTCAATGCACACAGCTGTCAGGTCTTCACAGCCGTTACCTTTAAGAGTTTCAACCGCTTCGATAACCTCAAGAGAATTGCCGACCGCATTGCCGAGAGGTATATCCATATTGGTTATAACCGCAACGGTATCTCTGCCTGCCGCATTTCCGATTTCAACCATAGCCCTTGCAAGTGCTTCAGACTCTTCAACACTTTTCATAAATGCACCGCTACCCGTTTTAACGTCAAGCACGATTCCCTTTGAGCCTGCCGCAAGCTTTTTGCTCATAATACTTGAAGCGATAAGAGGGATACAGTCAACCGTTGCCGTGTCGTTTCGCAAAGCATAAAACTTTTTGTCTGCAGGTGCAAGGTCACCCGACTGACCGACAACACAAAGACCGATTTTATTAACCTGATTCAGGAAATCTCCGCCCGAAAGTGTTGTTCTGAAGCCTTCAATTGATTCAAGCTTATCGACCGTACCTCCCGTGTGACCGAGGCCTCTGCCTGACATTTTTGCAACCTTACCGCCGAGTGCGGCAACAATCGGAGTTACAATAAGCGTTGTCTTGTCGCCGACTCCGCCCGTACTGTGTTTATCAACCGTGTAACCGTCAATTGAGCTTAAATCGACAGTATCGCCTGACTCTGCCATAGCAATTGTGAGGGTTGACGTTTCTCTTGCGGACATTCCGTTAAAACAGATTGCCATAAGCAAAGCTGTTATCTGATAATCCTTTATATTCCCGTTAACGCTTTCAGTAACAAAGAACTTTATTTCTTCATCCGTAAGCTCTTCGCCTTTTCTCTTTTTGTGTATAATATCGTAAATCCGCATTCAATCACCTCGTTAGTGTCAGTATATCATACTGTTGACAAAAAGTAAAACACTTATAACAGTCTTTCGGCTGTTATAAGTGTTTTTTTGTCAGTTGCAAAGGATATCTGTTTCCATATATCTTACGCCCATATCATAGAGCATTTTTGCATCTTCGATTGTGTTGACTGTCCAGAACGAAACACCGATACCTGCATCGAGCGCAAGCTGAATTGTTTCCTGTGTGTTTGCACTGTAGCTCGGCGAGAGCCATACATTGTCACCGACAGCCTGTGCCGCCGCAATGTTTTCGGGAGTGATTTCGTCAATGAGATACCAAAGCTCAATTGACGGGTCAAGCTCGTGAATAACCTTGAGCTGTTCAAGGTCGAACGAAATAACAATAGCCTGTTCCGTAAGTCCCTTTGCCTGAACGGCATCAACAACAGTGTAAAGCAGGTCATAGTTATCAGCCTTGATTTCAATCTGCGGTCTTGTATTAGTACCTACAAAAATATCAAGATACTCGTCAAGAGTAGCAATTCTCATATCAGGATATTTCCAGAAGTTTGCACCCCACTTGTAGCTGAAGGTTTTAAGCTCCTCAAGAGTAGTATCCTTTATTTCAGCATACTGACAGAACCATGAGTCGGTATCACTGTTGTGGTTAAGAACCCACACATTGTCTTTTGTAAGCTGAATGTCGCACTCTGCAGAGTAGTAATTGTTGTTAACAGCCTCAACGAAAGACATAGTGGAGTTTTCGGGAGCAAGTGCACTTACACCGCGGTGAGCAGTAAGATAAACAGGGTCTTCGGGAGAACCGATACCGTTTTCAGAAATTGAAATAAGCTCCTGCGGAGGATTGAAAAGCTTGACGATATGGTACACGGGTGACCATGTTGATAAGTAAATCGGCACAAGAATAACGGTTATGATTTTGTTGATGAACGGAAGCATTATAACGTCACCTTTCAAGTAAAATTATGGTAGTATTTTAGCACTGATTCACATAAAAATCAATATCAAACAAAAAATCCGTCCTCATAAGAGAACGGATTTTGGTGCTGGTGACCGGACTTGAACCGGTACGGTGTTGCCACCGAGGGATTTTAAGTCCCTTGCGTCTGCCGATTTCGCCACACCAGCTTATCTTGACGACCGTTACATTATACATAACGGCCGTCGTTTTGTCAATAATTAAAACAAAAATTATGCTTCAACAATTTCGCTCATCTTTGCGCGGATTGCATCAAGACGTGTATATGCATTCTCTCTGTCAGCATCCTGAATTGAGTAGTAGAGCTTAATCTTCGGCTCTGTGCCTGAAGGTCTGATTGCCATCCATGAACCGTCATTGAAAACATACTTGAGAACGTTCTCCTTCGGAAGGTCACCAATACCCTTTGAGAAATCGAACACTTCCTTGATACCGTCGAAGAACTTACTTCCGTTTTCACGGAATTCTGTCATAAGATCCTGAATCTTCTGTGCACCGTCAATACCCTTGAGTGTGAATGTATCAAGTGCATCAAGGTAGAAGCCGTATTCTGCATAAATCTCGTTGAGTGCATCGATGAGTGTCATACCCTTATTGTAATAATATGCAGCCATCTGACAAACAAGAAGTGCCGATACAACAGCATCCTTATCTCTTGCGTGTGTGCCTGTGAGGTAGCCGTAGCTTTCCTCGTAGCCGATAACAAATTCTCTGTCACCGCTTGCCTCATACTGATTGATTTTTTCACCGATATACTTGAAGCCCGTGAGAGTTTCGACGATGTTAAGACCGAACTTTCTTGCGATGTTTGCACCGAGTTCACTTGTAACGATTGTCTTAACAAGAGTTGACTTTTCGTTAAGCTCAGCCTTTCTCATTGTAAGAACAAAGTTTACAAGCAAAGCACCCATCTGGTTACCTGTAATAAGCACATACTTACCGTCGTGCTTTACGCCTGCACCGATACGGTCACAGTCAGGGTCTGTGCCGAAAACAAGATCTGCTCCCTCTGCCTCAGCCTGCTTGAGAGCAAGTGTAAGAGCGTCTTTCTCCTCAGGGTTGGGTGAACGTACTGTTGAGAAATTACCGTCGGGAAGCTCCTGCTCCTTAACGATTGAAACATTCATACCCTCAATAGCCTTGCGCACGGGAATATTACCCGTACCGTGAAGAGCTGTATAAACAATTTTGATATCTGACTTTTCTTCATAAAGTGACTGCTTCTTTACAGCCTCAAGGAATGCATCAAGCACTTCCATACCAATTGAAACGAAGAGTCCTTTTTCCTTTGCTTCGTCAAGAGGCATATGTGCAACGTTCTTGATGTCTGTAACAGCGTTAACAAAATCAATAACCTTGTTTGCAAACTCGGGAACAAGCTGACAGCCGTTTTCATCATAAATCTTATAGCCGTTATATTCCTTCGGGTTGTGGCTTGCAGTAAGAACAATACCTGCAGTACAGCCGAGGTGCTTTACTGTGAATGAAAGCACAGGTGTAGGCATAAGAGTATCGTAAAGGAAGACCTTGATACCGTTTGCACAAAGCACCTCTGCAGCAAAGGAAGCAAACTGTGCCGAATTGTTTCTTGAATCGTAAGCGATTGCAACACTGATATTTTCTTTATACTCATCTATAAGGTAGTCGGCAAGGCCCTTTGTTGCCTTACTTACCGTATACTTGTTCATACGGTTTGCGCCTGCGCCCATAACACCGCGCAGACCACCCGTGCCGAACTCAAGATCCTTATAAAATCTGTCTTCAATTTCCTTTTCGTCAGTAATGTCAAGAAGCTCCGCCTTTGTTTCCTCGTCAAAACCGAGCCACTCCTGATATTTTGCTTTGTAATCCATAATCATACCCCATTTCTAACAATATTTGCCGAATAAATCATAACACAAATTTTGCCCATAGTCAATAAAACAAATAAGTCACATTACGACATTTATCGTGGAATTAATCTATTGACCAAAGGCATAAAACCTTGTATAATATATAAGTTAAATTATAATGGTTAAATATGGTTCTGAAGGGAGGAGAGTAATATTACAAAAGCAAATAAAAAAAGCGTAAAGAAAACACGTGAAGAACATATCCGTTCTCTTTTATATATTGTTTCACTTCTTTGTCTTATTTTAGCAGTTGTTTTTATAGTTTTACTTATCCTCACAAGAAACACCAATATTCAGCAATGGTATCAGACTTACACAACATATCTCTGGGAAGCAGAGCGAGCCGTTGAAACAATGGATGACAAGCTGAGCATTTTTGTCGTGATTATTTTTCTTTACACATTCAAGGGAATCT
Organism: Acutalibacteraceae bacterium; assembly: GCA_045538055.1. Lineage (GTDB taxonomy): Bacteria > Bacillota > Clostridia > Oscillospirales > Acutalibacteraceae > CAG-488. The sequence goes on from JAZSQQ010000058.1 coordinate 24,102, forward strand.
TCCCTCTTCAGTTTTATCCCCTCTCGCTTCTTTGTGCCATCACGAGTACCGTCTTCCCTGCATACTTCTCAATCCCGATAAACCTTGCAGGTCTGACGATTCTTTTCTCACTGAGGTACTATTGGGGTAAACGTGTCGGCTCCGATGCAATACAAAGCATACTCAAGAAAAACATAACCATACGTACGGTTATTGAAAATGACGGAAGAGGTAATCCGTGGTTGCTTGCTGTTTTCAGACTGATACCGAGTATACCGCCCAATCCCGTAAGCAAGCTTTACGGAGCGATGGGTTTCAGATACAAGGATTTCATCATTCTTTCGCTTCTGGGCTTTGCGCCTCAGCTAATATCCTACACGTTCATCGGTAGAAACGTGTTTGACCCGCTTTCAGCGGCATTCCTTGTTCCGTTCATTCTTTTGTTTATTCTTATAAGCATTTCAACCTTTGCTTTAAGCAAGATTTTGAAAATTCAGTACAGGAGGAAATCAGCAAATGGCTAATTCAACTCAGATTAAAGAAAAACTCGCTTCAGGTGAGTTCGACGCAAGACTTAAGGACGTTTATTTAAGTGACGAGGCTGTAGACGCACAGAAGACACGTCAGGCAGAAATCCTTGACGCTTATGTTGAGCTTTTCGGCGACTGTGACGGCATCGAATTTTTCAGCGCACCGGGCAGAACTGAGGTCGGCGGCAACCACACAGACCACAACCACGGCAAGGTTCTTGCCGCAAGCGTTAACCTTGATACAGTTGCTGCCGCTTCAAAGCGTGACGATATGATTGCTTGCGAAAAAAGCCTTGGCCACGGAATGATTGAAATTGACATTTCTGACCTTGAGCCGCACGAAAATGAATACGGCAAGTCGGCAGGTCTTATCCGCGGTATGTGCGCAGGCTTTAAAAAGTACGGCTACAACATCGGCGGTTTCAATGCAGCAAGTGCAAGCTGTGTTCTCGCAGGTTCAGGTCTTTCATCATCTGCCGCTTATGAAGTTCTTATCGGCACAATTCTTAACCACCTTTACAACGACGGTAAGGTTTCACCCGTTGACGTTGCAAAGATTGCACAGTACGCTGAAAACGTTTACTTCGGCAAGCCCTGCGGTCTTATGGACCAGATGGCAAGCTCTGTCGGCAGCTTCATCACAATTGATTTCAAAGACCCGTCAGAACCCGTAATCAACAAGGTTGAGTTTGACTTTGCGGCTTGCGGTCACGCTCTTTGCATCGTAGACACAGGCGGAAGCCACGCTGACCTTACAGACGATTACGCGGCTGTTCGCGGTGAGATGGAAAACGCAGCAGGTGTATTCGGTAAGGATGTTCTCCGTGATGTCCCTGAAGACGAATTCATGGCTCACATCAAGCAGGTCCGTGAAGAATGCGGCGACCGTGCGGTTCTTCGTGCTGTTCATTTCTACAACGAAAACAAAAGAGCTATGACAGAAGTTGAAGCTCTTACAAACGGTGACTTTGACAAGTTCAAGGAGATCGTTATCGAAAGCGGACGTTCATCCTATATGTACAATCAGAACGTATTCACAACAAAGGCTCCGCAGGAGCAGGGACTTTCTGTTGCTCTTCTTCTTTGCGAAGAGATGCTCAAGGGCAAGGGCGCATGGAGAGTTCACGGCGGCGGTTTCGCAGGTACAATTCAGGCTTTCGTTCCCAACGATATGCTTGAAGATTTCCGTTCAACGATTGAGGCTGTTTACGGCGAGGGCTCATGCCACGTTCTTTCAATCAGACCTTTCGGCGGAATCAAGCTTTATTGATAATTACATAAATATAATCAAGGCTGTCTCAAACGAGACAGCCTTTCGTTTATGCATATATGAATTCACCCTTGAAATACTTTCCGTCAGAAGCTTCTATGTTACCGTATTTATAATTCACCAAAAAATCAAACAATTCAAAGCTGAAGTTGTAATGGTCATAACCGTTTTCTTTGGTGTTTGTGTAGCTGAACGCACAGTTATATCTTTTTATTATTTCAAACATTCCGTCAAGGCTGTCGCCTTCGACGCTTGTGCCTATGTATTTTTCTACAGCGTATTCAGCCGACAGCTGTGCCCATCTTCCGCCTTCACTCGTAACAGCCATTAACAGCAACGGACTCAACGGTGCTATAGGTGCCCTCTGATCAACAGAGAACCATAGTTCAACCTTTCCGTCATCATAGACATCCAGGCAAAGCTTCGGATCAGTTAACGTCGGTTTACCTATATCCGCGTAATAACAGTCCGCAGTATCGTCTTCATTACGGCTCTTTTCAAAAGTGAGATAATCAAAGTGAGTTAAAACTTTTTCTGTGTCCTCTGCTTCAATCGTCTGCATCTCTTTTAGCAAATCGACCGTATCACTGACAGTCTGCACGTACACTTCACGCTGAACCTTATCTCTTGAATCAATGTGAGAATGTACACCGATAACAAACACACCCGTTACACATATCAGCACACAGGATACGACAGTAAAAATCCTTTTAAAATAATATCCGCTTTTCAATGGTATTGATATTGCAATAAACGTACCAATGAACAGGACAAGCAGAATCAAAAAAATGATTCCCATAACCAAAAAAGATAAAAAATAGTCATTCAGACCAAAGTCAGGCGAATAATCCCACTGACGCAGAACCGATATAAGCTCCTCCAGCTTACCACCGACGGTTACCACAGATATCATACTGAAAACCCACACACTGAAATAATCAACAACGGTCAACACAGCCGCACATACCGCAGGTGTTTTGCGATTAGTTTTCAGTGAAAGAGCAATACCGCCAAGCAGATATATAATCAAATTTAGAAATTCTCCGAAAAACGGATATGCATTATGCAGACTTCCTCCTATAGCCAGATTACCGCTAATCAAACACGACATTGCAGAATCTGTTATTTTTGCAACCGCCAGGAAAATATAAACACCAATCAGCAGCTTATATAAATCCGAAACATCATGCAATCTTGAAAGTGCAAGTGCAACCTTACTCGGTGAGCCCATATCTTCAAGTGCTTTCTTGTTTGCGGTTTCTTCGTCATAGCCGATTTCAACATAGAAATCAGCGGAATCCTGCAGGTGGCTTTCAAGCTCTGCACATATCGGTGCATGGAGCTTTTTGTTATCTATGTATTGCCTGACGGTATTAAGATAATCATCAAAGTTGTAAGTCATAAAACCACCACCTAACCTTGAAGTAAGTTTTTAAAATATTCCTGATACTCCTCCGTAAGTTCTACCGCCTGAGCAGGATACTCCTCATCTTGTTCACCATATAGAGATGAATAAAACACACCGTTTTTTTCATAAATATACGATTGATAATATCTGTCTACAAGCCAATCTTTGCTATGCGCAGTTATCGAGTAAACCCCATCACAATCCCTGAGTGGTACGGTGTTATAATCTTTTAGAGCTTCATATTCGGACAAATTATAATTATCTCCGCTGTGTACCCATTCATTTTCCTGAATAAGCTTTTTCATCATTTCATTGTCAAGATTAGCTCCCGCAAGATTGTTTTTATCATCCAAACAATTGAAATTGTAGTTACTGAGATCTTCGTAATATAATAAAAAAGTTTCCTTATCTTCAGGCTTCACAAAGATCTGCAAATTAACATTATCTGCAATAACATAAACTCCGCTATCAGATTCAAACTCATAAAAAGTAAACTCCTCGGAATAATTGGCAATTGCCTTCACCGTCTTTGCTTGTTTCGAGGCATCTGTTTGAACATCTGTATATTTTTCTCCGTTTATTATTATATCGGTAATTCCAAATGGTTGATCAACTTCATCGTCAAGAATTGCAGTAACGCCTGTATCTGCCGGAGGAAACACATAGAACAGTCCGTCTTCAATTAAAGGCTCTACCACTAACTTTCGGTTTAAAAAATCAAATATATTTTCATTACTGTTACAGCCATACAAAAAAGCTATTGAAAATAACAATATAAAAATAAATATTTTTTTCATATATTCTCCTTTAATCAAGTATTGAATTTTTTTCAATTATCCTACCATTCTGCTCAACTAAATAGTAGTCATTCAATCCAAAAAATAACGATTCAGGTCCGAATGTCCTGATGTGAAAAGTACACATTTTCTCCTCAGCGCCATAACTATACTGCAAAGAAAAATAATTCAATTCACTAAAAATATCTACGTTCTGCGCTATCGTATTATCATGAGATATTTTTTGAAAATTATCATCAGTAACCAACATTTCATCCGTTGTTATCAACAGATAGTCTTTATGATTAAAGGTTGACTTTCGGCTGAACATGCCAAGGATATTTTTACTCGAATAGTTTTCTTCATCAAAATAAATTTTAGCACTGAATGATTTGTCCTCACACACAGAAAACTCAAGTACAGCTACACCTTTTCTGCCTTTAAGTTCAGTTACCGCACTTCCCTTGTAATCATACCGCACACTTCTTTCAAAATCAAAATTACTGAAATAATCAACAATATATTCAGCATCGCCCTTTAACGGCTTTTCATCGTTTTCAATGAATCCCAAAAAGTCTGAACGAAGTTCTGAAAAATGCTTTGCATGGTCAGTTTCCTGCTTTTGTACCTCAACATAAGTTATTGCAAACACAACCAAAAAGGTGCAGATCAAAACTGCTGAAACAGAGCAAAAAACAGTTTTGATTTTGTAGCCACTTTTCACAAATGAGTTACTTGCCCGCACAGCCATGATAATTGACAGGCTGAAAAATCCGAAAATTATCAACAACAACACTATAGAAATCACGCTACAAACATCAGCCGTAAAACATTTGGTTTCTGCGCGCAACATCATATGAGCAAAACTTTTTAATTGTCCTGTTATCAGGTAAGAAACAGCAACAGAAAAGAACAACACACTAGGTATACCCGAAATTAATGCTGCAGCAGATATCACAGCTGGAGCTTTTCTGCCATAAGAAAGTGACAGGTATAAACCACACAGCATTAGCACGGCAACAACTAAAAAGTGCTTAAAAATCACAAAAGCATTATTTACATCTTCAAAAATCAAAAAAATATTTGCTATAAAATTACCGAAGACAGCTATACAGTAAAAAACAAACATCAAATACTGAACAAAAGACAAATTATAAAGCTTGCCGAATTTTTCAGCAATCGAATGCGGCTCGCCCATATCTTCAAGCGCTTTCCTGTTTGCCGTTTCTTCGTCATAGCCGATTTCAACATAGAAGTCGGCTGAATCCTGCAGATGACTTTCAAGCTCTGCGCATATCGGTGCGTGGAGCTTTTTGTTTTTTATGTTCTGTCTGACGGTGTTAAGATAATCGTCAAAATTATAATTCATAGCCTCTACCCCGTATCAAACAGTCAAGGGCTGAGTTCCGAGACACATAACCTTTTCGACAGAGTCGGAATACACCTTCCATTCGTCTGACTTTTCCTGTAAAAGCTTTTTGCCTTTTTTTGTTATGTGGTAATATTTACGTTTTCTGCCGTCAACCTCCTGCCAATAGCTCTCGACCTGATGTTCCTTTTCCATAGCGTGAAGAATCGGATAAAGCGTTCCTTCATTGAGATTGAACACATCATCGGAAGCGACCTTGATTTTCTTTACGATTTCATACCCGTACATATCTGACGAGTTGATTGCCGAAAGCACAAGGAGAGATGTGCTTCCCTTTAAAAGCTCTTTGCTTATTTTCATAACATTACCTCCATATATTTTAAATCTATGCATTGTAAATCTATGTATATAGGCTATCATAATGTTTCCTTTTTGTCAATACTTTCCAACGTTTTATGAAAAGATATCTATAAATTCGGGTTTATCGGGATGTTTGAAAGTCGGTAGTAACCCCAAGCCCTCCTTGTGTAAAGGAGGGTGGCACGGCGTAGCCGTGACGGGAGGATTGTTGATAATTCAAGGGTTTTTGACAATCCCTCAGTCGCTACGCGA
>JAZSQQ010000066.1:0-14002 GCA_045538055.1 Acutalibacteraceae bacterium
AAAGAACCGGTCCATGCTAACGGTTATTCAGTTATTTAACGGAATAACCAGTTAGCAGGACGAAGAAGTGTTTTTCACTTCGGTGTAATGGGTTTGCATCGACCCTTACGGATGAATTTTAAAACAAAATTCGTCGCTTCAATCGAAGCCCTTGAACAGTTTAACTCCTTTAGCCATCATCAATTCAATCAATGTCACAATTCTCAGCGGCTATTTTCCTGCCGAAAAGACCAAAAATACTCGTTAATACATAAAGTATTGCCTGTGTTTTTTGTCCTTCCCGACAAAAAACTATCTCGCTGATAATTGCAACCTGATTTAATCGACGATGGCTAGGTGGACGGTTTGAAAGTCCGTGCAGTGCAAAACTTTCAAAAATCTTGTAAAGGTGAAAAAGACAGATTCATAACAGTTTTTAATTTTCATCTAACATAGTATTTATGAACCTTTAAACAAGGGGGTGAAAACCTATGAAAAAGAAAAAACATCATAAGAAAAGTATAAGCCGAAAATTACGAGATGAATCTAACATATTCTTTTCGAGATATGAAAATAATGTAACCCGTTCGTCATTCATCAGAAATTATGCGAGATTCATAGAGTACTGCAGAAAAGAACACAACTGCAAAACCAAAGAAGAATGTAAAGAACAGATATTTAAATATATAGATTATCTGAAAGAAAAAGGATACACAGCAAGTACTGTTCACACATACCTTGCACCCGTGGGATTGTATCACGGAGTATCACTCGCAGAAATGAATTTACCTAAGAGACATAATGCAGATAATATTCGTTCCCGTAAGAAAAAGAAATACCGTTCAACTGCTGATACAAGAAACCCTTTATACTCCCGAACTGTTGAAATTCAGAAAAGAGTAGGTATCAGAAGAAATGAATTAAAGAATCTCAGGAACAATGATTTCGGATATGATGAATCCGGTTATCCTTGTGTTATTGTTCGTAAAGGAAAAGGTGGAAAAGAAACCTATCAGAGAATCATTCCCGATGATGTCAATTTTGTAAAATCATTTTTTGATAATTCATCTAACATATTATTCTCAGCAGATGAAATGAACAATGACATCGATTATCACCACATCAGAGCCGAGCAGGCCGTCAGGGCATATAACTATTACACAGAAAGACTAAAAAACGAACCTGAATACAGAAAACAGCTTGAACAAGAAATTGAAAAACGATGGAAGTTAAAAAACATCGACAAGAAAACAAAGAAGCCCAAACCGTTTGATAAGAAAGAAATTAGCGGACAATATCACATCCGCGGTAAGAATAAAGAACTTGCCAAAACAAAAGGCTTGCCGTTGGTTTATGACCGGTTGGCTCTGATGGCAGTTTCGATATTCAATTTGTCGCATTGGCGTGTCGATGTGACAGTTTCAAATTATCTGTTAGCAATTTAAAAATATAAAACCTGCGAAGGGAGGTGTGTTAATGTCAAAGAACCCAACGAAAGGAAAGGTTGGGGAGGTGTTGAAAGTTGAAATAAAGAAAGGAACGGAAAACATTCCGAAAAGTGCATATGAAGAATTGGCGAGATACTTCTTGCCGGAAATTCTCGCTTATTATGAAAAACAAGAAAGGAATTCAGAAAATGAAAACACTCTTAAATTATTATCTTAAAAAAGTAAAGCTTATGGCCTTTACAAATGCGTTTTTGCGCGCTATATTAAATCCAGAATGGAGGAATGAAAATGAATGCAGTCATATATGCAAGATATTCGAGCAGTTCTCAGCGTGAAGAATCAATCGAAGGTCAGCTGCGTGAGTGTAAAGCTTACGCTGATAAGAACAACCTCAATATTGTAGGTACATATATTGATAGGGCACGTTCAGCAAGAACAGACAATCGACCTGATTTTCAAAGAATGATTAGAGATAGTTCAAGTAAAAACTTCGACCATGTTATTGTGTGGAAGCTCGACAGATTTTCTCGTGACAGATATGATAGTGCAATATACAAAGCCATACTGAGCAATAACGGGGTTAGAGTTCTTTCTGCGACCGAATATATTTCAGATGAACCCAACGGTGTTATTTTGGAATCAGTACTTGTAGGTATGGCTGAGTATTATTCCAAAGAACTTGCTCAGAAAGTTAAAAGAGGTCATCATGAAAATGCACTTAAGAGTAAGTTTAACGGCGGAACGCTGACTATCGGTTACAAGATTGATGCAAACAGAAAATATGTTGTAGACCCTGAAACGGCACCGTTTGTTGTTGAAGCTTTTAAGTTATATCGCGAAGGAAACACCATCAAAGAAATTGTGCAGATTTTAAACAACAAAGGAATGAGGAATACTCTCGGAACAAAAATGTCAATAACAACAATGACTAATCTGCTTAAAAACAGAAAGTATTTAGGTGAGTACAGATATGGTGATGTTGTAAATAAAGGAGAAATACCTCAAATTGTTCCCGAAGAGTTATTCAATGAAGTTCAGAAGACTTTTGCCCGAAATAAAAAAGCAACAGCAAGACATAAAGCAAGTGATGATTACCTGCTTACAACAAAACTTATTTGTAATGACTGTGGCTCTCTGTGGGTAGGAGAAATAGGGACAAGCCGTAACGGCAACAAGTACCGCTATTATAAATGCATCAACGCAAAGCGTAAGAAAGGCTGTACAAAGAGAAAAGGACTCAAGAAAGAAGAGCTTGAGGATTTAGTAATTGAAAAGATTAAGAATTTTCTCTTGAGTGATGAGGTGATAGGTAATATAGCAGACTATATTCTTAAAGAACAGAAAACTGAAAATGTTGTATTACCAACACTCAAATCCCAATTGAAAGAAATCGTTAAGAAGATAAATAATCTTGTTGCTGCGATTGAAGACGGTCTGTATACTTCTTCAACTAAAGAAAGATTGCAACAACTTGAAGCTGAGAGGAATGAAACAGAAATTCTTATTGCTAAAGAAGAACTCAGCAAACCGACACTTTCAAAAGAAGATATCATTCGTTGGTTTAATGACCTCAGAAACCTCAATATAGAGAGTCTTTCAGGAAGAAAGCGTTTGATAGACATTTTTATAAATTCAGTTATAGTTTATGACGATAAACTTTTGATTGTATTCAATTACAGGGACGGCGCAGACACCGTCCCTGTAGAAATAATAAAATGTTCGGATATAAGTATTAGTCTCCCACCAGCAAAAAGCATCTGCAATAGCAGGTGCTTTTTTGCTTTTAATTTTTTGTATCTTTTTGTAAATCGCACGGTTATTTCATATTTTATTGACAAAAATAAAAATCTCTGTTACATTATAAAGTGCAAATATTATATATAATAGAGGTGTTATTTATGGCAAAAACAATTCAGGATATTCTTGATATTATCAAGGAAAAAAATATCCGTATGGTTGACTTCAAGATGGTTGATATCAACGGCCAGTACCGTCATGTTACAATCCCTGCAGAGAACTTTTCTGAGGATACAATGAAGAGCGGTATCGGTTTTGATGCTTCAAACTATGGCTATGCTGTTGTTGAGAAGAGTGATATGGTGTTCATTCCTGACCCTGACACAGCAAACATCGACCCGTTCTGCGAAATTCCGACTCTTTCGATGACAGGTAACGCGATGATTATCGACTCTCCCGAAAACCGACCTCTTGCTCAGTATCCCCGTAACATCATCAAGGCTGCTGTTGAGTATATGAAGAACAGCGGTATTGCTGACGAGATGAAGATTCTTCCCGAGTTCGAATTTTATCTTTTCGACGACGTTACATGGAACGTCGACGGCAGATACATCGGTGCTACAGTTGATGCAAGCCAGTCTTACTGGAATTCTGCAACAGACGGTCACGGCGTTGTTGTTCCGAAGCAGAAGAATTACCATATTGCAAAGCCGTTTGACACTTCTTACGAATGCCGCAGCGAAATGTGTATGCTTATGAAGGATTGCGGTATCGAAATTAACTATCATCATCCTGAAGTTGCTGCATCAGGTCAGTATGAAATCGAGCCTCAGCTCGGCGAAGTTGTACATATGGCAGATGCTACAATGATGATTAAATACATCATCCATAACACAGCTCTTAAGTATGGTAAGAGTGCTACATTTATGCCGAAGCCGATTTACGGCGAAGCAGGCAGTGGTATGCACGTTCATATGATTCTCTTCAAGGACGGCGAGCCTGTATTCTCTGACGATAACGGCTATTCACACCTCAGCGAAACAGCGCATTACTTCATCGGTGGTCTTCTTAAGCACATCGGTTCACTTTGTGCTATCACAAATCCGAGCACAAACTCATTCAAACGTCTTGTTCCCGGCTATGAAGCTCCCGTTACTGTTGGTTATGCAACATCAAACAGAAGTGCTGTTATCCGTATCCCTGCATACGCTAAGAGTCCGGACAAGCGTCGCTTTGAGCTTCGTAACCCCGATGCTACATGTAACCCGTATTTCTGCTATGCAGCAATCCTTATGGCAGGTCTTGACGGTGTTAAGAATAAAATTGACCCGCGTGCAAACGGTTGGGGTCCCTACGATATGAACCTCTACAATCTTCCTGAAGAGGAGAAGGCAAAGCTTCAGGGCTTGCCCGTATGCCTCGAAGATGCTCTTGATTGCCTTGAAAAGGATTTCGATTACCTTACAGAGGGCGGAGTATTCCCCGAAGAGCTTATCCGTAACTTTATCAAGACTAAACGTGCAGAGTGCAGTCAGCTTTCTGCTATTCCTCATCCTGCAGAGTTTGATAAGTATTACAACCTTTAATATGTAATTATTGATCAAAATAAACACCCGAGCTTCTGTACTTTGCAAAAGCTCGGGTGTTGCGCTCTTTACAAGCGTTTAAATTAAATCGTTGGCTGTTTCAATAATTTTTTTAAGAAGGATTTTATCGAAATTCTCAAATTCCGTAATATTTATTCTATGATTTGTCAGCGAAACAAACCACGTTGCTGCGGCGGCAAATCTGCCGATATCGTAGCTTAAATGAAAACCGTCGCGACAAAGAGAAACACCGCCGTTTTCATAATCAAATTCTTTGTAGTTTTTGCGCATAGTCTGAATGACATCGCCTGACGGGATGATTTTTATATTCAATTTATCTGCGATTTCTTTTGTCGCAGATTTTATTTTTTGGTACATTTCATTCTGCGATTTATTGTAGTTTGTAAAGCCCGGATGCTCGGAATCGATTTCATATGCCCATGTGCGGTGAAGGCGGATTTCAGCGTCGGGAAGAGCCGATTTAACATTATCGTAAAGCAAGGAAATATATGGCTCATAGCTTTCGGGAATGCCGCTTAAATCGCTGACCTGCTGAAGGGTAACGATGTCCCACTTCTCACGAAGCAGAGCGTCATTGATGCTGATTTTTTCCTTTGCTTCGTTACCGTTTATCTGATAATCATAAAAAGCGTTATTTTCGCAGAAGTTTTTCCAATGTGTCTCAAGACTGCAACCGCCGATATAAAGATTCGCGGTCTGAATGTCAACTCCGTGAAGCTTCGCAAGAGAATGGAGCCAACGGTGAGCATCCTCGGAAAAGCTGTTTCCGATTGAAAGAATTTTCATCAATTCACCCCTTTTTATCAAGCTGTCTGTTGCGGAAATAAAGAATCAGGTCAATGCCGACCATTGTGAGATTGAGAAAATAGAAAAACAGCACATACCATTTTTCATTGAATGATGCCATATATGCAACGTTAAGAAATTTGGATGCGATTCCTGCTATGTAGCCGAAGAAAATGAGAAGAAGAAAAGCAAGGCTTTTTCCTTTTGCAGTACGTGCTTTATAGGATTTCATAACATTCATCGGCCACGAAGCACCGAAGCTGACAATCATAATTATTTCTAAAATTTCGGACATAACTTTTTTCCTTTCACTTGACGAATACGGGTGTGTCGGGATTTTTGTCGGTATATATTTCCAGGCTCCCTTGTGTAAAGGGAGCTGTCGCGAAGCGACTGAGGAATTGTTAAAAACCTTGAATTGCCAACAATCCTCCCGTCACGGCTATGCCGTGCCACCCTCCTTTGCTCAAGGAGGGCTGAGTTGCTGCTGAATTTCAATCACCCCGACAATTTCGGGTATGTCGGGTTCTTTGATTTCGCACAATCAATCTCTGTGCTCGTAGGAACCGGCCGCCCGGACGGTCCGCAGATTCTGCTGAATTAACGGACGGTCGAGGACGCCCGTCCCTACGCAGTTGACTAAAACATGGTTCGTAGGAGCGCGCATTGCGCGTCCGCTGAATCAAGCACTTTTTACGGACGACCAATGTGTAAACCATGTCCTACTTGACACAATGGTCACCCCTACAATTGCTGATTTGAAATCTGTTCAACAAACCTGAACTTATCAGGATGTTAAAACCCTTCTTGTAGGGTGTGACGCTTGCGACACACCGTAATTTTTGAAAGATATCGGCACGTCGTAAACGTCGTGCCCTACGAAACAGATTCAGACGCGTCCGTAGGGGAGTTGTTTCGGCTCTCGTGAATTAACGCTAATCTAATTGTCGATATCGCTATGATGAAGTGCTTGTTAATCCTGCAGCCATTTAAGCTCGTTTGCGGGGATAACAATATAGTTTTCTGCACCGTCGCCGACACGGAGATAAACATTGCGGATTCCTGCCTGAATAATCTGCCTTGCGCAGACGGGACAGGGTTTTGCTTTGTGAACGGAATTGTCCGACGGGTTGATTCCTGCAAGGTAGAGGTCAGCTCCGATAGTCTGCTGGCGGGAACAGTTAAGAAGAGCATTCATTTCGGCGTGAACGGCTCTGCAGATGCCGTATCCTTCGCCCTGGTGCATATCTTTTTCTATTCGCGGACAAGAGCCGATTTCACAGCAGTTTTCAAATCCTCTCGGCGAGCCGTTATAGCCCGTTGAGATAACGACATCATCCTTGACAATGACTGCGCCGTATTTTCTTTTAAGGCAGGTGCTTCTGTAAGCAAAAATTTCTGCACAGTTCAGGTATGTATCAATTTTGGAAACACGAGAGTTGTTTTCGGGAAAAACCATAGTTACACCTCACAGTTAAAAGTATAGTTAATAAGACCACCGTCAACGGAGGTTCTGATAAATCCGACCTTTTCGAACAAGTGCAAAGAAGGAAAGTTATCGTCGTTGATTGCAACTTCAATGGTTTCGAAGTCAAGAGAAATTTTTTTGCTTATAATATCCTCGAGAGTTTTTGTGCCGTAGTCTTTGTTCTGATATTCGGGAAAAATCAGAAGGGAAAGATACATCGTTTTGCCGGAAAGCTCACAGTGTACACTTCCGACGAGAGTGTCCTTATCGAAGATTTTATAATAAAAAGCATTTTTGTTTTCAACAATGAATTTAAAATATTTCTTTTCATCTATGTCGATAAAATGCGAAACTTCGGGCGACATATGAACGTCAAGAAGATGGGAAATATCAGGGTCTTTTAAGGATGTGATCTGTGAAAATTTCATTTTGTGTTCAGATAGTTTATTTTCTTTCACAATAATCGTCTCCTTTTGCTGACAAAGAATAACTCAAAGTAGGGTACTACTCTGTTTAATAGATTGGAATTCAGTCTTCAATTTTCATAATAATATCGTATGCAACAGAGCATTCTTCTTTTGATAATTTTGTCTCATTTACAAGATATTCTATTGCCGCGTCTCTGTTGGACGTTTCTTTTAATATATTTTTTACCTCTTTGAATTTTTCGACAATTCGCGTAACATCATTATTCATAATCTATATCACTTCCAATTTATTGTTTATCAATTTGATTATAGCATATTTAATGAAATATTGCTATGCAATATTTTGTCATACGGCAAAATGTGAAATAAATCTCTCATATGCCTCAGCATATTTCACAAATCCCATTTGCTATATAAACAGAAAAGCAACAACAATGCTTACGCATCATCGTTGCTTTTCTGGCGGAGGACAAGGGATACGCCCGTTTCACGGGCTGCGTCCTCGGCGACCGTTGCTTCGCAACAGTACCCGCCTCAGACTTCGGAACTAAAAACAATTCACCGAATTGTTTTCTTAACGTTCCTCACCCCCTTGGGGTTCAAATCCCTTTCACCGTAAAAGCAAAGAAGCAACCACAATGCTTGCGCATAGCAGTTGCTTCTTTGGCGGAGGACAAGGGATTTGAACCCTCGCGCCGGTTACCCGACCTACTCCCTTAGCAGGGGAGCCTCTTCACCACTTGAGTAATCCTCCATTGGTGAACAAAACCAAATATTCTGTTCTTTATAAGTAAGACTTCCTTAAGAAAGGAAGTCTTACTCTGTGTGGCGGAGAGAGTGGGATTCGAACCCACGGTACGTTGCCGTACGACGGTTTTCAAGACCGTTCCGTTATAACCACTTCGGTATCTCTCCGAATGCTCAAATATAATATCATATGTTTTTTGTGTTGTCAATAGAAAAATTGAGAATTTTCCAACTTTTTTAAAGGCAATTTTTAAAAACAAAAAAGGAAGAAATCGCGCGACTTCTTCCTTCCGGACAATCGTTGTTTTATTCAGCCTGAGAATAGACTTCTTCAATAACTTCAGCAACGTAATCAGCATAGATGTGACCGACAAAATCTGCACCGATTCCGTATGTAAGGTGAACACCGTCCTCGGAAAAAGCTTTCCAGTCAGTCTTTACGCTTGCAGCGGCAAGGATTCCGTCAAGGGGAATGAAGAGGTCTGTATATTCTCTTGCAAGCTTGCGGACAATCTGAATTTTCGGGTCAAGGTCTTCACGGAAATAAAGCTTATCCTCTGCAGGAAGAAGGAACTGCTCAAGCATAACGATTTTTGCAGTTGTTTCCTTTTTGATTGCGTCAAGGACGGTACGGTATCTTTGCTCAAACTCCTCGTCGGAAAGCCATTCTCTGTTTTCAGCCCTGTGCCAGGTGTCGTTCACACCGATAAGGATTGAAACGATATCAGGCTGAATATCGATGAAATCGGATTCAAGTCTGTTTACAAGATCGATGGTCTGATTACCGCTGATACCAAGGTCGATGAACTCAAAATCAATTGCAGGGAAATAGTCTGCAAGATATTTTGCGGCATACTTCGGATAGCCGTTTCCGAGGTCGTGCATATTCTCTCTGTTACGGTCGGCATCTGTAATGCTGTCGCCCTGAAATAAAATTCTCATAAAAGTTCCTCCGTTTTTATTTCAATTATTTCAAAAAATTCTTTCGTTCCGCAAACGGAAATGAAAAGATTTTTTCTTTCAAAAGTTGTAAAAATTTTTTCGTATTTTCTGAAAGTTTTTTCTTCGCTTTCAAAGCAATATTTATTTAAACTTACAACGGTTTCAGCGTTGCATTTTACAGCACTTTCTTTCAGTGTCCACAATCTTGTAAACTCTTTTTCAGGTGAAACGGAATCAGAAATTATGTCCTTTTCTTTTTCGGAAAAGCAACGTTCAACAACTCCGTTTTTAACTTCGAGAATGTCCTGAATGTCAATGCCTACGGGGCTTTTGTCGGCAACAACGGCAACACCTGAACCGGTGTGGCTGATATTGAAAAACACGTTTTCGTTATCTTTAAGAAGCGGCTTTCCGTTTTTACCGATAACTGTTTCAAAGCTTTCAATGCCGAAATTTTTCAGAACTTTTTTCAAAAGAAGATAAGAAATAACACAGTTTTCTTTATCTCTTTTTATCTTTAATTTTTCAAATTTTTCTCTGCGCTTTTCAGGAAGAAAATCAAGAAAATTTTCCGCAGAAAAGTTTTCGTAATCATCAAAAAAATAAATCATTTTTTCAGCTCTCATCGTAATGCTCCGTGAAAAGATGAACGTCACCGCCGTCACGTTCACGGTAGCCGATTATTGTTGCGAGGTTGACGTTGTGGATGCTTTTGAAAATATTCATATCAACCTTATCGTTTTCTTCGGTCAGCTTTCTTATAAGCTCTTTCACTTCCTGTCGCTTTGAACCATCGCAGGTTTCCGCATCTTTTTTTGTAACACTGCAGGCGCAGCGGATGAACTCAAGCTCGTTGTACCTTGCCCAGGAAATGATATCTCGTTCCCTTACCATATAAAGCGGACGGATAAGCTCCATTCCTTCAAAATTAGTGCTTTTAAGCTTTGGCATCATTGTCTTGATTTCTGCGCCGTAAAGCATACTCATAAGCGTTGTTTCGATTGCATCGTCAAAGTGGTGTCCGAGTGCAATTTTGTTGCAACCCATATCCTGTGCCTGCTTGTAAAGGTAACCTCTCCGCATCCTCGCGCAAAGGTAGCAGGGTGAACCGCCGCCGACGTTTGAAACAGAATTGAAAATAGGGGAGTTAAAAACGGTTATCGGCAGGTCGAGGGTTTTTGCATTTCCAAGAATTTTCTGCCTGTTTTCCTCGTGATAACCGGGATCCATAACGATGTATTCAACGCTGAATTCAAAATCGCTGTATTTCTGCAGATGTTGCATACATTTTGCAAGAAGCATCGAATCCTTTCCTCCGGAAATGCATACGCCTATTTTGTCGCCGGGTTTTATAAGCTGATAGTCCTTGATTGCGGCAACAAAATTATTCCATATTGTTTTGCGGTATTTCTTGATAATACTTCTTTCGATAAGCTGATGTCTTTCCATAAAAAACTCCCTGATACAATTAATTTTATTTTATCACCGCTTTTGACAATTTACAACAGTACATACAAAGTTTTTAGGTTGAAAAAGTGAGAAATTTAATGTATAATAGCTCCATATATTTTTGGAGTTGATTTTTTGAACAGATTGAATGACTATAAAGTGATGCCGACGGTGGCTCTCAGGGGTCTTGTTATCTTCCCCGGGATGTCGCTGAATTTTGACGTCGGCAGACAGAAATCAATAGATGCGATAAAAGCGGCAATGGCAGATACAAGAGAAATTTTTCTCGTTGCGCAGAAGGATGTACGCGACGACGAGCCTGAATTTGGCCAGCTTTTCAAAATGGGTACGGTTGCAAAAATCAGCCATATCCTGAAGCTTCCGAACAGCGATACGATAAGAATTTCCGTTGAAGGTCTTTACCGTGCATCGCTTGTTGATATGTTGCAGAGTCAGCCGTATCTTATCTCGGATGTAAAGATGAGAAAAAGCATTGCGATAAAGGCTGAGGACAAGGACTACGAAATCGCACTCGTAAGGCAGACGAAGGATTTCTTTGAAGATTATGCAGACGTTGCACCGCAGATGCCGGGCGACCTTATCCTTGAAGTGCTTGAAAAAAATTCAGCAGGTGAGCTTGCAGACTACATCGCAGGCAATATTATGCTTGAATACAAAAAGCGTCAGACTATTCTTAACGAGGTCAATCCGCTTCGCAGACTTGAAAAGGTCTGCTGTCTTCTTGCAAAAGAGGGTGACCTTATGCGCCTTGAAAATGATATCAACAGAAAAGTTCAGGATAATATTGACAAGAGCCAGCGTGAATATTACCTCCACGAGCAGATGAAGGTTATTTCCGAAGAGCTTAATGACGGTGCTTCTCCGCTTGAAGAGTGTGACGAATTCAAGGAGAAGATCAAGGCTCTTGCGCTTGAAGAAGAGAGCGAGAAAAAGCTTCTTAAGGAATGTGCAAGACTTGAAAGAATGTCTCCGACTTCTCCCGAAGCAACGGTCAGCAGAGTGTATATTGAAACCTGTATTGACCTTCCGTGGAATAAGCTGACGGAAGACAACCTTAATCTTTCAAATGCAAGAAAGGTGCTTGACCGCGACCATTACGGAATGGAAAAGGTCAAGGAAAGAATTATTGAAGCTCTTGCTGTACGTAAACTTTCGGACGGCGGATACGGACAGACGCTCTGTTTCGTAGGACCTCCGGGTGTCGGTAAAACTTCAATTGCGAAAAGCGTAGCCGAGGCAATGGGAAGAAAGTTTGCACGAGTTTCTCTCGGCGGTGTTCACGATGAAGCTGAAATCCGCGGACACAGAAAAACTTATATCGGCTCAATGCCGGGCAGAATCATTGCAGCAGTCAGATCGGCAGGAACAAGAAATCCGATCATCCTTCTTGATGAAATTGATAAGCTCGGTTCAGATTATAAAGGCGACCCGTCATCGGCACTTCTTGAGGTGCTTGACGGTGAGCAGAACGGCACATTCACAGACCATTATATCGATATGCCGTTTGACCTTAGCAAGGTTATGTTTATCACAACAGCGAATGATAAATCAACGATCCCTGCACCTCTTCTTGACAGAATGGAAATAATCGAGCTTCCGAGCTATACTCACGAAGAAAAATTCAATATCGCGAAAAAGCACCTTGTGCCTAAGCAGGTGAAACTCCACGGTCTTGATTCAAAGACCTTTAAAATCAACGATAAAGCTCTACGCGATGTCATTGACGGCTACACCCGAGAAGCAGGCGTAAGACGTCTTGAACAGCAGATTGCGGCTCTTTGCAGAAAGGGTGCGGCAACTATCGTATCAGGCGAAGAAACTGCAGTTTCAGTCAAGGTTACAAGCCTTGAAAGAATGCTCGGCCCGAAGAAGTATCTTCCAGAAACAATTGAGGAGGATTCTGCTGTTGGTGTTGTTAACGGACTTGCGTGGACAGCAGTCGGCGGTGAAATGCTTCAGGTTGAGGTTGCTGTGCTTGACGGTACGGGTAAGGTTGAGCTTACGGGCTCTCTCGGTGACGTTATGAAGGAATCTGCTATGGCGGCAATCAGCTTTATCAGAAGTCGTGTGGACAAGTACGGTATAAATCCGAATTTCTATAAAGAAAAAGATATTCATATCCACGTGCCTGAGGGTGCAGTTCCGAAGGACGGTCCGTCCGCAGGTGTGACAATGGCAACGGCTCTTCTTTCTGTACTGACGGATACTCCCGTTGACAGCTACACGGCGATGACGGGTGAAATCTCTCTTCGCGGAAGAGTTATGCCTATCGGCGGACTTCGTGAAAAGACTATGGCGGCGTACAGAATGGGTATAAAGAAAGTTATTATCCCGAAAAAGAATATGGCTGACCTTGCAGAAGTTGACCCGAAAGTAAAGGGCACGATAAAATTCATTTCGGCAACAAGCCTTGACGATGTTTTTGAAAACGCACTTCTTCCGAGGAAAGAGGATAAAAAAGCTGTTGCGGCAATGGCAACAGATAAAAAAATCGGCTATAATGTTATGAGAACCTGAGGAGGCTGACTATGAGATTTGATAAAGTACAATACGAAGCGTCTTACGGCACATCTCAGCAGCTGCCGAAAAGCGAGGCGGTTGAAATTGCTTTTGCAGGACGTTCAAACGTCGGTAAATCTTCAATGCTCAACAAGGTTCTCAACAGAAAGAACCTTGCCCGAGTCAGCTCCGTGCCGGGAAAAACCGTTACGGTAAACTTTTTTGACTGTGACGGAGTGAAGCTTGTTGACCTTCCGGGATACGGTTACGCAAAGGTTAACTTCAACGAGAAAAAGCGCTGGGCAGACCTTATGGAAGGTTACTTCAATTCAGGAAGAAACATCCGTTTGGTTGTTCAGCTGACGGATATGCGCCATCCCGTGACGAAGGATGACCTTGATATGATGCGCTTTATGCAGGCGGCAGGTTTTGATTTCATCGTCGTTATGACGAAGAGCGATAAGCTTAACAAAACCGAACGCAACAAGCGCCTTGAAGCGATCAAGGAAGAACTTGCCGAATTCGGTGAAATTGAAGCAATTCCGTTTTCTGCACAGAACGGCGAGGGCGCTGACAAAATACGAGAAGCAATTGAAAAATACTCACAAGCTGAATAAAGTAAAAGGGGCTGTAAAGACAGCTCCTTTTTTCGTATCGATTCATTTGCCATATTGCAATCTTTCTTAATAGATTTCCTCTGTCGAAGAAACCTACTTTATTTTAAACATCTGTTGATACTCAAGAATACCAACAAATTCGGGTTTGTAGAGTTCTAAAAATCTTTATGTATCTGACCTGTTCAGGCTCCTTTGTGTAAAGGGAGCTGTCGCGTAGCGACTGAGGGATTGTCAAAAACCCTTGAATTATCAACAATCCTCCCGTCACGGCTAC
>JAZSQQ010000033.1:0-49154 GCA_045538055.1 Acutalibacteraceae bacterium
GTAATGCAGTCGTCAAACCGCTTCTATTATATCAGGAGGTTATTATTTTTTGCAGCACTCTTTTGCGTGCTGCTTTTTATTTTCACTGAAGCGTTCTTTTTCCCCCGGTAGAACCGGGGGTTTTCAGCCATTGCCAGACAAGGAAAAAGGGTTGCGTGTTTCCACGCAACCCTAAAATGTTTAGAAGTAGGATTATTCAACTGTGTACTCTACTGTACCAGCTTCAACCCAAGCACCGTTAACGCGAACCTTAACGATGATTGTGTTAAGGCCTTCGTTGTTTGCCCAAGCATTACCTGTGAATGAAAGGTCACCGTTATCAAGAACTGTAGCCTTTTCCACATTGTAAGTTGTTGTTGTGCCGTTATCCATTACGAATCTTACACCCTGAGCGTCAGGACCAACTACTACTGTTGTAGCAACTGCGCCCTTCTTACCTGATGTAGCTGCAGGAGTGATTGAACGGATGTCAGCGTCAAATGTGGGCTCAAGAGTTGTAACTGTGAAGTTGTATGTCTCTGTTTCCCACTTGTATGATGTGCCTTCGAGATACTTAGCACGTGCCTTCATTTCAGGACCAACAAGGTTTGTATCAATTGTCCATACTTCGTAAGCAACGTCACGGCTGAGTGAGTTAACCTCTTCGCCTGCTGCATTGTAGCTCTTGATTGTTACGTTCTTGTGGTATCTGTCGTAAGTTCTTGTACCGCCGTCCATTTCGATGAACTGGATCATAGCCATTCTGCCGTTCACTGCAACTGAGAATGTGTTATGAGTGCTCTCTGACGGTGTCCAGTTGATTGTTGAGATGCTTGATACAACTTCCTTAGCCTTGAGGTCATCAAGAGCCTTGT
Organism: Acutalibacteraceae bacterium; assembly: GCA_045538055.1. Taxonomy (GTDB): domain Bacteria; phylum Bacillota; class Clostridia; order Oscillospirales; family Acutalibacteraceae; genus CAG-488. The sequence continues at coordinate 855 of JAZSQQ010000033.1, forward strand.
TAAGAGCTGCTGCTGCTTCGTCGATTGTGCCCTGAGCTGATTCGCCAAGTTCACGATCTACTTCTTCTGCTGCTGCAAGCTTTTCGACTACAACTGCCCATGTTTCAGGTGTCCATACGTTCTGGTCATATGTGCCAGCGCGAAGGATAGCTGCGTCAAGAGCTGAGTAATCAGCCTTCATTTCAAGAGCTGCGATAGCATCTTCAAGAGTCTTTGCAACGTCATCTACGAAATCCTGCTGATCAGCTGTGAGATTTCTGCTGATTGATTCTGCTGTGTAGAGATTAACAGTAATCTCGTGGTAAGAAGAAGCTGTGTAGAGGTCAGCATCAAGAGCCTTAGCTGCTGCAATAGCATTGTCAAGTCTTGTGTAGTCAACATACTCAACAACTACTTCAACGAGAGCTGCTGTAGCTGCGATGATGTCTTCTGCATACTTGTCAACGATATCCTGTTTGTTTACGTTAAGTGTCCAGTCGATAGCGTCGATGATAGCGTTAACTGCATCGATACCGTCCTGCTCGTAATCAGCTGCTGCGATCTTTGCTTCGAATGCATCGATAGCATCGTTAACTGCTGAGTAGTCAGCTGCTGCAGCTGCTGCCGGATTAACCTTAAGGAAGTTAATCTGCTGAAGCATTGCCTTTGCATAGTTCTCATATGTGTAATCCCAAACGAGAGCTGCCTTAGCTGCAAGGTATGCTGCATAATCTTCTGCATCGTAGTAATCAGCGGGGTTAGCTTCGATAGCTGCGATGTGATCGTTGATTGCTGTGTAGTCCCAAGCTCTGAATTCAGCGCCTGCAACTGCTGCTTCGATAGCATCTGCCATTGCGTCAACCTTATCCTGATCCTTCTTCTTGAGACCTGTTTCAACTGTAGCAAGAGCTGCGTTGATAGCTTCAAGAGTTTCGTCTGAATAGCTGTTTACGTTGTTATCCTTCTTATCGAGGATAGCCTGTGCTGCTTCCTGAGCAGCTGTAACTGCTGAATAGTCAGCGTCTGCTTCAACGAGGTTAGCAAGAGCTGTCTTAAGAGCTGTTGCTGCTTCGTCGATCTGACCCTGCTGCTCTGATGTGAGGTCAGCGGGAACTTCGCAAGCTGCATCATATGCTGTCTTAGCTGCTGCATATGAATCAACTGTGTAATAATCTGCTACGAGAGCTTCGAACTCAGCCTTAGCTGCGTTGAGTTCATTGTAGTCAGCGCCTGTTGCGGGAACAAGAGCTGTGATAGCTGCTTCAAGAGCTTCTGCTGCTGCAGTGATTTCAGGCTGAGCTGTGATGTCAAGACCCGGTGCGATAGCCTTAGCTTCATCGTACTTAGCTGTTGCTGCTGCGAATGAAACTGATGTCCACTCCTTAGCATTAAGAGCTTCGTACTTAAGGATAGCTGCATTAAGAGCTGAGTAATCAGCGGGCTTAAGAGCAAGAGCGCCGTCTGCTGCTACGAGTTCGTTGTAAACTGCATCGATTGCATCCTGGTCAGCAGCGTTCTTATTATCGATAAGAGCCTTAGCTGCTGCAAGAGCTGTGTTGAAGCGACCTACTGTTTCGTCTGTGTAGTTAGCAACGTCCTTACCAACGAGCTCATTGTACTTAGCTTCAAGAGCTGAGTAATCAAGAGCTGCAAGAGCATCAAGAGCTGTCTTAAGAGCTGTTGCTGCTTCGTCTACTGTAGCCTGAGCGTCAACTGAAAGGTCTGTATCAACAGCCTTAGCATCGTTGTACTTCTCTGTTGCTACTGCCCAATCTGCTGCGGGATAGATTGAAGAATTTGTGATTGCTTCATATCTTGTGATCTGAGCTGTAAGCTCATCATAGTTAGCCTTAACCTTAAGGTTAGAAATAGCTGTGTTAAGAGCTGTAGCTGCTTCTTCAAGAGCTGTCTGCTCTGTTGCGTTCAAACGAGCTTCTGTAGCTGCGTCGATTTCCTCATCAAGAGCTGCAAGAGAAGCTGCTGTCTTGTCTGAACGGTCTACCTTTGATGCTGCATCAAGAGCTGCATCGATGTTTGTGTAATCAAGTTCGGGCTCTGTTGCGCCGGGAACCTGAAGTGTAAGTGTAGCTTCTGAGAAATCGAAGTACTGGTTGTCATCGCTGTATTCCATGTTCGGATAAAGAAGTGCCTGTGCATCAACGATGTCGCAAGGCTCTGATTCGCCGTCAGCGATACCGATTTCTGAAAGACGGAGTGAACCATTCTTGTTAATTGATCTCTGCTCAAGACCTTCAGGAACTGTAACATAGAATGTGTCACCAGGCTGTGCATCAGTGGGAACTGTAACAGGCATCATGAAGAGATGTGCTGAATCATCATCAAACATACATGTTTCACCAACGCCTTCAGAAGCAAGGTTAGCAAACATATTGAACTTCCACTCACTCATATTGAGTGTGTTGTTACCTGCGTCATCCTTCGGCCAGTTCTTTGCAACGTCAGTCTGGAAAGACTCAACCATAGTTGACCATTCGTTCTGGATTGAGTAAGAGGTACCCTGGAGACCTGCCCAATAGTGGTTAGTATTCCAGAGGTGGATCTTCTTACGAGCAGCTGCTGTAATAGCGCGGCCTCTCTGTGCTGTGTAAATTTCACCTGCGTCAAGGAGTTCTGCTGAATAGAACACGTTTGACTGGAATGTGTGAACATAATAGTTGTTTGTGATGTAGAATCGAACGAAAACTGTGTCTCCGGGCTGTACTTCGATTGTAGCACCAGCACCTGATTCTTCACCAATTTTTGTGGTCACAGCTGAGTTTGATGTCCAGTTAACAGTACCAATTGCACCTGTAAGCCAGATTTTAACCTGGTAGTCAGAGTCAACAGGACCATTAGCTGAACCAACAACTGCGAAAGCACCGAGTGCAAGTACAAGAGCAAGTACAACACTCAAAACTTTTTTTGCGAGTTTCATTGAATAATCCTCCTAAATTAATATTACCAAATAATCAGATTTACTGATTAGTATGGATTAGATTGATCGATAGCAATAGCTCCGCCAATTACCAACAAATACTTTGTAATGTCGGAGATATCAATAACGCCATCGTTTGTAAGGTCGCCTGCAAAGATGACAACAGGGTCATCAATCTGCATGCTACCACCTGCGACACCCATAACATAAGGCAATTCATTGATATCGCAAACTGCATCACCGTCAACGTCACCGAAGATGACGAGGTCGTACGACTTAACATTTACGCCATCAATCGCAAGATGGACTTTTGTACCTGTACCAAAGCCAAATTCTGTACCTGTTGAACGGATAACAGCCTTACCTGTTGCCTTAACATATTCTTTGAGTTCAGGATTGCCTGAAATACCTTCAAAGAGACCGTAGATACGACGGTTTTCCTCGTCTACGATACCGGGTGTGCCGAAATCTTCATTAGGAACAAGAGCAACCTGCTCACCAACTACCATTGCGTTTGCTTCAACGAATGTCATAGCACATGTTGTTGCATCAAGGTAGTAGAATGATGTTGCATCTGCAGGATTTTCGATTGCCTGATAGTAGAAAAGATCTGACTCAGCAGGAATGAAAATTGTACCGGTTTTACCGACTGCAGATGACTTTGTTTTAAGCTCAAATGTGAAAGCGAGCTCACCTGCTTCATTATTGATATAGCCTACTTCGCCGTTAGCAACTGATGCAGTCCACTGAACGAGAACGCAACCGAAGGCTGAGGGGTCGTAAACATCAGGAATGAAGTCTGCACCACCGTTAGCGTGGTTTTCATTTATTGTACCCTTAGCGGCACAATCGCCATAAGCTTTAAGACCGATAATTGTCGGGATCTCATAAACTGATGAGTCAAACATAATCGGGAAACGGAATGACGGAACGTTATAGTTACAAGCGATTGTAACCTTAACCTGAACTGCAGCTTCTGCCTCATATGTTTCGTTATCCGTTGTGATAGTTACTGTCATTGCTTCTGTTCCCGTCGGAGTACCTGCAGCGGATGCGCTGACAGCAAAGAGGGAAAGAGCAAGAGTTACAGCAAGAAGAATAGCAAGAATTTTCTTTGAAATTTTCACTTTGTATTCCTCCTGTTAATAGATTTCTGACGTGGCATAGAGCTGACCTCTCGCCGTTTTCCCCTCAGAGGCTTTCGCCTCCGAGGGAATAATGTTTAAATTTAAGATTTAACCGGTAATTACTCGATTACTCTGTTTTCAGGATCGAGAGCTGCTGAACCACCAACTGCAAGAAGAAGACTTGTAAGGTCAGAAATGTCAGCTGCACCGTCGAGTGTAAGGTCAGCCGCAACTACTACATAATCTTCAACTTCAATAGCTCCACCGGCGATAAGAAGAAGCTGTGTAACTTCACTGATATCTGTTACGCCATCACCTGTGATATCACCGTAAACTGCTACAACGTATGATGCAAGAACTGAATCGTCTGCTTCGCTCTTGATTTCAACAACAGCACCTGTTGAGAATGTACCTTCTTCGTTCTCGATAACATTTACATAACAACCTACACATTCGAAGTAATCAGCAAGGTCGTTTTCAGGATTAAGACCTGAGATAATGTCGCCTTCGAACAACTCAATGCAGTCGATCGGAAGGAATGAAACTTCGTCACCGCCACCGATGTCTTCTGAAGGAGCAACGAGTCTCTTCTCTGCTTCGAGGAGCTCACGATAAGCTGTCTTAACCTTTGTCGGGTTAGCATCAGCTTCGTTAGCTGTAGCTGTAGCGAATGTAAGAGCGTTCTGATAATCTGTCCATGACTCTACTGAATATTCAGTTGAATCACCGATTACTCTTGTCGGGTTAGCAAGCTCTGCCTGAAGGTGTGCCTTATAAGTAGGAGCTGTAAGAAGTCTTGAGAAGTAGAGTGAGAATCTGTGCTCGTTGTAAGCCTTATCAAGCTCGTTAACAACTGCTACGTTACCTTCTTCATCAGGAATTGTAGCTGCATCGATCATACCTTCAAGAGTTCTGAGTTCATCACGGAAGTTGTAATATGTATACGGTACATAGTCTGAAACGCCCATATGAACGTAGTTCGGATCGTAGTACGGCATATCTTCCGGATTTGACGGATAACATGCTTCGATGAGTGCGATTGAAGAATCAACACCAGCTGAAAGAACCTGTGCATCAAGTTCTTCGATAGCTGCAACAAGGTTGTCATAAGCAGGCTTGTAGAGGCTGAACTTACCTGTTGCTGTAGCGAATGTTGTGTTACGGAAGCAGCTGTAAACAGCCTTTGAAGCATCTTCCATAGCCTTTGAGTATGCCTCCCATACTGTCATGCCTGAGAATACTGTTGACTGAGCTGTGCCGTAAGCAGCCTGCTGACGGTGCTTGCCCATTTCGTCTTCAAGCATTCCGGGAAGACCGTAGTCCTTATACATGTAGATAACAGCTGTTGTGTTCTGTACAGTTGTTGTACCGATCTTAGCACCAATAGCGTACTGAATTCTCGGGTAACGAGTAACAGCACCTGTTGCCGGGTTCTTAACTGTACCGTTTTCGATCATTGAATCCCAAACAGCATCTCTTTCTTCACCTGTGAGCTCACCGTAAGCTTCTGTGAGCTTGAACGGGTTGATGTTTACGAGACCAGCTGTATCTCCAACCTGAGGCATTACTGTGTATGCATCTGTGTTCATCTCGAGGTAGCATACGCCATCTACAGTTTCAGGATGCTGGTTTGTCATATTCTCTGTGAATGTGAAGAGAGTTGAATACGGAACAACGTTGTCATACTGAGCAGCGTTTGTATTCTGGATTGTTACAGTAACGTCTTCGATATCGCCGATGCCGCTAGCATAGAGGTAACGAGGACCGTCTGTGATTTCGAAGCCGCCAACCTTATTTGATGTAAGAGCTGTTGTATCGTCGGGAGCTTCGTTGTAAGCAAGGTATGAATACAATGTTTCTGTGATGGGTTCCTCTGTAAGCGGTGAACCGTCTTCTGTAAGAACATCGTATGTCATTGTGATAACGAACGGAGTAGAAGCCTTAACAGCACCTGTGAATGCCATTTCAACTGTCTGACCACCGGCGATTGTATCAGGATATGTAACGTTGATAGCTGCAACGTTAGTTGTTACTGACTTGATGTCGTATGTGTAGAGCTTATCCTGGTGGAATACACCGTTAGCATCTGTGTAACCTGTGTTGATACCTGTTGAACCGTTACGAACCATAAGCTTGATAGCAACAGAACCTGCTGTTCTGATTGAGTTGCCGTCAACGTTTGCGTCTGACGGGTCCCAAGTAAGTTCAGGGAATTCGAATTCCTGATCGTTTGTAAGATCAAGGATACCGCAGAGTGTCGGAAGGATAGCTGCTACGAGCTTTGCTCTGTAGTTCCAGAGAGCATCGAAGATAGCTCTTACTGTACCTGCGAGAGCCTGGTTTGTTACAAGACCATCAAGAGTTGTACTTGCCTTAAAAGCACCCGGGAAGATGATGTTAATAACGCGAGATACAAGATTGATGATTACCTGCTTCGGAGACTTCTGAAGTTCTGAATCTGAACGGTACTCGAACAATGCGAAGAGATCTTCGATTTCGAGGTCAGCGATTGTGTTAACGAGAGTGAAGATGAAGTTCTTCAAGCTGCCGTTTGCTGCTACAGGAAGCCAGCTTTCAGGAATGATTGAGAAGATAACTGTATCGATTGTTTCCCAACCTGAAGCACCGTCTTTGAATGTGATACCGTTGAGGAGACCGCCGTAGTTATCTACTGCGTAGTCAGCAGCCTTCTTGAGCTGAGCGTCAACGCCGTCCATATCGTCAACAAATTCAAGACCCATATCAAGCTCTGAGCTTACAGCGTGGATAGCATAGTTGATACCCATGATAACAAGAGAGTCTGTGCTGTTCGGATCAAGATTTGAGAAATCAAGAGCAGGAACGTCTGTTGCAAGAATCTGCTTGAGAGAGATGAATGCAAACTCACGGATTGTAGCTGTTTCAGGAATATACATACCGTAAGCTGAGCTGTTGATGATAGCGCGAACTGCGTAAACAACGAGTTCAACTTCTGTCATAGCTTCAAGCTCTTCGGGAGTTGCCAACTCAACATAATCTGCGAAGAGTTCGCCACTTGCATTTTCAAGGAGTTCCTTAGCAACTCTTACAAGGTTCGGCTTGAAAGCGTCCTTGCCGCCAGCCTGCCATACGATGACTTCGGGCTTAACGATTTCATCAAGAACTGACTTGAGAACGTTATTGATCTGAGCGATCAATGTCTCGCTTGTGAACTCATATGTCGGAACAACGTAGTTGATGTCAAGAAGATTTGCGTATTCGTTAAGGTTAGAAGCATCAGATGTTTCCTCACCTGTTTCTTCATCTGTTGTGTAAACAACACCGCAAAGCTCCTGAATTGTTCTCTTAAGTCCGCTGTTCATCAACGGAACAAGAAGCTCATTGTAGAGAACCTTGAGAACGTTATCAAGGAATGTGTACATTGTTCCTGTTGAGATGTTTGTCTGTCCCTTAAGCGCAGGAACGAGAGGCTCAACGAATTCGTCGCCGTCCTGGAAACCATCTGTTACATACTTATCGATAAGTGACTGAGCCATAGCATCTACAGAAGAAGCTGCTACCTGCTCATCTGTACCTTCAACGCCGTAAGCAAACTCATAAAGGAGACCCTTGAGGAGCTTGTTTACATCCATAAACTCGCTGAGGTCGATAAGTGAGCTGAGGATTGAACCTGTGTCGAGGTTGCCTTCAACGAAAGATACGAGAAGGTCTGTGTTGTCGTGCAAGAACTGAAGAACTGCGTAAACAATATCAACGTCTGTCTTGCCTGCTGTACCTCTTCTGACGCCACCCTTTGATTCAGGAGCGAACGCATCAACGTTCAAATTCTGAAGATCACCGAGCATACCCTTCAATGTTGAGAAGAGAGCGCCGTGAACGATAGCGTAGATAGAGTCCTGAGCTGCGTCGAGTGATGTAAGATCAATATCACCAACGATGATATCCTCACGTGTGAACTTAAGCTGTTCCTTTGTGAGCATACGATCAACTTCATCCATTGCAGCTGATGCATACTGTTCTGTTGTAAGAACTGCCTTATCGAGAGCATTGTACTGTCCGATGATAGCAGAATCCTTATAAGCAGTGTATGCAGCGTTTGCACCGATTACGAGTGTTGAGCACATCATTACGATTGCAAGAATAACACTCAGAAATCTTTTTGCATTACTCATTTTGGATTGCACCTCCATAAAATTTTATACTATTCAAATATAGTACATTTTGGTTGCACACAAGTTTAGTCAGCCGCGTGCTGCTGATGCGACATTATTACGTTGGTTAATCATCCCCCTCAGAATCGAACCGCCGCCGCCACCTAAGCCTTCCCGCCTTAGCAGCGTTGCCCGGCTCGTGCTGATGGTCGCGATTACTAACGTCAATACGACGCTGTATTAAACCAGTCGGATGTTCAAACATCCTGTCTAAGCAGTGTTTCAGCGGTCACTGAAATACACCAGGGCAGAATAACCCTAATGACACCACTCTTATGGTTAGTTTAAATATAAACTATTCCGCTTGTAAAGTCAATAAATTTTCAAGGAATATTTTTAATTTGTACATATTTCACAGTATTTTATATTGTTTTTTTACACGCGAATATCTTGACTTTTCCAGTCCTTTTTGATTATGTTTTTTTTTGCGTTTTTTCGTCATCATATACTATATTTTTGTATAAAAAAACGGCACCGAGATATCTACGATGCCGTTCCAGAATTGCTTTTGCTATATATTATATTATAAAATGTATGCGAAAATCACAAGTTTTGTCAATAAACGAGGATTTTTTCAACCGAAAGTGTGTTTGCCGCCCTATCAATTTTCCCAAGACCCACAAGTTTTCCGTCCGGCGCTTTGACCCGGCATATACCTATAGTTTCTTTATCCCGGACTCTGTCGAGGTCAAGTGCACCTCCGTTTGAAAAATAGAAAGCTTGTTTCGCGCTGACCTGAACCGCAGGATACGAAGAAAGCATCTCATCACACGGTGCAATCAGCTTTTCGATTTCACCGTCCGCAACAGCTTTTTCGATTTCTTCAAGTGTGACCGTGCTCTCAATACTGATTCCGTTGGCAAAAGTGCGTCGCAACTCAGAGATTACCGCACCGCAACCAAGCTTTTCTCCGATATCTGCAGCAAGCGAACGTATATACGTGCCTGCCGAACAGCAAACATCCAGAGTAAACTCGTTGTTTTCAAGTTCACCGACAATTTCAAGCGAGTGAATTATAACATCGCGCGCCTCCCTTTCAATCTCAATGCCCTGACGTGCGAGTTTATAGAGCCTTACTCCGTCCTTTGAGACCGCAGAATACATTGGCGGAAGTTGTTTGATTTCACCATGGAAAGACATTACCGCTTCATGAAGCTCATCCGCAGTAACATTGACTTCACGGGTTTCAAGGATTTCACCTGTTGTATCGAGGGTGTCCGTTACCGTTCCGAGCAGGATTTTTGCGTGGTAAGACTTGTCATGAACGGGAAGATACTGCGAAAAACGAGTCGCTCCGCCGAGCATAATCGGCAGAACACCCGTTGCCATCGGGTCAAGAGTACCCGTGTGTCCCGCCTTCTTTATCCCGAGCAATCTGCGGGTTTTATTAACAGCCGTGAACGAGGTTATTCCCTCAGGTTTATCAAGAAAAATGAAGCCTGTCATTGTTTCGCCTCCCTGAAAATATAACCTGATTATACATTAAAAACATCGTAAATTCAAGAAAAACTTTATGCAACACAAATACGTTTTTTGTGTAATTGATATATTTTTATCCCAATTTGGTTTAAATTCATCTGCATTTTTGCACAAATTGCTACATCCCAATTTGGTGCAAACAGCGAAAATACGAAATTCGATTGACTTTGATTTTTTTATAAGCTATATTAGTATTGTATCTTAGTCCTGTGAGGTGTCCGTATGAGTAAATTCTCGATAAAGGAGGATATGCTTAACGCGGCACGGAACGGCGATAATGAAGCAATGAACGAGCTTATCAAGGCTTTCGCTCCTACTGTGGAAAAGATTGCGGCGTCTTATATCGGACGTTGTCCGCTGACGCACAGCGACCTTATCCAGGAGGGAATGATCGGACTTTTAAGCTCCGTTTACGGGTATTCATCATCCGGAGGTGCAGAGTTTACTACGTACTCTGTCAAATGTATTTCCAACTGCATTATGAATGCAGTCAGAAATCAACTGCGAAATAAACACATACCACTGAATTCTTACGTGCTTATTGACAGTATTGACCTGACCGACGGTCAGGCAAACCCCGAGGTTGTAGTTGAGATGCAGGAGAGGATGAACCTTCTTCGTGAGAGGATAAGCAACAAACTTTCCCCTCTTGAACAGGATGTTCTGAAACTTCATATTGCGGGTCACAATTACAACTCTATTGCCGAAAAACTTTCTGTCACGGAAAAAACCGTTGACAACGCTTTGCAAAGAGCAAGAAAAAAACTCAAGGAAAAATGATACCTTGGCACTTGTGAAAAAAATACGGGTATCCGTTCACAGGGGTCCGCAACCGCGGTTGGTTGCAAAAATATTGTTAGTGAGGTAAGAATCATGTACGAAGACAAGACTTTAATCTGTAAAGATGGCGGCGAGGAATATACTTTCACAGCAGGAGAGCAGGAACTTTACGCTGAAAAAGGTTTCGTAAACGAGCCCCAGCGTTGCAAGAGCTGCCGTGACGCAAGAAAGAACGCTGTTCGTGGCGAGCGCGAGCTTTTCGATGCAGTATGCGCTAACTGCGGCGGTGCTGCTAAAGTTCCCTTCCGTCCGAGAGAAGACCGTCCTGTTTATTGCAGCGAGTGCTTTGCAAAGATGAAGGAAGAAGCTTAATTACATAGCTTGATAAAAGGAAGAGGCAATCTCCGCGGAGATTGCCTCTTCCTTTTTGTTTATATAAGGTCATTTGATGAAGAATCATCAATTCCGCCAAGACTCTGTATTTTCTGAGTAAGAGTCTTTTTCGGCTTTTTCGCCATAATTTCTTTCTTGACAGGAAGAACAACAGGTGTTTCTTTTTCTTCAACTTCTTCTCTGTGGTTGTGATGGTGGCGGCTGTGGTGATGATTGCCCGATTTGCGGTGCGAACCGTCCTGACGCTGATATGCTTTAAGGAATTCGTCACTGTCAAAATCGTCCGTTATATCGCTTGAGCTTACAGGATTTTCTTTCATGCGCATTTCTCTGTTCGCCTTACGGATAATTGCATCGACCACTTCATCATCTGCGCTCGGAGCCTCTTCCCTGAGTGCTTGTTCAAGCGTAATTTTATTTTCAAGTGCGCTTTCGTCATCCTTGACCATACGTTCACGTTTTCCTGCTTCGTGAACGATATTTTTATACTTTGCCGGACTGATTTCTTCAAGCTTTTCAATCTTCTTTTTAACTGAACGCTCTGCTTCCCTCTTCTTTTTTCTTTCCTCAATTTCTTTGAGTTCAGCTTCGATTTTTGCTTCCTTACGTCTTTTCTTTTCGTTGATTTTCTTCATACCTATGAGGTAATGAATCAGCACGAACAAAAACGAAACAACCTGAATTGCCATCATATGAAGCATAAACGACCACGATTCATAACGGTTTGTTATGAAAATACTGTTTGAAAGGAAAACGTAAAGGAAATGGTCAACTATCGCCATATAGGTTGAGCCTGAAATTCTTGTCATCAAGCCCCATTTAATACCGGCAAACGTTTCGTGAACGATGTAAAAAATGACCATAAATACAGCCATCGGCACCGTAAGACGGTCTCTACTGAGCTGATCGGGAATATTCCTTGCAAGGTAAGGCAGAATGAACGTCATATACAAAACTGCCTGCATAAAATTTGCCTTACCGAAATCGGTGATTTTATTGAATTTTTTGAGCAGGAAACCGCGGAAGAAAACTTCTTTGAATGCATTTCCGAAGAAACAGGTAAAAATATAAATTGCAACACCTGCCACAGGTGTAAGGTTTTCTTCTGACCTGACATATGTCATATTCGGTGTTTCAAACCGAAGAGTTATTGCGGTCGCATCCGTTGAAGCGTAGTACGCAACCTCACAAAGCGTTACAATCGCAAGCGGCACAAGTGCAAAAAACGTTCCGTACAGTGCTCCGCCGACGAACTTCTGCGTTTTTTTGCTGATGCCGAGAGTTTCAATCGGTTCTTTCGCTGCTAAAAGATACAGAAAAATTATCACAAAGCTGATAAAACGGGCAAAAAACGCATCTCCGAGAACCGTGAGATCCGACCTGAATAAAAATATGTCAATACAATAAACCGCAAGCATAACAAAAAACATTGAAAGTGCGTTCGGTAAAGTTTGTCCTTTAGGGTTGCTCATCAGTACTCTCCTTTCGCTGGATTTATATCCGAAATATTGTACCATAAAAGGATAATTTAATCAATAACGCAATAGAAATTGGATTCCCACGCAGGAATATACGGATGATGGCAGAAATAAAATTTGTATCCCTTGCAGATTTCGTTGATTTTAAGCGGCAGACGGAACATATCGTCGTTACGGTGATATGCACAGACGTAAAGCTTCGGAGTGTGAGTGACGATTGTGTTTTTTGCACCATCAAGTGCTTTTTCTTCACTGCCTTCAATGTCCATTTTCAGAACTGTTATTCTTTCACCGTTCAGGATGTTATCAACGCTGTCCGCCTGCACTTCGACCTTTCCTTCAGAGGAAAGCTTCGAATTTCTGCCTTTTTTCTTTTCGAAGAATAGAGTTTCTTTTTTGTCCCAGACAGCAAGATTATGCGTTTCGATACGCTCAACCCCGGATGTTTTATCCGTCAGTTTCTTGTAATTCTTCTCGTCGGCTTCAACGGCTATGATTTTTTCGTATTTACCTTCGGTCGCCTGTAAAAATTCCCTGACCGTGTCGCCGTCATATGCACCGAGGTCCATAAAAATCTCGTTTTCTCCAAGATTAAGATATTCGGAATATATTTCCTCCTTCTTTTTTTCACAGGAGAAAAGGTACTCAACCTTACCGCTTACTTTAAAATTGAGGATATCAACAAAGCTATCCCGCGAAAAATCGTCACACAGAAGAGAAAACGCTTCGTCAAATTCAGCATCGTGTTCTTCAATAAATTCGCGTGTAAAGATTCCGTCATCAACTATCGGGACATTAGGCGCAACGAGAGGATGTTTCTCTGCCATTCCGCGGATTTTTTTAAGCATAGCCTCATCGTGCATCGCAAAACAGACAACAACTACAAAATCTTCATATTTTTCGCAGACATCCGAGTATTTTATCACCTTGTATCCGCGGAAGCTGTGTCCGCGTACGAATTCGTCGCTCGCAAAAATCTCGGCAGGAGTTACGCCGATTTCACTGAGTTTTTCGATTATCATATCCGTCCCGTTGCCCATTCCGTAAAGCACAACCGGCAACGAGGTTTCTTTGAGAAAATCCCACACGTTTTTTTCTTTAATCTTTTCTATCATAATTTATCTGCTTTCTGTTGTATTCAAACATAAATGTATGATATACTAAATTATCAAAATAATCAAGGATGTGATTCTTGTGCGATATGATTTTTCAGATTTTAAAATAGTTGCAGACTCTCCAACGGAGATTAAAGCTGCAGAATTCTTCTCGGAAGAAATTGAGTTAAGGACAGGTCGCCTTCCCGAAATCACCAACGAAGCACCTGCAGATAACTTCGTTTCACTCAGGATTGAAGACGAAAGTGAAAGTGAAGAATATACAGTCAAACACGACGAAGATAAGATCTTCATCACCGCACACAGATTGCGCGGTCTTATTTACGGTTTTGCTGAATTTCTTAAAAAAGCTGTTTACGAAAACGGCAGAATTTTCCTTGTTAAAAACATCAGCATTTCAAGAGTGCCGTCAATGAAAATACGCGGACATCAGCTCAGCTACACGGATATGAACAACACGGTTGATATGTGGGGCAAGGCTGAATACGAACGTTACATCCGCGACCTTATGCTTTTCGGCACAAATATGGTCGAGGCTGACTCAGGCGTTCGCGAAGAAAAAAGCACACTTATGCGTTTTTCACAGAAAGAAATGCTCATCGCAATGTCTGAAATCTGCGTGGATTACGACATTGACCTTTCCGTATGGCACGAACTTTGGAGCAAGGACAGCGACGAAGAAACAATGGCAAAAATGCACAAGCTTTACGACGACCTTCCGAAGCTTGATGTTCTCTTCCCTCCGGGAGGCGACCCGGGCGATATGCAGGGCGAAGCTTTTGTTCAGCGTTGCGTTAAAATGAAGCGTGAAATGCAGAAGGTTTTCCCGAATATCCAGATGTGGCCGTCCGCTCAGGCTCCGCATGAATACCCCGATTGGGGCGAGCGTTTTGCAAAAGAAATGGCAAAGTGTCCTGAAGAAATTGACGGAGTTATCTACGGTCCGAATCACGCGATGCCTCTTGACGAGCTTCGCAGAAAGATTGATAAACGTTATCCTATCCGTCTTTATCCCGATATCGGTCACAACGTGCGTTGCGAAACTCCCGTTCATTTTGACCGTGACGACTGGCACTATGCACTTGCGGCAACTCTCAGCCGTGAAGCTGTCAATCCCCGCCCGTCGGAATACAGACTTTACCACAGAATTACCCGTCAGTATGCTGTCGGAAGCGTTACATACTCAGAAGGTGTCAACGATGACCTTAATAAATGTGTGTGGGGTGCAATGGATCTTGATTTCAACTATGATTTAAGAGAAATCGTGCAGGATTACTGCCGTACATTCTTCCCCGGTGCTGATACAAACGCAATCGCAGAACTGCTTATTTCTCTTGAGCAGAACTGGAGCTGTGATCCGAAGGAAAACGGAAATATTCAGCCGAGCTTTGACGGTTTTGTTTCGCTTGCAGACGGCAATCCCGAGCTTATGAAAAACTGGAGATTCGTTCTTCATCTTTTCAGAGCTTACTGTGATAAAATCGTCCGTGACAGAAGAATTTTTGAAACAGAGCTTATAAACGAAGCTGAAATTCTCATCCGTAAGGGCGATGTTTCGGCGGCTATAGAAACTCTCAAAACAGATTTCTGTGAAGATTACAAGAACAACCGTAAAAAGATTGATGAACTTGCTGAAATTCTTTTCAATCAGATTGGTATTCAGCTTGACGTTGAGCATTATCACGGTATGAAGTGGGAAAGAGGTTGTACACTTATGACAATCGACAATCCTGTTACTGACCGTCGCTATCTTCTCCGCAAGCTCGAAGAAAACCCCGAAAACGCATTGAAGCTCATCGACAGAAACAAGGTTGCTCACGATGAATATTATTTCTCCTTTGCCGAGCACGGATTTGACGTCTGTGGAAAGCAGAAGGGCGAATTTTATATGAATTTCCGCGGAGATCAGAATTTCAAAGCCGAGCTTCCTGTATGTATGACAAAGGTTTACGACCATTTCAATTTTGAGACTACGGTTGCGGGTCTTACCGACGGTGATTATAAGCTCAGAATCACATACAAAACCAATCCTAACGACGATATTATTCATCATAAGGTTACAATCAACGGTAACGTTATTCACGACGGCAAACAGTACGGCGGTGTAAGAGATGAGGAATTCGAAAAGCTTTATCTTGCAGACGGCTATTCAAGCATTGTCTATGATGTGCCTGAAAGCTTCATCGTAAACGGCAGTGCTACACTTGAAATCACAGAACCGATTGACGGATTTATGATAAGTGAATATTGGTTTACTAAGGCGTAAACACAGCAAAAGCAAGCGATAAAAACGCTTGCTTTTATTTTTTTGTCGATTTTTTCGTTAATTTTGCATCGTTCTTTACTTTTTTTATGTGATATTATATAATAAAAATAAGGTTAAGTCAGAAATATGTATTTTGACATTATTCCTGAGCTTCGTTTCATATTGCTCTTGTTTTTTCCTATGTATAAAACTTGCAGGATTTTTATGTCACAAATCGGGTTTAAACTGACTACTTAATAAGGTGTAATTAATTTTAGGAGGATTCTGCAATGAAAAAGTTATTTTGTGTATTACTTACTCTCGGCATTCTTCTCACTTCAACAATAACAGCCTTCGCCGCAACTAAAGGTGACGTAAACTCGGACGGCAAACTCAACTCTTCCGATGCTCTTGCTATCTTGCAGTACTCCGTCGGCTCAAATCCAAAAAATTTCAACAAAAACGTTGCTGATATGAATGATGACGGCACAATTAATTCTGCTGATGCCCTTATGGTGTTGCAGATTGCTGTAGGTTCAATAAACCCGACGATGAGCAAAGCTGATATAGTAAAGCTTTACAATGACAGTATAGCAAAAGTTTCTGACCAGAATAAATGCACACTCACCGTTTCAAATAACATCGACATAACGGTCAATAAAATTTTATCCGACGGCAAGGAAAATCCCATGCTCAAGGATTTATTCGAACAGCTTGTAGACACAACCACAAATGAGGAAGAAAAATTCACATTCTACAAGGGCAAAACGCTCAAAGGTGAAAAAGCCGAAGAAATACTTGCTTCAACATTGATTGAAACGAGCCAGATTAAAAGTGCAACAGCTGTTAAGTACGCAGACGGATATAAACTCACATTTAAATTCTTTGACGAAGACATTGATATGAATGAAGTTGCAGGACCCGATGAACTTGTGGATTTCGAAGATTACACAGCTACCGTCACAGACGCAGAATTAGTTGCCGTTACAGACAGCAAAGGCAGAATCACCGGCATTAATTTCAGTGCAACCGCAAATATGAAGACTACAACCGTTGTTGGTGAAGGCAGTTCTCCTCTGTACATGGATTTAAGCATCAAAGAGACACAGAACTACAAATTCACATATTAAGCTAAAAAGGATAGCTCCGCCAAAGAGCTATCCTTTTCTCATCTCAACCTATAAAGTTCTTCGCAGAGGGTTCCGAGTTCTTCCATCGTCAGGCTTTCGGCTCTGACGGTTGAGGTAAGTCCTGCGTTTTCGATTGCTTCAATAACGGTTTGCTTCGGCATGCCCAATCCCGAGCTGATACCGTTTGAAGCTGTTTTTCTTCGCTGACTGAATGCTGAACGTACCATCGAGAAGAAGAATTTTTCATCCGTCACTTCAACGGACACTTCCTTTCGGATATCAAGTCGGATGACCGCACTGTCAACATTCGGAGCAGGCATAAACGAACCCCTTGAAACATCAAAAAGCTTCTGTGCTTCCGAATAGAAATTAACAGCTACCGTTACTGCGCCCGAATCTCTGCTTCCGACATCCGCACAAAGGCGCACAGCCGCTTCCTTCTGCACCATTACGGTTACAGATTCAATATTCAGTCTGCTTTCAAGAAGTCGCATAATAACGGGCGAAGTAATATAATACGGCAGATTTGCACAAACTATAACGGGCATATCACCGAATTCCTCTTCGAGGATTTTGTGCAGATCAACCTTAAGAATATCGCCGTTGATTATTTTTATATTGTCATAATCTGCAAGCGTTTCGTCAAGCACGGGAAGAAGTCTTGTATCAAGTTCGACACAGACAACCTTATCCGCACGCTTCGCAAGCTCGGCGGTAAGAACACCTATTCCTGCACCGACTTCAAGAACACCGACGCCCTCACGTGCACCGCCCTCCTCTGCAATTCGCGGACAAACGGACGGATTGACAATGAAATTCTGTCCGAGAGCCTTTGAAAAAGTGAAGCCGTGCCTTTGCAGAACACTTTTTATTACACCAATGTCTGATAAATTACTCATAATAACCTCATTTATTATTGCAATTTGTTTTCAAAACTTATATAATAATACAGTATAGGTAAAAATTTGTCAATTGGAGTGATTTAAATGGCTATTTTAGTTACAGGCGGCGCAGGCTACATCGGTTCACACACTTGCGTTGAAATTCTTAATGCGGGTTATGAAATCGTTATCGTAGATAATTTCTACAACAGCTGTCCCGAGGCTCTTAACAGAATCAAGGAGCTTACAGGCAAGGATTTCAAATTCTACGAATGCGATATCCGCGACAGAGAAGGTCTTGATAAGGTTTTTGCAGAAAACAAGATTGATGCAGTAATCCACTTTGCAGGACTTAAGGCTGTCGGCGAAAGCTGTGCAAAGCCTCTTGAATATTATGAAAACAACATCGGCGGCACAGTTACACTCTGCGAAGCTATGCGCGACGCAGGCTGTAAGAAGATCGTATTCAGCTCATCTGCAACGGTTTATGGCGAGAATAACCCCTCGCCGCTTAAGGAAACAATGCAGATCGGCGGAACAACAAACCCGTACGGCACAACAAAGTATATGATCGAGCTCATTCTCCGTGACCTCTGGGCATCAGACAACGATTGGAGCATTGCTATCCTTCGTTACTTCAATCCCATTGGTGCACACAAGAGCGGACGTATCGGCGAAAACCCGAACGGTATCCCAAACAACCTTATGCCGTACATCACACAGGTAGCTGTCGGTAAGCTTGCTTGCCTCAGCGTTTTCGGTGACGATTACGATACACACGACGGTACAGGCGTTCGTGACTACATCCACGTTGTTGACCTTGCTCTCGGCCACGTTAAGGCTGTTGAAAAGGTTCTTTCAGGTAACGGTGTTGACGCTTACAACCTTGGTACAGGTATCGGTTACAGCGTTCTTGACATTGTTCACGCATTTGAAAAGGCTTGCGGTAAACCGCTTAACTATAAAATTGTTGACCGTCGTCCGGGCGACCTTGCAACCTGCTATTCAGACCCGTCAAAGGCTCTTGAAACACTCGGTTGGAAGGCCGAAAGAGGTCTTGACGAAATGTGCGAAGACTCCTGGAGATGGCAGAAAAATAATCCCGAAGGATATTGATTTATGGAATTACACGAAAACAGTCAGGCACCTGAGGTCGCGATGCTTGTAGGCATAGATATGGACACCTACGATGCCGAAGTTTCGATAGATGAGCTTGAAGAGCTTGCACGTACTGCAGGTGCAGTTGTCTGTGCAAAGACATTGCAGAAGCGCGACCGTCCCGACTCGGCAACGTACGTCGGCAGCGGTAAGCTTGAAGAAATCAAGGAATTTGCAGAAGCGAACGATGTTGACCTGCTTATTTTTGACGGTGAGCTTACTCCGTCACAGCAGAGAAACATTGAAAACGAAACAGACGTCCGCGTTATCGACCGTACGACGCTGATTCTTGATATTTTTGCCGCACGTGCCCGAAGCGGTGAAGGTAAAATTCAGGTTGAGCTCGCTCAGCTGAAATATTCTCTTCCGCGTCTTGGCGGTAAGGGCACTCAGCTTTCAAGGCTTGGTGGTGGCATCGGTACACGAGGCCCCGGTGAAACGAAGTTGGAAAGTGACAGACGTCACATCCGCAGAAGAATTCAGAGCCTTGAAGAAGACCTTAAAGAAATTGCGAAACGTCGTGAACAGCTTCGCACGAGAAGAGAAAAAGACGGAGTTGAAACTGTTGCAATCGTCGGATATACGAACGCAGGTAAGTCAACTCTTATGAACGCGCTGACGAATGCAGGTGTTCTTGCCGAAAACAAGCTTTTTGCAACGCTTGACCCGACATCAAGGGCATTGATTCTCCCCGACGGACGAAGTGTTATGCTCATTGACACGGTTGGCCTTATCCGCAGACTTCCGCATCATCTTGTTCAGGCTTTCCATTCAACGCTTGAAGAGGCGGCATCAGCTTCCGTTATCCTTAACGTTTGTGATGCTTCCGACCCTTGCTGTGCAGAGCATCTTGCTGTTACAAAAAGTCTGCTTGATTCTCTCGGATGCGAGGGCAAGCCGATTGTTTCTGTTCTTAATAAATGCGACCTTTGTGACAATTCGTTCATTCTTCCTGCTGAAGGTAAGTTTGTTATGATTTCCGCGCTCAACGAAAGAGGTCTTGACAATCTGCTTGCACAGATTCAGCTGGCTTTGCCTCTGACACGTAAAAAAGCAGAATTGCTAATTCCCTACAGCGACGGTGGCCTTGTCAATTACATCCGTGAGGACGGTGTGCTTCTTGAAGAAGAATACCGCGGCGACGGAATTTACATCAAAGCGATTGTGGATATAATATTTTTAGAAAAACACAAAGACTATATTATAGGCTAAAATTAACACCGTACTTTCTGAGAAAGCACGGTGTTTTTTATATGAAAATGCAGATAAATTCGGGTTTGTGGAGTTCTTATATTTCCACCTCATCCACCTCGTCCCTCGGCACCTTCTCCTCGAGGAGAAGGCTGAAAAACTACGCAAATCCAAGGCTTCTCCTTGAGGAGAGGCTCCGCCGCAGGCGGTGGTGAGGTGTAGGTTGCAACGCAACCGTTATTATTTTTCAGCGTCGCAGGGTCGACTCACGAACCGACCACTAAATTATAACAATTTTTAAAGGGACGTCGAGGACGCCCGTCCCTACGCAGTTAACTAAAACAGGGTTCGTAGGGGCGCGCATTGCGCGTCCGATGAATCAAGCACTTTTTGCGGACGACCAATGGTCGCCCCTACAATTGTTGATTTGAAATCTGTTCAACAAACCCGAATTTGTCAATATTTTCTCTGAATGTGTCTTACGTGTTATTGGTAAGGTTGATTTGTTTTAGCTGTGATGGTATAATGCTAATATTAAATTTAATTTCAGGTGAACGAAGTATGTCAAAATATGATTTTAATATCCGTGTTACAGGTATTCTGATTGAAGATAATAAAATCTTATTAGTTAAACAAAAACTTAGTGATAGAAGAAATTGGTCTCTACCCGGTGGAAAATTGGAACAAGGTGAAACAATTGAACAGGGTATTATCCGTGAAATGAAAGAAGAAACCGGACTTGATGTTGAAATAATTAAACTTCTTTATCTGTGTGATGTTTCTGCAAGTGATCACACCCTGGTACATATAACTTTTCTTCTACATAGAGCTGACGGTAAAATTAAATTGCCGACAAATGAATTTGAATCAAATCCTATCAGTGAAGTTAAGTTTGTTCCTGTATCTGATTTATCTGAATACGGATTTAACGGAAAGTTTATCAATCTTGCAGAAAATAACTTCACAGATGCAGGTGTTTATATAGGAGATAAAACAAATATAGGTTTAGGACTATAAATATGCAAAAACCTCCCTTTCGGTTTAACCGATTGGGAGGTTGATTCTTTATATATTCAAAATATCTTCGGGTTTGCGGGCGATGTATTCTGCTCCGCTTGCGAGGAGGACATCTTCATCGCGATTACCCCAGGTTACGCCGATACATTCAAGACCTGCGTTGTGTGCTGTCAGAACATCGACATCAGAATCACCGATGTAAATACACTTCTCTTTTTCTGCACCGAGAGTTTTGATTGTATAAAGAAGTGAATCGGGTTCGGGCTTTGCAGGAAATTCATCCATCTTACCCGTAACGGCATCGAAAATGTCACCAAAGAAATCTTTAACAACCGCCTGAGCCGCAAAATGTGCTTTGTTTGAAACAACTGCCGTTTTGCAGCCTTTCTTTTTAAGCTCATTTATCACGTCGATTATTCCGTCGTACGGCTTCGTGTAATCTGCGATATGTTCAAGATAGTTCTTTGTGAAAATTTCAAGTGCCTCTGCATAATCCTCTTCACTCGTTCCCCTTGGAACGGCACGTTTAATCAGCACTTTTATACCGTTGCCGATGAAGCTTCTGACTTCATCCACGGTTCTTTCAGGGAATCCTTTTGAACGCATCGCAAAGTTCACCGCATTCGCAAGATCAAGGAGAGTATCAAGAATCGTTCCGTCAAGGTCAAAAATATAAGTGTTATACTTCATCGCTTATCTGCGCTTCTTTCCGAAAAAGCCTTTTTTATCTTCCGCCTCAGGTTTGCTGCCACCCATAGTTTCGTTGAATCGGAGAAGTGCTTCCTTCTGCGGTTCATTGAGCTTTGTGGGAATATCAACAATGATACGAACCATCTGATTTCCGCGTACCTTTGTGTGTATGTTCTGAATACCTCTGCCCTTAAGGACGAAAACTGCACCCGGCTGTGTGCCTGCAGGCATATTGTACTCAACCTTACCATCAAGTGTAGGCACCTGAAGCTTATCACCGAGAGTTGCCTGAACAACCGAAACGTGAACTTCACACCAAACGTTGAAGCCGTCACGTTCAAAGAACGGATGCGGACGGACATTGACATTAACGTGAAGGTCACCTGCGGGACCGCCGTTGATACCCTTGTTGCCCTCGCCTCTTACCTTGAGTGTCTGACGGTCATCGATACCTGCAGGGATATCGATTTCAAGAGCGCTGTGCTTTGATACACGGCCTCTTCCGCGGCACTTCTGACACGGAGTTTCAACAATCTTGCCTTTACCGCCGCAACGTGAACAGGCTCTCTGCGTCTGGATAACGCCGAAAGGTGTTCTCTGCTGTGCAGTTACCTGACCTGAGCCGTGACATTCGGGACAAGTCGTCGGTGAAGTTCCTTTCTCGGCACCGCTGCCGCTACATTCAGGGCAGATTTCAACCCTGTTTACGTCAACCTTACGCTTACATCCCTTTGCAGCTTCTTCGAAAGAAATTGTAACTGTTGACTGCAAATCTTCGCCTCTTCTCGGCGCATTGGGATTTGAACGGCGACCGCCGCCTCCGAAGCCGCCACCGCCGAAGCCACCGCCAAAGAAGCTTGAGAAAATATCGCCAAGGTCGATGTCATCACCGAAGCCACCGCCGAATCCGCCTCCGAATCCTCCGCCTGCACCGTAATTCGGGTCAACTCCTGCGTGACCGAACTGGTCGTAACGAGCTTTTTTCTGCTCATCGCTGAGCACTTCGTAAGCTTCGTTTGCTTCTTTGAAATTAGCTTCTGCAACAGTATCGCCGGGGTTAAGGTCGGGATGGAACTGCTTTGCCTTTTTTCTGTATGCTTTTTTTATTTCGTCAGCACTCGCGTTTTTATCAACACCGAGCACCTCATAATAGTCTCTTTTATCAGCCATAATTAAGCCCCTGACTTTGAAACAAGTCTTGCGGAAGAAAATTCATCTTCCGCAAAACGTGATTTTTAGGGTGATGATAATAATCCGGATTTTGTTTTTTATCGGATGATTCCATCACTTTTTTGATATTCTTGCCAATACTAACTGATTGGCTGTTTTTCTTTCCAAAAACTTTTCCGATAAAAAATCTTCGACCCGAAAGTTAAGAATTTTCAGATGATTTTTGGATGTTGAGGATGCCGACAGGCTAACGCCTTTCAAAGCCGAAACGCCAAAAAGCGCTGAAAAGGCTCACTTTCGGGCAAATTCGGGTTGTTAGCATCGCCCTCTTTTATTCGTCGTCTGTTACGTCTGTATAGTCTGCCTCATAGAAGCCGTCACCGTTGGGAGCACCGCCCATATCACCCATATCGGGTGCACCCTGTGCGCCTGCTGCAGCCTGAGCTGCCTTGTACATCTTTTCTGAAACCTCGTAGAACTTAGCCTGAAGAGCTTCCTGCTTATTCTTGATGAGGTTGATGTCTTCACCCTTGAGAGCTTCCTTAAGAGCTTCGATGTCTGCTGTGAGAGCTGCCTTATCCTCTTCAGAGAACTTGTCGCCTTCCTCAGAGATGAGCTTTTCGCACTGGTAAACCATCTGGTCTGCGTTGTTTCTTGTATCAACTTCCTCACGGCGCTGCTTATCTTCCTGAGCGAACTGCTCTGCCTCATGAACAGCCTTTTCAATATCTTCCTTGGACATATTTGTTGAAGATGTGATTGAGATTGACTGCTCCTTGTTTGTGCCGAGATCCTTAGCTGAAACGTGAACAATACCGTTAGCGTCGATATCGAATGTTACTTCGATCTGCGGAACACCGCGACGTGCCGGCATAATACCGTCAAGGTGGAAAATACCGAGAGTCTTGTTATCCTTTGCAAACTCTCTTTCACCCTGAAGAACGTGAACTTCAACTGAAGGCTGATTGTCAACTGCAGTTGAGAAAATCTGGCTCTTCTTTACAGGGATTGTTGTGTTTCTGTCGATAATCTTTGTGTTGATACCGCCCATTGTTTCAATACCGAGTGAAAGCGGAGTAACGTCGAGAAGAAGAAGACCCTTAACTTCACCGCCGAGAACACCTGCCTGAAGTGATGCACCGATTGCAACACACTCGTCGGGGTTGATGCCCTTGAACGGATCCTTGCCGATGAACTTCTTGATTGCTTCCTGAACAGCAGGAATTCTTGAAGAACCGCCGACCATAAGAACCTTGTCAATTTCAGAAGCTGAAAGACCTGAATCCTTCATAGCCTGACGAACGGGTCCCATTGTTGCCTCAACGAGGTCTGCTGTAAGCTCATTGAACTTTGCTCTTGTAAGAGTCATTTCAAGGTGCTTCGGACCTGTTGCATCAACTGTGATGTAAGGAAGATTGATATCTGATGATGTAACGCCTGAAAGCTCAATCTTTGCCTTTTCTGCAGCTTCCTTAAGTCTCTGCATAGCCATCTTATCTGCGCGAAGGTCAATTCCGCTTGAAGCCTTGTATTCGTTTACGATCCAGTCCATAACTCTCTGGTCGAAGTCATCACCGCCGAGACGGTTGTTACCTGCTGTTGCAAGAACTTCCTGAACACCGTCGCCCATTTCGATGATTGAAACGTCGAAGGTACCGCCGCCGAGGTCATAAACCATAACCTTCTGGTCGTCTTCCTTGTCGATACCGTAAGCAAGAGCTGCAGCTGTCGGCCCGTTGATAATTCTCTTAACCTCAAGACCTGCAATCTTACCTGCGTCCTTTGTTGCCTGACGCTGTGCGTCTGTGAAGTATGCAGGAACTGTGATAACAGCTTCTGTAACAACGTCGCCGAGGTATGCTTCAGCGTCTGTCTTAAGCTTCTGAAGAATCATTGCAGAAATTTCCTGCGGAGTGTACTTCTTATCATCAATTGTTACCTTGTAGTCTGTACCCATCTGACGCTTGATTGATGCAACTGTTCTGTCAGGATTTGTGATAGCCTGTCTTTTTGCAACCTGGCCAACCATTCTTTCGCCGTTCTTGCCGAAGCCTACAACTGACGGAGTTGTTCTTGCGCCTTCTGCATTTGCGATAACTACAGGCTCGCCGCCTTCAATAACTGATACACATGAGTTTGTTGTACCTAAGTCGATACCGATAATCTTTGCCATAATAAATTCCTCCAAATATACAATATGTTTAGTTTGCCACTGCTACCATAGCAGGACGGATGATTTTGTCGCCAAGCTTATAGCCTTTGACAATTACTGTTGTGATTGTATTCTCGCCCACCGAATCGTCTTCTGTATGCATTACTGCGTTATGGATGTTGGGATCAAATTCTTCGCCAACCTCACCGAACGCTTCGATGCCGAGGCTTTTAAACACGTCGCTGAACTGTTTGAACGTCATTTCAACACCTTTTTTGTAATCCTCAAGTGTTCCGTCGGGATTTGCAAAAATTCTGTCAAAATTATCAGCTACGGGTAAAAGTGCGTTGATAACCGAAGCCTTACATTCCGCGTAAAGGGCTTCTTTTTCTCTTTGTGAACGCTTACGGAAATTGTCGTACTCCGCAGCCATTCTTAAAAGCTGATCGTTTTTTTCATCAAGCTGTTTCTGAAGTTCCTCTTCCTTTGAGGGTTCCGCAACTTCCTCTGCTGCTTCCTGCTCGATTACTTCTTCTTCGGCATTGTTCTTTTTCTTATCCTTTGCCAATCAGATTCATTCCTTTCAGTCGTCATTGAGCGTCTGTGTAAGCAACTCACCAACAAGATTGGTAAGATACCTTACGCTCGGTATAAGACTTGCGTAGTCTATTCTTGTCGGGCCGATTATTCCTATCGAGCCACGATTGTCACCGTCAATATTATAGTGTGCCATTATAACGCTTGAATTTTCAAGCTGTTTGAATTTGTTTTCTCCGCCGATTTTAACATCGAAATCCTCTTTGCTGTTTGCAAGCAGCTGACTTATCGGCTCGCCTCTGCGAAGAAAATCCATAAGCTCGTAAGCTGTTGTGCCGTAATCCTCACGGTAGCGCAGGATGTTTGACTGTCCGCCGAGCATTACCATCGTCTGCATCGCTTCCTGTGCGAGGTCGGAAACCGCTGAAACAAAAGGAATCATCGTCAGCGCATCCATTCCCATTGAAGCAACAAGCGTCTGAAGCGTTGCCGTATCGATTTCATCAAGCGGCAAACCGAGGAAAGAAGATTTGACGATGTTATAAAACTTTTCAATCATTGAAGAGTTAAGGTCAACGTCGCTTCTGCAAACCTTGCTTTTGATAACTCCCGTCGAAGTAAGCAGGACTATCATTCCCGTTCTTGTTCCTACGGGTACAAACTCAACTCTTTTAATCGTCGCGTTTTCGCCCGAGGGAGTTGTTGAAACGGCGGCACAGTCCGTCATATCTGCAAGAAATTCGCTTGCCTTTGCAAGGATTGCTTCAGGACTTGCGTTCTTTAAAGAAACACCTGCTTCAATCTGCCTTTTCACGGATTCGTCAAGCGGACGGACACCCATAAGCCTGTCAACGTAATAGCGGTAGCCTTCGTTTGTAGGAATACGTCCTGCCGAAGTGTGCGGCTGCTCAAGGAAACCGAGAGCAACAAGCTCCGCCATCTCGTTTCTTATGGTTGCACTCGATACGGTTATATCAAGCGCAGACAAAAGAGTTTTGGAACCAACAGGCTCGCCCGTCTTTATATAATGCTCTACAACAGCAGCGAGTATTTTTTCTTTTCTCTGACTGAGTTCCATTCTCTCACCGCCTTTAGCACCGTTAGCACTCTTTTCGCTTGAGTGCTAACTGCACTTATAATATACAACTCAACAGCAGTTTTGTCAACAGTTTATTTATGAATTCTTTGTTAACTTTGTATTTATTTTCCGTTTCTAAAAGTATTGCACTTTTGTTTCTGTTTAAACATTTTACTGTTGAATAAAAGTCTCGTGTGTGTTAGAATGTAATATATATGCACAGAGGTGGCAGAATGTACATTGTTATCGGCGCAAACGGTTTTTTAGGTTCATACGTTTTAAAAACTCTTGTCAGTAACACTGACAGGAGAATACTTGCTACCTATCACAGTAAAAAAGAAAGCCTTTTTGAAGACAGAGTTGAGTGGGTAAAGCTCGACGTTACGAATAACGACGATATAAACAAACTTGCTGAGCTTGCAGGCGATATTTCAGGTTGCGACATTTTCTATTTTTCAGCCTGTCACAATCTTGACCTTGTCAGGCGTGAGCCGGAATTTGCAAGAAATATAAATATAACCGCGTTGGAGAATTTTCTTGACACATTCAAAAATGCGAAAAATCTTTATTTTTCGTCAACCGATTGTGTTTACGGAGAAAACACGGAGGAATTTCCGAGTTTTAAAGAAAACGACGCAACATCACCCGTCAGCGAATACGGCAGACAAAAGCTTGAAGCTGAAAATCTCGTTACGGGTTACGGTTTCAATGTTGTAAGATTGCCGTTCATGATAGGCCCGACGATTCTTCAAAACAAAAAGCATTTTTATGACAACATTGTCGAAAAAACGGTACAGGGCGAAAATTTTACTCTCGCAGACGGTTTGTGGCGTTCTGCCCTTGATTATGCGAGTGTTGCGGATATACTTTTTAAGCTCATAAACAAAGATAATGTTCCGCAGATTCTTAATCTCTGCGGTGACGACCCTCTCAGTAAATACGATGTCGGAGTTATGATTGCAGAAAAACATAATCTTCCGATGGAGCATATAATAAAAACTCCCGAAGCTGAAATTATGAAGCTTTTTTACGAAAAACGCACGTCATCAACTGCGATGGACAATTCGCTTCTTAAATCCGTTCTCGGCGTTGATGAGATTAAAATAAACATCTGACAGGTGATAAAATGAAAGCTGTTATTATGGCAGGCGGCTTCGGCAAAAGACTTGCCCGTTTTTACAGCGACAGGCCAAAGCCAATGATTGAAATCTGCGGCAGACCTGTACTTGAATATCAAATTGAAAATCTTCGTGATTCAGGCATTACTGATATTATTATCGTCGTTCACCATATGCGCAATCATATTATGAATTATTTCGGTGACGGTTCTTTGCTTGGTGTTAACATCACTTATTACGAAGAGGAAATACCTCTCGGCACAGCAGGGGCCCTGTTCAAAATACGAGAAAGACTGCCCGAAGATTTTCTTCTTATCAACGGTGATCTTATTTTCAGCATCGACTTCCGAAAGATGATTGATTTTCATAAAAACAACAATGCACTTGCAACTCTTTTCGTTCATCCGAATTCACACCCTTACGACAGCGAGCTTGTTGAAAGCAATGGCAACAGCGTTGTAACGGACTGGTTTAAAAACGACGGTCACGGCAATTACAAAAACTGTGTAAACGCAGGCATTCACATTCTTTCAAAAGAAATTCTTTACGCTCATCACAGCGAAGAGAAACTCAACCTTCGTGCAGATATTATTGAACCGATCATCGACACAGGCAGAGTTTATGCATATCATTCCGCGGAATACGTCAAAGATATGGGTACATCGGACAGGCTCCGTCACGTTACCGACGACGTTGAACACGGTATTGTTTTCGCAAAAAGAGCCGACCGTAAGCAGAAGGCGATCTTCCTTGACCGCGACGGCACAATCAACAAGTATAAGGGATATATCACATCCCCGAAACAGCTTGAGCTTATAAGCGGAGCTGCAGAGGCAATTAAAAAAATTAACCGCAGCGGTTATCTTGCGATTGTTATCACAAATCAGCCTTCAATTGCAATGGGGCGGATGAGCTTCGCCGTGCTTGACGAAATCCATGCAAAGCTTGACACTCTCCTCGGCGAGGAAGGTGCATACATTGACGCTCTTTATTTCTGCCCTCACCACCCTGACAAAGGCTTTGAGGGTGAAAGAGCCGAGCTGAAAATTAAATGTGACTGTCGCAAGCCTTCGGGAGGTATGATAAAAAAAGCTGCCGAAGATTTTAACATCGACCTTTCAAAATCATTTATGGTCGGTGACTCAGAAAGGGATGTCCTTGCCGCAATCGATGCGGGATGCACCCCGATTTTCCTGACGGGAAGCGACAACACGCTCAGCGTACCGCATACCCGAAAATACAAAAAACTTTCAGATTTTATAAAGGATGAGATTGATTAAATGTTTACGACCAGAACACCGTTCAGAATGTCCTTCCTCGGAGGAGGAACTGATTTTCCTGCGTACTTCAACGAGTACGGCGGGTGTGTTCTGTCTGCAACTTTTAACAAATACTCCTACGTTACCGTTAGAGAATTGCCGGCACTTTTTGATTACAAAAATCAGTTTACATATTCAAAAATCGAGCGATTCAACTCTCCTGATGAGCTTGAGCACCCTCTTGTAAGAGAAGCACTCAAGTATATCGGCACAGACCGCGTACAGATCGCATACGACGCCGACCTTCCTGCTCGTTCGGGTATCGGTTCAAGCTCGTCATTTGCTGTCGGTCTTCTTAACGAGCTTCACCTGCTCAAGGGCGAAAAGCTCAGCAAAATGGAGCTTGCAAAAGAGGCAATTTACCTTGAGAGAGTTCTTTGCAACGAAGCCGGCGGCGTTCAGGACCAGCTTGCAGTTGCATTCGGCGGACTTAATAAGATTACATTTGACGCTGACGGATATAAGATTCTTCCCGTTGATATCTCTCACAAAAACAAAAAGCAGTTCAACGACAATCTGCTTCTTGTATTCACGGGATTTTCGCATTTCTCGGGCGAGGTTGCCGTCGCACAGCAAAATAACATCCCCCATAAGATTTCAGAGCTTAACGAAATGAAGTCGCTCGTTGCCGAAGGCGAAAAAATTCTTGTTTCAGGCAACAGCCTTGATGATTTCGGCAGACTTCTTGACTATACATGGAAATTAAAACGTACGCTTTCGGACAGAATCAGTACAAACGAAATCGACGAGCTTTACGATTCAGCAAAAAAAGCAGGTGCACTCGGAGGAAAAATTCTTGGTGCAGGAAGCGGTGGATTTATGCTTCTTTATGTACCTGAAGAAAAACGCGAAAACGTTAAAAAAATCTTTGAACCGTCACGAATCATTCCGTTTGAATTCGAAGACGAGGGCACAAAACTTATTTACGGCGGAGGTAAATGATTATGAAAATTGCAATCACGGGCGGTGCAGGCTATATCGGCTGTGTACTTGTTCCCGAACTGCTGAAGCTCGGTCACGAGGTCAGCGTACTTGATAACTTTTACTTCGGTCAGACTGCACTTCTTGACTGTTGTTATAATAAAAACTTCACTGTAATCCGCGGTGATGCACGTGACCGCGACACCGTTGAAAAATTCATTGACGGTGCGGATTTAATAATTCCGCTTGCGGCACTCGTCGGTTTTCCCCTTTGCGATTACGACAAGATTGCAGCAAAAACAACAAACCTTGATGCAATCCTTATGCTTCTCGAACTGAGAAATCCCGAGCAGAAAATTATCTTCCCCTGCACAAACAGCGGATACGGCACATCTGACGGAAGCATCTACTGCACGGAAGAAACTCCGCTTAACCCGATTTCGCTTTACGGCACAACTAAAGCCGAGGCAGAAAAAGCAATCCTTGAAAGCGGGAATTCGCTCACCTTCCGTTTTGCAACGGTGTTCGGTGCATCTCCGAGAATGAGGCTCGACCTGCTTGTAAACGATTTTGTTTACCGTGCCGTGAACGACAAGACGATGATTATTTTTGAAGGTCATTTCAAAAGAAACTTCATCCATATCCGCGATGTTGTCAGTGCATATATTCACGCTATCAATAACTTTGAAACAATGAAGGGCAAAGCTTACAACTGCGGTCTTTCGGATGCTAACCTTTCAAAAATTGAGCTTTGTGAAAAAATCAGGGAGCATATCCCCTCTTTCACTTTCTTCGAATCAGAAATCAACAAAGATCCCGACAAGAGAAACTATATCGTTTCAAACGACAGACTTGAAAGCACGGGTTGGAAACCCGGGTACACTCTCGACGACGGTATTGAAGAGCTTATCAAGACTTATAATATTGTCAAAAACAAATCCTTTGCTAATTTTTAAGGTGAATTTTTATGATTGAAATTTTAAAACCTGATTTCGAATTCAATGACGAACGCGGAAAGCTTATGCAGCTTCTTCACGGTGATATCGCACAGGTTAATTATGTAGAATCCAACCCTTCTTCTTTAAGAGGCGGTCATTACCACAAGCTCAACAAAGAAACATTCTTTATCATCGACGGTGAAGTTGACGTTACCGTTAAAAAAGACGATACAGAAGAAACTTATTCTTTTAAATCAGGCGATATGTTTTCAATTGAAAAAAATATCATTCATTCATTTGACTATAAAAAATTTACGACCCTCATCGTGACTTACGACAAGGGAGTTGAGCTGCCTGACGGCACAAAAGATATTTATTCAGAATAACGGTGCTTCGCATGTTAAAAAAGCTTTACGAAAAAACTAAATATGAGTTTTGTATCCTTCTTTTTCTTCTTGCACAGTTGATTGTTTTTGTGCCCGAAAAAGAAAATATACCCATCTGGCAGCTTTTGACTTATCTCGGCGACTACAGCCGCGGTTTTATGCCCAGATTTCTGCTCGGAGAAATAATTTCTATTTTTTCAGACACTGTATCAATCAGTCTGCTCTTTACGCTTTCTTACATTGTCTGCATTCTGACGAGCATCGTTATCGCCCTTATCGGAGGATATTTAATCCGTCACTGCCAGAACAGGGACGCCGTAACGGTAATTATCGCCATTATGGTAGGTTCACCGATTTTTATGCCGATTCTTGCTTCCTGGTTGGGGGTTACGGATACATACCTCATCCTTTTAACATTTATCGCTTTTGTTCTTAACGAAAACAAGATTCTGCGTTTCGGTGTGCCGGTTGTTATGCTTGCCTGCACTTCAATACATCACGCATATCTTGTCCTTTATATGGTACCCGTTGCGATTGCTTTACTTTACGATATGTTCAAAAACAAAAAATATATCCGCGACGGTATACTTTGCGCAGTAACATATACCTCGCTTATCTCTCTCGGTCTTTTTTGTCTTAGAACAAGAGCAACAAACGGATATTCATCTATTGATGAGATGATTGATGTTATGATTAACAAAACAGATATGCCTCTGACCAAGGAATGGCTGTCAGCCATTGTGCCTAACGAATATCTTACAGAGAGTGATTTCGTACTTGAAAAAATCACATCAACAATGTCCTTCTCCAACCTGCTCGGAATAGTAGTTATCTTCTCTCCACTTCTTATTCTTTTCGCTTACGGTTGGATTAAAGCTCTTCGCAAGGCTGAAAACAAAGCCGAAAAGCTTACTCTTTTCCTCTGCCTTATTCATCCGCTTTCAACCATTCCCGCTTATATCTTCGGTCTTAACTGGAACCGTTGGACTTCGGCAATTATTACAAGCCAATGTCTGCTTTATCTTTTCATGCTTCACCGTAAAAATGAAGCCGTTTGCGAAACTGCCGGAAAAATCACGGCATTTTTCAAAAAGCATTTTGTAATTGTTGTGTTCTATATTATTTACGTTGCTTCCTTTGCGAAGCTGTTAGGAATTTAAGAAATGAAAATCAAAGCTTTTACAGAAAAAAATAAATATGCACTTGCATCATTTGCAGTTCTTGCTTTGCTCAGCGTTACTTACGGAGGATTCGCAAAGCCTGCCGTTTTTGCTCTGCGTATGCTCGTCTGCATCGGTGTCGCTTTGTTTTTCTCTTTTAACGTCAAGGATGATGAGGAAATTTATTTTCCTGCCTTTTCGCTTTTAACACTCATTTCCTGCAACACGATTTTTCTTACATCTGATGTTCACATTCTTCTTTCGCTTTCGTTTTTTCTTTTGGCTCTTGCTTTCAGCGAAAAGCCAAAATTCTTATCCCCTGTTTTCGCAGGACTTTGTGTTTTTTCGCAACCGCTGACGGTTCTGTTTTTTATCCCGACAATTTTGTTTGTTCTTCTTTTGAAAAAGCAAAAGATTCCTGCAATAATCTCTGCTGTTGTTTCTGTTGGAGCTTTTGTTGTTACAAAGCTGCTCGGCAATATTGAATTTTATGCAGAGCAGTTCAGTTCATATTATCTTTCGCTTCACCTTGTGCATTTTTCAACAAGCCACCTCAGAGTACTTACAGAATACCTTGTCGCTTCAATTCCGCTTTTGGCTGTTATTCTTTTCGCTTTAATCAAGCTTATAATCAAGAAGGATTTTTTCGTTTCTATCGCAACGGTTGTTTCTTTGCTTTGTTCTTTATACGGATTTGCACTGAGTCAAAACCTTGAAACAGCGTTCTTTATCCTCGTTTCTATCTTTGCATTGTTCGTTACGATTGCAGAAGAAAACAGTTTTGGTTCAATTACAGATTTTTTCAAAAACCACAAGCTCGTCTTTCTTCTTCTCGTTGCTTTTGTTGCAGGCTATCCCCTTGTTTTCGGACAGATACCCTACGAAAACGATTTATTCTCAAAAATCACATTCATAATATTCAGGCAAGAATAAGCCGAGGAGCTGTAAAAAAACAGCTCCTTCTTTTTTATGATTTCGATTTACAATAAAGCAATTTTTCTGAATCGTCTCCCTCTTACGAAGAAACTTGTGTTGTTGCGAATATTTATTGACATCCAATCATACTAGCAAATTCGGGTTTATAGAGTTCTTCTATAGTGCAGTTATCAGGCCCCCTTGCCTAAAGGGGGCTGGCACGACGAAGTCGTGACTGGGGGATATTTTTCAAAAAAAACATTTTAGAATTGATAAATTCGTAGAAGTATCCCTCCGTCTTTTGCTTCGCAAAATCCACCTCCCTTTAGGCAAGGGAGGCGACGTACTACTTAAAACTGTGCAAATCCAAAGACCCCGACAAACCCGAATTTGTCGGGATGTTTCCTTTGAATTTATTCGAATATAAACTCATTCTCTTTGAAGCTGCAGGTGTATTTTTCACCTGCTTTTATTTTTCCTTCGAGCATTTCTTCACTGAGTTTATCTTCAATCTGCGACTGAATTGCTCTCTTCAACGGTCTTGCACCGTAGACAGGGTCAAAACCTTCATCTGCAATCTTTTCAACTGCAGAAGCATCAAACCCGATTTCAATTCCCATCTCTGAAACTCTTTTTGAAAGCACATCAAGTAGCCTGCCCGCAATCTCTTTAATGTTTTCCTTTGAAAGCTGTTCAAAAACGATTATATCATCAACTCGGTTAAGGAATTCGGGACGGAAGCATTTTTTTAGCTCGCCTGTTACAGCTTCCTTGATTGCATTCTGACTCATCACACCACCGTTTTCATTTCCGCTGAAGCCGAGCGCCTTTGTCCCCGTGTTGCTGATGAGCTTCGCACCGATATTTGAAGTCATAATAACGATGCTGTTTTTGAAATCGACCTTTCTGCCCTGTGAATCCGTCAGTATACCGTCATCAAGAATCTGCAGAAGCATATTGAAAACATCGGGATGTGCCTTTTCAATCTCATCAAAAAGCACCACACTGTACGGCTTACGACGGATTTTTTCCGTAAGCTGACCGCCTTCGTCATAACCGACATAACCCGGAGGGGAACCAACAAGTCTTGAGGCATTGTGCTTTTCCATATATTCGGACATATCAAGGCGGATCATTGCGTTTTCGTCACCGAAAAGCGTTTGTGCAAGGGTTTTGCAAAGCTCGGTTTTGCCGACACCCGTCGGTCCGAGGAAAATAAACGAACCCGTCGGTCTTTTCGGGTCTTTGAGCCCGACTCTGCCTCGTCTTATAGCCCTTGAAACAGCCGAAACCGCCGTATCCTGACCGACAATTCTGCGGTGCAATTCATCCTCCATATGAAGAAGGCGTTCACTTTCTTCCTGTGTCAGCTGAACAACGGGAATATGTGTCCATTCGGAAACAATCGTTGCGATTTCGTCGGGTGTGACTTCACCGTTTGTTTCTGTTGTTTTCCTCTGCCATTCAGCCTGAAGCTTCGCCAGCTGAGTCTGCATTTCTTTTTCTTCGTCGCGCAATGAAGCCGCTTTTTCGAAATCCTGGCTGTTGACAGCCGTCTGCTTCTCCTCTGCGATATGCTTGATTTTATCTTCAAGCTCGCGCACATCCTCAGGCGGAGTGTATGCGCGAAGTCTTACTTTTGAAGCCGCCTCGTCAATAAGATCAATCGCCTTGTCGGGAAGGAAACGGTCACCGATATATCTTACAGACATCTTAACAGCCGCTTCGATTGCTTCGTCTGTTATTTTAACTTTATGGTGTGCTTCGTACTTGTCGCGTAAGCCTTTGAGAATTTCAACAGCTTCTTCGCTGCTCGGCTCGCCGACAACTACGGGCTGAAAACGTCTTTCGAGCGCTGAATCTTTTTCGATATTCTTTCTGTATTCTTCAAGCGTTGTTGCGCCGATAACCTGCATTTCACCTCTTGCAAGAGCAGGCTTAAGAATATTCGCGGCATCGACCGCACCTTCTGCCGAACCTGCTCCGATGAGAGTGTGTACCTCATCAATGAAGAGAATCACATCGCCTGAATTTGAAACCTCTTCAATCGCAGCTTTGATTCTTTCTTCAAAATCGCCTCTGTATTTTGTGCCTGCAACCATACTTGTAAGGTCAAGTGCAATAATTCTTTTATTCTTAAGAAGCTCGGGCACTTCACCTGAAAAAATTTTGAGAGCAAGACCTTCTGCAATTGCAGTTTTACCAACACCGGGTTCACCGATAAGACACGGATTGTTCTTTGTGCGTCTGCTTAAAATCTGTATAACACGTTCAATTTCCTTCTGTCTGCCGATAACAGGGTCAATCTTACCCTGCTTTGCAATGTCTGTTAAGTCTCTGCCGTACTGTTCAAGGGTTGGTGTTTTGCTGTCCGCCTTTGATTTTCTTTCACCCTTCTGTTGCGAAGAGGACTGTCCTCCCGAAGAAAAACGGCTGAGGTCACCTGATATTTCGTTTGCCGAAACGCCCAGAGTTTCAAGCACAGTCATCGCATAACAAGTCGAATCCTTGACTATCGCAATAAGGATGTGTTCCGTGCCGACATAATTCTGTCCCGATGCTCTTGCCTGCGAAACGGAAATTTCGATTATATTCTTGCTTCTCGGCGTGAAATCGTTCGGAGAAAGCACCGTCGGAGTACCGATTCCGATTTCCGTCCTGATTACATTCTCTATCTTTTCAAAAGTAACGCCTCTCGTTTCAAGTGCGGTCTGTGCAACGCTTCCGTCACTCGCAATAAGACCGAGCAGAAGATGTTCGCTTCCGATATAGGTATGACCAAGATTTTCTGCAAACTCAATTGCGGAGTTGAGTGCTGAATTTGCCTTCTGCGTAAAACCTGTGAATTTGTACATATTATCTCCTCCCTGATTCAGGTCCAGTTCTGAACCCAAAAATAAAAGCTCCGTAAAAACGGAGCTTTAAACATTATTCAAGAGCTTCTCTTACCCACTTTGCACGAAGGATATCCCTCTGCTGTGAGGTGAGTTCCTTACCTTCTGCGGCATTTATTGTCGCCGGCTGAACTCTTGTTGTCAGCTCATTGAGCTTTGCAATGTCAAAGTCGATAGACTTATTAGAGATACCCATTCTTATGAGTGACGAAAGCTCCATAAACTCGTCACCGCTGAGTACCCTTGCATTTTTGAGTATGCCCCATGCACGGAAGATTCTGTCCTCCTCGATGGGATTTTCAATAAGTTTTTCCGCTGCAGCTCTTTCCTGAGCCACGAGCTGAAGTGTGATTGACTGAAGATTGTTAAGTGCAGCTTCTTCCGAAATTCCGAGAGTTATCTGGTTGCTGAGCTGATAGATGTCACCCTTCGGACTGCTGCCTTCACCGTATGCACCGCGGATAACAAGACCGAGCTTTGAAACTGTTGATGCAAGCTTGCCGATCTGACCGCAACGAGTGAGTGCAGGAAGATGAAGCATTACAGACGCTCTCATAGCTGTGCCGAGGTTTGTCGGGCACTGTGTGAGGTAACCGATTCTGTCATCATAAGCATAGTTAAGCTTTGATGAAATAATGTTATCAATTTTATCCGCAACACTGTAAGCTTCTTTGAGTGCAAGACCTGCCATCATAACCTGAAGACGGATATGGTCCTCCTCACAAAGCATTATGCTTACAGCCTCGTCGTCAGTAAGAAGAAGTGCTCTGCCTGCACGGTCAGATGCAAATTCGGGGCTGATGAGATGTCTTTCCGCAAGAGATACCGACTGTGCTCTTGTGAAATCCTTCATCCATGTGTAGCCGAATCCCCAACTGTCATCGGAGAGGATTGCATTTTTAATTTCTTCGCAAACTTTTTCCTTGCCCTTTACAGTAAGACGGCATGGAAAAGGATAGTCCTCAAGGTTTCTTGCAAGACGGACACGTGTGCTGATAACAATATCGCCCTGTTCGCCGTTTTCAACGTACCACTTATTCATTCTTGTCCGCCTCCATTTCTTTTATTCTGTCACGAAGAACAGCTGCCTGTTCAAAATTCTGCTCTTCAATCGCTTTCTGCAAATCCTCTTTAAGCTTTGCAACGGGATTGATTTTCGGCTCTGTGTTCACCTGTACGGGAACCATAGCCTGCTTACCCGTATGCTTTATCTTGCCGTGAATACGCTGAAGCGAGGGCAAGAGCTTATCGTAAAACTTTCTGTAACAATCGGCACAGCCTAACTTTCCGCTCTTTGCAATATCAGAGAAGGTGTAACCGCACTTTGGACATTTTTCTTCTCTCTCAGCACCTAGCAAAGGAAGATTTTCTCCCAACAACCCGCTGAAAAATCCGTCTAAATTAAATCCGAAGCCCGAAAACATATCGCCGTAACCGAGATGCTCTGCGCAGGAAGGGCAAAGATGTGTTTCTGCCGTTTCACCGTTTACAACACGCTTGATATGAGTTGTAGCTTCATTTTTTCCGCAATTCTGACACAACATATAAAATCATCCTTTCACGTTTAATAGCATTTGTTTGAAGATTGCCGCACGCACTCTGTCGCGTACCTGAGGTTCAAGCTCACGGTAGCACTTGTCGCTGACGGCAGAGAGAATCAGCCTTGAAGTGTCTGCTGATATTATATTCTGATAATTAAGATTATATATATGCGCTCTGCAGGTTGCTTCATCAATGCTGTTGCCCACCGTATTAACGACGTGCATAAGCATTGTACCTTTATCATATTTTATACGTGCGATGCGGATATAACCGCCGCCTCCTCGTCTGCTTTCTACGATATAACCCTGTTCGGGAGTAAACCGTGACGATATGACGTAATTTATCTGGCTGGGAACACAGCCGAGAGTCTGCGCGAGCTCGTTTCGCTGAATTTCGGTTTCGCCTGCCTCCTGCATCATCTCAAGAATCATCTGTGCGATGACGTTACTCATACTCATATCATCAACTCCTTTCGTTTTTGACTTTAACTTTCTTTGACCTTTCTGTGATTATTATAGACCTTCTTTGACCTTCCGTCAAAGGTCAGAAAAGGTCAAAACAGTTTTTGACGGCTCGATTTTTGAAATTATAGTGTAATTTGCTCTTTTTTTCTTTGATTTTCAAGTTTTTTCTCCCGTTTGCTCGATTTTGCTATAAAAAATCCGTGACACTTTCACAACAAGTCCGTATGGAAGTGTTTACGCAGAACATAGTATTTCCAATATCAAGGTATATTTATCTCGTCTGACATCATAATATTATTGACAATATCACGATACCGTGATATACTATGAGTGAAAGGAGCGTTTATCCGATGCCGGTATTATCAAGATTTTACGGAATTGTTATCCGTATGTATTTTCAGCAGTCAGAACACAATCCGCCGCATTTTCACGCAATTTACGGTGACCATATGGCTGCAATTTGTATTAACGACGGTACTGTTTTAGAAGGAGAATTGCCCAAGAAAGCACTTGAAATGGTTCGTGAATGGAATGCTATGCACAAGGATGAGCTTTTGAAGATTTGGGAAACACAGGAGTTTATCACTCTTTCTCCACTTGAGTAAGGAGGTTTTTGTATGTTTCATAAGGTTAAAAATGTAAATGCTCTGCCTGATTACAAGCTCAGCATACAGTTCGCTGAGGGTGTAACAAAGATTTATGATGTTGCACCGCTTTTTGAAAAGTACAGTTTCTTCATACCCCTTAAAGATTCACCCGAGCTTTTCAGTTCGGTAATTGTTGACCAAGGCGGTTACGGCATTATATGGAATGACGATATTGACATATCCTGCGATGAGCTTTGGGCAAACGGTGAAGAAATTGACACACCATTTGACGGACTTATGGCTTTCAGTGATGCCACGTTCCTTTGGAATCTGAACGAAAGCACACTTCGCAAGGCTATTGCTTACGGCAAGCTCGTAAACGGTGTTGATGTCTGTAAGTTCGGTAAACAATGGATAGTTTCAATGGAAGCTATGAAGCGCGAGTACGGCGAACCGGTAAAATCTTAAATCAAATAGCAAAAGTAAAAGCCCCGTTTGGAAAGCAGAAATCTGCAATCTCAACGGGGTTTTTGTTAATCGTTTAAAAAGGCTGCTATATTTTGAATTTCATATATAATCTCATCATTTTCAACAGCGGGTATTTCATTTGTATTGAAACTACCTGCTAATTTATAAATATCTTCAGTGTTTACATGGTGCAAAATTCCGCACAATGTTTCATAAGCTTTTTGTGGGTTGCCATCGCCACCGCCAACAAGGATTACCGCACCTTTCTTTGCTTTAGCTAAAGGTACTTCGTTGCGAAAATGCTTTGAAGCAAAATATGTTTGAAATCTACTACAAACATCAAGCAGTTTTCCTGTTGGTTGTGAAAAATAAATTGGTGAAGCAATCACAATACTGTCGCAATCTTCAATGTAATCATATATTTCAGTCATTTCATCTTTGATTGCACAACCGCCATTATTCCAACAATATCGGCAATCAATACAAGCAGAAATATCTGAATAATAAGCATCAACTATTTTATATTCACCATTCAGTTGCTCGGTTAACTCGTTAATTAAACTGACGGTATCCCCTTTTCTACGAGGAGAGCCGTTAAAGATAAGAGCTTTCATGATTCAGCCTCATACATCATTTCAATAACATTCATGTTGCCTTTTTTATATCTTTGATTTTCTTCAAACCCAACCGATTTATAGCATCTGATTGCTCTTTCGTTTTCTTCACGGACACGAAGGAGTATTTTATTTGTGTGCATATATTGTAAATCGGTTTTGATTATTTTTTCAATCGCCGATTTGCCGATACCTTTATTTCTGTAAAACTCATCAGCTATGAAAATACCAAGAACTGCGAAATCTTCATCGTTTTTCTTCTCAAGCCAAACTGCACCGATATAGTTTTCGTCTGTTTGTATATGGTACCAACGCAAAACCCCTGCATGCTCAGACGGATAAATTCTTGACTGATACTGTTTCAAATCGGTTTCAAAAGCTTTTTCATATTCGTTGTAATGCGACAAATTCTCATTGCTTACTCGTTCAAGTTCAACCATATTTATCACCATTTATAATTTTATAAAACAATTATACTATTTCAAGAATAAAAAATCAATCCGAACAAAAGGAACGATTATAAGTGTGATTTAATGTTTTGGGTTGAATTAAGGAAAAAAAGAGAGAAACCTGAAATCAATCAAGTTTCTCTCTTTTTTTCATTTCATATTAAAAGTGTGTTCAAAGTTCAGTTTAATCAGTCATCAACTTCTACCACAACGGTGTGTTTGCCGGGTTTTGTTTTGATAACGAATTCGTTATTCTTGACCTTAACCTTCTTTTTCTTGCCGTCAACGGTTACTTTTTCAACCTCGAACGGAGTGCCGATTACCGTTTCACCGCAATCTTCCTCGCCCTGAGTGAAGCTGAGTGTGAAAGTTTCTTCCTTAAGGTCGTAATGATAGCTGTCAATCTTACCCGAAACAGCCTTCGGGAACGGACGGCGGAATACTTTCATAAGACGGTTTTCAAAGAATCCCGGAATATATGCCCAATATGTATGGCTCCATTTATAGCCTTCGAAAACTTCAAAAAGATGCTGAATATGCGGAAGCCAATCATCGGTTTCGTCGCCGAAGCTGCCCCACTCGCCTACGATTACAGGCACATCAAGCCTTTCCTGACTGCGTCTGTGTTCGCCGAATATGCCTGCAACTCTGCCGTTGTGAGCAAATTTATATGCCGGAGTGTCAACCATAAGGTCGTATGCGTGCGGTGCGAAAACCTGGTTATTGTCACGCTCACCGTTCACCTTGATGGGCGGTGCACAGAACGGAATACCAAGATTTGAATAATAGCAATTTTCCATAAGAACAATCTTATCGCTCTTCTCACGGATTTTTGTTGTAACCTTTGCAAGGAAAGGCGCATAAACTTTAGTGTCGAAAATTCTGATAAGCTCTTCTGAAGATTTTGTTACTCTGTGGAACGGTGCATAATCAATGTGAGTAAGCACCTTGCCGATCGGATCTTCTTTATCAAACAGCTCTTTGATGAGGTCTGTACGCTTAACCTCGGGGTCGAAGAGAATTGTCTTCACTGCGCCTGCAACGATTCTCTTGAAAACCTTACCGCCGGGTGAACCCGGGAACGGCTCGTTCATAACGTCGTAGCCGATAACCGCAGGCTTTTCGCCGAGCCTTTCAACGATATGTGACCAACAGTCTGCGTAGTAATCCTGCAGGCCTTTGCCCTTGACCTTTCTGTTCGCCCAGAAATTATCAAAAGCCTTATGGCATGCCTTGCCCCAGAAATAACCCTCTGCCCATACAAACTTCATCGGCTTTACGGGAACACCGTCAAGAATAACTGCCCATGCAGGTGCACCGTCTGAATTTGTGGTTGAAGAATACAAATCCTGGTGCATGTCAAGGAAAGCATAAATATTGTACTTTTCAAGAAGGTCGAGAGTTTCTGCAAGCCTGTCAAGATACTCATCATTATATGCGCCGGGTGCGGGCTCAACCTTTGCCCAGGTGAAACCGAGTCTTATAAGATTGACACCGTTTGCAGCGATTTTCTTGATCATCTCTTCGTCGAGATCCTGAACCTTCTGCTTGCCGAAGATGTAGTCGCTTTTGTCACAGAAATTCACACCGTGGAAAATACGTTCTCTGCCCTTATCGTCAACGAGAACTTTGCCTGAAGCTTTGATCTTATCCATATCCTAACCTCACTTTTTAATTCTTTGAAGATATTATAACATTATTTGCGGTTTATTGCAATATCAATACATCCGACAGTTTTTATCTATTGACACGGTATTCCCAATATGTTACATTTCAAAAAAAGAAGAAAGAAGGAACATATTATGAAAAAAATAATTTCTGTTATCCTTGCTCTTGTTATGTGTTTCAGTGCTTTTGTTGTATCCTCCGCGGAAACAGACAAGCCGTTTTACCTTGTTCTCGGCGATTCAATCGCTTACGGCTCGGGACTCGGCAACCCAACCGAAGCATGCTACGGAAAAATCGTAGCAGACACAAACAACTATGAATATGTAAACTATTCCGTTCCCGGTCATACAACGACAAACCTGATTGCACGTCTTGGTCAGCCCGAGGTTGTTGAAGCACTTGAAAAAGCGGATATCATCAGCATTTCAATCGGCGGAAACGACTTCCTTTTAGGCAATCTTATGGAGCTTATTTTCAACGCTATGGTTTTAAAAGATTATGCTCCGCTTGATAATATTGCCTCATCATTTTTTGAAAACTTCAGCACCATCGTA
This sequence comes from Acutalibacteraceae bacterium, assembly GCA_045538055.1. Classification (GTDB taxonomy): domain Bacteria; phylum Bacillota; class Clostridia; order Oscillospirales; family Acutalibacteraceae; genus CAG-488. Next base: position 43,577 of record JAZSQQ010000033.1, read on the forward strand.
GATATTATCAACGAGAATAATCCCGATGCAGTAATTCTTATGCAGACGCTTTACAATCCGCAGTCAGGTTACCTCAGAGAACCCTACCAGATGGCAGCTGACAGGCTTAACGCTGAAATCAGACGTTTTGCAGAAGAAAATCCCGGTGAAATCGTAATCGTTGACGTCGGAACAGCTCTCGGTGATGACCCGGCAAACTTCGCAGGTGACGACATTCATCCGAGTGCAAACGGAAATATGATTATTGCTCAGACTGTTCTTGATGTTCTTTATGAAATCGGTCTTGGGAAAACAACCATTCCTGTTGTCAGCACACCTGCAACGGATATCAGTATTCCGTCATTCTTCACGGCCTCCCTTGACATAATCGGATTTGTTTTCAACCTTATGGGTTACGTGTACGATTTCGTTACAGGTTTACTCGCAGTTTAAAAATTCAAACTACAATTTACAGAGAGCTTTCCGTAAGCTCTCTGTTTTTATATGCTTGAAAATAAATCAGCCTTGTAGTATAATAAAGAGTATTAATGACGAAGGGAGTGTGCGACTTTGGTTTTTTCATCAACAACATTTTTGTTTTTGTTCTTGCCTGCTGTTCTCATACTCTATTATAATCCCATAATCAAAAATCTCGCTTTTAGGAATGCGGTTCTTATCGCTTCAAGTATCTTTTTCTATGCCTGGGGCGAGCCGTTTTTCGTTTTTCTGATGCTCGTTTCGATTATGCTCAACTGGCTTTTCGGTCTCGGTGTTGCGAAATTTAAAGACAACAATATTCCAAAAGCAAAACTGTTCGTCGCACTTTCCGTTGTTATGAACTTAGGGATGATGTTCGTTTTTAAATATCTCACCTTTACACTCGAAAACATCAATGCACTTTTTTCTTCTAATCTCGACACGCTCGACATCGCACTTCCGATCGGTATTTCCTTCTTCACTTTCCAGGCGATGTCTTACGTTATCGACGTTTACCGCAGTAACGGTGCCGTACAGAAAAACCCGTTTAACGTAGCCCTTTACATATCGTTCTTTCCTCAGCTTATCGCAGGACCTATCGTTCGTTATCAAACAATTGCCGAGCAGATTAATTCCCGCAAGGAAAACTTCACTGATTTTTCAGACGGCGTTTACCGTTTTATGCTCGGTTTTTGCAAAAAAGTTCTTATTGCTAATAACGTTGCATCAGTTGCGGATGAAATTTTCGGCAAAACCGAGATGTCAGTTGCAACTGCGTGGATTGGTGCAATCGCATACACTCTTCAGATTTTCTTCGACTTCGCAGGCTACAGTGAAATGGCAATCGGTTTGGGTAAGATGTTCGGTTTTCATTTCCTTGAGAACTTCGACTATCCGTACATTTCAAAATCCGTCAGCGAATTCTGGCGCAGATGGCATATGTCGCTCGGAACCTGGTTCAGGGATTACGTCTACTTCCCTCTCGGCGGCAGTCGCGTAAAAACAAAATCAAGGCTCATTTTCAACCTCTTTGTCGTGTGGCTTCTTACGGGTGTATGGCACGGCGCAAACTGGACCTTCGTTGTCTGGGGACTTCTTTATTTTGTTCTTCTTGCGTTTGAAAAGCTTGCAAAGTTTCCCGCGAAGCTTAAGTTTTTCAACCATATTTACACTATGTTTTTTGTCATCATCGGCTGGGTGCTTTTCCGTGCAGAATCAATTTCTGCAGCACTTGAGTATCTTAAAACAATGTTTTTTGTATCGGGTGCAGAATTATTTGACGAAAAAGCTCTTTTCTTCCTTGATAACTATAAATTCTACCTCATTGCAGGTATCCTCGCCTGCTTCCCGATAATGCCGAAAATCAAGGAGAAAATAAAAATCAACAAAAACATTTACGAAACTGTTTCAATGCTTGCCGTGCTTGTAACATTCATAATCTCACTGACATTTACAATCAAGGGCTCGTACAACCCGTTTATTTACTTTAATTTTTAGGGAAAGGCGTGATAAAATGAAAAACTTTGATGCGAAAAAAATTCTCAGCATTGTGTTCATTTGTCTTATCGTCTTTTTTATGGGTTCAATCGGAGTGAAATTTGTTATGTCAAATGTGCTTCATATTGTCCCTGAAGAAACAAATGCCGCCGAAGGTCAGCCTGACGAAACACAGGCTCCGTCCTACGATTGGTCAAAGGATTATCCGTTCTCCGGTAACTACGGATTCAGCTTTGAGGCTCCGGTTGTTGTTGAAGCCAATAATGAAGAGCCATCACCGATTAAAAATTTCGAAAATTCTGTCAGGGGTATTGAGGGAAATATTGACTACTACTCGTCCAATCTTCTTTTCGGCAGAATGAAATTCGTTGAACTGAATGCATCTTTCAACAGGCTTGTCGGTATGAATATCGTTTCAGGTACGGACTCCGTAGTTGTTATGAGAAACGGTTATCTTACCTTTGAAGCGTACCCGATTGCAACCGATTACGCAGAAGAAAGCACAGCGTATTTTTCAGATTGGCTGAACAAAAGAGACATAAATTTCCTTTACGTTCAGTGTCCTTCAAAAGAAAATCCGTATGATAATCAGCTTCCGCACGGAATTGAAGATAATTACAACCTGAACGCGGACAATCTTTTAAAAGGTCTTTCTGAAAAGAATGTTCCGTACATTGATTTAAGACAACAGCTTAATAATGATTTTGACGATTATTATTCAAGATTTTTCAAAACTGACCATCATTGGATACCCGAAACCGGTGTCTGGGCAGCAGGTGTTATTGCTGATGAGCTTAACAGAAGATATGACTGCAAGATCAATACCGAGCTCGGTAATCTTGATAACTATCATATTGATGTTTACGAAAAATACTGTTTAGGCTCGCAAGGCAAGAAGGCTACCCTTAAATATGCTGACCCTGAGGACATCAGCTTCATTTATCCGAAAGCTGAAACTTCGTTCTCCGTAAAATACGATAACAACGATACTCTTAACGGCAGATTTGAAGACACACTCCTCCGAAAGAGTGTTTTTGACAAGATTGATTATTATAACATCTCGACTTACTCAGCATATTTCCACGGCAACCATTCGCTTACAACCGTTCACAACAACAAGGTCAATAACGGCAAACGTATGGTTTACATTATGGACTCGTTCAGTGCAAGCGTTGTACCGTACCTTGCAACCGAAGTTGAAGATATGCTCGTGCTTGACCTGAGAAGCTTTAACGGAAGCGTGACAAAGGCTATTGAAGATTTCAATCCCGATACAGTAATCGTTGCATATAATCCGTCAACATTATCTGCAGATGCAAGTCATTACGGCACATTTAATTTCGAATAGAGCTTACTTTTGGCTAAAACGCACGGTATCTGTGATATTGTGCGTTTTTTTACTTTACTTTTTTGATTTAATGTGCTAAAATACAACTAATAATTCTATCGGAGATGTTGTTATGAAAAGAAACCTTAACGATGAAAACATTGACCTTCTCTTCAAAGCAATTCTTGAGTTGCGCTCTTACGAGGAGTGTGTTGATTTTTTTGACGACCTTTGCACCGTGACAGAGCTTAAATCCATTTCACAGCGAATCAAGGTTGCAAAGATGCTTCGCGATAAGTGCGTTTACAGCGACATCGTTGCTCAGACAGGTGCAAGCACAGCAACAATCAGCCGAGTTAACCGTTCACTTCAGTACGGCAGCAACGGCTATGAAGTTTTGTTCCAGAGGATAGAAGAAAAAAATGAGTGAGTATAATGCATTTGCCGAAGTCTATGACAGACTTACGGGAAATATTGAATATTCAAAGCGTGCAGAGTTTATCCGCACGCTTCTTACACGTAACGGCATAAACGAAGGTTCTATCGTGCTTGACCTCGCTTGCGGTACAGGCAGTCTGACGGTTGAGCTTGCAAAGCACGGCTACGATATGATAGGCATTGATTCAAGTCCGATGATGCTTACGCAGGCACAGGAAAAAAAGTACGAGAACGAGCTTCCGATGCTGTTCTTATGTCAGGATATGACAGAACTTGACCTTTTCGGCACAATTGATGCGGCAGTCTGCACTCTCGACAGCCTCAATCATCTTGAAACACCTGAAGATATCTCCGAAACAATCGCTAAGGTCGGACTTTTTATGAACCACGGCGGTATATTTATTTTCGATGTGAATACAATATATAAGCATCGTGAAATTCTCGGCAACAACACTTTTGTTTATGATTGCGACGACGTTTACTGCGTGTGGCAGAATCAGCTCAGTGACGACGACAGCGTTGAAATCAGCCTTGACATTTTCGAATATGACGACGGCGCATATTTCAGAGAAAGCGAAAGTTTCAGGGAAATCGCCTGCCCTCTTGAAGATTACAAAAGATGGCTCAGCGATGCTGACTTTGAAATAATTGACATTTACGATGAAATGACTTTCAATAAGCTTTGCGACACTACACAGCGTGCAGTTTTTGTTGCAAGGTATAACGGAAAAGCGGAGGACTAAGAAATGGATAAACTTGTAAGATGTATTTCAGTTGACGGCACACTTGTTATGATGGCTGCCGAAACTACAGATATGGTTGAAAAAGCACAGCAGATTCACAAGACCTCTGCCGTAACTTCCGCCGCACTCGGCAGACTTCTTACAGCATCAAGCCTTATGGGAAGTATGCTCAAGGGTGAAAACGATTCCGTTACACTCCGTATCAACGGCGGCGGTCCTGCCGGTACGGTTTTGGCTGTTTCCGATTCATGGGGTAACGCAAGGGGTTATGTAACCAATCCCGTTGTTGAAATTCCGCTTAATTCAAAAGGTAAGCTCGACGTTGCGGGAGCAATCGGTACAGACGGTTTCCTTACGGTTATCAAAGACCTCAACCTCAAAGAACCTTACATTGGCCAGACACCTATTTACACGGGCGAAATTGCGGAGGACATCACAAGCTACTACGCAACAAGCGAGCAGCTTCCGTCTGTCTGTGCTCTCGGTGTACTTGTTAACCCTGACCTTTCAATCAAGAAGGCAGGCGGTTTCATCATCCAGCTTCTTCCGACCGCTTTTGACGACACAATTGACGCTGTTGAAAGATGCATTACAGGCATCCCCTCAGTTACGCAGATGCTTTGTGACGGTATGACACCCGAAGAAATCTGTCACAGAGTTCTTTCTGAATTTGAGCTTGATGTGCTTGACGAATCACATCCCGTTTATAAGTGCAACTGTTCAAAGGAAAGAGTTGAGGGTGCTTTGATTTCAACAGGCATCAAAACACTCAAAGAGCTTGAGCTTGAAGAAAAAACAGAAGTGTCCTGTCAGTTCTGCGATAAGAAGTATACTTTCAGCGGAAGCGACATCACAGAGCTCATCAAAAAAGCTGAAAAATAATAAGAAAAATTTACATAAAACTATTGACAAACGATTTTTCTTGTAGTATAGTTATTAAGCTGTTGAGAGACAGTAAGAGAAAATGACGAATCCGTGGGAGCATAGCTCAGCTGGGAGAGCATCTGCCTTACAAGCAGAGGGTCACAGGTTCGAGCCCTGTTGTTCCCACCATACGGCCCGGTAGTTCAGTTGGTTAGAACGCTAGCCTGTCACGCTAGAGGTCGACGGTTCGAGC
>JAZSQQ010000023.1:0-107210 GCA_045538055.1 Acutalibacteraceae bacterium
GTAATGCAGTCGTCAAACCGCTTCTATTATATCAGGAGGTTATTATTTTTTGCAGCACTCTTTTGCGTGCTGCTTTTTATTTTCACTGAAGCGTTCTTTTTCCCCCGGTAGAACCGGGGGTTTTCAGCCATTGCCAGACAACAAAGAAAAGACCGTCGGAAATCCGACGGTCTTTAAAAAATCCATTTGAGAGAGATTATTTAATCTCAACCTGTGCGCCAACTTCTTCAAGCTTAGACTTGATATCTTCAGCCTCGTCCTTAGAAACGCCTTCCTTAACAGCCTTCGGAGCACCGTCAACAAGAGCCTTAGCTTCTGCAAGACCAAGACCTGTGATATCCTTAACAGCCTTAACAACCTTAATCTTCTGGTCGCCAGCGCCTGCAAGAATTACGTCGAATTCTGTCTTCTCTTCTGCTGCCGGGCCAGCTACTGCCGGACCTGCTACAACTGCTGCTGCAGCTGATACGCCGAATTCATCCTCTACTGCGTGTACGAGCTCTGAAAGCTCAAGAACTGAAAGAGTCTTCAACTCTTCAACAATTGCCATAATTTTCTCTGATGCCATGGTGATTTACCTCCATAAAATTTTGTAAATAATTTTTTAACTTAAGTTTGCTGAATTAAGCCTCAGCGGGAGCCTCTGCCTTATCGGCAATAGCCTGTACAGCTCTTGCAAATCCAGCGATAGGTGCGCTGAATACATTTGCAACCATAGAGAGCAATGTCTCTCTTGACGGAAGTGTTGCGAGTTCCATGAGCTTTTCCATGCTGATAACTTCACCGTCAATGTAACCTGTCTTGAGGCTGAAGTTTTCGTGATCTTCTGCATACTTGTTGAGGATACGAGCTGCTGCTACGTAATCGTCCTTACATGTAGCGATAGCTGAAGTACCGTCGAGAACGTCGCTCATTGATTCAAGAGCTGTGCCCTTGATTGCGAGCTTGATAAGTGTGTTCTTAACAACAGTGTACTCAACGCCTGCTTCACGAAGCTCTCTACGAAGAGCTGTATCGTCAGCAACAGAGATACCCTTGTAATCTACGATTACACCTGCGCATGAATTGCTGATTCTGTCAGCAACCTCTGCAACTATCTGCTTCTTCTGTTCCAATACGCTTGCACTTGGCATTTTTTTCACCTCTCAAAAATGGGATATGGTGCTATAACGAAAATAATCCCTGCCCACAAACCGTGGACAGGGAACAAACATACAAATATAGATTGGCAGACTTTCGTCTGAATCCTGTATGCTCCTATCCTCGGCAGGTGGTTAAAAACCGTTACGCATAAAGCACCTGCTGTCTTTGAATAAAGAACAGCTTAGATATAATACCACACGATTTTCACCGTGTCAAGTATTAACGAAAAATAAATTAGTCTGTGATAACAGCCTTAGCGGGGTTGATACGTACGCCGGGGCCCATTGTTGAAGCAACAACGCAAGATCTGATGTACTGACCCTTTGCAGCTGCCGGCTTAGCCTTTTCGATTGCGCTAAGGAGAGTCTTATAGTTCTCGCCAAGCTTTTCAGCACCGAAAGAAACCTTACCGATCGGGCAGTGGATGATGTTTGTCTTATCAAGACGGTACTCAATCTTACCTGCCTTAGCTTCTTCAACAGCCTTAGCTACGTCAGGAGTAACTGTACCGGCCTTCGGTGACGGCATAAGGCCACGGGGACCAAGAACCTTACCGAGACGGCCAACAAGACCCATCATATTCGGAGCTGCGATAGCAACGTCGAAATCAAGGAAGCCTTCGCCCTGAATCTTAGCAACGAGGTCTTCTGCACCTACGATTTCTGCGCCTGCTGCTGCAGCAGCGTCTGCAGCTTCGCCCTTAGCAAAAACTGCAACACGTACTTTCTTACCTGTACCGTTAGGAAGTACAACAGCGCCTCTGACCTGCTGGTCAGCGTGACGTGAGTCAACACCAAGACGAACATGTACTTCTACTGTTTCATCAAACTTAGCTGATGAAGTCTTGACTGCGAGTTCAAGAGCTTCCATCGGCTCATAGAGTGCTGCTCTGTCAACGAGTTTTGCACTCTCTAAATATTTCTTACCGTGTTTCATTAGTTAATTCCTCCCTACAAAGTGGTTAATCGGATGTTTCCTCCCACGCGGGAGATTAGTCTACTACAGTAACACCCATGCTGCGTGCAGTACCGGCGATCATAGACATAGCTGTGTCGATGTTTGCTGCATTCAAGTCGGGCATCTTCTGTTCAGCGATTTTTCTAACCTGCTCGCTTGTGATTGTTGCTACCTTTGTCTTGTTCGGTACACCTGAACCGCTTTCGATACCACAAGCCTTCTTGATAAGAACAGCTGCGGGCGGTGTCTTTGTAACGAATGTGAATGAACGGTCTGCATAAACTGTGATTACAACGGGGATGATAAGACCTACGTCGTTCTTTGTACGCTCGTTGAATTCCTTAGTGAATGCCATGATGTTAACACCATGCTGACCTAAAGCAGGACCAACCGGGGGAGCCGGTGTTGCCTTACCTGCAGGGATCTGAAGCTTAATAAAGCCTACTACCTTCTGAGCCATTTTTTGCACCTCCAAAATATGTGGTTCGGCGGAGCAATTGAAAAGTTTTTTGCTCCTCCCACGGGGAGCCGGAGCTCCATACCCAAAGGGGTATATAATTAAAGCGAAACCGCTTAATTATCACGTAAAACTGATTTTTGATTAATCGGCAACGACTTCAACCTGATCAAGCTCAAGCTCAACCAATGTTTCCTTACCGAACAAAGCAGAAACTGTAACCTTAACCTTATTGTTATCAAGGTCGATTTCTTCAACAGTTCCTGAGAAACCTTCAAAGATTTCATCAATGATGTTGACTGTGTCGCCAACCTCGTACTTGACTTCGACAACCTTCTTTTCAACGCCGAGTCTGTAAACTTCCTCGTCTGTAAGAGGAACAGGCTTACCCTCGGGGCCAACGAAACCTGTTGCACCGCGTGTTCCGCGGATTACAAGCCAAGCCTCATCGCTGATTTTAGGCATATCGTTTTCGTCAAGGAATGTTGCGATTTTAACCATAACATAACCGGGGAAGATTTTACGCTCAACCTCACGGGTTTTGCCGTCCTCGCGAACCTCAACAACTGTTTCGGTCGGAATTTTGACTTCGAAAATCTCATCCTGCATCTTACGGTTTTCCGCAGCCTTCAAGATGTTTGTTGCTACTTTATTCTCGTAGCCTGAGTAGGTATGCACAACATACCATCTGGAGTCATTAGACATTGCCTTTCCTCCGTATACTCTTAATTATTCAGCAGCTGTCGGTGCTGCTGTGCTTGTTGACGGCGCAGTTGTTGTGGGAGCTGTTGTTGTCTGAGCTGTTGTTGTAACAGTTGTTCTGTTCTCTGCTGCTTCACGAAGCGCATCGATACCGCTTGTAAGACCGAGGTCTACAAGGAAAACTGCAACACCGATTACTGCGATACAAGCAAGTGTGATCAATGTTCCCTTAACAACTTCTTTGCCTGCGGGCCAAGTGATCTTTTTAACTTCGCCCTTAAGGTCTTTGAAGAAGCGAGCAATTGCTTTGAAGATATTCTTCTTGTTCTTCTTCGGCTTCTTGGAAGTTTTTTCCTTTTCAGCCTTAGCAATCTTCTTTGCTGCCTCTGAGCTTTCTTTGTTAGCCATAGCAGTTATCCTCCCAGCTTACTTCGTTTCTTTGTGGAGAGTATGCTTTTTGCAGAATCTGCAATACTTGTTCATCTCCAACCTGTCGGGTGTGTTCTTCTTGTTTTTCATTGTGTCATAATTGCGCTGTTTGCATTCTGTACATGCAAGTGTAACTTTGACTCTCATTTCTTTCGGCACCTCCATTTTACCGGTTAATCCGGACCTTTAAAGCCTCCCTCGTAACGGACTTACACCCTGTAAGTTCCTAAAAGAGGGCACAAAAAAAGAACCCTCTACAAGAGGTACAGATATTTTAGCAGATGCATCAATGTTTGTCAATAGTTTTTGTGCATTTTTTTGGCCAGACACCTTGATTTTAAAGGCTTTGCCGCTTTTCGCAAGCGGTAGTGGACAAGCGTGTCTGTCGGCACAAAATATGCGAATTGACTTTAGTCTTTCTATTTGATAAAATGTGTCGTAAGATAAATTTTTATGTGTGGCGATAAATTTATGATAAGAATTAATGAAATAAAACTCCCTCTTGAAGCAACGGAAGAAGACGTCCTTGCCGCTGTCGCAAAGGCTCTGCGTTGCCCGAAAAGAAAAATAAAAACGCTTGAAATCGCAAGGAAGTCGCTCGATTCACGAAAGAAGGATAACCTTTTCTTTGTTTACAGCGTTGACATTACGGTTGACGGCGATGAAACAGAACTTCTTGAGAGAAGTGGTTGCAAGAAAGCGATTATAACCGAACCATTCTCATACACCTTGCCTGAAAACAAAAGAACGAGTAACCTTCGGCCCGTTATCGCAGGCTTCGGCCCCGGAGGTATGTGGGCGGCGCTGACGCTTGCACGCGCAGGGCTTCGCCCGATCGTTCTTGAAAGAGGCCGTGACATCGACAGACGTACAGCCGACGTCAACAAATTCTGGACAACGAAAGTTATCGACGAAACCTCAAATGTTCAGTTCGGCGAAGGTGGTGCAGGCACATTTTCCGACGGCAAGCTGACAACGGGCATCAAGGACAAGCTATGCAGAAAAGTGTTTCTCGATTTCGTCGAATTCGGCGCACCTGAAGAAATCCTTTATTCGTGGCGACCTCACATCGGCACAGACAAGCTTGTTCAGGTCGTCAAGAATATGCGAGAAGAAATCAAAGCTCTCGGCGGCGATGTCCTTTTCTCCTGTTGTCTTATTAACGTGATTATTGCAAACGGTGTTGTTCACGGAGTGACATATATAAATGAAAAAGGCGAAACAATCGACCTTGAAACAGACAGCCTGATTCTTGCAATCGGTCACTCTGCAAAAGATACAGTCGAAATGCTGTATAATAAAGGTATAGACATTATGCAGAAGCCGTTTTCTGTCGGCGCGAGAATTGAGCATCCCAAAGAGATGATTAACCGTTCGCAGTACGGCAATTTTGCAGGGCATCCTGCGCTCGGTGCAGCAGACTACAAGCTCGCCTGCCATCCGCCCCACGGCAGAGGTGCTTATACCTTCTGTATGTGTCCCGGTGGCACTGTCGTTGCGGCGGCAAGCGAAAACGGCGGTGTTGTCGTAAACGGAATGAGCAACTTCGCACGTGATGAGGAAAACTCGAACTCTGCACTTCTCGTCGGCATTGAACCCGAAGATTTTGGTAGTGACCATCCGCTTGCAGGCTTCAAGCTTCAGCGTGAAATCGAAGAAAAAGCCTTCCGTTGCGGCGGCGGTGATTTTACCGCACCTGCACAGCTTGTAGGAGATTTCCTGCAGAATGTCAAATCCACTCAGCTCGGAAGCGTTAATCCTTCCTGCCCGACAGGAGTTAAGATGGGTGATATCCGTGAGGTGCTTCCCAAGAAGGTTACAGACACAATGGCTGATGCAATCATTAAAATGGGTCAGCAGCTCAAAGACTTCGACCTTCCCGACGCTGTGCTTACAGCTCCCGAAACCCGTTCATCCTCACCCGTAAGAATTGTGCGTGACGAATTCTATCAGGCACTCAAGGTAAGGGGTCTTTACCCCTGCGGTGAAGGTGCAGGATATGCAGGCGGAATCGTTTCCGCAGCAGTTGACGGCATCCGCTGTGCCCACGCAGTGCTGAGTGATGAATTTTAATATTTATATTATAATGTATAGAGAAACGGACTGTCTTAAGTAGGCAGTCCGTTTTATTTAGGATAACGATAATATTATCAAAATATTGACAAATTCGGGTTTATAGGGATCTTAAGTGGTGCAAATTTCAGGCTCCCTTGTGTAAAGGGAGCTGTCGCGAAGCGACTGAGGGATTGTCAAAAGCATTGAATTATCAACAATCCTCCCGTCACGGCTACGCCGTGCCACCCTCCGCTTACAAGGAGGGCTGGGGATTTCTACTGACTTTAAAACATACCGACAAATTCGGGTTTGTCGGTATGTTTTATTATAACGGTTGCGTTGCAACCTACACCTCATCAGTCACTTCGTGACAGCTTCCCCTCAAGGGGAAGCCTTGGATTTGCGTAGTTTTTCTGCCTTCCCCTCGAGGGGAAGGGGGACCGCTTGCGGTGGATGAGGTGGAAAATAAACATAGCGATAAACCCGAATTTGTTAATCTGCTTACGGGTGCGGTTCACCGCTTCTGTATGCCGCCATAACGCTTTTGAAAATGTCTCCGTTTGACGGTGGTGTCCAGGTTATTGCATTTGCTCCGGCTTCGATTGTTGCTCGTATGCTTTCGTCCGTCGGACCGCCTGTTGCGATTATCGGAATATCGTGATATTTCTGCCTGATTTTTCTGACGATGTCTGCCGTGTTTGATGCGCCTGACACATTGAATATGCTTGCACCTGCGCCAACGCGCGCATCTATATCCTCATCCTCACGTACAACCGTTATAACCGTCGGGATATCTACAGATTGCGAAACCTGCTCAACGACCTCGTTTGATGTCGGAGCATTAAGTACAACTCCTATCGCACCCTGCATTTCGGCAAACTCAGCAAGACTTATTACCCTTTGACCTTTCGTAAGCCCTCCGCCAACACCGACGAAAACGGGAATGTCCGACACCTGCAGGATTGCCTGTGTGATAACAGGCTGAGGAGTAAACGGATAAACAGCAATCACCGCATCCGCATTGACGTTTTTGATTATTGCAACATCGGTTGAAAAAACCAACGATTTGATTCTTTTTCCGAACACAGTTATTCCGCTGCACTCGCGGATAACCTCAGGCACTCGCAGAGAAAATTTTCTCAACGTGCCGTCAATCGGTCTGGGATGTACCTTCGCCACCACATCACTTCCTCTTATTTTTCTAAATAGCAAAATTATAATACCATAAATCCGTTCATCATGTGTTAAGTAAGTTTTAACAAACACTCCATTAATTGTTAATATACACCCTTACTCTTGAAAATTTGGTCAAAACATAGTAAAATAATTGTATATTTTGATTTGGCGAGGATTAATTATGCTTTCTGAAAAAATACAGAAAATTTTACTTGAAGTGCAGAAGCCGGGACGTTACGTCGGCGGCGAGCTCAACAGCGTTATCAAAAACAAAGACGACGTTGCGGTCCGCTATGCTTTCTGCTTTCCCGATACTTACGAAATCGGAATGTCGCACCTCGGAATGAAGATTCTTTATTCCGTTGTCAATAACCGTGACGATGCGTGGTGCGAGCGTGTTTTTGCACCCGATAACGACATGGAAGAAAAGATGAGAGAAAGCAACATCCCTCTCTGGGCACTTGAAAGTGGCGACAGTATCAGGGATTTTGACCTCATCGGTTTCACCCTGCAGTATGAGCTGAGTTTTTCAAACGTTCTTAATATGCTCGACCTTGCAGGCGTGCCTCTTTATTCAAAAGACAGACTGGACCTCACTCCGATTGTTGTTGCAGGCGGTCCTTGTGCGTGTAATGCAGAGCCGATGGCAGATTTCATCGACGTCTTTATGCTCGGCGACGGTGAGGAAACAACAGACCTTCTCATTTCTCTTGTTAAAAAGCACAAGGAGCTCGGCTCTTCTAAGCTTGATTTCCTTCGTGATGTTGCAACTCATAAAGGATTTTACGTTCCAGCTTTCTACGACGTTGAATACAATGCTGACGGCACAATCGCAAGCGTAACAGCAAAGGAAACAGCTCCCGAAAAGGCTGAAAAAGCGATTGTTTCCGATATGGATAAGGCAGTTTACCCCGAAAAATTCATCGTGCCGTCAATCGAGGTTGTTCACGACAGAGTTACGGCAGAAATCTTCCGCGGTTGTATCCGAGGCTGCCGATTCTGTCAGGCAGGTTTCCTTTACAGGCCTATCCGCGAAAAATCTCCCGAGGTTGTTGAAGCGCAGTGCAAAAAGCTTTGCGAAACTTCGGGATATGACGAGATTTCACTCTGTTCACTCAGCACAAGCGATTATACAGGACTTCAGCCGCTTCTTAATTCAATGCTCGACTGGACAATCAAAGAGAAAATCAACGTCGCTCTCCCCTCTCTGCGAGTTGACAACTTCTCTGACGAGCTTATGGAAAAGCTTGCTGTAGTCCGCAGAAGCTCCCTCACTTTCGCACCCGAGGCAGGAACACAGCGTCTTCGCGATGCAATCAACAAAAATGTTACCGAAGAGGACGTTATGTCCACGGTTGACAAGGCTTTCGCAGGCGGATGGACAGCCGTTAAGCTTTACTTTATGATCGGTCTTCCGACAGAAACACTCGACGACGTTGCAGGAATTGCACAGCTCGGACAGCGAGTTGTTGACGAATATTACCGCAATCCCGACAGACCGAAGGGAAAAGGCGTTCAGGTCAGCATCAGTGCTTCTTCGTTCGTTCCGAAGCCGTTCACTCCTTTCCAGTGGGAGCCTCAGGACACTCAGGAAATGCTCGCCGAAAAGCAGGAGCATCTTATGGCAAGCGTTACGACAAAGAAAATCAAGATTTCAACTCACACTACGCAAACGAGCTTTATGGAAGGTGTTCTTGCCCGCGGAGACAGACGCCTTTCAAAGGTTATTGAGCTTGCGTGGAAAAAGGGTTGCAAATTTGACAGCTGGGACGACCAGTTTAAATATGATATGTGGATGGAAGCTTTCGACGAAGCAGGACTTGACCCGAAGTTCTACGCTAACCGTCGCCGTAATTTTGATGAAATCCTTCCGTGGGATCATCTTGACTACGGCATAAGCAAAAAGTTCCTTATCAATGAAAACAAAAAGGCTCACGAAAGCATAACAACTCCGCACTGCAGAATTCAGTGTGCAGGCTGCGGTTCAAATAAACTTAACGGAGGTAAATGCGATGCGCTCAGTAAGGCTTAATTTTTCAAAAACAGGCAGAGCGATTTACATCTCTCACCTCGACGTTAACAGAATGATGACGCGTGCCGTCAGACGCGCACAGCTTCCGATGTGGTACACAGAGGGCTTCAATCCTCATCCGTACATCGCTTTTGCGCTTCCGCTTTCTCTCGGTCAGTCAAGCGACTGCGAATATATGGACATCCGCATTGAAGGCGATATGACGGACGAAGAAATCAAAACAAGGCTTAACGAAACCTTGCCCGAAGGATTAAAAATTCTTTCTGTCGGTGCACCCGTACACGATGCAAAGGAAATCGAAAAGGCACAGTATTTCGTAAAAATCGTTTTTGCAACAAGTGAAGAAGCTTCCGTTTTCTGCAACAAGGCTGACGAGCTTATGAAGAGTGACGAGCTTATGGCTGAAAAGCCCGGCAAAAAGGGACACCGCAAAATTATGAAGCAGGTTAACCTTATCGATATGATTTTTGACGCAAAAATCACCTCAACGGATAATATCGTTAATCTTCAGTGTGTCCTTGCGGCAGGAAATACACACAACCTTAACCCCACTTTACTTGTTGAAACAATTGAAAATTGTGTTTCCCTCAAACACACTCAACTACATATAGTACGCAAAAAACTTATCACAAAAAATAATGAAAATTTCCGCTAAATTTTTGAAAAAACCCTTGCATTTATGCACGGTTTGTGATAACATATCTAAGCATTTCTGACCACTGCAGGGATAACTATGCCTTGTAGCGGGGTTTAATGCCCAACATTAAAGCGGACGGTCCTCTGAAGAGTAATCTTGAATGAACGCCTGAAATTCTATGGGAGGTGTCTGTAATGGACGCACTTAAGTTAATCGCACAGGACAGCCTCAAGCCTGAGGTTTCCGAAGCAATCAAAGTCGGTAACACAATCAAAATCTGGGTTAAGATCCGTGAAGGCGAAAGAGAAAGACTCCAGGCTTTCGAGGGTACAGTAATCGCTCGTAAGGGCAGCGGTGTTTCCGAAACATTTACTGTTCGCCGTGTATCATACGGTGTTGGTGTTGAGAGAGTCTTCCCGATTCACTCCCCCAACGTTGATAAGATTGAGCTTATCAGAACAGGTAAAGTACGCAGAAGCAAGCTCTACTATCTGCGTGACAGAGTCGGTAAGGCAGCTAAAGTTAAGCAGCAGATCGGCTAATCAACCAAGAGCTGAAGGTACGCAGTGCCGTACCATTGAGGGTATGGGAGGCTTACGCTTCGCCATGCCCTTTTTTCAATTTATAACTATCTTTATAATATACGCTCTCACGTATCGGAGGTAACGCTATGTTTTTAAGCAAGCGTAAGGTTCAGGTTGAACGTACCGAATATCTTAAGGACGGAATGACACCTGAACAGGCAAAAAAGCACAGAAAAAAATGGCTCAGGATTTTTGACCTCGGCGGTTCAATCGTAACAGCCATTGTTATAATATTTATTCTCTTCACTTTCGTTTTCCGTCCTGCAAGCGTTGTCGGCGAATCAATGCTTCCCACACTTCAGAACGGCGACTGGCTTATCACAATGCCACAGAGTGAATATGAATACGGCGATATCGTTGTTTTCACTCCTGACGAAAATATGGTAAACCACGAGGGCGAGCCGCAGAACGGCGAACCTTACATCAAGAGAGTTATCGCAACCGCAGGACAGACAGTTGACATCAACTTTGTTTCAGGTCAGGTTATGGTAGACGGCGAAACACTTGATGAAAAGTATATTCTTGAAATTACAAGGGAGTCCTCTGACGTGAGCTTCCCCGTAACAGTCCCCGAAGGTAAGGTTTTTGTTCTTGGTGACAACCGTAACAACTCGCGCGACAGCCGAACAAGCGGTGTTGGTTTTGTTGACGAAAAAACTATCCTCGGCAAAGCTGTTTTCAGAATTCTTCCTTTAGGAAGCTTCGATGTTTATGAAAATTTCAATCCCGGTGAATAATTATGGAAAACCTTCCCTCTGCAGAAAATACAGTTGAAAACACAACAGAAAAGAAAAAATACGGTCCCGTCGGACTTGTTTATGACGTTGTTTCAATCTTTACAACGGCTCTTGTGATTATCGCATTACTTTTCACTTTCGTCATACGTTTTGTCGGTGTTGACGGAAGCTCGATGGAACCGACACTCAATCACGGTGACTGGCTTGTTGTTTCCGCAATAAACAATAATATTGAAGTCGGCGATATCGTAATCAGCACACAGCCGAATTCCTTCAACGAGCCTCTTGTTAAACGCGTTATCGCAAAGGGCGGACAGACGATTGATATCAACTTTGAGTCAGGCGATGTCTTTGTTGACGGAAAAAAGCTTAATGAGCCGTATATCAAGGAGCTGACCCATACATCCGAGGGCGTTTCATTCCCCCTCACTGTTCCCGAGGGAACTCTCTTCCTTATGGGTGACAACCGCAACGGTTCGACAGACAGCCGTTCAGACCTTGTCGGCTGTGTTGACGAAAGATACGTGCTCGGCGTTGTCCAATACCGTTTAACACCCGAATTCACAAAATTTAACTAAAACTTTGCAGGGGGCTTATTTGTCAAGCCCCCGTTTTTGCAATACAGGAGAAAATTATGAGCGATTTTCAGAAACAGACAGTTCAATGGTTTCCCGGTCATATGGCAAAAACCCGCAGACTTATCAAAGAAAGTCTGTCTATGGTCGACTGCGTAACGGAAATCCTTGACGCAAGAATCCCGCTTGCAAGCCGTAATCCCGAAATTGAAGAAATTACTGCATCAAAACCGCGCATCATCCTTCTTAACAAATGCGATATGGCGGACGAAAAAATCACGGCGGAATGGATAAAATATTTCAGAGCGCAGGGTGCCGAGGCAATTGCCGTTGACTGCCGTACGGGTAAGGGTCTCAACGCATTTCACCCTCTTGTAAAAAAAGTGCTTGCCGACAAAATCAAGGCGAACAACGAAAGAGGAATGGTCGGCAAATCTCTTCGTGTTATGGTTGTCGGAATTCCGAACACAGGCAAATCATCCTTCATTAACAAAATGGCAGGCCGTGTCCGTGCAAAGGTTGCGGACAAGCCGGGCGTTACAACAAGCAACCAGTGGTTCAATATCGGCAACGGAATTGAGCTTCTTGACACTCCCGGTGTGCTCTGGCCTAAATTTGACGATCCCGTTGTGGGCGATAAAATAGCTTTCATCGGTTCAATCAAGGATACGGTTATTGACATTGAAACAATGGCGGTGCGCCTTATTGACACTCTTCGTGACGGCTACCCCGAGATGCTTGCGGAAAGATTCAAAATTTCCGATTTTGAAGATTTACAGTCGTGGGAAATCCTTGAAATGATAGGAAGAAAAAGAGGAATGCTCATTTCAGGCGGTGAAGTTAATACGGAAAGAGCATCCGTAATGCTTCTTGACGAATACCGTGGCGGCAAGCTCGGCAGAATTTCAATGGAATTCCCAAAAATGTAGGAAAACAGAACAAAATCTAACAATTTTTAAATTTATTTTTGATTAGTTCATAAATTATACAAATTAAGGCTTATAATAGAAATTGAAAAAAGGAATTGGAGGGAACTACTATGGCAACAGAAAAAATTCTTGTAGTCGATGATGACAACAATATCTGCGAATTACTCCGTCTTTATCTTGAAAAGGAAGGCTATTCCGTTACAATTGCAAGCACAGGCATGCAGGCTGTTCGTTCGTTTGCCGAGCAGCAGCCCGACCTTATGCTTCTTGATATTATGCTTCCTGAGCTTGACGGCTGGCAGGTTTGCAGAGAGGTAAGAAAATATTCGAACAAGCCGATAATTATGCTCACCGCAAAGGGCGAAACTTTCGATAAAGTTCTCGGACTTGAGCTTGGGGCAGACGATTATATCACAAAGCCTTTCGAGGCAAAAGAAGTTCTTGCAAGAATCAAGGCTGTCCTTCGCCGTTCAGGCGGCGGCTCAATGGTTGAGCACGCAGAGGAAATCAAGCAGGTTTCTTACGATAACCTTGTAATCAACCTTACAAATTACGAGCTCAAGGTAAAGGGAAACCGCGTTGAGGCTCCTCCGAAGGAAATGGAGCTTCTTTACCACCTTGCAAGCAATCCGAACCGTGTCTTCACTCGCGACCAGCTTCTTGACGAGGTTTGGGGCTTTGATTACTACGGCGACAGCCGTACGGTTGATGTTCACGTTAAAAGAATCCGTGAGAAGCTTGAGGATGTTTCTGACAAATGGGAGCTTAAGACGGTATGGAGCGTCGGCTACAAATTTGAAACCAAGGACTGATAGTCTATGGGCAAAAAGACAAAACAAAGAAACACAAAGCTGTTCCGTAAATATCTGTTTATCATAACCTCGGTCATTCTTATGAGTGTTATTCTTCTTTGCTCGTTATATCTTTTCCTGGCTTCACAGCACTGGAATTCCGAGCAACAGAGTACACTTCAGCACAATTCAGATATTATTGCGCAGAATTCACAGCAGATTCTTGTCCGATATAACCGCACAGATATTGACGGCAAAACGGACACCTCACCGCTTGTGATGATCTGCAACACGATGACGATAATGTCAAAGGCGATTGAGGCAGATATTTTCATTACGGATATGAACGGAAAGGTCGTCGTCTGTCAGGATATGATTGACGACAACCTCGGCTTTTCAAACAAGCATCGCTGTCCTGTTCACGGCAGATACCTCATCGACGAAAAAATCATCTTCGAAGCAGGAAAAGGAAACTATTCCGAATCCTCCACCCTCGGCGGAACCTTTGCCGACAAACAGCTGACTACTGCTTCGCCGATTACCGTGAACGGAGAAACCGTTGCAATCGTTTTTGCAACCGAGCCGATTCAGACAAGCTGGTACAATTACGCCGAAAGAGTTGTCGAGGTTTTCCTCTCTGCGGCGGTGCTTGCGCTTATTGTTTCTTTCCTGACGGTTTACTACCTTTCATACAGGCTTACCCGACCGCTGAAACAGATGTCCGATGCAATCAGGCACTATGCGGCAGGTGATTTCAGCTACAAGGTCAAGGTTAAGGGTTACGACGAGCTTTCCGAGCTTGCGGATTCCTTCAATGCGTTGGCGATGTCGCTTTCATCACAGGAAAGCTCGCGCCGAAGCTTTGTTGCAAACGTTTCTCACGAGCTGAAAACACCGATGACTTCAATCGGAGGCTTCATCGACGGAATCCTTGACGGCACAATCGGCAAAGACAGGCAGGATTATTACCTCCGCCTTGTTTCCGACGAAGTGAAGCGGCTTTCAAGGCTTGTTACGGGAATGCTGAATATGTCCAAAATCGAAGCAGGCGAAATGCAGATAAACCTGAAAAGCTTCGATATCAGCGCAACGATTTTTAAAACTCTTCTTAATTTTGAGAGGAAAATCAACGATAAAAACATTGAAATCGTCGGTCTTGACACTATGCAGAGCATAACCGTAAACGCCGACGAGGATATGATACAGCAGGTTGTTTACAACCTGATTGACAATGCGGTCAAATTCACTCCTGACAGCGGTTACATCTTTATAAAGGACTATAAAGACAGCGAAAAAACCTTTGTCAGCATAAGAAACAGCGGTGACGGCATTGAGCGCGACGAGCTTAACAAAGTCTTTGAGCGTTTTTATAAGGTTGACCGTTCGCGAAGCTACGACGTCAAGGGTGCAGGGCTCGGACTTTTCCTTGTCAAAAGCATCATTGAGCTTCACGGCGGCGAAATCAGAGTAGACAGCAAGGTCGGCGAATACACCGAATTTGCTTTCTGGATACCAAATCAATTTTAAACTCCCGAAAGAGAGGCAGGATAAATTACCATGAACGAATATGGCAACGACTTCATTCCGAACAACGAACCAACTCCGACAAACGACCCTGTAAACGAACCTACAGCGTCATACGAACCGATAAACGAGCCTGCGCAGCCGACTCAGCCCGAGGAAGCTCCTCAGCAGACTTCTTACACAGACACTCCTCCCGTTGAAAACCCTTACTTCACGCAATCTTCAGCACAGGGTAATTTCAGCAACGACCCGAGCACATTTTATTCTCAGTTCCAGAGCAGTTCTCCTGCAGAAGAACCGAAAAAACCGTTAAAGAAAAAGAATAAAGGCTTTGTTGCTTTCATTATTGTTGCTGTTTCTCTTGCTCTTGTTGCGCTCGGATTGTGTATCTTCATAGGATTCACCGGTAATGACGGTAAAGCTGATGCAAATCCGCCAAAGGGCGAAGGTACAGAAATTACGATTATGGAATCCCCGACACCCTCAAAGGATTCGGAAAGCCTTGCAACCATCCAGATTGCCGAGAATGCTGAAAAAATCAACGTCGGCATTATGATTTACGGCAAGACACAATCCTTCCTCACAGGCACAAGCGATGCCCTTGTCGGCGAAGGCTCGGGAATCCTTATGAGTGTTGACAAAACAAACACTTACACTTATATTCTCACCTGTGCTCACGTTATCAAAGCCGCAAAGGACAGCAAGTACACAATCACCGTACAGGATTCCGAGGGAAACACCTATGACGGAATTATGGTCGGCTGTGACGAGAAAACAGACATCGGTGTTATCAAAATCAAGGCAACGGGTCTTCCGCTTGCACAGTTCGGCGATTCATCTTCGCTTAAAAAGGGTCAGAAGGTTTACGCAATCGGTAACCCGGGCGGTATGGAATTCTTCGGCTCATTCACAGACGGAATGGTTTCTTCAATCGACCGTCCGATAAGCAGCGAAAGCGGATACGAAATGAAGTGTATCCAGCATTCAACACCAATCAACTCAGGTAACTCCGGCGGCGCTCTCCTTAATGAATTCGGCCAGGTTATCGGCATCAACTCTTCAAAAATCGTAAGCGAAGGCTACGAAGGAATGGCATTTGCAATTCCGATCAGCGACGCAAAGCCGATTATTGACGATCTTATTGCAAACGGCATTGTTACAAACAGACCGAAGCTCGGTATTTCATACAATACTGCAATGCAGTATCAGCAGTATGCAATGATTATCAAGATGAAGGACCTTCCTGCCGGCTCGCTTATCATCCGCGATATCAGCCCCGACAGCTCACTTGCCGCAACAAAGGCTGAGGTGTATGACCTTATTATCGCTGTTGACGGCAAAGACCTCGACACTCCCGATGTGCTTCTTGATAAGATTGAAAACGGAAAGGTCGGCGACAAGCTTACCCTTACAATCTGCCGTATTGCAGATGATTACTCCATTTCCGAATTTGACGTAACAGTTGAACTCGTTGAAGACAAGGGCACAACAAGCCCGACAACGAACCAGGACCAGATGCCCAACAGCTATTGGGAACAGTTCTTCGGCAACTAAAAATTCAGGCACTCACTCCGCAGACGGGTGGGTGCCGTTTGATATGAGGAAAAAAGTATGACAGACATTATAACTCTCGGTGAACTCCTGATTGACTTCACCTCTTGCGGAAAAAATGAGCAGGGACAGCGACTTTTTGCACAGAACCCGGGCGGAGCACCCGCAAACGTTGCTGTTGCCGTTGCACGGCTTGGCGGGAAAGCCGCTTTTATCGGCAAGGTCGGTGACGATATGCACGGCAGATTCCTTGCAGATACGCTTAAGAAAAACAAGGTCAATTGTGATTCTCTGATTCTTGATAAAGATTTTTTCACAACACTTGCTTTTGTCGACGTCAACGCAGACGGTGAAAGAGAATTTTCTTTTGCAAGAAAACACGGTGCAGATAAAATGCTTTGCATTGATGACATCCCCGTTGAAAAAATCAAGGAAAGCAAAATTTTTCATTTCGGCTCGGTTTCGCTGACGGATGAGCCGTCACGGAGCGCAACTCTTTTTGCCGCAAAAACAGCAAAAGAAAAAGGTATAACCGTTGCCTACGACCCGAATTACAGAGCATCACTCTGGGCAAACGAAGCGGATGCCGTTCTTCTTATGCGCAAGGCACTTGAATTTGCCGACCTTGTAAAAATTTCTGACGAAGAAACATTACTATTGACAAACGAGAACGATTCTGAAAAGGCGGCAGAAAAACTTGTCCGAAACGGCGCAAAAATTGCCGTCGTAACGCTTGGCAAGGACGGTGCATTCGTCTGTACAAAAGACGGCGGAGTAAAAGTTGACGGCTTTGACGTGACGGCTGTTGACTGTACAGGAGCA
This sequence comes from Acutalibacteraceae bacterium, assembly GCA_045538055.1. Taxonomy (GTDB): domain Bacteria; phylum Bacillota; class Clostridia; order Oscillospirales; family Acutalibacteraceae; genus CAG-488. The sequence continues at coordinate 17,102 of JAZSQQ010000023.1, forward strand.
GGCGATTCATTCTGGGGCGCATTCCTTTTGAAAATCGCACAGTCGGGCAAGAAGCCTGACGAGCTGACGCTGAAGGAACTTGAAGACTTTGCACGTTTTGCAAATGCGGCGGCAAGCTTCTGCGTTGAGCATCACGGTGCAATCCCCTCTTTGCCGACAACTGAAGACATAGAAAAAAGGCTGTGAGCAATCACAGCCTTTTTCTTATTTTACTTTGTAAACGATAATAACCGCTTTGGGTGTTTCGTTGATTGTAAGCTCCGTTCCTTCTTCCATAAGCTCTTTACCCGTCAACTCAAATGTTACTTCGGGACTGTCGTAATCGTGAAGCACATAAGTCTTATTCGGGTCAAGTCCGTTAAGCTTCAGCGTATATTTGTTTTCTTCAACATTTTCACGCTTGTAAATAAGAGCCATACCCTCTTGAGCATTTTCGTCAAACTGCATAGCAAGGTATCTTGTTGTGTCCAATCCGCCGTAGGTAAGCGGATAATAGTTACCGATCATATAAGGTCTTATATCCTGATAACCAAGCCTCTGTGAACAGGAGATGATGTTTGTTCTGTCTGCATATTCACCCTCAAGGTATGCACATGTTCCGTTATACGGAAGCCAGAATGAAATTCCGTAGGTCTGAGCCTGTGTTGCTTCAAGGATATCTTCCTTCGATTTTCCCTCGCCGTCCATACAGTTGTAGTCCGTTCTCCAGAGAGGAATACTGCGCTTCGACATTTCAATATCAAGACGTTTACCGCCCGAGCAGCAATTGTCTATCATAAGTCCCGGATTGTTTTCCTTCAGCGTATCAAGCATTCTGTAAAGATTTGTGACATAGTGGTTTTCAACAAAGCCCTTTCTTCCGTCAGACCACATATCATCGCCCTTCTCCCAGAAAGTAAGAGGTGCAGGGATACTGTCTATTCTTAAATAATCAACACCGTTTTCAGTAATTGAACGCTGCATTATTCCCGTGATATATTCAAGGCATTCCTCGTTGCCGAGGTTTACCATATTTCTTTCTTCATCCTGCTCAATGAGCCAGCCCTCATGTTTGATGCACTCATTGTAAACTTCCGTTCCTGCACAGCAACGCTCAGGCTCGTGCCAAAGGATGATACCGATGCCCTTTTCGTGTGCCGCATCGGAAACTTCCTTGAATCCGCGGTCAAATTTATTCGGGTCAACGTACCAGTTGCCGATGCTGTCACCCCAGTTTGTTTTGATTGGATACCAACCTGCATCAATCCAATAATAGTCAACCGCTTCCGCGAACCAATCGGGGATTGAATTTATATTTGCAACAAGGCTGTCGATTGTTGATTCGGGGAACTCAACACCAACGCCTGATGTTGTAATCTGCTTTGGGCCCTCGGGATAAATGCAATCGATTGTATAGTTTCTGAAAGCGTTGAAACCTTTGAGTGCGTTTTCAGAATCGTAAAACGTGAGTGAAACCAAGGGTGAACGCACCTCTTCGCCCGGATTGAGATAACCCTTGAGTGTTTCCTGCGAAACCTTTATGTTTGTGTCTTTAATACCCTGTGAAATTTTTGTAAGCCACTGACCTGACCAGCCGACAGCGAGGACTACACCACCGTCTTTGCCGTTGAGGTTGAAATAAGGCAGGCAGGATTCCGTTCTTCCGCCGTTTGCATTGAAGCGTAACGGGGTCGTATATACCCTTGTCTGAAGAAGCTCAAAGTCATCGTTGGCAGGTTCTGAACCTTTGCTGTAAAAAACATCGGTTTTTCTGCCTGCGGGAAGTGTGCAATCCGCCGCAGAAAGCTTTGAAATTACGGGAGACTTTTGCTCCGCCGTGTTCTTTATAAAAACAGTCCATTCGCAGGACGCGCTTTCTTCGTAAATTGTTGCTTCTACCGTTGCAACAAGACCGTTATCCTTATGAGTGAGAGTAATAAGAGTCGTCTTTCCTCCGCGGTAAAACGCTCCCTTTTCACTTTCTTTACCAACCTCGCAAAGCCATTCGTCTTCATTGTTTCTGAAAGACTTTATGCCATAATTAAAGTTATACGCAGGGGCTTCCGTGCAAAGAATCTTCTCTTCGTACCAATTACTGCAAGCATCTTTTTCCGCCTTCGTTGCCAGCATTTCCTCAGCCGTCATCGAATCAAAGGAAACCTCTGCCGTTGACGTAAGGTCATATGCGGCACGGTCAACCATAAATTTGAAATTCGAATCTGCAACAGCGAACGAAGAAATTACAAATAAAAGAGCCTGAATGAGCGCAAGAAATCTCATGAATTTTGCCTCCCTGAATATTGGTTATCATAGTAAGATATTATCACGACTTTAAAACTTTTTCAACTCTAAGATATATTCGCAAAAAGTTTTTCTTTTGTAATTTCAACAAAAATTTTTGACATTCAGGAAACAAAGTGGTAATATAAATCATTAGAAAAATTTTATGGAGGAAATCATGAAAAAAGTTTTAGCTGTTTTTATGAGTGTATTGATGTTTATGCAACTTGGAACAATGTCACAAGCTACAGAAAATTCAAACAAACTCACAGAAAGTGAATGGGAGACTCTTTACAGCTCTCTTATTGACGAAAACACACTTCCGACCCTCAACGTCGGTGCTGACGAAACACAGGTTAACCTTTGCTGGCACGCAGACAAATCAACTGCAAAAGCTCAGGTCAGGGTTTCAAAGAATGCAGATATGTCCGAGGCAAAAATATTTGAGGGCGAAACAACTCCTGCAGAAAACGATTTACAGTTCGTCTGCCGTGTAACGGTTACGGGACTTGAGGAAAAAACAAAGTATTACTATCAGTGGAACGCAGGCGGAAGCTGGAGCGAGACAAAGGAATACGAAACAAAGTCATTTGGCGACCACAAGGCGATGGTTGTCGGCGACATTCAGATTACGGAAAGCTTCTACGACGGTGGTACAGAGCAGAAAACAGACGGCTACCGTTGGAACAATCTTCTTGCAGAGGCTGTTGAAAAAAATCCCGATATCGCATACCTCGTTTCACCGGGCGATAACACATCAACAGGCGAAACTGCGGCAGAGTGGCAGACACTTCTTATGCCCGAAACTCTTCGTTCGCTTCCGATGGGTCTTGCAATCGGCAACCACGACAAAAAAGGTATGACTTACGAATACTATACAAATATGCCCAACGAATACCGCGGCAGAAACTTCAGAATGCTTGACCGCGATTTCTGGTTCCGTTACGGCGATGTGCTTTATATGTTCTATGATTCAACATCGGGCAATGCCCCTGACCACAGAGCTTTTACAAAAGAGGCTGTAAAGCTTAATCCCGATGCAAAATGGCGAATCGGTGTTGTTCACCACGGCATTTACGGTGCAGGCGACTGTATCGGCGATATGGAAACAGAAATCCTTCTTAAGACAATCTTTGCTCCGATTTTTGAAAGCTACGACCTTGACCTTGTTATCACGGGACACACCCATTCACAGGGCCGTTCACATTTTATGAATAACAATAAGGTTGTTGCGGAAGCACCGAGCGGCGGCACATTCACAAACCCGAAGGGTGTTCTTTACCTCAACTCAAACTCAAACTGCGGAAGACCCACAGATGAAAGCTACGAGGCAGATTGGCTCGCTTACAGCTTCCTTAAAAACGACGTAACAACATATACAACACTTGATTTCAGCGGAGACACAATGAAGCTTGAAACTTTCCGCGGCGACAACAGCGAGCTTCTTGACACTGTAACAATCAAGCGCACGGAAGAACACAACGAAAAATCTTTCGGCAACGTGCTCAAGAGAATCCTTTACAAGGTTGTTGAGGTTATCGGTTGGGTTTACACAAAAATTGACTACCTTGTAAGAGATATTCAGAACCTGAAAGAAGATGGCGGTTTGTTTGGTAAAAAAAAACTGAAATTTTAATTGAAAACAGAGCAGACCCGTATGTGACTAAGGGCAGCGACGGTTGGTATTATTTCACGGCATCGTACCCGATGTACGGCGGTGCAGACCCCGAGGGTTATGACAGAATTATTCTTCGCAGGTCGCGGACGGTTGAAGGTCTTAAAGACGCGGAAGAAAAGGTTATCTGGGACGAAAAGGATACACCGTCGGCTCACCGTTACATCTGGGCTCCCGAAATTCACGAAATCGACGGTAAATGGTATGTTTACTTTGCCGCAAGTGACAGCGCAGATAACGTTTGGGATATCCGCTGCCACGTTATCGCGTGCGAAGGCGGTGACCCTTACAGCGACAGGTGGGTTGACAAGGGACGTTTTCAGGCTTGCGAGGGTGACGAATTTTCCTTCCGTTGGTTTTCGCTTGATATGACTTATTTTGAATCGGGCGGTAAATCCTACGTTGCATGGGCACAGACGGACGGCAACTCCAATGTTTACATCGCAACGGTTGACCCGAAAGAGCCTTGGAAAACTACCTCCCCTGCCGTGCTTCTCACAAAACCCGAATACGATTGGGAAAAGGTGCGTATCCCCGTCAACGAAGGTCCTGCGGTTATGATTGAAAACGGAAAGGTTTACCTTGCCTTTTCCGCATCGGCAACGGGCCCCGAATACTGTATCGGTATAATGTATGCAGACGAGGGAGCAGACCTTCTTGATATGTCGAACTGGACAAAGCTTGACAAACCGTTACTTACCTCCGACGACCTTTATGAAGAATACGGTCCGGGACACAACTGCTTTGTCAAGGACGAATACGGCAACTGGGTTTTCGTTTACCATTCACGCGACAAAAAGTGCTTTGACGGCAAGTGCGGATATTCACACGAAGATTCGCTCTATGACCCCTGCAGAAGCGCAAGAAAAAGAACCGTCCGTTGGGACGGAAACGGCCTTCCGATTTTAAACGGATAAAAAATAACACTTGTAAAAGTCTGAATGCTTTTACAAGTGTTTTCTTTTGTTATTCTGCCAATTCCTTTTCAATAAGCTTCGTTACGCTCGGCGTTACAAAATCAGCAAGCTCTTTGATTGAATCGACTGCATTTTCCATCGCATACGAACGGAATTCCGCAATCATATGTGTATCGTTGATATTGTCGCCGACGGTGATGATATCTTCTTTTTTTGCCGAAAGAATTTCCGCAAGCTTATATAGCCCCACAGCCTTGTTGATATCCTTGCGCACGATGTCAAGGCATTCGCCGTTCTGCAAGGGATTCAGCTCTTCACCGAAAACCTCATTAACGGAAGCTGTCACCTTTGCCGACTCTTCAAAGGTCGGAAGCTGAGTATTAATCTGTGAAAAATACGGGACATCGGGCATTGTTTCAAGGGTATATTCGCCCTCTTTTGTGCAGTTCTTTCCGTCTGCAAAAACTCTGCAGTAAAACGAAGTCTGCACGTGAGCAAATTCGCATCCGTTTTCAAAAAGGTGCTTCACAAGAGGCTTCGCAATTTTCGGGTCGCACTTTGCACAGTAAACTTCCGTACCGTCAGGCTTAAGGATTACCGCACCGTTATTCGCAATAAGATAATCACAGCCGAATTTCTGTTCTTCATAAAGCTCAAGCACACCGTCAGGGCCTCTTCCGCTGACGAGCGTAAAGATATTCCCCTCAGCTCTCCATTTATTAATTGCGGCAAGCTTCGCTTCATCTATTCCGCCGTAGTTCAGCGTTCCGTCGTAATCACTGCCGATAATTTTCATTTAAAACACCTCATTCCGATTGGTACGCGCCCCTTGCCCACAAAATCCATTTTGAACGGTCAAGCGGATTTACACCGCGTCTTGGGTTGATATGCTCTTCTGAGTCACGGCACTCACGGTAACCGTAAAAATTCTGTGAAATAACAGCCTTTCCCGAAGAAAGTGTTGCAAGCCTTTCAGGGAAATTCATCGAGGTTGCAACGGGCACAATCGCCTCAAGCGTTGCAATTCCCGAACGGATAACAGGCGTGTCATATTCACCGCCCATTTTAATTATCTCTGAGAAAATCTTTCCCGAAAGCTCTTCGGGTGCCGTTACTCTTATTTTAAGAAGCGGTTCAAGGATTGTTGAGCCGATTTCCGAAAGCCCGTTCATAAACGCCATCGGTGTGCAGACGAAGAAATCAAGCGGATGCGTATGTATTGTATGATGCTCACCGCCGACTAGTGTGCATTTAAAATCTGTCACTTCCCAGCCGTAAAGACCCTGTTCAAGGCAGGAGTTGAACGACGTACGGATATGTGACTGATACCGATAGAAGCATTGATTTGACGGCAGTCTTCCGTGGTAGGAAACACCGTATCCGCGAGGCATCGGTTCAAATAAAAAGTCAACCACAGCCCAACAGGGTTTCGGCATAGTATACCTTGCGCGCGCAAACCCTTTGCCCGACGGAGTTTCTTTGTAAATGACCGTCGGCGGTGAAAACTCTGCCGAAAGGTCGTAGCGTTCTTTCAGAAGATTTGAAAGCACTTCGAGCTGGATTTTGCCCGTTGTGCTGATTGTTATTTCTTTCTGTCCGTTTTCCCATTTTGCGTCGATGTACGGTTCTTCGTCCGAAAGCTCGCCGAGAGCCGCCGCAAGAGTAGGGATTTTCAGCGGGTCGGAATCCGACGGAGTTACCTTTACACGAAGGAAAGGATTAACAAGCTTTGCCGTTTCGCTGACGGCAACCGAGCCGACAAAATGTCCCGTCTTTGCACTCGGCAATCCGCAGACAGCGGCAACGTCACCGCTTCTTATAATACCCGTGTCCGTACTCTTTGCACCGCAGAATTTTTTAATCTGCGAAACCTTTTCTTTAACGGGAGACTTTGCCTCGATTTCAACGGCATCGGATTGAACAATTGCCTTCTCTTCGGGAGCGAAAAGCTCAACCTCGTCGCGGTTTGCGATTTCACCGCCGAAAAGTCTTATATGTGAAACCTTGCCGAGAGATTTATCGTGCTCGATTTTGAAAATTATTCCGCACAAATCCTCGGTTTTTCTTCTTCCTGAATCGGGCATAAATTCGACGAGTGCATCCGCAAGCTCTTCGATACCGATTGAATACTTCGCACTGCCGAAAACTATAGGCGTTAGATTGCAGGCGGAAATTTCATTTTTCACAAGCCCGTTTGCGCGCTCAAGCGAAAGCAATTCTTCATTTAAAAACGCGTCTGCCGCTTCGTCGCAGATGTCTGCAAGTGCTTCGGTCGCGTTCTGCCTGAAGGCTTCACTGTCAAGCATTTTTACTCTTGCGTTTTCTTCGCCCTCGTTTTCGACCTGTGAAAGCACAAGGTGCGACTGTGAAGAAATTCCCTTAAGTTCGTCAATAACCTTTGAGGTGTCCGCACCCGTTCGGTCGATTTTATTGATGAAAATTATACGCGGAAGCTTTGCCGCATCAAGTGATTTAAGTATGTTTTCCGTATGTGCGCGAACACCCTCAACCGCTGAAACAATCACAACCGCGTAATCAAGAGCAGAAATTGCACGTTCAACCTCGCCTGCAAAATCAATATGTCCCGGGGTGTCGATTATATTGACCGTAACACCTTTCCACTGTGCAGAAGCCGTTGCCGTGCGCACGGAAATACCCCTCTGCTTTTCAACAGAAAGGCTGTCCGTTGCCGCTGTTCCTGCATCAACGCTTCCTGCGTTACGGATTGCACCTGTAAGATACAGAAGCTGCTCGGTAAGAGTAGTCTTTCCCGAGTCAACGTGCGCAAGTATTCCTATGTTGTGAAAAATTTCAGACATCAGTTTTCTCCTTGCATTAATCGGTCTTTTCCAACTAAACAATAATTATTTATCTGCGGGATGCGAAACGCATCCCCTACAGACACGATTTGAATTTTGTGTTTGTAGGGGACGGGTTGCCCGTCCCGTTTTTTGTCACAGAAAATAGTGAACCCGACAATCTCTTTCAAATCCCGTTTATCTCTCTGTAAATTCTTTCAAAAGTCTTTCTATCCTTTAAAAGATTGTTTATATATTTCCTGAAAAATTCATACTCTTCATCAACGACATAGTGCTTCGCATAGCCTTTACTTCCGTACTTTTCAAGGGTGTGGCTGTATCCGCGTTCGATAACTTCTTCCTGCGAAAGTCCCTGAAAATATCGAAGAGTATAAGCATGGGTACGGCGGAGAAATTCTTCCGCATCGGTTGAACGGTCGGCTGAGGAAATTATCTTTCCGTAATCGCTTCGCGGCTCACCGTCAAGGGATGCACGGTGGTCTTCAATCGCCTCTTTGATTATATCCCGTTGTTCCTGCGAAAAGAAAGTTTTCATTCTTTCGTCGGAATAAAAAACTTCCGCGGAAAGTTTTTCGTGATTCTTTTTATCAACGTGATGTGCGATATCGTGAAAAGCCGCAACGGCATAAACAACATCCGCGTCAATTCCCTCAAACTGCTCTGCAAATTTCAGGCTTCTTCGGATAACATAATCGATATGTTCAAGCGAATGTCCTGCATCGTTTTTGCTGTATTCGGGAAAAATATTTTCTTTGACAAAAGACATCAGTTCAGGATTTACGGTAAGCATAGGGCTCTCCTCATTCAGGGAAGATTTCTTTATAAACAATTCTATTTTAAACGTTTGGTTCACCGTTGTCAAACAAAAACATTTGAGCAGCCTGAAATAATAAACAGCTGAACAAAAAGAAAAGGCTGAGCCGAAGCTCAGCCTCTATGTAATTAGTTAACTCTTAAGGATTAAAGAGTCGGGAGAAGTCCGAGAAGAACATCGTTGATGCCCTGGAAGAATGTGAGGATCTTCATAGCCTGCTCAATAGCCCAAGCCTTAAGTCTCTCCTGCCATGTGGGTACCGGAGGAGCGATGATGAGGTGACCTGAAACGATGTAAACAACACCTTGGTCAGGCATAAGCTGCATATCAAACTCAAATGTATCGAGGTTGATTACGTCGATGTTACCACCTAATGAGAACATAGTGTAATCACATGTGTCCCAGTAGTACATCCACTGAGGAGGAGTGATTGTAAGCTGGCAGTCAAGTGCTGCGCCATCTTCATCATAACCTGTGTAATCTTCAGCAACCTGAACTGTTACATAACCAAGAACCATAGCTTCCTGCTGGAAGATTGACATATCGTCACATCTGAAGCCAAATGTATTCATTGTCGGGTCTTCATCGAGTGCAACGTCTGCAACGTCAGCAGCTACGAGTTCATAACCTGCAAGAGCTTCAGCTTCTGCAGAAGCCTTTATGCCTGTGATTGTCATGTAGTTAGCTGCAGGACCTTCAATAGCAAGGTTCATACCAACAAGAACAAAGCCGCCTGCAACCGGTGATGTGTAGTTTGATACGATGTAAACAGGAATATCATATGAACCGCCTGCTTCAACGTATGTGTTCTCACTTACAAAGTAGATTTCGTTCTCTGTCTGTGCCGGGAACTCGGGAAGAAGGATGCCTGTATCTGCGCCTTCATCTTCGCCCTCAGCAAAAGCTGTAAGACCGAGTGTGAAAACCATCATTGCTGCGAGAAGGATTGCTAAAATCTTTTTCATAGTAGATTTCTCCTTTTCATTTTTTTGCGTTTTTCACGCTTCTTATTTTACGTCACTTTTTACTGATTTCACAGCGAGAGTAACGTATTTTCTATATATTAGCACAAGGTTTTTGATTTATAATTCCAAAAAAGAAAAATAATAAACTTTTTCAAAACTTATTTTTTGTCGCAAACAGCCTGCATAACCTTATTGGAAATCTTTCCTGCGGTCGCAAGTCCATATCCTGAATTTTCTGCAACACAGACCACAGCATATGGTGTTTCGGGGTTTGCAGAGAAGCCGACAAACCAGGAATGAGGCTCACCGTCATCAATCTGTGCCGTTCCTGTTTTTCCGCACATTTTCAATCCCGGGAAGGTTGAATCCCCGTAATAATTGACAACATTGGAGCGCATATACTCTCGCATACGGTTTGCAACTGTGCTGTCAAGAGTGATTGATTCGCTTTGCACGGTCTGTCCGAGCTGTGTAACCATGCCCGAGGGCGATGTGATTGAAGCGACATAATAAGGCTTGATTGCTGTTCCTCCGTTGGCTATTGCGCCCATAATCGTCATCATATGGCACGGATTTGCAAGTGTCGTATACTGTCCGATACCTGCCCAACCGAGATCAACGGCAGATGTTTTGCTTATATCAAAAGTGCTTTTTGCAACGGGAGTCTGTCCAAGGCTTTCCTTGACGTTGAAGCCGAGCTGTTCAGCCGTCTGAGTAAGCTTGTTTTTGCCGAGCTCAATTGAAAGTTCAGCAAATGCGCTGTTACAGGAACGGTTGAAGGCCTGTTCGAAACTGACCGTTCCGTGAACGTCATTACAGATAACGTCACCCGAAGCCGTATGATATTTTCCCGTGCATTTAAAGGTTCTTGAGCTGAGGTCGGAAATATTCTGCAATGCGCAGATAGCTGTAACCGCCTTGAATGTTGAACCGGGGGTATAAACGCCCGAAATGAAACGGTTAAGGTAAACACCCTCGTAATCTGGATTGTCCGACATATTCGTCGGCTTGTTGCTCGGGTCATATGTAGGAGTTGAAACCATACATATGATTTCGCCCGTGCGGTAATTGTAAACTCCGACGGTACCTTTCCTGCTTCCGAGTGCTTCATATGCAACCTTGCAGACATTTGCATCAAGAGTAAGTGCAATATCGTTTCCTTTTCCGTATTTTTTCAGGTTGTAAACACCGTTTACGAAGTCGTAACCCGAAAGCTCGGAGCTGTAAATCGACTGAACACCCGTTGCGATAAACGATGCCGTATCGCCGACAGCGTGAAGTGTTGATTTTCGGATAGATTTGCTCTCGTTATATTTACGTTTCCCGTCCTCACTGTACGCAAGCGGAGTTCCGTTGCGGTCATAAATCGAACCCGCGTTGGCAATCTGCCCCGATGAATATACGTGGCGGTTAACTGTCTTTGCCGCCCATTCGTCTCCGTTTACGTAGAAAGAGAAAACCATAAATCCGAGGCCTACGATAAAGGCAAGGATAAAAATATAAAGAACATAAGCTCGTTTTGTCGTATTGTTCATCGCGGTGTCCTCCTGTTTTCCGGAGTTCTTCGTGACGAAGACTGTCGCTGTGACTGCCTCTGTCCGCCCTGACGTTGCGGTGAAGCCTGACGTGAAGAGGTCTGCCTCGGTGTTGCCTGTCGCTGAGATGCTTGCCGTTGAGGTGCCTGTCGCTGTGCCGTCTGCCTCGGCTGACTCTGTCTCTGGGGCTGACGTGAAACGGGAATGTCATTTTTTGTATTTGCACCGCGGTAAACCTTTGTGTCTTCTTCGGGACGCGGATTCTGTTGCCTCGGTTGAGTGCGTGTTGCCGTGTCCGAAACGGTTCGCGCTCTTCTTTGCGGTGCTCTGCCGATACGGATATCCGGCGGATAAAGCGGATAGTCGGGAAGAATCGTCTTTGAAAGCTTCGGATAAGTTCGTATATCCGCCGCCTTGATGAAAGCGATAAGTCCCCACGAGCAAATCATACTTGAACCGCCTCGGCTGATAAACGGAAGCGTAACTCCCGTAAGAGGAAGAATATCCGTTACACCGAAGATATTAAGTGCCGTTTGGAAAAGCATAAGCCCTGCGGCGGCACAGGCGGCAATTGCATAAAATGCGGAACGCGTTGTTCGCGCAACCTTGATTGCATAAAGAAGGATGAAAACATACGAAAGGACAATAAGCAAAGCGACAATTATTCCCCACTCTTCGCAAAGCATACCGAAAACAAGGTCAGTTGTGGATGCAAAAACATGCTTCAGTTTACCGTTGCCTATTCCTAATCCGAAAAGTCCGCCGCTGACGGAATAAATCAGCACTCGTGTCTGTTGCATACCCGCTTCGTTCATCTGCTCCCAGATGTGGCGGTAGGTTGAAAATCTTGCCGCAACTGTCGGGCGGAAAAGTATAATCATAACCGCGCCGAGAGCCGCAACAACGCAGACGAGCGCAATTGTTCGCATATCGCCCGAGCGCATAAACGCGATAATAATAAATGTGAAGAAGAAAATGAGCGCTGTGCCGAAGTCACGCATAAGGAAAAGAGCACCTACACATCCGACGGAGAAAATCAGGTATTTCGTAAGGCTGGTTGTTCGCTGAAGCTTATCAAGCGAAGCTGCACCGACAAAAATGAATGCCAGCTTGACAAGCTCGGATGGCTGAATTGAAAAACCTGCAATCGTAATCCAGTTGAGTGCGCCGTTTGTTGTTTCTGCAAGAAGGAGATTGACCGCAAGAAGACCGACAGCCGCAAAAGCAATCGGCATTCGAAGCTTCATAACAATGTCCGTTCGGCGCAGAATAATAATCAGTGCGATAAAAACGCAAAGACCGAGAAGAATTGAAAAAACCTGCTTGACCGCATAATCGTCGTAAACACTTGCACAAACGGTCAGACCTATTCCCGAAAACAGAAATCCCAGAATTTCAAGCTCGAAATTATTCTGTCCGCAAAAAACGGATGCGACGAAAAAATAAATCCATTCAACAACTATGTAACCTGCGAAAATAACAAGAAGCTTCAGGTTGACAGATTCCTTTACGATAACAGGTGTTGCCGTAATTATCTGAAAAACCGTGACAAGAATCATCATCAGGTTCCAGTTAAAACGCTTGTTCAGGTTTTCGTTACCCATAATGCGCCTCCTTCCTTTTAATAAGTCGATATAGAGTAATTATAACACGGAAGCGCAAATAAACTCAACTGTTTCGGAAAAATTTACATTAACTTAACAGATGATTATATTAAATACTTGAAAAATAGCCTGTCTGTGGTAAAATTTAAAAAAGAAGGCGGTGATATTTTGGCGAATATAAGAATCGACAATCTTTCGGGCGATACGGTAACGGTTTTCCTTGACGGGAATCCGCAGACTGTTGAAGAGGACAGCAGAGTTACCTTTGATTCGCTTGAAAAGGGTGAGCATACTCTGCGTATTCACCGGACAAGAGTACCGCTTGAAACCGCATCCTTACAGAACGAACAGGAAAAATCTTTTGAAGAGCAGATGACAGGCAAAAACAAAAGCCTGCACACTCCGCTTGATTATGTAACGGAAATTGACCTTAATTCGTCAAAGGCTGTTGTTACTGTCAAATCGGACATAACAGCAAAAGAAGGCAAAGGGCTTGATGTTATTTTTGCCTCGTATTCCGTAACGGCAACGGGAGCAAAGGCTGAAAGCGGATACAAAACTTTTGCAAATTCCGCGGTGAAGAAAAGCTTCGTTTCACATAACATTAAAAATGCTCTTTTCCCGACGGGAATCTGCGGAATAATTGTTCTTTTGCTTGCAATTGTTTCTCTTGTCTGTGCAATCGCAGGCAAGCCGATTGACCTCGGAGGCACGGTGTTCACTCTTCCGTGGGCATCGGGACTGACTGCAGTTTCGGTTGCTGTCTGCGGTTATGCAGTATTCTGTATTATAAATGTAATAAAAACAACAATAGCTTTAAGCAAATAAAAGGAGGTTGCGATATGGGACGTATTCCGACCGAGCGTGTGCTCGACAAGCTCGACGAACACTTCGGCAGAAACGATTATGATTCTGCGGAAAAACATCTTTTATATTGGCTCGGCGAAGCAAATTTGATTGACGACAAAAGAAGCTCACTTCTTTTTCTCAACGAGCTTGCAGGCCTTTACCGCAAGCTTTCAAAAGAAAAAAAAGCGATTGAAACCGTTTCTGCCCTTCTTGATTCAATTTATAAAATGGGAATTGAAAACAATGTCGGTGCAGGAACAACGTATATCAACTGTGCAACTGTTTACAAAGCTTTCAACAAGGCTGAAAAAGCTATTCCGCTTTTTGAAAAAGCAAAGGAGGTTTACGAAAAAAATCTCCCCTCGGACGATAAGCGTTTCGGCGGACTTTATAACAATATGGCACTTGCTCTTGTTGACCTTGAGCGATTCAGCGAAGCTTACGAGCTTTACGAAAAAGCAATTTCCGTTATGGCAAATGCCGACGACGGTGACCTTGAGGTTGCGATAACTTACCTGAACATCGCAAGTGCGAAAGAAGCCGAGCTTGGTGCGGAAGAGAGCGAAGCACAAATCAGGGATTACGTTGAAAAAGCAATGGAAATCTTCGATGAACACGAAAACAGGGACGGATATTATGCTTTTGTCTGCGACAAGTGTGCATCCGTTTTCGGATATTTCGGTTATTTTATTTACGAAAAAGAGTTAGAAAAGAGAGCAAGGGAAATTTATGAAAGGTCTTGAACTTTCTGAAAAATTTTATTATGAATACGGAGAAAAGATGATTAAAGAAAACTTTGCCGATATTGAAAAATATCTTGCCGTCGGTCTTGCGGGAAGCGGTTCGGAATGTTTCGGCTTTGACGACGAGATTTCTCAGGATCACGATTTTGAGCCGGGCTTCTGCATCTTCATTCCTGATGAGATTGATTCGAAAACTGAGTTTCAGCTTGAAAGAGCTTATGCAAAACTCCCGAAAGAATTTATGGGATACACACGCAGTCCGCTGAATCCCGTTGGCGGTAACCGTCACGGCGTTATAAGAATCAGCAGATTTTTTGAAGAAAAAACAGGAAGCAAAACTGCGGATATTCCCACTGTCGGATGGTTCTGCATTGCAGAGCAATTTCCCGCGGAAGCTACAAACGGAAAAATATTCTGCGATAACCTCGGCATGATGACACAGCTACGTGAAAAAATCGCCTATATGCCCGATGATGTTCGGCTGAAAAAGCTTGCAGGCAACATCCTTCTTATGGCACAATCTGGACAGTATAATTATCCGCGTTGCATCAAGAGAGGTGAAACCGCCGCGGCTCAGCTCTCCGTTGGTGAGTTTGTAAACACTGCATTGAAGGTCATTTTTCTTCTTAACAAAAAATATATTCCTTATTATAAATGGACTTTCCGTGCACTGAAAGACCTCCAAAAGCTCAGCGGTTTGTACGGTGATTTGGAATATCTTATTTCAAGCGACAACTCGCAGGCAGAAAAAAAGCAGGAGATAATCGAAAAAATCTCCGCTTGTGTGATTGATGAGCTGAAAGCGCAAGAGTTGACAAAAATCAGTTCGCCGAACCTTGAGCCGCACGCATATTCCGTCAACGATAAAATCAAAGACGGCGAAATAAGAAATCTGAATATCCTTTACGCAGTTTAATTAAAATCGTGTGTCGATAGTACAGCTTTCAGCCTCTTAACCCGACAAATTTGGGTTTGTCGATTTCTTTGTTACCACCTCATCCGCCTCGTTCCTCGGCACCTTCTCCTCAAGGAGAAGGCTGAAAAACTGCGCAAGTCCAAGGCTTCCCCTCGAGGGGAAGCTGTCACGAAGTGACTGATGAGGTGTAGGTTGCAACGCAACCGTTATAATAAAACATACCGACAAACCCAAATTTGTCGGGATCATAATATTATAAAACTAAGCAGTAACTCTCTTCTGAAAGTTACTGCTTTAAATTATGCTTCTTTCTTTTTACCTTTGTGCTCAACCAGCGGAGCTTCGTTTTCGTTGACACAGTTTTCCGTTATTTGCACACTGACGATTGATTTATCGCTCGGCACTGCGTACATAATCGGCATAAGCAAGCCTTCCATAACTGAACGAAGACCGCGAGCACCTGTTTTTCTTTCGAGCGTCTTTTTTGCAATTGCAGTAAGTGCTTCGGGAGTGAACTCAAGCTTTACGCCGTCCATTTCAAGAAGTGACTGATACTGCTTCACGATTGCATTTTTCGGCTCTGTAAGAATTTTAACAAGTGCTTCCTCGTCAAGCTCCTTAAGAGTTGTTATAACGGGAAGTCTGCCCACAAGCTCGGGGATAAGACCGAACTTTGTGATATCCTGCGGAATAACCTGCGAAACTGCGTTCTCGATTGAGAATGCACTCTTGCTCTTTACATCGGCACCGAAGCCGAGTGCAGAACCGCCGATTCTCTTTTCAACGGTCTTTTCAATTCCGTCAAATGCACCGCCGCAGATGAAAAGAATATTTGAAGTGTTGACCTGAATGCATTCCTGCTGAGGATGCTTTCTTCCGCCCTGCGGAGGAACATTCGCAACCGTACCTTCAATAATCTTAAGCAATGCCTGCTGAACACCCTCACCGCTTACGTCACGTGTGATTGACGGGTTTTCGGACTTACGTGCAATCTTATCGATTTCGTCAACGTAGATGATACCCTGCTCTGCTTTATCGATATCAAAATCTGCAGCCTGAATAAGACGGAGAAGAATGTTTTCAACGTCTTCACCAACGTAACCTGCTTCAGTAAGCGTTGTTGCGTCTGCAATCGCAAAGGGAACATTCAGGATTTTTGCAAGAGTCTGCGCAAGCATCGTCTTGCCGACACCCGTAGGGCCAAGCAAAAGAATGTTGCTCTTCTGAATTTCGACGTCAGTTTCAGAAGCCTTGAACACTCGTTTATAATGATTATAAACGGCAACGCTCAAAGCGACCTTAGCCTCATCCTGACCGATGACATATTCGTCAAGACCTTTTTTGATTTCCATCGGCGAAGGAAGAACTATGTCCTTCTGCTTCTTTTTGCGGGAATTATGTCCTGCTGTTTCCTCTTCTATGATAGCCTGACAAAGCTCAACACATTCGTTACAGATATAAACACCGTCACCGGCAATTATTCTGTCGACCTGCGCCTGAGTTTTGTGGCAGAAGGAACAGCGGACGTTCTTTTCGCGTCTTTCGTCATCTCTCGGCATCGTTACACCTCTGATTTATCTTTTGTAAAGAACCTTATCAACAAGGCCGTAGTCCATAGCCTCCTGAGCTGAAAGATAGTTATCTCTTTCTGTATCAAGAGCAATCTGCTCAATGCTCTTGCCTGTGTTTTCAGCAAGGATTCTGTTGAGTTTTTCTCTTGTCTTAAGAATATGGTCTGCAACAATTTTGATTTCGGTAGCCTGACCTCTTGCGCCGCCAAGCGGCTGATGAATCATAATTTCGCTGTTGGGAAGAGCAAATCTTTTGCCCTTTGCGCCCGATGAGAGAAGGAACGCACCCATTGATGCAGCCATACCCATACAAATTGTTGAAACATCACATTTGATGTACTGCATTGTGTCGTAAATCGCCATACCTGCAGTTACGGAGCCGCCGGGGCTGTTGATGTAAAGGCTGATGTCCTTATCAGGGTCCTGACCTTCAAGGAAAAGCATCTGTGCAACAACAAGGCTTGCAGTTGCATCGTTCACCTCGTCTGAAAGAACGATAATTCTGTCGCTCAGAAGACGTGAAAAAATGTCATATGAACGCTCGCCTCTGTTGGTCTGTTCAATAACATAAGGTACTAAAGCCATATTTGTATCCTCCGTTTCAAAAAATAGTTTCAAGAATGGCAAATGAATGGCAAAAGCCATCCATTTGCATTAATATTGACAATTAAACGTCTGATTATTCAGCTGCTTCTTCCTCTGTCTTCTTTGCAGCTGCCTTCTTTGCGGGAGCCTTCTTCGGCTTTTCAGCTACGATTGCCTTTGCCTTTGATACAAGGAAGTCAACTGTCTTCTGACCTACAACGTCCTTCTTAACGTCTTCGATTCGGATGAACTTCTTGATCTGTTCAGCTTCCATCTGATACATATCAGCCATTTCCTTGATCTTTGCTTCTGCATCTTCATCAGTAGCTTCAATCTTTTCAAGCTCTGCAATCTTATCGATAGCGAGCTGAAGCTTAACCTGCTTAACAGCGTTAGCTCTCATGCTCTCTTTGAAAGCATCCTTGTCCATACCCATATACTGAAGGTACATATCAAGACCGATGCCCTGCTGTGCAAGTCTCTGCTCATATTCCTTAACGTCGTCCTCAAGCTTGTTATCGTACATAACTTCAGGGATTTCACCCTCAACAAGTTCAACAACCTTTTCAAGAACTGCGCTTTCGAACTCTCTGTCGATCTGCTCTGTCTTTGTCTTTACAAGGTCAGCTTTGATGCTCTTCTTAAGCTCAGCGAGTGTATCGTATTCGCTTACGTCCTTTGCAAACTCATCGTCAAGTGCGGGAAGCTCCTTAACCTTGAGCTCGTGGATTTTAACCTTGAATGTAGCATACTTGCCTGCAAGCTCGGGAGCATACTCTGTGGGGAATGTAACGTTAACGTCAAATTCCTCGCCTGCCTTATGACCGATAACCTGATCTTCAAAGCCGGGGATGAACTGGCCTGAGCCGAGTGTAAGGTCAAAGTTTTCGCCCTTACCGCCGTCAAATGCTACGCCGTCAACAAAGCCTTCGAAATCGATAACTGCGATGTCGTTCTTCTTTGCCTTTCTTGCATCCTCAACTGTGATTGTACGTGAATTTCTTTCCTGCATTGAAGCAAGCTCTTTCTTAACGTCGTCTGCTGTAACAGAAGCGTCGCCCTTGTTTGCTTCGATGCCCTTATAGCCGTCGATTGTGATTTCAGGCATAACTGTGATTTTAAGTGTAAGTTCAACGCCTGTTTCGTCCATCTTTGTAACCTCAACGTCGTGCGGAGGTGCAACAGGATTGATACCTGCTTCTTCGATAGCTGCGCCTACTGTTTCGGGATAAACTATATCAAGTGCATCCTCGTAAAATACCTCTTTGCCGTAGAACTTTTCAATCATTGCAAGAGGTGCCTTGCCCTTACGGAAGCCGGGAAGCTGAATCTTATTCTTCTGCTTTTTGTAAGCCTTAAGAATAGCCGCTTTGAAATCCTCTGCGCTTACCGCAACTTCAAGTGTGTAAATGTTTGTTTCTGTTTTGTTTGCTGATTTTAACATTGAAAACTTCCTCCTGTTTGGCATTACGCTGTGAGCGATACTCCCACAAATACCTATTAACCTGATTATTATAGCAGATAGTTATTTGGATTTCCATACCTTTTTTATATATTTTTTGTATTTTATCAAAATTTTGCCACTAATTTGGGACAAAATTCAAGAAAATCTGCGGACACCAAGTCAAAATTCACTCCGTCGCGCTCTCCTCTGAACGCCCAATTGACCGAAGGACCGTGAAGATGACCGTAATAGCAACACTTTGCAGGCGACGAAACAACGATATCGTAAATCTCATCGCAGGTCTGAGTCATACTCACGGGCGGATAATGCAGGAAAATTATCGGCTCGCCGCCAAGCTTTGCGGCTTCATCGAGCGACATTTTAAGCCTGCCCGCTTCCCTCAGAAGCACCTTTTCATCTTCCTTTTTTTCGCAATCGAAAAACCAGCCTCTTGTGCCGCAGACGGTGTAATCGCCCGTTCTGTAAGCGTTATTGAAAAGCACTTTTACTGTTTTTATATCGTTCTCGGCAAAAAACTTTTCCGTCTTGCTTTTTGTTGACCACCAGTAATCGTGGTTTCCCTTCATTATGATTTTTGTTCCGTTGAGCGAATCAAGAAAACGGAAATCCTCAAGCGTTTCTTCCATATTCATTCCCCACGAAACGTCACCGGGAATTATAACAAAATCGTCCTCGCCGACAACAGAATTCCAATTTTTTTCAAGCCTTTTTTCAAAATTCTGCCATCCGCGGAAAATATCCATCGGCTTGTCGCAGGAAAAGGAAAGATGTGTATCCGCAATTGCAAACAAAGACAAAGTTTTTCACCTCTTTTCAGTATATTCAGAAAAATTAAAATAATAATAACTATGTGACGGTTTGTCACTCAAAAAACTCAAGGAGTAAACGATTTATGAAAAAGGAAATCAAGGAAATCAAGTGTAATGCTCACAACTGTGTTTACAACGAAGACGGCTGTAAGTGCGTTGCAGGTCATATTGAAGTCGGTCCTTCAAGCGCATGCACCTGTGCAGAAACAATCTGTGCAACATTTGAGCCGAACGGCAACGTGAGCAAATAATCAACAGGGCGTACTGTAAAAGTACGCCCATTCTTTTTACTTAAGCATATCGAAAACGACCTGCTCCATATCTTCCTTCTTGCAGCAACCTGTGAATCGGGGTGTTTTACCCTTGAGATCTGCAAGCTGCGGCGGACAGTCTTCGCCCGTTTCAACCTTGAGGCCGAGAACCATATCAAACTCGTCCATACCCTCGCTCATACCCGGGCGGACTGCATCAAGAACAGCCTTTCCGAACTTGAACGGGTTTGCCGTTGATGCGATAACTGTCGGAGTTTCGTCGCCTGTTACAGCCTTGTAGTCCTCGTAAACAGATACTGCAACAGCCGTGTGAGTATCGCAGAGATATGAATTTTCTTCGAATGTTCTTGCGATGCAAGCCTTTGTACCCTCATCGTCGCAGCAGCCTGCATCAAAGAGCTCCTGAAGCTTTGCAAAAACTTCGTCGTTTACGTTGTAAGCACCGTCAGTTGAAAGAGAGCCCATCCACTCGCGTACGAGAGCGTCGTCCATACCCGAAAGAAGGAAAAGAAGTCTTTCAAGGTTTGATGAAATAAGGATATCCATTGACGGAGAAATTGTTGTGTAGAAATCTCTCTTACGGTTGTAGTGACCCGTCTTGAGGAAGTCTGTAAGAACGTTGTTTGCGTTTGAAGCACAGATGAGCTTCTTCATCGGCACGCCCATTTCCTTTGCATAATAAGCAGCAAGGATGTTACCGAAGTTACCTGTCGGAACAACAACGTTGATTTCGTCGCCTGCATTGATTGCACCCTTTTCGAGCATATCGCAATAAGCAGAAACATAATAAACAATCTGCGGAACAAGACGACCCCAGTTAATTGAGTTAGCTGAAGAGAACATCATTCCCTTTTCTTCAAGCTTTGCAGCAACTGCCTTGTCTGTGAAAATCTTCTTAACACCTGACTGAGCGTCGTCAAAGTTGCCTTCGATTGCACATACGCCGACGTTTGAGCCTTCCTGAGTTGTCATCTGGAGCTTCTGCATCGGGCTGACGCCGTCGTTGGGATAGAAAACGAGAATTCTTGTATTTTTAACATCCTTGAAGCCTTCAAGTGCAGCCTTACCTGTGTCACCTGATGTTGCAACGAGGATAACAATTTCCTTGTCGGGAGTTGACTTTGATGAAGCAACCGTAAGAAGATGCGGAAGAAGCTGAAGCGCCATGTCCTTGAATGCGCAGGTCGGACCCTTCCAAAGCTCAAGGATTTCCGTACCCTTTGTGAGAGTGTGAAGCGGAGCAACCTTCTCGCTTGAGAAGCCCTCTTCATAAGCACCTCTTACGCAGGAATCAATTTCCTCTGCAGTAAAATCTGTGAGGTAGAGAGAAAGAATTTCCTTTGCTCTTCCGATATAATCGAGCTTTGAAATGCGCACGATATCGTCCATTGAAATCTGCGGAATTGATTCGGGCACAAAAAGACCGCCCTCAGCTGAAAT
Source organism: Acutalibacteraceae bacterium (assembly GCA_045538055.1). Taxonomy (GTDB): domain Bacteria; phylum Bacillota; class Clostridia; order Oscillospirales; family Acutalibacteraceae; genus CAG-488. Next base: position 38,340 of record JAZSQQ010000023.1, read on the forward strand.
ACCGTGAGCAATCGCTTCTGATGAGCTGACTTTTATACTCTTGTCACGAGTGCTTGTATATAACATATTCATTCTCCTCTGAATGTGATTTGTTTTTATCCGAAACATTATATCACAACTTGTCAAGATACTCAACCGCTGAATGCGTTTTCGATATAATTGATTTTAACGGCTTGTCTTTTTTCGTTAAGAAAAACCTCGCAAACGTCGAATCTCATCTGTTCCGTGAACGGATAAACCTGTCTGAATGCCTGTGATGCGGCGATTATCCTTGCCTGCTTATCCACACCGACGGCTTCCTTCGGCTCGTAAATTGCATTTTCGCTTCTTGTTTTAACTTCAACAAAGCAGATGTATCCGTCCTTTTTTCCGATAATGTCAATTTCACCGAAACGGCAACGGTAATTTGAAAGGACGAGCATATATCCGTTATCTCTCATATGTCTTGCCGCAAAAAGCTCGCCCGAAACACCTTCTTTATTTATCTGCATAAAAACTCTTTAAAAATGTTTTTCTGTGGATTTCGGAAGCACCGTACTTTGTGAGCATTTCGTAATGGAGCTTCGTTCCGTAGCCTTTATGCTTTGCGAACTGATATTCGGGATATTTTTCGTCCATCTCAAGCATAAATCTGTCCCTTGTGACCTTTGCAAGAATCGATGCGGCGGCAATCGACATCGAATTTGCATCACCTTTTACGATTGTTTTTGTTGCAACGCCGAGGCCGGGGTCACGGTTTCCGTCAACGAGTGCCATATCGGGCTTTATATCAAGCCCGTCAAACGCACGTCGCATTGCAAGATAAGTTGCCTGAAGGATGTTGATTTCGTCAATCTCCTTCTCGTCGGCAACAGCTATACTGTAAGCAAGAGCCTTTTCTTTTATAACATCAAAAAGAGCCTCGCGTTTTTTCTCTGTTAATTTTTTTGAATCGTTAACACCGTCAATTATGCATCCTTCGGGAAGGATCACTGCGGCGGCACATACGGGACCCGCAAGCGGTCCTCTGCCTGCTTCGTCAATTCCGCATACAATCCGGAAGCCTTCTGCCTTGGCTTCGTTTTCATATTTAAACCAATCAACCGGTTCTTTGATAACTTCTTTTTTCATTTTATCACCTGATAAAAACAAGGGGCTGAAAACCAGCCCCTTTGATTTAAAAATTAATCGACAATAACTGTACCGTCTTCCTTGATAGTGATCTTATCGCCGTCCTTAACTGCTTTAAGGAAATCTTCGCCGAGGCTGTCAACAGCAACGATTGAGTTGTCTGTCCATACGTCTGCAAGAATAACACCTGCAGCAGCGAGAGAGTCGATCGGCTGTGAGAAGAGCATTGCGCTCGGAGCAAGCTTAAGAGCTGCAACAGTATAGATTACCATACCGCCTGTTGTTGAACCGATTGTCTGAGGAAGGCAGAGAACCTTACCTGTAAGGTTTTTGCCGTAAACATCGGGGTTGTTCTGGTCAGAACCGATAACGTAGTCCTTACCGATAAGCGGAATATCGTGAAGAAGAGCAGTCTTCTGGAAGGTTGCAAGAGTGTTGACACCGTTGTGAGAAACTACTGCCTCGCCTTTGTCAATCTTACCTGCAACGACAGGACGGCCTTTAAATTCTTTACTCATAATCAATAACCTCCCTTTACAATGATCTTTGTAATATCATCCGTTGTGAAGTAACGTGCTGTTGTATATGTACGGAGCTTGTTTGAGCAAGTGATAACGTTGCTGCTGTCGCCGCCGCAAAGCGGATTGTTCATATACATAAGCGGACAGATATAAGAAAGATTTACACCGCGGAGAAGGAACTTGTTGTAAGCAGCCTTGTTCTCCTTCTTGAATCTTTCAAGAACGTCGGGAGCACTTGTAACAACAGTACGGATCTGAACTGTCTTCTTGCCCTGCTTCTTGCATTCTTCGTCAATTCTTTCTGCCCATTCGCCGAGCTGTTCGAATGAAAGGTGAGGACAGCCGATGAAGCAAAGCTTCGGAGTTGCGTTCTTATCTTTCCATACAACGGGATAGTTCTTATATACTCTTTCGAGCTCTGCATCGTCAATAACATATGTCTTTGCGTTTTCAACGATGAGGTCTTCGCCCATTTCTACTGCTTCGGGAGTAAGGTTTTCAATATGATAAAGACCGACTGCACCGTTTGAAGCTGTTGCGGCACCGAAATCCTTGAGGTATGCCTTGGTTGCATCGTTAAGCTCTGTGCCGATCCATTTGTCAAGACCCTTAACGTAAGGAACGTCTTCCATAACCTTCATACCGATAGCTGAACCGAGAACCTGAGCTTCGGGAATCTTTGTTGTCTTAACTTCAATAATCCACTTTGCCTTTCTTCCTTCGTCAGTAACAAGGTCGAAAGCGGGAACTTTGCCGAGGATTGAACCGAAAAGCTCAATGATACCTGAGTTACGGTTACATCTTGCACCGATAACTGAGTTAGCGTAAACAACAGCTGAGCTTTCTGCCCATGAAAGGATGTCACCCTTCTTCGGTGTGTTACCTACTTCGTCAAGGTAGCAAGCACAAGTGAAAGCCTTGCTGTCCTTGATGCCGAGCTTCTTGAGCTGAGCTTCGTAAGAATCCTGCATGCCGTAGAGAATCTTATTGAAGATAAGCTTCTGAAGCGGATTACACTTAACGTTTGCATAGTCGATGGGTCTGGGGTCAACAGAAAATGTTTCGTCAACCTTAAGTCCTGCATCGATAAGCTCCTGTGTGATGTCAAAAACAGGCTTGAGAACGGAGATACCGAAGCTTGTAACAAGGTGACCCTTATTTCCTGCAACAGAAACAAACTTTTCTGCACCGAAAGCGTCGCCGTAGAGAACGAGAGTTTTCATAACCTTTGCCAATGTTTCGCCTTTTGAGCCGTGAAGAATGGCAACCTCGTCATCTGTAAGCTTCATTTTGTAAGTGAAGTTTTCATTCATAATGAGTTTTCCTCCTCTTGATTTGATTATCAAGTGCAAGTTTTCCTTGCCTATATCTTTTTCATTATATAATAAAGAAAAATGTATTTCAAGATGATATTATAAATTTCGTCATTTTTTTGACAATGTTTTTGTCCTTGTACATATTGAATATTCAATAAAAGTGTTGTAAAATAAATCCGTCAGTTTTTAAAAGGAGATACATAACTATGGAAAAGAAATTACAGGTTGCCAATATCGGTATGATGTTCGGTATGAGCCACGTTGAAGGCGCATTGAATTGTAAGGATGCAGAAATTGCTTTAATCTGCGACAGTAACGAGAAAAATCTTCGCTTCGCAGGTGAAAGATACAATATCCCCGAGGAAAAATGGGTAACAGACTATATGGATATTGTAAACAACCCTGATATTGACGTGGTTACTGTTGCAATTCCCGACCAGCAGCACAAGCAGGTCTGCTGTGACCTTCTCCGCGCAGGAAAACACGTTCTTTGCGAAAAACCCCTTGCTCTTACAAGAGAAGACATCGCGGAAATCGTTAAGGCTGCAGACGAATCAGGCTGTAAGTTTATGGTAGGTCAGATCTGCCGTTTTACTCCTGCTTTTGAAAAGGCAAAGGAAATCATCGAATCGGGCACAATCGGCGAGCTTTACTTCGTTGAATCAGAATACGCTCACGACTATATGCATATTGTTGAAAACAAGGACGGCTCTGCTCATTGGAGAGCTGACCCGAAGCGTCACGGTGTTGTCGGTGGCGGCTGCCACGCAGTTGACCTTCTCCGTTGGCTTGCAGGCGACCCTGTTGAAGTTTTCGCTTACGGCACACACAAGCTTCTTCCTACAGTAAGCTACGACGATGCAACAATCGCAATTATGAAATTTGACGACAACCTTGCAGGTAAGGTATTCGTTTCAACAGGCTGTAAGCGTGACTACACAATGCGTACGGTTATCTACGGCACAAAGGGCACAATCATCTGCGACAACACATCACCGACAATGACACTCTTCACAGTTGACGAAAACGGTGACACTCAGGACCCGCAGACAATTGAAATCGAGCTCAACAACCACAATGCCGTTAAGGAATTTGAAGTGTTCGCTGACGAAATCCTCAACGACAAGCCCGTTGCAACAAGCGCAATCGAGGGTGCAAAGACTGTTGAAGTCTGCCTCGCAATTGTTGAATCAGCAGAAACAGGCAAAATTGTTAAACCGAACTACAATTTCTGATAAAACAAAGACAAAATCCGCGGAGAAAAGTCTCTGCGGTTTCTTTTTTAATCAAAGTTTGTCTGAGTAATTCTTTCAACAACGAGCGTCTTCGTGTCGAAATCTTTTGAATCTTCGTGAAGAACGATAAGCCTTCCGCCTCTCTCCTTACCGTAGGTATGGTAGCCTGCGCCGAGAGTCTGGATAAGCTTTATTCCGTCAACCTCCGCAATAAAGGTGTTAACGTGGTCGTGGCCGAAGAATGCCGCAACGATATCGCCCGTCTTCTTCCAGCTTTCAAACTGTGAACGCTCCGTTTCGGGCGGACACGGCGCTTCACGGACAAGGCCTTCAGTTATTGCGTCCTCTTTCGCTACAAGGAACTTTCCGTGCTTTTCAACTGCTCCCTCAACCTTTTCGTCAAGGCAATCAAAAAGGTCAAATTCCTGATGCACGGGAATATGCTGAAAAAGGATTGACGGCACGGGCTTTCCGCCGTTTTCTTCGCGGAGCTTTGCCGACTTTTTTTCGTACCATTCGATCTGGTCGGAGTGGACAATGCCGTAACCCTCACCTTCAATCACGCGGTGGTTTTCGTCACGGATGTAATCGTTCGAATCGATGCACCAGATATTCCAGGAAACCTTTTTGCCGTCTGCGCTCATAATCGGCAGGCTGTAGTTTCCGCAACCTGTTACGTCCTCTTCGTTGTAGCATCCGCGGAAATTTTCATATTCTGCGTAAATATTGATGTGATTTTCACGGCGGATAAACGGTCTTTCTTCTTCGCCCTCGGAATCGTGATTTCCGAAAACAACGGCAAGAGGAATGTTTCTCTTCTTTATCGGTGCCACTATTTTTTCAATCGTTTCGTGAAGATAATCGTAGGTATATTCCTGCCAATATCCGCTGATGTTGTCACCGCCGAAAACGACGAGGTCAGGCTCTGACATCTCGATGCATTTTTCGATTACGTTGACTGTTTCAAGCGACTTGTGCACGGGAACGTCGCGGTTTTCGTCGTCATCCATTTCGGGCGAAACCTCGTGAATATCCGAAAGGTGCAAAATCCTGAATGTTCCGTCATCCCTGAAACGAAGCGGTGATTGACGTGAACGCAAATATTTTAATGATGTCGGGTAACCTGCAGCCATAATCAGCATCTCCTGAAGTTTATTTAAGTAAGATTTTAACCCCGTAAAAACTCTTCGTCAAGTCAAACGGATATAATTTGTTAAATTTTATAATTGAATTGAAATTTCTGATATTTTATGTTATCATTTAATTTACAGTATATTAAAAGGAGGAATAGCTTTGTCTGACGAGAACAAAGAAAAGATAATTCCTGAAACTCCTGAAGATGAAAAGGAAAAAGTTGACGGCGATTGGAAATGGGACGCTGCAGTGCCCGAAACCAAAACCGATGACATCACACTTGACGACCTTGCTCCGATGACGGATAAAGAGGAGGAGCCTGCCGAGGAGGAAAAGGCTCAGGAAGAGCCTGCTGAAGAGGCAGAGGAAGCTCTCGAAGAAGAGGAGAAAAAGGACAAAGAAAAGAAGAAAGACGAAAAACCCGAAAAACCTGAAAAGAAGGCTGACGGACACTGTGTTATCTGCGGCAACTCAACAAAGAACAGCCCGAGCGACCTTTACTGTGAAGACTGTGCAAGGAAGTACCTTCGTACTCACTTCGGTATTCCGCAGGTTGTGCTTGCTTTTGTAATGGTATTATTTGCAGCGTTCAGCTGGTTTGTATGTATTTCTACGGTTGATTTTTCAGCCCAGCTTATGAAGGCTGAAAATCTCTTTTCAGAAAAGCGTTATACAGATGCAATCGGTGCAGTTGAAGAATTCAGTGCAGACGTTGCAACAGTTGACCAGGGATTCAACGCTACTCTTGCAACCTTCAACAAGAATCAGAAAGCAGTTGATTTCTTTGTTGACGGCGAACGTTCAATGAGACTCCTTCTTAACGCATATGCGGACTCTCTTCCGTTCAGTCAGGAGCAGATTGCTCAGTTCGTGAATATCGTAAGTGTTGAGGTTGACAAGGATAAGCTTGAAACACGCAAGTATGCAAACATCAAGAAGATTTACGATTACTGCGTTGAAGTCAATGCTTACAGCAACGAAATCGGCCCGACATGGTACACATTCATGTACACGGACGAAAAAACATCCGAGCAGAAAATCAAGTATGACGAGGCTATAGCATTCCTTGAAACCTGCCCGAACGACACTCCCGCACAGAAGAGCCTTAACGGTTACTACAGATATATCGCTGCATACTTTGCAGAGAAAGACAAGGAAGTTGTTTTCGAAATATTCGACAATCTCCTTGAAGACCTTGGCGAGTATTCATACCTCTTCGATCTTATCTATCTCCAGGTAGCATGGACTTATGAGGATTACGACAGAGTTGAAGTTATCGCAGAGCGTCTTTACGAATCAAATCTCAACGCAACTGATGCTTACTACTACTCAATCAAAGCAAACATCCTTCAGGGTGATTTCACAAAAGCTGACGAACTTTGTGAAAGAATACATGAGGACAGTCCCGAGGCTATTGATTACTATTCTTTCAAGGCTGAAATCCTTCGCCGTATGGGTAAATATCAGGAATCAATCGATATCTGTAAGAAGGGCATTGCCATCGAGCAGGATGCATCGATCTATAATCAGCAGGCAATTTCCTGTATGCTTCTTGACGACAAGGAAAGTGCACTTGACGCAGCAAAAACAGCTTACGATATCATTACTGTAGGCACTCAGAGTCAGGCTTCTTACGAAATCCTTAATACAATCGCATTAATCGCACAGCTTTGCGACGACACGGAAACTTACGAGGAAGTCAAGGCATTATTTGAAACCACTCAGGAACCGACAGGGCTTGACGAAAAGGTTCAGAAGTGTATCGAAGGCGAAATCACTTTCGAAGAAATCTTTATGGAAGGATACGGTGATATCTGATGACAATTATATACGTAATTTCAAAGTATCTCACAATCATCGGTGCTTCTCTTAAAGCTCTCTGGGAACAGATTTTCTGCCGTATTCTCGGCATTCCCGTACAGGATGCAAGCTATCTCAGCTCAACTGAGCTCTGCGGTCATATCGAGCACGATTTTACGGAAAGCAAGCTCAAGAGCTTCCTTATCTGTTACCTTCCCGGTCTGATGAACCGTTTCTTCGGCTACGGTATGCTCATCGGCGGTTACCTCGGTCTTTTCTATCTTGAAGTAAGCTCCGAAGATACAATTTTCTGGGTTTACCTTGCAATGCTTTACGTCGGCATTTCTCTTATGTGTAACAACGCTCCGCTTTATGAGGATGCACTTTACAACTGGGATATGCTTTACGGCAAAGAGCAGAAAACAAACATCGCTGTGAAGATTCTTGCATTTATTCCGTCTGCTTACTTCATCGTTTCAGCATTTATGGAAAAATATGCAATCAGCCTTCTTGTTTACATTGTGGCTGTTCTTCTCGGAATTTTTGTTATCTAAATTTTACTTATCGGATAAAGCAGGAAATTTTCCTGCTTTATTTTTTTATTGACATCTTTTCTGTGTAATGATAAATTAAAAACAGAAAAAAGTCTGAGGTGATTTTATGAAATTTATGTCCTTTAATATTCAGCACGCAACGGATTATGTCCGTCAGGTTATCGACCTTGATTTTTTTGCAAAGGAGCTTGGCAGACTTAACCCCGATTTTCTCGGTCTTAACGAGGTTATGAACGAGGGCGACGACGAAGAATATACAGATCAGGTTAAGTTTTTCAGTGAAAAGCTCGGCTGGAACGGTTACTTCGGGCTCGGTGCATTGATTGACGGCAACAACCCTTTCGGAAATGCAATTCTTACAAAGTATCCGATTAAATCTGCCGAAACCGTTGCAATTCCCGACCCCGAGGATAAAAGCGAACCTACTTATTACGAATCCCGCTGTGTTATCAAAGCGATTGTCGAGGTCGAGGGCGTTGATGTTTGCTGGCTTGTCTGCCATATGGGACTTGCAAAGCTTGAAAGAGTGAATGCGGTCGAGGTTATCTGCCGACTGATTGACGAAACAGATATGCCCATCATCCTTATGGGCGATTTCAATGTTGAGCCTGACGGTGAGGTGCTTAAGCCGATCCGCGACAGACTTCTTGACACCGCAGATATTTCAGACAGTGCAAAGGAACTCACCTACCCGTCGATTAATCCGAAAAAGAAGATTGACTACATCTTCTATCGCAGACTTAAGTGTAACAGTGCAGAAACACTTCACGATGTTATCGCAGACCATCTTCCTGTTGTTGCAGACTTCACAATATAAAAAATCAAGCGGAGGAAACCAAAAGTTTCTTCCGCTTTTATTTGTTAAAAATACGTGCAACACGCTTTGAAACCGTTGTCGCGAGAATGATTTTAAGAACATCGGGAATGATGAACGGCAGCACACAAATCAAAAATGCACTTTTAAAATTTCCGTCGCCGTAAACAAACATATACCACAGCAAACCTGAAACGTAACAGATGATAAGTCCCGGCAGACAGCAAACAACAGAAGACAGAAAACCTTTTGTAAATTTATTCGACAAAAGGCTGACAACAATCACCGACGGGATAAAGCCGAGCACAAATCCGCCCGTTGCACCGATCAACGCACCAACGCCGCCCTGAAATCCCGAAAAAACAGGTAATCCCACAATGCCGAGAAAAATATATACAGCCGTTGCCGCAAGAGCGTTCTTTGTGCTGAGGGTCATCGCAATAAAAAACACCGCAAAAGTCTGCAAGGTAAAAGGTACTGCAGACGGTAACTGAATCCACGAACAGATGCACATAAGCGCCGCACAGAGCGACACCGCGGCAAGGTCCTTTGTTTTTGATTTCTTCATTGAATCACCAACCAAAAAACAGGGTAGAAAAAACGGTGTAGCCAAAACAGAAGGTTACACCGTTTCTGATTAAAATGATGGGTTAAATTCCTTTATTCTTGAACGGACAATTTCAGCTTCCTTCTGCTTGACGGGTACAGGAGTTATAACCGCCATACATATGCTGTCCTTTGAGGCTTCCGCCTTTGTAACAACCTTTGCTTTTGTTGCGGTTACGGCTGAAAAGTCGCTTCGTGTGCGCTCGTTTGAGTTTTCTGCAACAACCTTATAATAATAAGTATGTCCCGAAAGAACATCGTGGTCGATAAATTTTTCCGAATAAGCTTTGCCGATATTTGTATAAAGTCCGTTTTCCGAAGTTGCCCTGTAAACAAGGTAGCTCTTCGCCTTGTCAACGGCTGCCCATTCAACGTCAATCCACACACCGTTTTTTGAAGAAGTAACTTTTTCGGGTGCAGGAAGCTTCGCTGTTGTATAAATAACTTCCGAAATGTCGCTGTTGTACTCGTCCTTGTCCGCAAGCGTCATAATGCGGTAATAATATTTTTCGCCCGCCTTGACGGATGTGTCCCTGAACTCCGTTTCGTCCGCATCAAGCTCAATGAGCTTCTGCGGTTCGGAATCGATATCCGAGTTGCGGTAAAGAACATAACCCTCCGCGCCGTGAACAGCATCCCATTTTACGGTGATGTTTTCCTCGTCAACGCTTGCAAACTGCAGGTTTGATGGTGTCGGAATAAGCACTTCAATAACACATTCCGCTATTGCCGAGCCGTAATTTGTCTTTCCCGAAACCTTAACCCTGCCGTAGTTGATACCCATAACAAGGCCGTTGCCCGTAACCGTTGCGATTCGCTTATCCTCGGAAACCCAGGTAACACCCTTATCCGTTGAGCCTGCAGGAAGCTGTGACCATACAATTTCCGAAGTCTGGCCGACTCCGACGTGAACCGTGCTGTCCTGAAGAACAATCTCCTTGGGAATATCGTCAACCGTAACAAGTGCATAAGTCGGTCCGATGTAATCCACACCGTCGATTGTGACGTAGGTACGGTAATAATAAGTCGATTTCGGTTTAAGCTCACCGACGGTTGACGCAACGTCCATTTCGAGCTTTATTTCAGGATAAGTCAGGGCTTTGTACACCTGATACTTATCAAGCTTAAGCTTGTCCGTTCCGAAGAGGAAGCCTGCCGATGCAACATAGAGCCTGCCCTTGTTTGTAACGGAGCCGTGAAGCATCGCGTTTGTTGCGGTAATCTCCGTTGCAGAAGTTGTTACGACCGCAAGCTGAGAGGATGAATAGCTGATTGAATCCGAATATGAACCGCCCGTGCCCACTCCGACGAACGAATGTGAGCCGCCGTAGGATGATGCATCGTTATATGCAGGAACACCGTAGCCGACGATATACCCTGCCGAACGGCTTCTCTGCTTTGCCATACAGCGGTTACCTCTGCCGGGGCCTGTGTTTCCTTCAATCGTGAAAACGCTGTTACCGCTTACACCTGTAACAATTCCGACGTGCTTTGCCGTTGAACCGCCTGACCAGTTGAAGAAAACAATATCACCGGCCTTCGGTACATAGCCTGAGCTTGCAGGATAGTACACCGAATTCTTTTTATACCACGAAACGGAAGCCGCACAGTTACCCAGACGCGGAAGGACTGAGGTAGGTATACCCGCTTTTCGTCCGCACCACGAAACGAAATATGCGCACCATTCGCCCGTAGAGTATCCGAAGGACTCTCCGTATTTTGTGTAACCTGCAACCTGTGATGTCTCCGAGAGGGGTACACCCGTTGACGGATTAAGCTCTGCATAGCCTATCTGCGTTCTTGCAACGGCAATAAGGTCCGCAATGTTTCTGCCCGTGTTGCGATGTGTGTTCGGATAATTGTCAGGATAAGCCGCAAAAGCAACAACCGACATACCGGCAAGCATAAACATTACCAGCAACAAGGAAATACTTCTTTTCAATTTAACTGCCATACGACTCACCTGCTTTCTGAAAAAAATAATTACAACTTAAAAGAAAATTGATGTAACTGCTCCGAATACCGCGCCGAAAAAGAGAAGTCCTGCGAGGACGAGAGCAACTATTCTTACTGCTTTACTGCTCATTTTTCTTCTTACCTTTCCTGTTCTTACTGAATGCTGTTACAAACATACTGAGAAGGCAGCCTGCGGAACCGACGATGAGGTCAACCATTGTGTCGATAAGACCTGCTTCCGTATCAAACGCCGTTCTCTGGAGGTTGAGTCCGTAAAGCCTGTCCATTGTGTATTCGTAAAATTCCCAACCGACAAGCAATGCAACACCGAAACCGAAGGCAAACATTGCCGCAAGTGCAGGGCTGAGGACTTTATCCTTCGGTCGCTTACCCTGAATAATGACAGCAAGCTCATAGCTTCCTGCCGTTGCTATGTAACCCGACATAAAGTGCTCGGGAATATCGATAATATCAAGCGTTGTGAATTTATTTATCGTCGTGCCGACAACAATTGCAAAGCAAAGAAGCAGATTGAGCATTGTCTGCAAACGGTAGGGCACCTGAGTTATGAACGTTTTTCCGCCGAGCCACTGGAAAAGGTCCCAGAGGTGGGTAAAAATTATACCGAAAACAGCTTCAAGAAACTCTGTCGTGTAGCCCGAAAAGAGCATCACGATACCCCAGATAAGTATAAGCCCTCTGCAAACCCACCAAGTAACCTGATGAAGCTTCGGCAGGGACGGAATTTTATTGAACGTTTTTTTCATCGCAAACTTCCTCATAGTACATATATAATAAATATACATTATAAACGAAGTAAAATCAAGAGTGACAGCGAATGTTTTGATGCCATATTCCGACAATTTACAAACCGTTCAAATTTTTGGCAATATCTTCTTTTTGTTATGTACATTAATAGTGTTTTATGGTATGCTTAGGGTGACGGTAATAATCCGATAAAAAACACGGTTCTCATTATTACTGTCACCCTAAAACGAAAAGAATTTCGGGGTGGATTATGAAAAAAGACAAAATCCTTAATATAATAAAAATTCTTCTTGCCGTAACGCTGATAACCGTTGCCGCCGTGAATTACAAAACGCTTTCAACGCTCGACATCCGCGAACTGATTTCCTCGGCAACGAGCATATACATCGCGGCAGGAATTATCCTCGGCGTTTATTTTGTGAAGGCAATTCTCCTTGTCCTTCCCGCTTCGCTGATTTATATTTCCGTCGGCCTCGCGCTCGATTGGAAAACGGCTCTTTTAATAAATATGCTCGGCATCGTCATTGAAGTTATAACAACTTACTTCCTCGGAAGATTTCTCGGCAAAGATGCAGTTGAGAAAAAGCTGAAAGGTACAAAGGGTGGCGACAAGCTTCTTTCGATGAAGAATAAAAACAAAAACATTGCAACGTTTATCATCCGCCTTGCTCCCGTTTTCCCGATTGATTTTTCGTCGCTTTTTATGGGCGCATTCGATTTTAAATTCCTGCCGTATTTTATTTTTTCCGTGCTCGGACTTGCGCCGAGAGTTATCGGCTTCACAATCCTCGGTGACGGTCTTTACGACGTTCTGAAAATAATTCCGCCGAAGTACCTCGCAATCCTCATCGCAGTTGCCGTTCCGATTGCAGTTGCAGTGGTAATTTTTAAGAGGAAAAAATCAAAAAAGAACAACGCATAAAAAGTGCCGAAAACATTGCGGTTTTCGGCACTTTTGGCGTCCTCGGCGGGATTCGCTACGCGGCTGCCGCCGCTACACGCCCACGGACTAAACGACCGTCCACCGGACGCTCGTTTCCGGCTCTGCCGTCGTCCTTTTCGAATCCCTTGAGCAAAAAAACAAAACCCACTTGCGCGGATTTTGCTTTTTTTGGCGTCCTCGGCGGGATTCGAACCCACGGCCTTTCGCTTAGGAGTTCGCCCCGTAGGCGTTGCTTGAATCTCTTGAAGTCCCTTGAAATCGTTGATATATCAAGGTTTTCAAGGATTATTGTGTTAATATTTTCCCTTGGAAAATCGTCTAATATTTTTCGTTCATGTTAGCAAAATGTTAGCAAAACAGCGTTTTTAGGTGGAAGTTATCCTGTTATTATATTCCTTTCTGTTTAGCATGCTAAACAAAGGATTTTTGCAACTTTCAACACTTTTCCTTCCCGGTAGCCTCTATTTAAAATTAAATAAACGGAGAATAATAGACAGGTAAACAGAATATATCTTTATCCTTGCTAAAGTCCTTAGTATAAATCAGGTATTTGTTTAGAATTCTGGAAGAATATTTTTCACAGAAAGCATCTATAGATTTATGTGTTCTGTAATTTGATGATTTAACTTCAATAGGACAAATTTTGTTCTTCCGTGTTATTAAAAAATCTGTCTCATAATTGTGCCTTGAAACTTCATTTTTTATAGTATGATAAAACAACTCATTTCCGTTTGCTGTCAAAATCTGTGCAACAACATTTTCATATAAGTAACCGAGATTTGCGCCTAAATTATCACTCAAAAGTTTTTCATAGATCGTATTTTCAGTGAAATCACTATCTTTGAACATAAGCGTTGTAAAAAGACCGGTATCACAAATAAAAAGTTTAAACTTACTCAGATCTTTATTGTTTGCAAGACCTACGTTCGGATCATTTGCATGATATGATACAAGAACGGTTTTTGAATCCTTCATTTCTGCAATAAGCTCAAGAAGGCCTTCTGCTCTTTCGTCTGACAATACACTTGACACCTGATATCTTGCTGCATTTTTATTAAGCTGTGCAGGAATTGCATCAAAGAGCATAGAAGCCTTACCTGTCGGATCAATCTTCATAAAATCATCAGTATAAAGATTTAAAATATCTCTTTTTACCTCGTCTACTTTTCTAAAATTATTTGTTTCTATATATTCACTAACCGCCTGTGGCATACCGCCAACCAACATATACAGTCTGAAATCACGCATAAGCTTTCTGTTAAGTTGCTCTCCGACACCTTTATTATTTTCAAAACTTTTTTTAATAAGCGGAACTGTAACCGTATCACCAAGAGCCCACCGGAATTCTTCATAATCCATAGGATACATAGATATTTTTCGTTCTTCACTGGGAATCAGAATATCTTTTACATTCTTTTTGATTGATATAAGTGAACCGGTTTCTATATAGTCATATCTTCGGTCTTTTACAAGTGATTTAATTGCTTGGCGAGCCTTTGGGCAAAGCTGAACCTCATCGAAAATAATAAGCGATTTTCTCTCAACTAAATCTGTTTTATATATCAACTGTAATTGAAGAAAAATATAATCAAGATCAGAAACATCTTCAAATAAGTCCTTTACAGTTTTTGAAGCTACAGAGAAATCTATAAGAATATATGTTTCGTATTCCTTTTTTCCGAATTCTTCTGCAACAGTTGATTTTCCTATTCGCCTAGCTCCCTCAATAAGCAACGCTGTTTTACCTTCAGATTCTCTTTTCCATTCCAATAATTTGTCGTAAATTTTTCGTTTGAACACACTCAACACCTCAAAATCGCAATATTTATTTATCTTAATATATACAAAATCGCAATATTTATACCGTTATCATACCACAAAATCGCAATTTGTAAAGTATTTTCTATAATTAAGATTCCCTTAACTGCAAAATCACTCACTTTTATTATTCTGACAGACTACAATAACACGACAACATCCACCTTTTATGTTAGCAGAAACTGAACCCGATATGAATTCATATTAGCAAAACCCCGAAAAATGTTAGCAGAAAGCAAAAATCCTGCTAACATTTGTTAGCAGCGACTGTCACCTTGAAATTGTTTGTTAACGTTTTTTCGGGTCAAAAAACTGCAAATTAACCTTTCACAGATTAAAAACAAAGAAAGACCGAAAAGCCTTGATAAATAAAGGTTTTTCGGTCTTTTTAATGGCACCCCCTACCGGGATCGAACCGATATTTAGGTCTTAGGAGGACCTCGTTCTATCCATTGAACTAAGGAGGCATGTGTCAATTTTATGAACTTTTTGATATTATAATAACTTCGTAACGATCACTTTTTCCAAAAAGGTGAATGACACAACCAACAATTAGGAGGCGAACGCTCTATCCATCTGAGCTACGAAGACTTATTCGATTGAAAACATTCTACCAAAAACCTCCTGATATGTCAACCATATTTGTGTGTTTGTGCATTGACTTTTTGACACTGTGATGATATACTAATATACTGAATAAAATTGTAAAGTGGGCGGATTTTCGTGAAAAAATTTTCAGATATTTCTTCAAAAAAATCAAATAAAAAGACTGCGAAACCGGGTTGGGACACAGCCTCAAAAATCGTTTTTGCCGTTGCTGCGCTGATTCTTGTTGCAATAATCGTATTTTTTGTCGCTCGCGGCAAGAAAGATGCCATTGTTGATGAACAGGGTCAGACACACATTGTCGTCACAGACATACACGGTGAGTTTGTTCAGGACGAATACGGCAACCTTTTTGAAAAAGTAACTGACGCAAACGGCGTTAAATCAACAAAGAGTTATATTTTCCCTGACAGAATTGCCAACAAAAGCGGAAAGAAAATTGAAAACGCTTTCATCAAGCTCAGGCTCGGCAATAAATGGTCAGATTACAGCGCTAACGATTACCTCGGAATGCAGCACAACGGTGTCTGCAAGGATAACGGCAAGCCGCTTTGCGAAGTAAAGATCCGTTACGATATTATGGCAGACCCGAATGCACTTTATGCAACGGAAAAAGGACTTGCACGCGGTTACGTTGAAAAGATTGATGGTTTCGATAACCTTAAAGAGTACGAAACGGAAATCTTCGGTCTTAAAGCGAGGGCAATTTCCTACACATCAAACCACGGTGAAGGTACTTTCTACTACTACCTTGTTGAACAGGGTCTCGCTCTTTTCGAAATCAGAGCTTTCGGATACAACGAATGCTTCGCAGAGGCAGAGCTTATTGCAGAAATCGAAGATGCTTTTGAGCTCAAGAACCTCGGCGGTACAAGACCGGAAATCACATCAACCGAAGCACCCACAGAAGAAACCTCTGAAGAATCAACTTCAGCTGCCCCGGCAAAATAAATTTTAGGAGAAATTGATATGTTGTTTTCACAGGACATCGGTATAGATTTAGGCACAGCCAACACCCTCGTTTTTGTTAAAGGTAAGGGTATCATCATCCGCGAGCCTTCTGTTGTTGCGGTTGACCAGCGATATACTCCCGTGCGCGTCGTTGCTGTCGGCTCACAGGCAAAGGATATGATCGGACGTACACCGGGTTCAATCGGTGCTGTCCGTCCGCTTCGCAACGGCGTTATTGCTGACTTTGACGCCACGGCTGAAATGCTCCGCAAGTTTATCCGCAGAGCTGTTACGGCTTCACCCTTCAGCAAGACACGAGTTATGATCTGCGTTCCGTCAGGCGTTACCGAGGTTGAGCGCAGAGCCGTTAACGACGCGGCGAAGAGTGCAGGCGCAAGATACGTAAGCCTTATTGAACAGCCCATGGCTGCTGCTTTGGGTGCAGGTCTTCCCGTTGATGCTCCGCGCGGTTCAATGATTGTTGACATCGGCGGCGGTACGGCAGAAGTTGCCGTTGTTGCATTGGGCGACATTGTTACATCACGTTCAGTCAAGGTTGCAGGTGACAGCTACGACGAAGCTATCATCAATTACATAAGAAAGAAGCACGGCCTTCTTATCGGCGAGAGAACTGCAGAGGATATCAAAATCCAGATCGGTTCAGCTTTCCCGTACGAGGGCGAAGGTGCAATGAGCGTTAAAGGACGTAACCTCGTTGACGGTCTTCCGAAAGACGTTGAGGTTACTGCAGAAGAAATCCGTAACGCTCTCAGAGGAAATATCAACCATCTTCTTGATGCTATCCGTACAACACTTGAAAACACACCGCCCGAGCTTTCAGCAGACATCATTGACGGCGGTATCACATTGACAGGCGGCGGTGCTCTTCTCCGCGGTCTTAACGAGCTTATTGAAAAGGAAATCAAGATTCCCGTTTCAATTTCAGACAATCCTCTTGACTGTGTTGTCGAGGGAACGGGCATCTGCCTTGAAAAACACCATTAATTGAAAATAAACTTTTAACAGGAGGTGAAGCGGTTTGCGTAAGTTTTATCAGAGCAGTGCTTTAAAAGTATTCATAAGTGTTATTGTTGCTATTGTTCTCGGTGCCGTTATTGCGGCTCTTTCCCACAGCAACAACACTCCCCTTTCTTCGGCGACAAGTACCGTTCTTTCTCCGCTTCAGTCATTTTCTTCCTACCTGAGTTATAAATTTTCAAATTTCTACGATAATTTCAAATCCTCTGCAACTCTTGCCGAAGAAAACAGAAATCTCAAGGAACAGATTGAAAAATATCAGGAAGAAGTCATTGATTACAATGAAACAAAAAACAAGCTTGATACTTACGAGGACTTCCTCGGAGTTAAAGAGGAAAATCCCGATTTCATTTTTGAAAGCGCAACGATTATTTCCCGTGACTCAACCGACCTGAACGAATCATTCTCGCTCAACAAGGGCTCTCTTGACGATATCAGCGTAAACGACCCCGTAATTTACGGTAAAAACCTTGTCGGAGTTGTTGTTTCCGTTTCTCCTGCAACGTGTACCGTTAAAACAATCGCCAACCCTGATGTAAACATCAGTATTTACGAATCCTACACGGGCGAGGTCGGATATTCAACAGGTACCGGTGACAGCAAGGACAAGGTTTACGCTAAAATTCCCGGTCTTAAAAAGGATACCTCAATTTCTCCGAACGGTATTGTCTGCACAACAGGCAGCGGCGGTATTTACCCGAAGGATCTTATTGTCGGAACAATCGTTTCCATCGAAAACTCATCGGACGGAATTTCAACCCACGCGGCTGTCCGTTCGGCTCTTGACCTTTCCGCACTTACGGAAGTTTTTGTTATCAAGGAATTTGACGGTCAGGGTGTTGTTACGGTCGACCCCGAGGCTGAATAAAAAAGAAAGGAAGAATTTCGGCTGCTATGGAATATATCGACAAAATCGGTGGAACAAAAACAGTAGTACGCCGTGTAATTCTTGCGGTGTTGCTTGTTGCCACCTTCACCTTTCAGAACACGGGCGGACTTTTCCCCGAGCCTTTCGGGATAAAGGCGATAATCCTTATCCCTGCAACAATCTGCATTTCGATGTTTGAACGCGAATTTGCAGGAATTTTTTACGGACTTGCCGCAGGAGCAATGCTTGACGCTTTCAGCGCACAGTCGATGATTCTCAATTCCCTGTTTTTCACCTGTATCGGCTTTCTTTCGGGCGCGTTGATAACATATCTTATGAGAAACAACCTTCTTTGCGCAACAATTTTTGTTTCTGTTTCTTCTTTTGTATATACGGTGCTTGTTTTCTTCCTTTACTACGCTTTCAACGGAGCAGACTCTCCCGTTTATACATATTTCAGATACTTTTTCCCCTCAATGATTTACACCGTTCTTCTTACACCGCTTTACTACATCCTTGTAAGAGCGATTTCAAAAAAATTCAAGTAAAAAGGAGTTGAAAATATGAGATTGTCTCATGAAGAGAAAAAAGGCAGATACATTGCCCTTATAACAATCTTCGTATGCCTTTTTCTTGTTTTCGGCATCCGACTTATCAACATTCAGGTTGTAAACGGTGATAAGTATGCAACAAAGGTCGCTTCGTCATACTCCACTTCCGTTGTAAAGGCGGCAAGAGGACAGATTCTTGACCGTAACGGTGTTGTCCTTGTCGGTAACCGTCAGGGTAACGACATAATTTTTGACGCTTCTTCCTTCCCTTCCTTCAGCGAACAGGAAAAGCGTAATGAAATTATTCTTTCTCTTATAAATCTTTTTGAAAAAAAGGGTGAAGCGTGGATAAACGAGCTTCCGATTACTCTTGACTCAAGCGGAAACTATCAGTTTATTGAGGACAGAGAAAAGGATATTGCAAAGCTCAAGTCACGCGATATGCTTCACCTTAACAAATACGCAACTGCAGACGACTGCATGAGCGAAATTATTGAAAGATATTCACTTGCAGACTTTCAGAAGCAGGATATTCTTAAAATTGCTTCAGTCTGCATCAATATGAAATCCAACGTTTTCAATACTGCTAATCCCTATATCTTTGCACAGGATGTAAGCGACGAGCTTGTTTCAATTATTAAGGAAAACAGCTCCACTTACCGCGGTGTTGACGTTCAGATTTCCACTTACCGCGAATACGTTGACGGTACAATCGCTCCGCACATCCTAGGTGTAACGGGTGCTATTGATGCCGAAGAATATGCCGTTCTTAAGGAAAAGGGCTATGCAATGGACGATATCGTCGGCAAAAGCGGTATTGAGAAGGTCTTTGAGGAAAACCTCAAGGGTAAAAACGGTGTAAAAACAGTTAAAACAAATTCTGACGGAACTCAGGAAACAAGCATCGACGGTCTCAAGAACGGTGACAACATCGTTCTCACAATTGATGCAAAGTTGCAGAAGGTTGCACAGGATGCACTTAAAAGAGTCTGCGATTCCGTCGGAACAGCTAATGCAGGCGGCGGTGCGGTTGTTGTTATGGACTGCAACACGGGTGAAATTCTTGCCCTCGCCTCCTACCCCACTTACGACCTTTCAACTTATTTTGAAGATTATGCATCACTTGCTAAAAATAAAAACGTTCCGCTTTACAACCGCGCAACATTAAGCACATATGCTCCCGGTTCAACAGCCAAGGTTTCAACGGCAATCGCCTGCCTTGAGGAAGGTATTGCGGACTCTTCTTCAACAAAATACTGCGCTTATAACTATAATTTCCTCGGACACGGATTCGTCTGCCAGATTAACCACGCAAACCGTACAATCAACGTAAAAACAGCACTTCAGGACTCCTGTAACTCATATTTTTACTATTACGGCGGTGAAATGCTCGGAATTGACAAGATGAATATGTACCGCGAAATGCTCGGCCTCGGTCAGCCGACAGGTATCGAAATCAGCGAAAACACAGGTGTCCTTGACTCACCGAGCTACCGTACATCAATCAATCAGACATGGATGCCCGGTTTCTCTCTTCAATCCGCAATCGGACAGGCAGGTAACCTTTTCACTCCGCTTCAGCTTTGTAACTACACAGCTACAATCGCAAACGGCGGAACTCGTTACGAAGCTCACCTTGTGAAATCTGTTCTTTCTTCGGATAATTCAGTTTCCGTGCTTGAAAAACAGCCGAAGGTTGTCTGCAACACAGGTTTTGAAGAAAAAAATGTTAAAACTGTTCATCAGGGTATGCGACTTGTTGTAACAAACGGTTCCTGCCAGAATAACTTCGGTAAGCTCGATGTTGCCGTAGCTTGTAAAACAGGTACATCTCAGGTTGAAAAGAACATCAACGGAAGCAAAAAGGTTTACACAAACGGCTTTAATATTTCTTTTGCACCGTACGATAATCCTGAGCTTTCGGTTGCTGTTGCAATTGAAGGCGCAAGGTCGGGTAGCAGCTGCGCTCCCGTCGGATGCGATATTTACAACTATTATTTCGGAAACGAAACTTCAGACGATTCACCCGACACTCCGGAGGATGAAAACGAAGAAGATATTTATTCAGAAGGTCCGGTTGACTCCAATTTGTTGTTTTAATCTGTTATTTTAAGAGGTACAAATTATGGCTAAGAAGATAATTTTTGCTTCAGGTAAAGGCGGTGTGGGTAAATCTTCACTCACTGCCGGGGTTGCTATTGCCCTTTGTGAAATGGGACTCAATACCCTTGTTATTGATTTTGATATCGGTATGGGTTGTCTTGACCTTATTCTTGCGGCTGATGACACGGGAATTTTCAACTGGGGCGACGTTGTAAACGGTCACTGCGAGCCGTCGGTTGCACTTCGCTCAACAATTGGTCCGAAGCTCCTTGTTGCTCCTCCCGAATTTGATGAAAGCTTTACGGAAGATGCCGTAAAAGAAATGATAAAAAAATACGAAAACGAATTTGACTACATTCTCTTTGACTCCCCTGCAGGTGTCCGCGGAGGCTTCCTTCTTGCCGCGGCTTGTGCTGACGAGGGAATTATCGTTTCAACTCCCGACGAGGTTTGTGTCCGCGTCGGTCTTTACGCAGGAGATATCCTTTTTTCAAAGGGTATGGAGAATGTCCGTCTTATTATAAACAGATTCAATAAACGTCTTACAACTCAGGGACATTACCTCAACATTGACGAAGTGATTGATGCAACCGTTTTGCAGCTTTTAGGTGTTGTGCCCGAGGATAAAAAACTTTCCTTCTGCTCCGTTACAGGTATGCAGAACCTTGAAAATTCAAAGGCAAAGTCTGCATTTTTAAGAATTGCAAAACGACTTGAGGGAATACAGACAAATCTTGTTATATAAAGGATTTTTCTTATGACAGAGAAAAAAACTATCGCCGCCATATCCACTCCGATGGGTACCGGCGGCGTCGGAATTATAAGAATATCGGGTGAAAATGCTTTTGAAATCTGCGACAAAGTTTTCAAGGCTTTTTCAGGTAAGACACTCGCTGACTCTGAGGGCTACAGAGCACATTACGGCAGAATCTTTGACGGTGAAAATGCTGTTGATGAAGCAATCTGCATCGTTTTCCGTGCTCCTCACAGTTATACGGGTGAAAATGTTGTTGAAATCAACTGTCACGGCGGTATTTTCCTTACAAAAAAGATTCTCCGCCTTGTTTTTGATAACGGTGCCTCCCCTGCCGAGCCCGGTGAATTCACAAAACGGGCTTTCCTTAACGGCAAAATGGATTTATCCAAGGCAGAAGGTGTTATGACGCTCATCTCTGCTCAGGGTGAACAGGGCGCAAATGCCGCTTATAACCTGCTTGAAGGTTCACTCAGCAGAAAAATCAACGAAATCAACTCCTCTCTCCTTTCCGTTGCGGCTCATATGGCTGCATGGGTGGATTATCCCGACGACGAGATTGAGGAAATTGACGAAAATAATTTAAGAAGCACTATTGAAAAGGCAAAAACGGAAATTGTCACTCTCCTTTCACGCTTCGACAGCGGTATGGCTGTCACAACGGGTGTTGATGCGGCTATCGTCGGCAAGCCCAACGTCGGCAAATCAACGCTTATGAACCTTCTTACGGGTTATGACCGTTCAATTGTTACTTCAGTTGAAGGCACAACACGTGACGTTATTGAAGAAACCGTTAACCTTAACGGTTGTATCCTTCGTCTTTCGGACACGGCAGGTATGCGAGAAACGGGAGATGAGGTTGAAAAAATCGGTGTTGACAGAAGCCGTAAAAAGCTTGAACGCTCAGCTGTTATTTTTGCCGTTTTTGACCTTTCAAGGGAACTCAGCGAAGAAGATATGGATCTCATCGAGCTTTGCGAAGGCAGAACAGTTATACCTATTATAAATAAAACAGACCTTGAAAAACGTGCTGATATTTCTGTTATAGAAAATAAACTCGGAAAATGCGTTGCACTTTCCGCAAAAGACGGTGAAGGCTACGACGAGCTTTGCGAAACCGTTGCAACTCTTATCGGCACAAAGGATTTTGATACATCCGCGGCGATGCTCGCAAACGAAAGACAGCGAATCTGCTGTGAAACGGCATTAGCAAGCCTTAACGAAGCGCTTGAAGCAATCGATTTCGGTCTTACACTTGATGCAATCGGTGTTTGCATTGACGGAGCAATCGCTGCCCTGCTCGAATTGACGGGACAAAAAGCAAGCGAAGCCGTTGTTGACGAAGTGTTTAAGCAATTCTGCGTCGGAAAGTAAGGTAAATATGGAGTATTTCGCAAAAAAATATCAGGTTATTGTTATCGGTGCAGGTCACGCGGGAATTGAAGCGGGACTTGCTTCCGCGCGCCTTGGCTGCGACACCTGCGTTTTTACAATCAACCTCGACTGGGTCGGCAATATGGCTTGTAATCCCTCAATCGGCGGTACATCAAAGGGACATCTCGTCCGTGAAATCGATGCTCTCGGCGGTGAAATGGGTAAAGCGGCAGATGCAAATACCCTGCAGAGCCGTATTCTTAACCTCGGCAAAGGTCCTGCAGTCCACAGTCTGCGCGCACAGATTGACCGCAGACTTTATTCCGACTACATGAAGCACGTTATGGAGCTTCAGGACAACATTGACCTTCGTCAGGCAGAGATTGTTGACCTCAAACAGCTTGAAGACGGCACATGGCAGATCAAAACCCACCTTGAAGCGATATACACGGCAGATTGTGTTATCCTTGCAACCGGTACATTCCTTGCAGGCAAGGTTTATGTCGGCGATGTTTCATACGAAAGCGGTCCCGACGGTATGTTCCCTGCAAAAAAGCTTGGAGAATCGCTTAAAGAGCTTGGTTTGCCGACACGACGTTTTAAAACAGGCACACCGTCGCGTGTTAACAGAAAAACAGTCGATTTTTCTAAATTAGAAATTCAGGAGGGCGACGAGCACGTTGTTCCCTTCTCTTTTGACTGTAACTGTGAAGTTAAAAACAAACTCCCCTGCTATATTACATACACAAATCTTGAAACAAAAGATATAATTATGCAGAATTTGCACCGCTCCCCTCTTTACGGAGGCAAAATTGACGGTGTAGGCCCCCGATACTGCCCGAGTATTGAAGATAAGATTGTCCGATTTGCAGAAAAAGAGCGACATCAGATATTTATTGAGCCTTGCGGTGAAAACACTGAGGAATTATACCTTCAGGGTCTCTCCTCTTCCCTTCCCGAAGATGTTCAGCTCAAATTTCTTCGTTCAATCCCCGGTCTTGAAAACGTTGAAACAATGAGAACGGCATATGCTATTGAATATGACTGTGTTGATCCCCTTTCGCTCAAGGCAAGCCTTGAATTCAACGATTTCAGCGGACTTTTCGGCGCAGGACAGTTCAACGGCTCTTCAGGCTACGAAGAAGCAGCTGCACAGGGACTTGTTGCCGGTATCAATGCTGCACATAAGATTCAGGGTAAGGAACCGCTTATTCTGGAGCGTTCAGGTTCATACATCGGTACTCTTATTGATGACCTTGTAACAAAAGGCTGTTCTGACCCGTACAGAATGATGACTTCCCGTTCGGAATACAGACTTCTTCTCCGTCAGGACAATGCAGACCGCCGTCTTACACCAATCGGTTACGAAATCGGCCTTATAAGCGAAGAAAGATATCAGAAATACCTTAAAAAGCTTGAACTTATCGATATTGAGAAAAAACGTGTGCAATCAACCGTTATTTCACCGTCTGAGGCTATTAATGAGCTTCTTGTTTCACGTGAAACATCTGCGTTAAACACAGGTGTCCGCCTTTCGGAGCTTCTCAAGCGTCCACAGCTCAATTATGACTTGCTTGAGCCTTTTGATATTCAGCGTCCTCCCCTGCCCCGTGAAATTTTTGAACAGGTTGAAATTGATACCAAGTATGAAGGTTATATCAAGCGTCAGCAGGCTCAGGTTGACGAAATGCACCGTCTTGAAGTTAAAAAGCTTCCTGAGGATACGGATTACAGCACAATTCACGGTCTTCGCCTTGAAGCAAGAGAAAAGCTTGCAAAGATAAGACCGCACAATATCGGTCAGGCTTCACGTATTTCAGGTGTAAGTCCTTCAGATATTTCAGTTTTGCTTATTTATCTTGAAAAGGAGTGCCGAAATGATTAATAAAGAGCTTTTAAAAGAAGAATCTGCTAAAATCGGCATTCAGCTTGATGAAACAGCACTTGAACGTCTTGATACGTATGCAGAAATGCTTATTGAAACAAACAAGACACTTAACCTTACAGCTATAACTGAGCCTGACGAGGTGCTTTATAAGCATTTTGTGGATTCACTAAGTCTTTTAACCATTGTTGACTTGAAAGAAGGTGCAAAGGTTATTGACGTCGGCACAGGTGCAGGATTTCCCGGTGTTGTGCTTCTTATTGCACGTCCTGATATTAAAATTACACTTATGGACGGCACAAACAAAAGACTTAACTTTATTGCGGATGTTCTTAACGAAATCGGACTTGAAGCTGAGATTCTTCATTCAAGAGCTGAACTCGCTGGAAAAGACACCGGATACCGTGAGCAATACGACTTAGTTACGGCAAGAGCTGTTGCTAATATGAACACTCTGATTGAATATTGTATGCCTTTCGTTAAGGTCGGCGGTGTGTTTGCTCCGATGAAGGCAGCAAAGGCTGACGAAGAGCTTGATAGTGCAAAAGGCGCGATAAAGCTCCTTGGCGGCGAAGTTCAGAAAGTCTGCCACCTTGATATTGAAAACTGCGGAGAAAGATGCATAATTATTACGAAGAAAATATCGCATACTCCGCCAAAATATCCACGTGCTTCGGCACAGATTTCAAAAAAGCCGCTTGTTTAATGTAAAACTGAATAAAAACAGCTCATTTTTTGTAAATGAAAAATGATAGACAACCTCTCTTTTGGATGATAAATTATATCTGGTAGCAAAAGGGAGGTTTTTTATGCTTAAAAACCAGAATAAACTAAAAAGAAGCAATGAAGTCGTTCTTATTCCTGCAAGGATGATTCAGCCCAATCCGCATCAGCCGAGAAAGAACTTCAACTGGGACGATTTGGAGGGACTTGCAGAAAGTATCCATTATAACGGACTTTTACAGCCGATTACCGTAAGGAAGAAAGAAAACGGCAAATACGAACTGATTTCAGGCGAAAGAAGACTGCGTGCTTGCAAAATGGCAGGTCTTTCTTCGATTCCGTCGATTGTAATTGATATTAACGATGAAAAATCTGCTTTGCTTGCTGTAATTGAAAACCTACAAAGGGAAAACCTCCATTTTTTTGAAGAAGCGATGGCAATTGAAAGGCTTATCAAAGGTTTTGGTCTTTCGCAGGAAGAGGTTTCACGAAAAATCGGTAAATCGCAGTCTGCACTTTCAAATAAACTCAGAATTCTCCGTCTGCCTGATGATATACGTTATAATATCACAATCTACGGTTTAACGGAGCGACATGCACGTGCGCTTCTGCGATTGCCGACTGCAGAGCTTATGGAACAGGTTGTGGACACGGTTGCGGAGCAAGGACTCACTGTAAGCGCAACGGAACAGCTTATCTGCGAGATACTTACAAAATCGCAGGAAAAAGGCAAGAAAGGCAAAAAAGTTATGGTTTTTAAAGATATACGGATATTTATAAACACTCTCAATCACGCTGTAACAACAATGCGGAAAAGCGGAATCAGCGCAAAAGCTACCAAAAACGAAACAGATACATATATAGAATATACGGTTAAAATAGATAAACCGGTAAATTCTCAGTAAGAGCAGGGGAGACCTTGTTCTTTTTTATAATGTTTCACGTGAAACATTGATGTTTTTCAAAAAAATATATAAATAAACACTTTAATTTCATAAATGTTTGTGGTACAATTGTATTCAGAAATTTTTATGGAGAAGTATAAAAATATGGCTAAAACAATTGCAGTTGTTAATCAAAAAGGCGGTGTTGGTAAAACAACATCAACAGTAAACCTTGCTGCAACAGTTGCGGCAAAGGGTTATAACGTGCTTATTGTTGATATTGACCCTCAGGGTAATGCAACAAGCGGTCTCGGAATTAATAAAAGAGAGCTCCAAAAATCTGCATACGATGTGCTTATAAATTCAATGCAGGTTGAAAAGGCTATGATTGAAACGGAATTCGACAATCTCTGGGTGCTTCCGTCAAGCATGAACCTTGCAGGTGCAGAGCTTGAGCTTGTTGATATGACAAGAAGAGAATCAAAGCTTAAGAATTCTCTTGCTCTCGTTAAGGACAGCTTTGACTATATTTTCCTTGACTGTCCGCCGTCACTCGGTCTGATAACCCTTAACGCGCTTTGTGCGGCAGATACGGTGCTTGTACCAATACAGTGCGAATATTATGCGCTTGAAGGTCTTTCACAGCTTATGTCCACTATCCGTCAGGTTAAAAGACTTTATAATCCGCTTATTGATATTGAAGGCGTTCTTCTTACAATGTTTGACGGTAGACTTAATCTTACACATCAGGTTGTGAATGAGCTTAAAAGATTTTTTCCGAGAAAGGTCTATAACACGGTAATTCCGCGTAATGTGAAGCTTTCCGAAGCTCCAAGCCACGGTTTACCGATTATTTATTACGATAAAAATTCAAAAGGTGCAGCTGCTTATAATGCACTTGCTGATGAGTTTTTAAAATCAAACGGTAAGGAGGCAAAGTAATGGCAGTTAAAAGAAACGGACTGGGCAGGGGACTTGAATCTCTTTTTGTTGACAATTCCGTTGAAGAAATCAACGCTTCAACAAATAAGCTTAAGATAATGGAAATTGAGCCTAACCACGACCAGCCGAGAAAGATTTTTGACGAAAAGGCTTTGTCTGAGCTTGCAGACAGCATTTCACAGCACGGTGTGCTTCAGCCTCTTGTTGTCCGTCCGATGACAAACGGCGGTTATCAGCTTGTTGCAGGTGAAAGACGTTGGAGAGCCGCAAGAATCGCAGGTCTTTCCGAAGTTCCCGTTATAATCAAAGAGCTTACGGATGAAGAAACAATCGAAATCGCTATGATTGAAAATCTTCAGCGTGAAGATCTGAATCCGCTTGAAGAAGCGCTCGGATACAGCTATATGATGGACGAGCTGAAAATTACTCAGGAAGAGGCGGCAGAAAAGGTTGGAAAATCCCGTCCCGCTATTGCCAATGCTCTTCGTCTTCTTAAGCTTCCCGAAGAAATTCAGGAAATGGTAAAGAATAATCTTATTTCTGCAGGCCACGCAAGAGCTTTACTCGGTTTCTCAAAGAAAGAAGAGATGATTGCAACAGCAAATCTCATTATTAAAGAAGATATTTCTGTCCGTCAGATTGAAGCTCTTGTTAAGGAATCAAAAAAAGCTCCGGCAAAGCCGAAAGCAGAAAAGAAGAGAGATAAATTTTTCAGCGAGGTTGAACTTGCTCTCGTCGATAACCTTGGCAGAAAGGTTAAAATTAAAGAAAACGGTAAAAAAGGCTCTGGCATTCTTGAAATTGAGTTTTTTGACAGAGATGACCTTGAAAGCCTTGCTTTACAGCTTGAAAATTACGGAAAATAATATTTATAAGGAGTGATAAAAATGTTAGATATCAAACTAATCAGAGAAAATCCCGACCTTGTCAAAGCAGCGATGAAGTCGAGAAATAAAGACATGGATGCACTTGTTGACGAAGTTCTTGCAATTGACGTTGAACGTCGTGAGCTTATGCAGATTACAGATGCAATGAAGCAGGAGCAGAACTCTGCAAGCAAGCAGATTCCGCAGATTAAGAAAGCAGGCGGCGACATTTCCGAGATTATGGCTCGTATGAACGAAATCAAAGAAAAGGTTAAGGCTAACGATGCCGCAATTGCTGAGCTTGACAAAAAGCAGAAAACAATTATGTACGAATTTCCGAACGTTCCGAATTCAACTGTTCCTCTCGGCAAGGATGACAGCGAAAACGTTGAAATCCGCCGTTACGGTGAGCCGAGAATCTTTGACTTTGAGCCGAAAGCTCATTGGGATATCGGCGCAGACCTCGGAATCCTTGACCCCGAAACAGCTGCAAAGGTAACCGGCACACGTTTCCACTTCTACAAAGGTCTTGGTGCTCGTCTTGAAAGAGCTATCATCAGCTTCTTCCTTAACACTCACACAGAAAACGGATACACAGAGGTTCTTCCTCCGTACCTTGTAAACCGTGCATCAATGACAGGTACAGGTCAGCTTCCTAAGTTTGAAGAGGATGCATTCAAAACAACAACTGATTTGTTCCTTATTCCGACAGCTGAGGTTCCTGTTACAAATATGTTCCGCGATGAAATCATCGACGGCAGCAAGCTTCCGATAAGCTATTGCGCATATTCAGCATGTTTCCGTGCAGAAGCAGGTTCAGCGGGACGTGACACAAGAGGACTTATCCGTCAGCATCAGTTCAACAAGGTTGAGCTTGTTAAGTTTGTTGACCCCGAAACATCATACGATGAGCTTGAAAAGCTTACAAACGATGCAGAAAGAGTTCTTCAGCTTCTCGGTCTTCCTCACAGAGTTGTATGCCTTTCAACTGGCGATATCGGCTTCTCATCAGCTAAAACTTATGACATTGAAGTGTGGATGCCTTCTTACGGCAGATATGTTGAGATTTCTTCATGTTCAAACTTTGAGGATTTCCAGGCACGCCGTGCAGCAATCAGATTCAAAAAAGACCCGAAGGCAAAGGCACAGCTTGTTCATACACTTAACGGTTCAGGCGTTGCAGTGGGCAGAACAGTTGCAGCAATTCTTGAAAACTTCCAGAACGAAGACGGCACAGTTACAATCCCCGAAGTCCTTGTTCCTTATATGGGCACGGATATTATTAAATAAGATAAATTATAAAAGCAGTAACTTTCAGATGAAGGTTACTGCTTTTTTTATTATATCACCACGATAAATTAGGGTTTGTGGGTCGAAGGTTACACCTTTGCAGAAAATAGATAATAACGAATAGTTGTGGTTCTGCGACGCTGATTTTTAACGCTTGTCTTAAATCGTTCTTGTAGTTAAATACAGCAGAATATCGGCACGTCGTAAACGTCGTGCCCTACTGACCCTATGCAAGACGAGTCCGTAGGGGAGCCGTTTCGGCTCCCGCGAATCCCGTCACAATTGTGTGTGTTTAAACGGGACGTCGAGGACGTCGTCCCCTACGATGTTAATTGAATATTTTGTTAAACAAACCTGAATTTGCAGAACAAAATTCAAATAAATTCATCTTCATATTTGAAAAAGATTGCAAAAATTTGCAATCTTTTTACTCCTTTATATAATTCACATTTTCAATTCGCTTTAACAAAGTAACGCTTGAAATAGGAGAGATATACATTGTTTTTTCTTTCGTTTTTTTATTATAAGTAAGAACGAAAGATTTCGGAAGCTCGTAGCTGACATTTATAACTCTTTTTGCCTTTGTCATCGCTGAAAGAAAATCTCTTGTTGATTTCATAACCGTTGATGTATCAAGGTCAAAAATTCCTATAATATCTTCAGTTGTAATAATCGTATCCTGACCGAGGTGCAGAAACATAATACCACCGCTTTATTTTTTAACTTTACCGTCTGCAATTTTAAATGTTTTATCTGATTTTATTTTTCTTAAATGTGACCTGTCGCAGCAGGTGACAAAAACCTGCCATCCGTCGAAATATTTTATAAGATATTTCTGTCTTTTTCCGTCAAGCTCACTCATAACATCGTCAAGCAAAGCAATCGGCTGTTCACCAGAATATTTTCTTAAAATTGAAGCTTCGCTGAGCTTTAAAGAAAGGGCGCATGAGCGTTGTTGTCCCTGTGAGCCGTAGCTTCTTGCATCCATTCCGCTTAAGAAAATGTTAAGGTCATCCTTGTGCGGACCTGTGCTTGTTGCAAGGCGGAAAATATCTTTTTTGTGATTCTTAACACATTCATTATAAAGAATTTCCGACCATTCTTTTGCGTTTCTTCCTGTTTCTTTTAAAGAATTAAGATATGATATTTCCATCTGCTCTCTGTCAGATGAAATTTCACGGTAAACATCAGAAGAAAACTCTTTCAGATCTTCAATATAATTAAGTCTGTATTCAATAATTTTACCGCCGTAACGTGCAATTTCCTCATCAAAGACAAAGAGCAGGTCTTCACCCTTTGAGGATTGATTAATCTGCTTTAAAAGCGCGTTACGCTGAAATACAGCCTTGTTATACTTTGAAAGTAAAACTGCGTAATTCGGCCTCACAAGCGAAATTGCGATATCAAGAAACTTTCGCTTTTCAGAAGGGCCGTCCTTTATAACAGAAAGAACAGACGGTGAAAAAACCACCGCCTGAAATTCTCCCAAAAATTTTCTCGGCGAGATTTGTTTGATTCCGTTAAGGTAAGCTTCTTTCTGACTGTCAATTATAAGCTTTGCCGTCTGCGGTCTGTCATATGAAAAGAAATCCATATCAATTTCAGAAAAATCCGTGTCTTTTTTAATAAGCTCGGTGTTTTTTCTTGTACGGAAGCTGTTGCATCCCGTAAAGAGCCATATGCTTTCGATAATATTAGTCTTGCCGTGACCGTTTTCACCGTAAATTACGTTGATTCCGTTCACGGGTTCAATTTCGATATGCTCAATGTTACGGAAATTTCTGATTGTATGCTTTTCAATATTCATATCAAACTATCTCGTATACCGTATTTTCAAATTCAACCTTGTCACCCGGATGAAGCTTTTTTCCTCTCTGGGTGCAGATTTCGTTGTTCACCTTGATTTCACCGTCCTGAATGACGATTTTCGCGTGTCCTCCTGACTGAACAGCATCACAGAGCTTTAAAAATGAATCAAGACGGATAAATTCTGTCTTAATACTTTTCTGAACAACGGGTTTTTCTTTTATTTTTAATTTAATTCTTCTTTTATCAATCATTTTTCTTCAACCTCACAGGAAGAACAAGGAAAATAAAGCTTTCACCCTCAGTCGGAAGAATAAGAATAGGGGAGAGGGCACCGTTAAGGAGAATCTTAACTCTGTCTGTGTTGCAAGCCTTGAGTGCATCGAGGAGATAACGGTTATTAAAGCCGATTTCAACTCTGCTGCCGTCAACGTCTGCTGAAACTTTATCGTTTGCGGTGCCGAGAGCTGCTATACTTGAAATTCTGATAAAATCAGTATCAAAAACGCAGTTGATGAGGCTCTTTGTTCTGTCAGTAATGATAAGTGAAGTTCTTTCAATACTGTCGATGAGGCTTCTTGTATCAACTTCAACCGTTGTTGAAACTGACTGAGGAATTGTTGACTTATAGTTAAGGAATTCGCCCTCGAGAAGTCTTGAAATAATACTGTATCCGTTCACTTCAAAGATGATGTGACGACCGCCGAGACCGATTGAAACAATTCCTTCTTCGTCATCACTGTCTTCAACAGAAAGCTTGAAAATTTCTGACATTGTTTTTGCGGGAACAATGAAAGTAATATCTTCGCCGTGATAATCAATTTTTTCGGTGCGGATAGCCATTCTGAATCCGTCAACAGCAATAAGTTTAATTTCGCCGTCTGCAATTTCAAACTTGATACCTGTGTAAACAACCTTTGCGTCTGTAACAGCAACAGCAAAAATAGTCTGCTTAACCATTTCAGAAAGCATTTTTCTGTTTATATCAATAGTAAAGCTACCCTGCACTGTCGGCAATTCAGGATAATCATCAGCGGAAATTCCCATAATTTCGTATTTGATGTCACCGCTGCGGATAGTTGCAAAGTTTCTTTCATCGCAATCAATTGTAACGGTCTGGTTCGGAATTCTTCTTAAAATTTCGCAAAGCACCTTTGCATTAAGAACAATTGAACCTGCCTCTTCAACCTTTGCATAGATTGATGTATTAATGCCGATTTCAAGGTCATATCCTGTAAGGTTAAGCTCACTGTTTGAAGCTTTGATAAGAATACCTTCAGTTCCCGGGATTGTTGACTTTGCAGAAACTGCTCTTTGAACGTTCTGGCATGCTGTTGAGAGTGTAGATGTTTCACAAACGAATTTCATTTTAATTCCTCCCGCTAAGGAAATTTTCTTTAATAAATAATATATTATATCTATATTACAGTAGTAGTAGTAGGGGCTGTTTAAAGTGTGGAAAACTTTTAAAAGCCCTATGTATCAATGTTTTACGGCTGGAATTTCTAACATCGGAGATGTTTAAAATTTGTGGAAAAGTTTGTTAAATAAAAGTCACTGTTGAAAGTGTGGAAGGTTGTGGAAAGAATGTTAAAGAAAGTGTGGAAAACGGGGGTAACAGAATCCGTTTCTTTATCATAAAATCTGCCTTCCTTCAAGCGCTCTTGTAAGAGTTACTTCGTCCGCATATTCAAGGTCAGCACCGACGGGAACACCGTATGCAAGGCGAGAAACCTTGATTCCCATAGGCTTTATAAGCCTTGAAATATACATTGCAGTTGCTTCGCCTTCAACTGTCGGGTTTGTTGCCATAATAATTTCCTGAACGTCGTCGTTATTGAGCCTTTTTAAAAGCTCCTTGATGGTAATTTCATCGGGACCGATACCGTTCATCGGGGAAATTGAACCGTGAAGGACGTGATAAAGACCGTTGTATTCGCGAGTTCTTTCAATTGCAATAACGTCTTTTGAGCTTTCAACAACACAGATTGTTGAAATATCTCTTTTTTCGTCAACGCAGATGTTGCAGACGTCCGAATCGGTAAGGTCACAGCAAACTGAACAACGGTGAATTTTTTCGTGCGCCAACATAATTGTATCGGCAAATCTTTTCGCTTCCGCGTCGGTCATACTTAAAATATGAAAAGCGAGCTTTTGTGCACTTTTGTGTCCGATACCGGGAAGACGTTCAAACTGCTCAATGAGGTTGGCAAGAGGTACTACGTTTCGTGCCATCAGAAAAGTCCCGGGATTGAAAGACCACCCTTAGCCTTTTCCATTCCCTGTTCCATTGCGTCGTTTGCCTTCTTGATGCTCTCATTAAGTGCAGAAATAAGAAGGTCCTCAAGCATTTCGATATCTTCGGGGTCAACAACTTCAGGCTGCATTTTGATTGCGAGAACCTCATGTGAGCCGTTAACGGTAACCTCAACTGCACCGCCGCCGACTGAAGAAGTAAATTCGCTTGCTTCAACTTCTTCCTGCATTCTCTGCATGTCTTCCTGCATTTTTTGAATCTGCTTCATCATATTGCCCTGTCCGCCGGCATTAGGGATTCTTGCTTTCATATTCATTATCCTTTCTTAATTAAAGAGTATTGTCTGTCATTTTCCTGAAAATTTCATATAAGAAAGGAAAAAGACAGAAGACAAAAACAAATAATTTATTTTTTGAAGAAATGTCTGAACATTTCAAATAAATTTTAATGTATTTTTTAAAATAGTTTTTTATAGGTTTTTTAAATTTATTTTCGTTTTCAGTTCCTTTTATATTGAAACGATAAGATAAAAGAAGCTTCATTCCTCTTTCAAGATAAAAAGAAGAAGTGAGAGAATTATTTAAATCTTTGAATTTTCCATAAGCTATAAATCTTGTTTCAATAAGATCGAACCATTTTTCGTGCCAGACCTCGGTATAGCTCACACTTTCAAGATTTGTGTAGTAGCAATAAAGAGGTGAATCAACAAGAAAAATTTTTCCCGCTTTAGTCCATAAATCAGCACAGAAAATTGTATCTTCACCGATTTTATATTTTTTAAATTTTTCGCAACCTGACAAAAAATCTTTATTTATAAGCTTCATACACGCTGAAGTAAGTGTAAGCTCGTTTTTTGAAACGAAGTCCATATCGCCAAAGCTTATGAATTCCTCGCTCTGACATTCGCGACAGCTGTATTCAAAAGATTTTACAACAAATTCCGATGTCTTTTCGTAGCGGCACACTGCAATCTTGCAGGAATTTTCAAGAACCGCACGAAGAAGAAATTCATACATTTGCGGCTGAATGAAATCATCTGAGTCAACAAAGCCAATATAAACACCGTTTGAATTTTCAATACCAAAATTTCTTGCTGATGAAACACCCTTACCGGGATTTTTAAAGGGTTTTATTCGATTGTCTTTAACGGAATATTCTTTGATGATTTCAAAAGTTGAATCTGTGCTGTTGTCGTCAACGCAGATAACTTCAAAATCCTTGAATGTCTGGTTAAGAATACTGTCAAGGCAGTGTCGGATATTTTTTTCTTCATTGAATGAGGGGACGATTATGCTGATTGAAGGATTTTTTTCAATATTCATAAAGCCACCGTATTAAAGATTATTTATTTTATTAACAAGGTCTGCAAGAGGATCGTTCGCTTTTGCGGCTGTTTCTTCTCCTTTATAAATACCAAGACGATATTTTTTGCCTGTAACCTCAAAAACTGCAGTTTTGATTGCGTTCGCGTGGTTACCCTGACGGATAAACTGCGAGAATATAGGATTATCGCACTTGATGAGCAAAAATTCGCCTCTTATATATGCTGAAGAATTACCTAAAATTCCGAGTAAAGGCTTGTCCGTAATATCAAGCTTCTGAAGAACCTCGCCCCAACCCATAAAGAGTGTGTCAACGTCTGCTGAAGCTTCATCTGCAGGAGCTTCGGGCGGCGGGGGAGGCGGAGAAAGCTCATTTTCTTCATTTATTTCCTGAACAGGTTCAGGTTCTTTCTTAATTTCAGGCTTTGCGACCTCAGTTTTCGGAGCAGAAATAACTTTTCCGTCCTTAACTGCACTTTCAAGCTTTTCAATTCGTGCAATCAACGCCGTATTGTCGCTTGAAATGTCGGGAATACAAAGCTTTACGGCACACATTTCCATCTGTGTACGCTTGCTTGTCGAGTTTTTAAGAAGTGTTGCACATTCTTCAAGTGTCGTTATGCAGGAAAGCACCTTAAAAAGTGTGGTTGTTTCTGCCTGCTTTTTGTAAAGCTCAAGGTCAATATCCGTGCATACAATAAGCTGCTGCGGATTTTTAACCGTTTTAATAATCATAATGTTGCGGTAATGGTTGATAAGCTCCGAGCAGAGTCTTTCCATATCGCAGGAATCGTTATGAAGCTTGGAAATAAGAGCAAGCACTTCGGAAGGATTGTTCATATTGATGTTATCAACAAGCTCAAAAAGATAATCCTTACCTGCAAGTCCTGCCGCGTTACTAACAACATCTGAAGTAACATGAGTCGAAATTCCCGAGCATCTGTCAAGTATTGAAAGAGCATCTCTCAATGCGCCGTCGGAAATTCTTGCAATAAGAAGAGCTGCATCATCGTCGATTGAAATATTTTCATTTTCAGCTACGTGCATAATGCGTGACTTGATTTTTTCGGGAGTGATTCTGTGAAAATCAAATCTCTGACAACGGGAAAGAATTGTTGCAGGAAGCTTGTGTACTTCCGTTGTTGCCAAAATAAACTTAACGTGTGGCGGAGGCTCTTCAAGAGTTTTAAGAAGGGCATTGAACGCGCCGATTGAAAGCATATGAACTTCGTCGATGATATAAACACGGTATTTCGTGTGAACAGGTGTATAGTTTGCCTCTTCGCGAAGGTCACGGATGTTGTCAACGCCGTTGTTGCTTGCTGCGTCAATTTCAATAACGTCAAGAATTGTACCGTCATCAAGACCTTTACAGACTGCGCACTCGTTACAGGGGTTTCCGTCAACGGGATTAAGGCAGTTTGCAGCCTTTGCGAGGATTTTTGCACAGGTGGTTTTACCCGTACCTCTTGAACCCGTGAAAAGGTATGCGTGAGAAACCTTGCCGATTTCGACTTCGTGGGCAAGGGTAGAGGTTATATGCTCCTGACCGACAACATCTGCGAAGGTCTGCGGTCGCCATTTACGGTAAAGAACTCTGTACAAAAAATCACCCCTTTATAATGTTTTACTAAAAAATAAAAGCATTATCTCAGTCATATGGTGCGCAGGCCGTACTGTGTCGCACGGTGTTAACCTCTTAATGCTGCTCGGTTCCCCGCCTGACATGGTTCGTGGTACCCCGTCGCACAGGACCAACACACCACATGACTGAAATAATGCTTCGAAAAATCGCCTGCAATATCTTATTTATTATACTATAATTTGCTTGATATATCAAGTAAAATTACAAATTTTTTTAAGATATTGCAGTCAAATTTAAATTTTAAAAAGCTCTTTTATTGAATTTTCTGCCTTGCCGATATAATCCGGTATAAAGCTTTGTAGATATTTTCTTATTTCTCCGTTTTTAGCATAGAAATCCTTGAAAATTTCAATAAAACGGTCGCTGTCACTAAGTTCCTCAACGGGAACTACATAGCCGTCATAAGTGCCGAAAATATCATGTGCAATTCCCTTTGATTTTATACTGTAGCCGATAACAAGCGTCGGAACACAAGTGCTGTAAGCCGCAATTGTTGCATGAGTGCGAGCGCCGATAAAAGCTTCACAACGGGAAATAATGCTTTTATATTCCGTTGCAGAGTATTCTCCGCCAACAAGACTAATTCTTTCACACTTGAATTTTTCATAAATTTCTGAAAGAGTTTCGCAGTCCGCTTTGTAATCCCTCGTGACGTGGGGGATAAGAAGAATGTTTAAGTCAGTTTCATCAAGGATGTATTTTATAAGCGAAAAAACTGCCTTTTTAGCAGGATAATTTTCGTCACAATTCTTTGGATAAACAAAATTACTGATATTTAAACCGACTGTGTGTTCTTTAACTTCAAAAGTTTTGTTCATTTTCTCGTCAACGGGAAGCAAAAATGCCGAATCGGGATATAAAACGGTGTTTTTATTAACTCCGTTTTCAATAAGCGCGTTGTAAGAGAAAGATTCTCTCGCAACAATGAGATCAAAACCTTTTAAGTCATCAATCTTATCGGGTGTCATATCTTCGTTGCCGATTGAACAACCCCACAAAACAGTCTTTTTGCCCATCGAACGAAGAGTTGTGTTCATTGCCTTGGCAACGTGACCGTCGCCATAGCAGTAATTATCACCGCCGACGGAAATATATACATCGTTTTTCTTCAACGACGGGTTTCTGCAGGGGATAGAATAATAAAATTCATCCGATTTTTTTTGTGATTGTCTTGAATAGAGAGCAATTTTAATTTTATCAGAAAAAGAAATTTTTTTAGGGACGACGGAATAATTAAATTCTTCCTTTTCATCAATGAAAGAAAATCCTGCCCGTTCATCCTCCTCTTTTTTGAAAGTGTAAAGCTTGATAAAGGATTCAGGCTTTTCTTTTTTTATCATAGAAGAAAGAGTTATAACAATTGCCTCACAGCCGTGATTTTGTGAACCGCCATGTGAATAAAAAGCGTATTTCATCATTATTCTCCTAATAATTTAACGTCAACATCATCAAAGTGGCACCAACCCCACTGTCTCGGCCAGCTCTGCGAGGTTCCGTTTGCGTGAAGAACTTCAAAAACAAATGCAGGATAAACGTAGTCGAGATTTTCGCTGTTTGCCTTTGATGTACCACCTGAAAGAACGAGAGTTGCTTTGTAAAGACCCGGACCTAAATTATGATTGTTTATCGTAATTCCGACGTCGAATTCACCGATTGTATTAATATTTGCAAAGGTATCCGTGAAGCAAACCTCAATGGGAGTTTCGTCTGCTTGCCAGATAAGTATTCTGAAAGACATATCACCGATGTTTTCAACCTTTGTTTTTATGCGGAGCTTAAGCTCAATCGGTTCATTTGATGAATAAATGCAGGCGTCATTCTGAAGAACATCGAGTGAAAGAATCTCTGCTTTTTCAAGATTGTATCCCGGCTGACGGGGAAGCTCCGTAAAATCATAATGATTCTGTTTTTCCATATATGCTTCACTGTTGTAAATACGGATTCCTTCTTCAACGTCGCCGTCAAAGATAACCTTACCCTCACGAAGAACAATGACCCTGTCACAAAGCTGACGGATAGTATTCATCTGATGGCTGACGAAAAGGATGGTCTTGCCGCCTGCAGCAATGCTTAGCATTTTGTCGATACATTTTTTTTGGAAACGCGTATCACCAACAGCAAGAACCTCGTCAACAAGAAGAATATCCGGTTCAAGATGAGAAGCAACAGCAAAGGCGAGACGGACAAACATTCCGCTGGAATAACGCTTTACGGGAGTGTCGATGAATTTACCGACTTCAGAAAATTCGAGAATTTCATCGAATTTTGCGTCAATTTCGGATTTTGTCATACCGAGAATCGCACCGTTAAGATAAACATTTTCGCGGCCCGTAAGCTCAGTATTGAAACCCGTACCGACTTCAAGCATTGATGAAATTTTGCCAAGCATTTCAATTCTGCCGTCTGTCGGTTCGGTAATTCTTGAAATAATTTTAAGTAAAGTGGATTTTCCGGCACCGTTTTTACCTATAATACCAATCTTTTCACCTTGTTCAACGTTAAATGAAATACCATTAAGCGCCCAAAAATCCTCTTTATTAAAATTCGGATTAATAAAAGATTTTAATGTAAGTTTAATTTTTTCGGATTTATTTTCAGATTTTTTGCTTAAATTTTTTATTTTATAACGTTTTTTTATATTTTCAATCTTTAAAACAACAGGTTTTTCGTTCATAAAACTCCTCCG
The DNA here is from genome assembly GCA_045538055.1 of Acutalibacteraceae bacterium. Taxonomy (GTDB): domain Bacteria; phylum Bacillota; class Clostridia; order Oscillospirales; family Acutalibacteraceae; genus CAG-488. The sequence goes on from JAZSQQ010000023.1 coordinate 77,466, forward strand.
ATCAAACGATGTCAACGAATGTTCGTTCTGTTTTTCTGAAAAGATGGATACCGACAGGTATAAGTACAGCAATCCACACAAGTGAAATAAGGAAGGATGTCCAATCGAAGGGCATATCCTTAATGATACACCATTTGAATGCATTGATAACACCCGTCGCAGGATTCAGAGAATATAACAGTCTGAGCTTTTCAGGAATTGAATCAATTGAATATGCAACAGGAGTGAGATACTGACCGATTGAAATAGCAAACGGAATAATCTGTGCAAGGTCACGCCATTTTACGTTAAAGGATGAAAGAAAAAGACCGAGTGAGGTTCCTAAAATAAGGCATAGAAGGAAGAAAACCGGGAAAAGAATAAATCTTGCTGACGGATAATAACCCTGAATAAACATCATTACAACAAGAACACTCATTGAAACCAAGCTGTCAATAATATGTGCAACGGCAGAACCTATCGGCGAGATAATTCTCGGAAAATAGACCTTTTTCATAATTGCTGCATTGGTTATAAATGTATTCGCAGCGGTTGTAAGACCTTTCGAAAAAAGACCCCATGGTATAGTTCCCGCATAAACCATTATGTAGTAAGGAGCAGAACCGTCAGAATCAAGACCTGCAAGATTTCCGAAAATGAATGTCATAACAAAAACATTGATAATCGGAGCAATAACAGCCCAGCCAAGACCGATACGCGTCTGCTTATAGCGCACGGTAACATCGCGCTTTGCAAAGTTAAAAGCGAGTTCCCTATAGTGCCAAATATCTTTCCAATACTGGAAATTTTTACCGTTAGGTTCGATAATGGTTTTTCTCAACTTTTCTCATCCTTTAAATCATATTTGCACAATACATCAATTTATAATACCATAAATGTGCTCGTTTAGTCAAATGTTAAAATTAATAAGGGTGATAGATGTTAACAAATTCGGGTTTGTAAAGCTCTTTAATGGAGCATTTAAGGCCCCCTTGCCCTAAAGGGGGCTGGCACGACGAAGTCGTGACTGGGGGATATTTTAAAATTAAAATCGTTGAAAAATTAACAAATTTTTATGTATCCCTCCGTCTTTTGGCTTCGCCAAAATCCACCTCCCTTTAGGCAAGGGAGGCTTTGCTCGACATGAACTCATATGTTAAATCAACCCGACAAACCCGAATTTGTCAGGATACAAACAAAAAAGGAAACACATTCACAGTGTTTCCTTAATTTTTGTATTAAAATTAAACGTTGAAAAGGAAGTGAACGACGTCGCCGTCCTTCATAACGTATTCCTTACCCTCTGAACGGATAAGACCTTTTTCTCTTGCGGCTGCGAGAGAACCGTTTTCCATAAGATTTTCAAAGCTGATAACCTCAGCGCGGATGAAGCCTTTTTCAAAATCGGAGTGGATTTTACCTGCTGCCTGCGGAGCCTTTGTACCTTTTTTGATTGTCCATGCTCTTACCTCGGGTGTACCTGCAGTAAGGTATGAAATAAGGCCGAGGAGGTCGTAGCTTCTCTGAATAAGAAGGTCAAGACCGCCCTTTTCAACTCCGAGCTCAGCAAGGAACATTTCTTTTTCTTCTTTATCAAGGCTTGCGATTTCAGCTTCAAGCTCAGCACAGATGGGAAGAACCTGGGATTCATCTTCCTTTGCGATTGTGCAGACTGCGTTGAAACGAGCGTTTGATTCGATGTTGTTTGCGAAGTCGTCCTCGCTCATATTGCAAGCGTAAATAACAGGCTTTGATGTAAGAAGAGCGATGTCTGCAACGATTGCTTTTTCGTCATCGTCACATTCAATGCTTCTTGCAGATTTGCCTTCTTCAAGATGTTCTTTGAGTCTTTTAAGAAATTCGTATTCTTTTGCAAGGCTCTTGTCGCCCTTCATGGCCTTTGCTGTTCTGTCGATACGGCGCTCAACCATCTCGATATCGGAGAAGATAAGCTCGAGGTTGATTGTTTCAATATCTCTTGCAGGATCAACACTTCCGTCAACGTGAATGATATCGTCATTTTCAAAGCAACGGACAACGTGGATAATTGCATCAACCTCACGGATGTGTGAAAGGAATTTATTGCCGAGACCTTCACCCTTTGATGCACCCTTAACAAGACCTGCAATGTCAACAAATTCAATTACTGCGGGAGTAATTTTTGCAGGGTTATACATCTCTGCGAGCGCATCAATTCTGCTGTCGGGAACAGCAACAACACCGACATTCGGCTCAATTGTGCAGAAAGGATAGTTTGCAGACTGTGCGCCTGCGTTTGTAATAGCATTAAAAAGTGTACTTTTGCCGACGTTCGGCAGACCTACTATACCAAGCTTCATATTTTTCTTCCTTTTTTCAAAATATTACTGATACATTATAAACGCAAGAAGCCGAAATTTCAAGAGAATATATTTAATCGTTGAAAAAAGTATGGGAAAAAGGTATAATTAAGAAAATATTCCGATAGACAAATTTGGGTTTGTCGGGTTCTTGTGATTTTGTTCCAATTTTAATTAATGCGTAGCTCCCTCTGATGAGGGAGCTGGCGAGCGTTAGCGAGACTGAGGGAGAGAAAACCGAAAATCAGTTGTTTTTTTACATTTCACTAAACTACCCCTCCGTCAAAACCTACGGTTTTGCCACCTTTTTCTCCGAAAACAGGCACCCTTTTGTCTGCTTCGCAGACATTTCCCCTAACAGGGGAATCACCTGACAAGTGGAGGTTCGCATGATTCAATCATAAACGCAATTCAAAACACCCCGACAAACCCGAATCTGATAAACGATTTTTCAATTAATAAAAGCTGAGAGCAGGTGAATCATGTTTAACGGCGGTTATTCAGGAAAGCTTATAGTTTCACTTTTTACAACGGGATTGTTGGTATACATTATGCTCAACACAACAAGCCCGAAGATAGTATTTGTTCCGTTTCTTATTTGCGGTATATCAATGGTAATGAAAACTGTCGGCCAGATTTTTGAAAAAGAAAGAATGGTTTTCTTTTTCGATAAGCTTTTTAAAGGCGGCTTTTTTCTTTACGGTTTTGGTTTTTTGATTATTTTCGATTATTTGGCTTTAAAGGATAAACAGTATGGTCTGTTGGTTTATTCTTTGTTGTTCTGGGCGGTTTTATTTTTTGTTTTCAAAAGAGTATTCTTTAATTATAACAAAGAAGTTGAAGAACCGCCGAAGTTTAACATTGCAAAGATTGCCGCCGCAGGTTTGGTGATTGTTTCTTTTCTTGCAGGTGTTGCTTTGCTGATTCTCGGAATCGGCAGGAAAGAAGCAGGAATCATTTTCATAGGAGCATTTTTTGCGTTGGTTTCTTCTGTATTTATTTTGTTTCATTTATCGGTCTCGGGATTTTTTGAAAAAATCAAAACAGACATATTGGGTTTATGTATAGGTATCGTATTTGTATTGGTCGGAATGGGAATTCCGATAGTTAAGTTTACGGAAGTCCTTTCTGTAAAGGGAACAATTAAAAGCTTCGGTTTATGGATTTTTGTGCCGATAATTCTGTTTTCAGCAGGTATTTTTCAGATTATAAAAACTTTAAAAAACAGAAAAGATAAAGAATAATTTGTTTAATTTTTTCAGGGAAAGACATTCCCGATAAATTCGGGTTTGACGGGGTCAACTCCGAGAAGTAATAGGTAAGAAGTAATAAGAACCTCACGAAACAAAACGAAATCAAAGATTTCTTTGTTTCGGAGAACCTTGTAATGCTACGCATTATATGTGAATAAGTGAAGGGCTGCGCCGCTGATCATAATAACGGTTGCGTTGCAACCTACACCTCATCAGTCACTTCGTGACAGCTTCTCCTCAGAGGAGAAGCCTTTAATTTGCGTAGTTTTCAGCCTTCTCCTTGAGGAGAAGGTGGCATTTTCGTGAGAAAATGACGGATGAGGTGAAAAAAAGAACCCGACAAACCCATTTTGTCGTACAAAAACTAACCTGACGGGAGATGACGTTATGCAAAATCTTACAATCAAAAACAACGAACTTTTTTTAATGAGGTACACGGAGCTTATCCGCATCAGTGCCTGCGGAAAAAATGCAATCCGTTTTCAGTCGTTTCCCGATGCTCAGGTGATTGACGAAAACTATACTCTTATGCCGAAGGAGGCAGAGGCAAAAACAGAAGAGTTTGAAAATTATGCAACACTTACCTGCGGTACACTCAAGGTAAAAGTTGAGCCGAACGGCAAACTTACATTCTTTGCAAACGGAAAGAAAATTCTTGAAGAAAAACCTGAGCTTACTTTCCACAGCAACTACCGTCATTTTGACAATAAAGGCAGCGGTTTGTGGTCAGCAAGAGTTATGTTTGAACCGAACGAGAACGAGCATTTCTTCGGTCTCGGCCACAGTTGGGACAACGAGTTTGATTTGAAAGGTTCGTCAATTGATATCCGTAACGTAAATGCAAAATGCACGATTCCGTATGTTTATTCTTCGCTCGGCTACGGTTTTCTTTGGAACAATCCGTCAACGGGACTTTGTGAGCTTTCAAAGAACCGTACCCGTTGGAGCTGTGACTGTTGCAGATTTATGGATTTTGTTGTTATTGCAGGAACCCCAAAGGAGGCTTGTACAACACTTGCCGACCTGACGGGATATGCACCCGAAATGCCTGAATGGGCAACGGGCTTTTGGCAGTGCCGACTCCGTTACGAAACACAGGAAGAGTTGCTGTCGGTTGCACGTAAATACAAGGAGCTCGGAATTCCGCTTTCAGTAATAATTGCTGACTATTTTCATTGGACAGAGCAGGGTGACTATAAATTTGACCCGAAATACTGGCCGGATGTAAAGGCGATGTCGGACGAGCTTCACGAAATGAATACAAAGCTGATTGTGTCTGTTTGGCCTACCGTCAACGGTGGCAGTGAAAACTACAGCTTTATGCGAAACAACAATATGCTTATGCGTACGGCGCGCGGTTGCGACAGAGTTTTTGATTTCTACGGCTGGCAGGGCGAAATTGATGTTACAAATCCTGCAACACGTGATTATGTTTGGAGTAAAATTAAGGAAAATTATATCGACAACGGCGTGGACGCTCTCTGGTTTGACGAAGCGGAGCCTGAAATTCATCCCGAACATTTTGATAATCTTATCTGGTACAAAGGACGTGCGGATATGGTTGCACTTTTGTATCCGTATTATTATTCAAAAATGGCCTACGACGGTTTCAAATCAATCGGCAGAGATGATATAATCACACTTACACGCTGTGCATACTTAGGAAGTCAGAAATTCGGTTCGCTTGTGTGGTCGGGTGATATTGAATCGACATTCGAAAGTCTTGCCTGTCAGGTAAAAGCAGGACTTAATATTGCAATGTGCGGAATTCCGTGGTGGAATACGGATATCGGCGGATTTTACGGTGCGGATATAACGAGCGATTATTTTAAAGAGCTTATTGTCCGTTGGTTCCAGTTCGGCTTGTTCAGTCCCGTTATGCGACTCCACGGCTCACGAATCCGTCATTTTGAGCCGACACCCGGACTTAAAGAGCCGAGCGGAGACCCGAATGAAATCTGGAGCTTCGGAGAAGAGAATTTTGAAATCCTTAAAAATCTTATTTTTATCCGTGAAAAGTTAAGGCCGTACATAAAAAAGCAAACGGATATTGCAAGTGAAAGGGGTTACCCTGTAATGCGTCCGATGTTTTTTGAATATCCCGACGATGAAATTTGTTATACACTTGACAGTCAGTATATGTTTGGTGATGATATTATTTTTGCACCTATCGTTGAGCAGGGACAGACGGTAAAAAAGGTTTATATTCCCGACGGTGAGTGGATTCTTACAAAAGACAAAAAATTATATACTAAAGGCAATTACGAAATTACGGCAGAGATAAATGAATTTGTTGCATTTGTAAAATCAGGTTCAGACGTGATTAAGTGTTTTGATTAAAAGAGAATAAAACAAATTCGGGGTTGTAGAGTTCTTCTATAGTGCAGTTATCAGGCCCCCTTGCCTAAAGGGGACTGGCACGACGAAGTCGTGACTGGGGGATATTTTCGGAGAAAACTATGAACTTTCAGTGTTTTTTGCAAAGTATCCCTCCGTCTTTTGCTTCGCAAAATCCACCTCCCTTTAGGCAAGGGAGGATTTGCTCGGTTACAATTGTGCTGAAACCATCCCAATAAACCCGAAATTGTTTGATTGTTTAAACATAAAAAGGAGATAGAATTTATGATAAAATACGGAGTAATCGGCTCGGGCTGGATTGCCGAAGAGTTTGTAAAAGGAGCGCAGAAAGTTGACGGAATGTGCTTCGCGGCAATGTATTCGCGTACATACGAAAAAGGAAAAGAATTTGCGGAAAATTTCGGCTGTGACAGGATTTATACGGATATAAATGAATTTGCAGAAAGTGATATTGATGCGGTTTATATCGCAAGCCCGAATTTGCTTCATTATGAGCAAAGTAAGCTTATGCTTGAAAACGGAAAACACGTTCTTTGTGAAAAGCCGATTACAATAACTCCCGACGAATTCAACGAGCTTTTTTCTCTTGCGAAGGAGAAAAAATTAGTCTACACCGAAGCAATAATGATGATGCATTCTCCGCATACGGAAACGGTGAAAAACGCACTCGGAAAAATCGGAAAAATTACAACAGCTCACTTCGATTTTTCTCAGCTTTCTTCGAAATATAAGGCGCTGAAAAACGGAGAAAATCCGAACATTTTCAATCCCGAAATGAAGACGGGTTGCCTTCGCGATTTAGGAATTTACTGTTACTATCCCGCGATTGAATTTTTCGGTCTGCCGCAGAAAGTAACTGCGTCCGCAGGTTTCATAGAAACGGGTGCTGACGGTTACGGCACGGCAATCCTTGTTTATCCCGACAAGCAGGTAACGCTTACATATTCGAAGATAGGTCAGGATTATTGCGGTTCGCAGATTTTCGGCGACAAAGGAACAATTTCTATTGAATCAATCTCCAAGCTCACGGGAGTGAAAATTCATTTTGCAGACGGAAAAAAAGAGGAAGTTCAGGGAGAAATCGACAAAGATATTTTAATGGGTTACGAGGCAAAAAATTTTTACGATTTCATCACGGACTATGATAAAAATACTGAAAAATATTTTGCAATAAATCAAAGAATTTCTGAAATAAATCAGCTTCTTTTTGAAGTTAAAAGTCTTTGCAAAATTCCATAAAAAAAACAAAAAATTTTTACATAAAAATTCTCACAGTTTTTTGTGAGAATTTTTTTCTTTTTAGAAGATTTTTTTGTTGACTAATGTTGATTACTGTGTTAAAGTATTATATGTATATTAGTATCTTTATGTGTAGAGGTGCCGCTAAAAATCAGTCACCGCCAAAACGCAGAATTTCGTATACATTTATAATATATATAATAATCAACCGATAACTTTGGAGTGTGTCGCTATGGCAGAGAACAAAAAGAATCCCGCATCCGGTTCACGAATCAGAACGATTGAGCTTTTCTACAGACCGGTGTTTGACATTCATCTTAATATGGCGATTGATTTCGAAACGGTAATGAAAATCAACGACAGAATCCAGGGAGTAATTCCCGAAAAAGTTTTTATGCCCGTTGCGGAAAAGTCCAACCAGGTTGTTCAGCTTAATCTCTGGGCTGTTGAAGAAGCCTGCGAAGCAATCAAACGCTGTGCCGAGCGTGAGGTTGATATGAACAGTGTTATTATCTGGGTATCGGTTAAAACACTTACGAAGAAAAACTTCGTAACTCAGGTAAAGAAGATTGTTGATAAATACGATATTTCGCCTGATAGCATCTGCTTCAATATTACCGAAAGCATTCTTGAAGCCGTAAAGGACAGAGTTAAGGAAACAATTGATGCTTTGCGCGAGCTTGAATTCAGAGTTTCAATTGACGACCTCGGTCTTGAGTACACTTCACTTTCAAATCTTGCTCACTATGACCTTGATTACATCGGTATTCACGAGAGTATGATTGAAGATATACTTTATAACGAAAAGGTTCAGAATACGGTTCAGGGTATTATTGATTTCTGCAAGAAGATTGATACTCAGGTTATCGTTAACGGAATTGAAACAAAGGAAGTTTTTGATTTAATCAACAAGATGGGTGCTGACCGTTTCAGCGGTCCGTACTTCGGAGAGTTTGTTAAAGATAAACAGATAAACTAAGGAAAGGATGATGGGCTTGGCTAAGAAAAAGAAAAATGCTCCGCCACCCGGTGCAGAAGCTCCGCAGGGAAACGACGCAATGGGTAAATACGGCGTAAAATCCGAATCCAAAAAAGTCAAAAAAAGAGAAGCTTTAATCCGTATCCTTACAATCATTCTTGTTTTAATGTTGCTTTTCCTTTCCCTGATGTTCGCTTGCTCATCATACGTGAACAAAGCAGGTGACTTCACGGTTACAATGGATAAGGATGCGTACAACATGGGCATCATTCTTTCGGAGACACCGGACTTCAGTCAGTCTTCACGTTTCCTTACGGGTGAGAAATGTGAAAACATGGCGGACTGTACACTTGCGTGGCTGCCCGACGACATCGATGATATCGACGGTTCACATAACCGTTCAAACGGTGAGGAGTTCCTTGCATATACATTCTATATAAAAAATGCAGGTAACGTTGATGTGGACTACGAAGCAGAGATTCTTATAGATGCTGTTTCGCTCGGTGTAGATGAGGCAATGCGCGTAATGATTTTCCATAACGGAGAGCCTACGATTTACGCAAAACCACAGAAGGGTACTACGGATAAGCGCGAAGAAAATCTCAACGATAACGGAGAGAGCGTTTATTCCGTTGACAAAAACTTCGTTTCAAACACAAAGATTATGGAAAACGAAGTTGAAATGTTCAGAGCAGGCGACATTGATAAATACACAGTTGTTGTCTGGCTCGAAGGATGGGATCCTGAATGTGTTAACAAGATCCTTGAAGGCGAAATCAAAATGTCTATGAAATTCCTGTGCGAAGAAGCGGATGGTAGTGACGGATCGTCCGAACAGGCATAAGAACAGACAGTAGAATTCACTTTCAGGTCTCAGACACATTTGAGATATATATTATGGCGGATTACCGTACATAAAATCTAAGAAGGAGGTAAAGAAAAGGACATGTTTAAGAAGAGTCAGAAAAACCGCGCATTTTTTGCAGCTATCGCAATGCTTCTTCTTTCTGCTATCGTTATAACGACTGCATCTTTCGCTTGGTTCTCATTGGGCAGAAGCGCAATGGCAAGTGACCTTGATCTTAAGGTTACAAAGCAGGGCGAAGGCATCCAGATTTCTGCAAATGCTTCAACATTTACTGATACGTTGACATTTGAAGATCTTAACGGTACAGCTACCACAGGTTTCCAGGCAGTTTCAGAAGATTATAACTTCTTCCCTGCAATGATCGAACCTGCATCTTCAAGCTTTGCTCTTAACTCATTGCCGGCATTCTTCACAGGCGGCGTTGACAGAGCTACAAACACACTTGAAAGCCTTGCAACAACATCTGATAACGGTGTTGACGTTTACGGTAAGTCAGGCGTAGCTACACCGGCAGGCGGTAAGCAGGCAGGTTACTATGTATTCGACGTTTTCGTTGATTACACAGGCGGCGAAACAGCTCAGCTTAAAATCGGTCAGTCAGACATCACTGTAAAGAATGATGAGACTGATGGTACTCAGGCTATTGCTGAGGCGGCAAATGCTATGCGTATCGGTTTTGTAAACTGTGGCACGGTGACAAAGGGATCAACTCCCGCACAGGCTACAAGTGGTTCAGAAGCAGTCATTTTCGCTACCAATGAAGATGCTCGTAGCACTCAGCCTATAACAAGCACAGGTATGAGTGGCACGCTTGCAGAGGGCGCTTCAACTGTTCCTTCATCAGCGCAGGGCGCGATTTCTCTCGCATCAGGTTATGACTGTGCTGTTGATACAGGCGCAGAAGATGCAGTTATCAACATTTCATCAGGTGTTAACCGTATCAGAGTTTATATCTGGATGGAAGGCCAGGATGCTAACTGCACAGACTCACTCCAGAGTCAGCTTATCTCTGCAAACCTTGTATTCACATTGGTTTAATTCCCAGGCATTTACTTACTTCTAATTTATGTTTCAGTTACTCCGGGAAGTGTTCGGCTGTAAGGTAATATTCAGCTGAAAATTTGGGAGATGCAATTCTTGCAAACCGGGTTACTGGGAAGGCCGTAATAACTCCCGGTGAATGGAACATTGATTAGCAAAAACTTGTGCGTTTGGCGACGCGTTAACGGTCGCTAAAGCATAAAATCCTTATGGAGGTAAAGACAAAATGAAAAACACATTGAAAAAGCGTACCTTTATCTCTGCCATCGCTATGCTCGTTGTTTCAGCAATCGTGTTGACATCATCAACATTTGCTTGGTTCTCAATGGCTAAGAGAGTTGAAGTTGAGACAATGGAACTCAACATCACATCTCCTGACGGTGTGCAGCTTTCAGGTAACGCTAATGCATTCACAACAATGCTTACTCTTGCTGACCTCAAGGGCGAGACAACAGCTCGTTGGGCAGCATATGAAGGAAATGAAAACAATTTCCCTGAGCTTCTTGTTCCTTCATCATCAAATATGTATGTTTCAAGAAGCCTTCCTACATTCTTTGCAGGTTCAATCGATGACGAAGGTTATATCAACGCTACACAGGTAGCTTCTGATACAACAAGCGGTTACGTTGCATTTGATATCTTTGTAAAGGTTGGTCAGGATCAGAAGGTTTACTGGAATGAGACAACTGTAGCTTGCGATGACAACCCGGACGTTGTTTCAGCAATGCGTGTTGCTCTTGTTAACTGCGGTACAGTTCCCGCTAAGGCAGAAGCTCCCGCTATCCTCGGCGTAAAACCGGCTAACGCTAACCAGAACCGTGTTGTTATGTATGAGCCAAACTCAACTAACCACACAGATGCATCAGGTTATTCAGACGGTGCAACGGTTCCCGATCTCTACCTTACATCTACTTTCTCAAAACGTACACCGACAGGTAACGGTAAGAACATCATGCAGGAAACTCAGTATGCAGGTGCTGCTCTCGGTACTCGTGCAACAGATTCAAACAAGGCTTCAAACGCTTACTTTGATGCTGTTACAGGTATTAACCGTGTTCGTGTATACCTTTGGATGGAAGGTAACGACGTTGACTGTGCAAACGATGTAGCAGGTGCAACACTCAACTTCAATCTTGTACTCACAATCGTATAAGATTAAGTTGCTTCAAACTTTTTCCGCAGAGCAGATGCTCTGCTCTGCGGATTGCCGTCACAAATTCACGGGTGACGATTTTCGTCATCGTCACCCGAATAATTCAAAAACCGAAAGGCGATTTATGAGCATTCGCTGAGTGCTTGTAAATGACCTTTTAGTCAAATAAAATCAGGAGTGAATGTAAAAAATGAAAAACAAACTTAAAAAGGTGCTTGAAGTCGTTTCAGACGTGCTTCTTGTCTTCATCCTTATTATTGCGATTGTCATTACTGTTATGACTTTCACATCAAAGAATTCAGACGTTGGCGTAGGTAACGTTTTCGGTTATACTCCCTTCACAATCCAGTCAGACTCAATGAGACCTGCTTTTGAGACAGGCGATATGATTATCGCAAAGGAAGTCAAGAACGTAAATGAGCTTAAGATCGGTGACGTTATTACTTACACAACCGTTCTTACAGACAGCGAAGGCAGAAGCATAAGAGGCAACAACACCCACAGAATCCTCGATATTGTATATAACAAGGACGGCACGATCAATAACTTCGTCACAAAGGGTGACGCGATAGATATGGAAGATACCGTGCCGGTTACACCGGACTCAATCCTCGGCAAGCAGATTAATTCAGGTTACGACGAAAACGGAAATCTGAGAGAAGGTCTTAAGATTGTCGGTCTCGGCCATGCACTTGAGTTCCTTCAGAGCCGTACGGGATTTATGATTTGTATTATCATTCCGCTTGCTCTTTTCTTCATCTGGCAGATTTATAAGCTTATTATGATGTTCATGGAAGCTAAGGCTGAGGACATCGATGAAGAAACAAAGCGCCGTGCAATTGCAGAATACCTCGCTGAGCAGGAAGCTCTTAAAAAGGCAGAGGCAGAAGCAAAAGCATCAGAAGAAACCGATAAATAACATTCACAACCTGTATAACATATAACTCAGATTTTAATTAACTTTTAAAGGGTGACTGAAAGATGATAGTAACAAAATTCATTGCAGAGTTCTTAAATCAATTTTTCATAAAAGGCGTTTGGGGAATTTTTAAGGGTATTGGCCTCGGTATTGCCAATATCTTCAATGTTCCCGAATACATAAGCATTTTCAAATCATGGTCAGGCGACTTCACAGCTGTTGACTGGATTCTTGCAATTCTCACAGTTATTGCAACTGTTGTTGTTCTTGCGGCGATTGTAATTCTCGTTGTTGTGCTTGTTAAAAAGTACATCAGAGTCCGCAGAACACTTGTTGACCAGGAAGAGCTTCTTAACGAAGTAGGCAACCTTAACAGAGAAATCATCAAGCTTCATAACGAAAAGGAAAGAATCCTCGCTATGAAGGTTTCCCAGCTCGGCCTCAAGCCCGGCGAAAGCTCATTCATTGAGACAGAAGAAAACGCTCAGGGCGAAGAAGGCGAAGAGAAGAAGGCAGAAGGCGAAATCGACAAGTCAGCAGACGACTACAGCCGTTTCTACAAGTGTACACAGGTTGATATTGAGCTTGAGGATTACGTTGCTCCCGAATATGACAACGAAATCACACTTCCCGAAATCTGTGATATGTTCCGCAACTATGCTTGTTCAAGACTTGGTCTTTTCTACGAAATCAAGGTTATCCGCCTTTTCCTTTCAGCATTTGCTTCAACACGTCTTATCATCCTTCAGGGTATTTCAGGTACAGGTAAAACTTCACTTGCTTACGCTTGGGGTAAGTTCCTTCAGAACCCTGTAACAATCGCATCAGTTCAGCCGTCATGGCGTGACCGTACCGAAATTTTCGGTTACTTTAACGAATTCACAAAGCGCTTCAATGAAACAGAAGTTCTCAAGAAAATGTACGAAGCTACATTCAAAGAGGATATCTTCATTACCGTTCTTGACGAAATGAACATCGCTCGTGTTGAGTACTACTTCGCTGAGCTTCTTTCAATCCTCGAAATGCCGTCACGTGATGAATGGGTTGTTTCACTCGTTCCCAGCGTATGGCCGACTGACCCGAAACACGTTATCGACGGTAAGCTCAAGCTTCCCGAAAATATGTGGTACATCGGTACAATCAACAACGACGACTCTACATTCGCCGTTTCCGATAAGGTTTACGACCGTGCTATTCCCATCGACCTTAACAGTAAGGGTAAATTCTTTGAAGCACCGTACACAGAAAACCTTACACTCAGCTATAAGCACCTTGAAGATATGTTCAGAGACTGTCAGACAAAGTACAAGGTTTCTGACGAAAACCTTAAGAAAATCGAAGAGCTTGACGACTATGTTATCGAACATTTCCGTCTTGCATTCGGTAACCGTATTGTTAAGCAGCTCAAGGAATTTGTTCCTGCTTACGTTGGCTGCGGCGGCACAGAAATCGACGGTATCGACTTCGTTCTTGCAAAGAAAGTTTTCCGTAAGTTCGAAAGCTTGAACCTTTCCTTCATCCGTGATGAAATCGACGGTCTTGTTACTTACCTTAACAAGCACTTCGGTAAGGCTAACATGAACGAATGTAAAGAATACCTCCAGCTTCTTAAGAGACTTATGTAAATTTAAGCTAATCAATTCTCAAAGGGGAAATAATCCATGGAAAAATCTTATCTTGAATTATATCTTGAATATAAGGATTCCCTTGCTTCTCTCACAACGGACAATGTGTTTTACGATGCTATGGAAAACTGCATTGATACCGGCGAGAATAAGTATTCCTTATTCAACAGATATTTTGAAAAGAAAATCGACCTGAAGTGGGTCGAGGAAATTGAAGCATGTATCATTCCCCTTGATAACATTATGCGAGTTCCCCGTAAGTTCATCGTTCAGGAAGAGGAAATCGTTCCCATCGAACGTGCAAGAAAGATTACAAACGAATCAATCCGCCACCTTGCTCAGCATACAAATATGATTGCAAAGGTTGAGGGCGACGACGTTACTCCGAACCAGATTCTTAACGTTTTCCGTGAAGAAAGCTTCGAAGTTTACGAAAACAGATTCGTTTACACTCTTATGCAGAATCTCATCAGATTCATTGATGTGCGCTATAACGTTCTTTTCAATGTTTCCGATGACGACAATATGGCTTCTCTTAAAATGGAAAGCGACTTCACACGCGGCAGAGAAAAAGTTACTTACAAGCTTGAAGTTGCCGCACAGTCAGGTGGCGGTGAGCTTGATAATACCGCAACGGGCCTTGAGGGCGAAAACGCATCAGCTTTCCAGCGAATTGAGAGAATCAAGAAGATTATCAACGAATACGCACACTCTGCTTTCATGAAAGAGTTGCAGAACTGTGTTCCCGTCCGTCCCCCGATTATGAGAACGAACGCGATTCAGAAAAATCCGAACTTCAGAGCTTGTCTTAAACTCTGGCAGTTCATTCAGTCATACACTGACCTCGGTTACGAGATTACCGTTAAGGAATCCAACGATATGGTCAGCGACGAGTACAGAAACCAGCTTAACAGGATGATGGCGCTCAACTATATGATGCTTAAGGCAAACACACTTTCAGAGGATGCCGTCGGTAAGCAGAAGCGCCGTAAGCTCAAGCCGAAGCTTCTTAAGAGACTCGCTGAAGAGCTCGTTCTTGATTACGATATGGAAGACATTGAAATTCAGCGTGTCTTTGTTGAGGAAGTTAAGCGAGTCAGCAAAAAGAAGATGGAAGGCGAAAAGAAAATTCAGGAAGCTATCCAGCGTGCTCTTGATTCCGAAAATGCACGTAAAAAGGCAATCGAGGACAAGATCAAGGCTCAGATCGCTCACGAAAAAGAGATGGAGCGCCGCCGCATAGCGCGCGAAAAAGAAAGAGAACGTCTTGCAAAGCAGAAGGAAAAAGAGCGCATTGCAAGAGAAAAGGCAAGAGAGAAGGCAAGAAAAGAAAAAGAACTTGCGCTTGCCAAGGAACGTGCAAGAAAAGAGAGAGAAAAAGCTCGTCTTGCAAGAGAGAAAGAGAAGGAACGCATCCGTCTCGAAAAAGAGAAGGAGAAAGCAAGAATTCTCAAAGAAAAAGAAAGAGCCGCAAAGCTTCAGGCTGCAGAGGAAGCAAAGCTTGCACGTCAGAAGCAGCGTGAAGAAGAGCGCAAAGCAAGAGAAGAAGCAAAGCGTCTTGCTCTTATTGAAAAAGAAAAGGCAGCAAAAGCCAAAGCTAAAGAAAAGGAAAGAGCCGCGAAAGCTCTTGCACTTGAAAAAGAACGTGCTGCAAAGCAGAAGGAAAGAGAGCGCGTAGCAAAGCTGAAGGCTGAGCAGGCTGAAAAAGAAAAGCTTGCCCGTGAAAAGGCAAAGGAAAAAGAAAGAGCTGCGAAGGCACTTGCCGCTGAAAAAGCAAAGGCAAAGGCTGCCGCAGAAAAGGCGAAGGAGAAAGAACGCCTCGCAAAGGCAAAAGCTTTAGAGGAAGAAAAAGAACGCCTCGCAAAAGAAAAAGCAAAGCAAAAAGCTGCTAAGGAAAAAGCAGAATTAGCTGAAAAAGAACGCATTGCTAAGGAAAAGGCAAAAGAAAAAGAGAGAATAGCTAAAGAAAAGGCTGCCGAAAAGATGAAGGCAGACAAAGAAAAAGCTAAGCTCAAGGAAAAAGAGCGTCTTGCAAAAATGAGAGCAGCACAGGCTGAAAAAGACCGTATCGCTAAAGAAAGAGCGAAGGAAAAGGAACGCCTTGCGCGTGAAAAAATCAAGGAGCAGGAACGCATCGCTAAACAAAAGGCAAAGGAAAAAGAACGTATAGCACGTGAAAGAGCCAAAGCCAAAGCGAAAGAACAGGAAAGACTTGCCCGTGAAAAGGCAAAGGCTAAAGAAAAGGCACTCAAAGAGAAAAACTCTCAGAAGAATGCCGAATAATTATAAACTCACCGTTACGACGGTTTCGGAGGAAACGAAAGTATGTTAAGAAGGAGATTTGAACAGGTTGCGGTTATGCTCCTGAGCATTGTAATGCTTGTGACATCAACCGGAATAGTGTCATCATTGGCGACAACTGTCGTCAGTGAGTCTTCGTCTGCGCCTTCAACTTCCTCCACACAGTCTTCGACCTCAACAATCACTTCAACAACGACCTCAACGGTTACTCAGGAGGGCGGAGAAATTACACCTCCTTCAGTTGAGCAGGAAGGCGGAGCAATCGTCGTAATTGACGAAGGCGACGGCACAAAGGAAAATCCGTTCAAGATTTCAACAACCGAACAGTTCCTTTCACTCGGCGGTAAGGTAAACAACACGGCAAACGCTGATAAGTACTTTGTTCTTACTGCAGACATCGACCTTTCAGGTGTAAGCGGAAGCGAATTTGCAAAGAACGGCGGTTCACTCGTCGGCATCGATAAGAAGCTTGCATCAACAAGCGCAAATGTATTTATCAACCTCGACGGTAACGGATACACACTCAAGGGTCTTGATGTTGAAATCGTGTCGGGTAATGCCGCATCAATCTTCGGTACACTCAATGAAAAATCAACTATCAGAAATCTTAAGATAGAAAAGCCCGTGATGAAGTCAACATCTGCTGAAATGGCAGATATCGCTCTCATCGCAACAGAAAACAAGGGTACTGTTTCTGCTGTTACGGTTACATATCCCGTACTCACAGCTGAAAAAGCAGTGAACGCAGCGTTTATCGTTGCTGAAAACTACGGTACTGTTTCCGATGTAACAGTAAAGGGCACGCATACTAACCTCAGCGCGGCTTCAGCTGAAAATCACACAATTTCTGCAACAGGTAACGTCGGTGTGGTTGCAGGTCTTAACCACGGTACAATCAGCAATGTTTCTGCAATCAACGTCGGAATGTTTATTCCTGCAGTTGAAAGTGCTGTCATTTACGGCGGTGTTGCAGGTTGCAATTCAGGCTCCGTTCTTAACAGCGTTGCAACAGGTAACGTTATGGGCGGTAAGGCTGCAGATTTTGTCGGCGGCGTAGTCGGCAAGGCTGTGAAGCCTGTTTCAGGTGCGGAAATCACCTCAACTCTTACAAATAACTATTCACTCGTCGCAATTTCAGCTTCAGTAACAGGCAACGGCATCATCGGTGCTGACGGCAAGGCTGAAATGGTCAAGGATTGCTTCTGGTCAGGCGAAGTGAGTGGCAAGGATACAATGCTCGGCGACTACGGTTGCGGTGTCAACGAGCTTAACTACCGTCAGTTTATCCTCATTCCGCAGGGTAAGAAGGCTGTCCTTTCATCAAATGATGTCAAGTCAACGTCATGGGGCAAGGCAACATTTGAGCTTGACGGTGAAATCTCCGTCAAGGGTGACGGCATAAGCGCAACTGTAAACGGCAGTGCAGTTGAAATTACTGCAAATGCATCGGGTAAGGTTGCATATGCGGGATATTACGCTAACGTTACGCTTCCTGCAAACGTAGGTTCAGCCTCAGCAGGCAACACTCTTAAGCAGTACTTCCGTGTTGAGCTTCTCACGGTTGCAAAGGATGCAAAGGGTGACGGCTCAGCAAATAATCCGTTTGTTGTTATGACAGCAGGTGACTTCAATCTTCTCAGATATGCTCCGGGAATGAACATCGTTCTCGGTAAGGATATTACAGTCAACTCACGTGCAACTGCAATCAAGGGCACGGTTGACGGCAACGGCTTTACAATCAACACAACGAAGCCTCTTGCAAGTGCTGTTTACGGCAGCGTGACGAATCTTAATGTTATCGTAACGGCAGACCTTTCAACAGCTGTTTTCGGTGATGCAATCGATGCATCTGTAAACAATGTGGGAGTTGCAATGGCTGAGGGCGTTTCGCTCAAGGCAAACGCAAACAATTCAGGTATCCTCTTCAACAGAATCGCTGCAGGTACGGTTATTGATTCTGCTCTTGTTAAGGGTAACGTTACAATCGTTGAAGATAAGCTTTCTGCAATCGGTGCATTCGCAGGTCTTATCGACGGCGACAAGGTTGTTATAAGAAACAGCGGAGCAGTTGCGGATATCGTTGCAGAAAAGGATATCACATCTGCAGACACAGCAATCTTCGCAGGCAAGGTTACAGGAAACGAAGTTTCAATTACTGACGGTTATGTCGGTGGCGAAAACCTTGCAGGTAAGTTTGCATTTATCGGTTCTGTAACGGGCAAGAAGCTTACGGTCAAGAGTATTTATACAGACCTTGCTTCTTCAGAAATCGCATCATTCGACGGTTTTGATAAGAACCAGTTCAAGGTTTGGTCGTTCGACGGCGGTAATGCAGGATTCTTTACAGGTAACGGCGGTAAGTTCACCGCAACTCTTCCGGCAATCAAGGCATTCAGCGCAACAGACGGCGGAGAGTATTCCGTAATCTGTGACGCTTCAAAGCTCATCGCAACAGTAAACGTTGACGGCGGAAAGCTCGTTCTCAGCGTACAGCGTGCGGACGGTGTTATAACCGTTAAGTCAATTCCTGTAACTGTTGTGAATACAAAGACAGGTCTTTCTGCAACAATCAACGTTTCAAACGGACTTGAAAAGGATGCAAGCGGAAGATATGTTATTAATTCAGCATTCGACCTCGCTTACGTGAGTGAAAATATTGCCGAGCTCAGCAACGCAAGCTTCATTATGAAGAGCGATGTTGATATGGCAGAGCTCAGCTCATTCGCTCCGATCGGCTCTGCAGAAGCAAGCTTCAGCGGAATATTCGACGGTAACGGTAAGACTGTACGTAATCTTGCAATCGACGGCAACGCAAAGGTCGGTCTCTTTGCAGTGCTTGACGGCGCAACAGTGAAGAATCTTAAGTTTGTTGATGCAAAGATTTCATCAGACGGCGGTTATGCGGGCGTGCTTGCAGGTCAGGTTACGGGAAATGCAAAGATCAGCGGTATTACCGTTGAAAATGCAGAAGTAACTTCAGCTGAGCTTTATGCATCAGCAGTTATCGGCGCAATTGACGACGCAGAAAACACAGTTTCTGTTTCAGACATTACTGTGAAGAATTCTTCCGTTAAGTCAGAATCAAGCTATGTCGGTGCAGTTGCAGGACGTATCAATGCAAAGGCACAGCTTAGTTCAGTTGTTGTTGACTCGTTCAAGGCAGAGGGTGCAAACTACATTTCAGGTGTTGCAGGCCTTCTCCAGGGTGAAGTTTCAATCAGCAATGCGAATGTAAACAAGGCTGAAATCAGCGGTGTTTCCGAGATTTCAGGTATCGCAAGCGGTAACGGCACAATGAAGTCCGTATCCGTTAAGGATTCAAAGGTTTCAACAGTTGCAATCTCTTCTGCATTTACTGCAGGCGGTGTTGCCGCAGTATTCGCAGGTACGGTTGAAAATGCAGCAGTTGAAAACGTGAAGGTTTCTGCAGGCGTTGCTGCAGGTATCGTTGGCAAGACAACAGCAGACACCAATCTTACAATTAAGAATGCAAGCGTTAAGGCTTGTGAAACAACATCAGCAGAAGCAAACACTGTCGCTGCAGGTATTCTCGGCGTTCATAACGTAAACGGAACAGTGGCAATCAGCGGTGCAACAGCGGATGAAGCGACCGTAATCGGCGGTGCGGCTGTTTCGGCAGGTCTTGTCGGTGACTGCTCAGGTGCAGAAAGCATCCTCACCCTCACGGATTCAAAAACATTTGCAACAGTAAACGGTGCATTGACAGCAAACGCAGTTTCTGCGGCAGGTGCACTCGGCAGAATCGGTATGTCTGCTGTGAATAACGTTACAGTCAGCGGTGTCAAGGTTGGCGGTAACGTAAGCGGAGCAGGTGTGCTCGGCGGTATTGTCGGTATCATCACCGACGGCACAGCATTCGATGCTTCAACTCCGATAGTTTCCGACAGCATTGTCTTTGCACAGCTTTCAGCTGAAAATGCAGAATCTGCAGCTCTTATTATCGGTGCTGTAAATGAAGATATTTTCAATTCAACAGATATTTCTTCCGCAATCAACGGTGTTGTTCTTTCGACATACGGCGGTATGAAGGCTTATTCTTCAGAAGCTCTTGACGGTGGATACACAGATATGAACAGCGGTATCACACCGTCTGTGGGTGTTCTTGAAACAAAGAACGAAACAACGGTTACTCTTTCAGGACTTCCGAAGGTTGACGGATTCGTGTTCGACTCCGCAACAGGCTGGATTTCAGAATCAGAAGACAGAATCAGTGTTGTTTCCTCAACAGAAAACTCGCTCGTGCTCAAGGCAAACCGCCCGGCGAATATTTCAATCAGGGCTTATTATGTTCTTGCCGAAGATGAGCAGATCCGTATCCCGGTTGAGTTCGCAATGGTTGCAAATGTTACCGAACCTCTTGAGGGTAAGGGTACAGCATCAATGCCGTATCTTATCAAGGATGCATATGACCTTGAAGCAATGGCAGACTACGCTGACAAGAATGCATACTTCGTTCTTGCAGAGGATATCGTACTCACGGAGGCCGATTACGAATTCGGCGGAGCATTCTACAATGTCGGCAACGGAATTGTGACAATCGGCAATACAGCAGTTGCTTTCAACGGCAACTTCTCAGGTCTTTACGACGGCAAGGTTCACTCAATTACAGGCCTTCGTATGAACGGTAAAACCTTCGGCGGTCTCTTCGGAGCAACTGACGGTGCGGTTATAACGGACCTTGTAATAAACGGTGCGGACATCACGGCTTCGGCTGATGCAGGTGTACTCATCGGACGTGCAAACGACACAACAATCAAGAACGTGACAGTAAACTCTGCAAAGGTTACAGCAACTCAGGCGGGCGCTGTTGCAGGCGGTCTTGTCGGTATTGCACAGTCAACAATTATTGAAGACGTAACTCTCAACAACGTTGAGGTTTCAACAACACTTGACTCAACAAGCGCAACTCTTGAAATTGCGGGCGGTGCAGCAGGTGTATATGACGGTCTTATCAAGAATTCGAAGCTCAACAATGTTTCCGTTGTTTCGGGAACTGTCGGCGGCGGTGTTATCGGTGCGGTCAAGGCTGAGCCGGCAAACATCGTGAACGTGGACGCTGATGTAAATGTCAGGGCTGGCTTTGCAGGAGGTTTCGCAGGCAGAATTTCTGCTCCGAAGGCTCTCTCGGTAAACGGTTCTGTTGTACGCGGTGAGGTTGACGGCGCAAAGGTTGCTTCGGGCGTAATTGCACAGATTTCGTCAGAAAATGCAGGCGATGCATTTGATAAGCTCAACCGTAACTTCGTAACGGAAACTGTTATTGCGGCGGATATAAAGGGCGGCGACATTAAGGCTCTTGTAATCGGCGAAGTTTACGAAGCAGTTGCTGTTGATAATGAAAATGTGAATAACGATGTATTCCTGAATGTTTACTATTCTTCATATCAGAATAATCTCGGTGCATTCGGTGCCGAACAGTTCAATGCTTACCGTAACAGCGAATATGCGGTAACTGATCTCAGCTCACTCGCATATAAGGTCGGTGAAAGTGTATACGAAACTGTTGAGCTTACAACAGAGTTTGCAACGCTTCCCGAAAACAGCATTGTTCTTAATAATGCAACAGGTACTTACAAGTCATTCACAGCGGGTGGAAGAGTGTTCACTCTTGAAAATATCACTTCTGACGTTGATGGACTTGTTGAATACAAGGCAGAAAATTCTGCAGTAAGACTTACTTCAACAGTCAATGAGTCTGCAAAGCTCGTCTTTGTATACTCGGGAGGTCTTGAGCTTGCAATCGGAATCACATCCGACGAAGCGCTTCAGGGCAACGGCACAAAGGAAAATCCGTATCGAATCGCAACAGCGGATGACTTCGGATTTATGCTTAACAATTCAAACGAGGGCAAGTATTACGTCCTCACAAACGATATCAGCCTTGCAGGATTTGAAGGCGGAGCAGATTTCGCAGGAAATCTTGACGGTAACGGCTTTGTTCTTTATGACTATTCGGGCGCAAGCCTCTTCGGCAGAGTAAGCGGTGTGCTTGCTAACGTCGGTTTCGCAGGCTTCGATGTTGCGGATGGTGAATCAGATTCAGTCGGTGCAGTTGCTGCTGTAATTGACGGCGGTACTGTTGAAAGCTGTTTCGTAATTGCTCAGGTTAATGCAAACGGCACAAAGCAGGATGCAGGTATCCTTGCAGGCCGTGCAATCAACGGTGCAGTTATTAAGAATACCGTAACAAGCGGTAAGGTTATCAGCGAAAACGGTTTTGCAGCAGGTGGCGTTGTCGGTTCTGCAACAAATGCAGAAATCCTCAACGTAACTTCAACTGCATATGTTCTCGGCGGTAAGTCTGTCGGCGGTATTGTCGGCGAAGCTTCGTTCGCAACTCTTGACGGTATAATCTTTGCAAATATGGTTGAGGCTGACGGCAAGTCAGGCAATATCATCGGCACGGCAAACGAAGAAGTGAAGATTGCAAACGCTTACTGCGATTCAAGAACTTCAAGAACAGAAGCTGAAAAGGCAGTTACTGTCCTTGCAACAGAAGAGCTTGTCAGAGCAAACGTAAACGGATTTGTTTCACTCAGCGGTTATCCCGTACCCGAAACAATCGCAAAGGACGGCTCAGCGAAGTTCGCAACAGGTGTTCAGTTTGCTGCAATGACAGTCAGATACCTTGCAGGCTTAAGTGCAGGTACGGTTTATAATTACACAGATATAGCTGTTGATTCAGCAGTTAATTCAAACGAAGTCAAGCTCGAAAAGACTCCGGAGGTTAAGATGACACTTCTTCCGTCGGTCGATTATGCCGGCACAAAGAATGAAATTGCACGTTATATGAATCCGCTTGAATCAGGTGCGGTTGACGTAAGCTGCACAATCGTTGCAGACGAAAAGTCAGAAATCGCAGACGAGCTTATCGGTGTAATGCTCAAAACAAAGGTAGGCGGAGATTCAACGGCATTCGACTTCTTCACAACAGCAGAAGCTCAGCCTGTTGATATCGCAGCCGTTACAATTGCGGACGGTGCACTTTATGTAAATATGCACCTTCCTGCAGGCTACGGATTCAACGTTGTTGCTGTTGACGAAAACGGAAACACACTCGTAACACAGGATGTTGCAAACGAGGGTATCCTCGTAAATGCACAGGACGCAAAGTCAGTTTCTCTCACACTCTCGCTCGTTGAAGAGGAAGAAGATTGGGGCTTGAGAAGCATCTGGAGTGCAATCGGAAAATAAATGAAAGGGGGTTGGTGCAGCTATGAAAAAGTATTCATCTTTGATTAAGAATTTAATAATGGTAGTGGCATCAGCCCTTACTCTTGTTGCTGTTTCTTTCGCCTGGTTTACGAGCAATTTCTCAACAAACCTTGATCAGTATAAGGTTGCTGTCAGCGGAGACACAGTCAAGATAGATTATTATCAGATGGATGATGATGGTGTTTATCAGCCTTTGATCGGTGACATCGAGCTTAACGATTTCATTCCGGGTAAATTCAACAAATATAAGTTCGCTATAACAACAAAAACATCTGATAAGCTTAATCTCAAATTCGAAATTTCAGGCATCCCCGAGAATATGCCGCAGGAGCTCAAAGAGTCGGTTCAGATAAAATATTCTCTCTACTCACAGAAAAAGAAAACAAATAACGACGGAACGGTTACATATGTTGATTCCGTGCTTGTTTCTGAGTCGAAGGGTTATGCTTCGCTTTCAGAAATTACTGACGGTGTGATTATTCCATCGCTCTCGCTCGGAAATCATCAGACAACAGCATCGGACAGATTTGCAATTTATTATGAAATCGGTCTTTCGGAGAATGCGCCGCCTGAAGTCAGCGGTCTTGAATCCTCTCTCGGAAGCATCAAAATAAGCGCACAGCGTATCGGTTAAAAGATGAAGAAAGTCAAGAGTATTTTAACACGTGTTTTTACTGCCTTTTCGGCTTTGCTTTTCGTTTTCGGACTTGTTGTTTTTGTTTGTGTCCTGAACGCTTCTGCAGGCAAAGTGCCGAGCGTTTTCGGTTTCAGCCTTCTTCAGGTGCAGACGGGCAGTATGATTCCCGAATACGAAATCGGAACGGTGGTCGTAACAAAAAAAGTCGATGCAAGAGAGCTCGAAGTCGGCGATGTAATCAGCTTTTACTCAATGGATAAGGAGATTTCGGGAAAGGTTAACACCCACCGTATTGTCGCAATTGAGCACGGCGGTGACGATAACGCACCGTATTTCACAACGAAGGGCGACCATAACGACGAGGTCGACAAGCAGAAGGTCTGGCCTGTACAGCTTGTCGGAAAGGTTGTTTATAACCTTGGCACGGTAAGCGGCTCGGTAATCGGAGTTTTCCGTAACCCGAACGTTATTTTCTTCGTTATTGTTCTCCCGTTGATTTTCATAACATTCGGCGAAGCCGTTAATCTTGTCAGCTTGATTGCTGAAAGCAAATTTCAGAAAAAGGAAGAGAGAAATGGCGACCCCGAAGAAAAAAATTAGCGCAATGCTGACAGCGGTTGTTCTGCTGTTTTCGCTTGTTGCGGTCGGTATAGTGTGGTTTCCGTCAATCCTTGGTTACAAGGCATACGCAATTGAGACGGGAAGCATGGCGCCGATAATTCCGGAAGGCAGTATGGTTTATGTTAAACCCTGCAGTAATTTTGAAGATTATCAGGTGAACGATGTTGTCACTTTTACAGATAATATAAAAAAACAAAGCTTTACACACAGAATTGTTGCGATTGATAAGGACGATTATCTTTTCACAACAAAGGGTGATGCAAACGAAATCGAAGACCTTGAACCGACATCAGCTTCATTGGCTGTCGGAAAGGTAAAAATGGCAATTCCCTTGCTCGGCTATGTTGCTTCTGCACTGAAGCACACGGCTGCAAAAATTATAATCGCAGTTTTCTACGTTGCCTGGGCAGCGATAGAAATTGAATTATTTTTAACGGAAAGGAAGAAAAGATATGATTAAAAGAATAATAATGCTTGTTGCTTCCTTGGCCGTTGTGCTCGGACTTATAACATCGGGAAGCTCTTACGCTTGGTTTGCTTCATCATCTCAGCGTGAACAGAGCATTTCTGTTTCTGTCGTAAGCAACTTGTTTTCATCAAGTCTTTCAGATTTGATTCCCACTGAAAATACAATCATTATGCAGGGTGATAACCTCATCAACCTTGACGGAAACTCTGCAAATCTTCAGATTGAAAACCATTCAACAACAGACACACAGGTGCGTGTTTCAATCGAATACACAAGCTACCGCACGGGCAGCCCGAGACAGGTTGTTTACTCTGCAAGTGAGGAAGACGATATCATCGTTGAATTCGCAACGGATGCGTGGGCAAAGGATGTTAATATCGGCGGCGTAAGCTATTTCTATTATGTAGGAAACTCTTACGGCTCAGACACGGTTTCGGATATCGATTCCTTGCCGGCAATATCTTCTCTCGTGGGTAAGATTCCCGTAATTTCAAGGATTGCCTATAAGGACGATATCTCCGATGCGTACTCAGGCAAAAAGATAAACGTGAAGGTTTCTTTTGAATCCAAGCAGGCTGAAAATGTAACCTGGTCTTCAATCGACAGCTACGACGTTTCAGGTATCGGCAAATAAGGAGCGCTGAAAAGTGAAAATCCGTATCAGAAATGTTTTGTTTAATTTCTTTGCAATCCTGACTTTGGTTGCGGTTGTGTTTATCGGTTTCAATTTTTTTTCAGGTGCAAAGGGTTATGCCGTAACAAGCCCCAGTATGGAGGACACGCTTGTCCGCGGTGACATCGTTTTTGTAAAGGCTGTAAGCTTTGATGAGCTTAAGGTCGGTGATGTTATAACCGTGCGCTCAACGGACGGAAAGTATTTTTTTACTCACCGTGCTGTTGAAATCGACCGTGAAAACCGAACGGTGACAACAAAGGGCGATGCGAACAATTCGGACGATCCGATGCCGAGCGAAGAAGAAAGAATAGTCGGCAGGATGTGGTATAAGGTTCCGCTTCTTGGCTATCTTTCAATCTTTTTCCTTAATTTCTCACGTTCAACGGGATTAATAATCCTTGCAGTGGTTGCGGTTGCTCTTGTAGCAATCAACTCTGTGGTAATAAAAACAAAATCTAAAAAGAAGCGAGGTGACAGCGATGAGTAAAATAAGAAAAATATCTGCCGTGCTTATGGCACTTGTTCTTGTGATGTGTGTCGGATACTTTTCCTTGATGTCAACAACATCTGCGTGGTTTTATAACAGCGGTGTGATTGACAGCGGAGATACATTTGTTTTCGGTGACTTGTCGGTGGATACCTCTTTCAATACAAAGTCAAAAGTCGTGTTCAACGGTGCAACAAAATTTGCAGACAAGGACGAGGTGCTTTTTGACAAGGTTGTAAACGTTGAGGAAATCTCGGTTTACAATTCAGGTACAATTCCTGCAAGAATTTATGCAGACGCTGTCAACACAGGAAGCGGTGAAGGCCTCCGATGGTTCTTCTTCTCGGATGTAACGGCGGTTGACGGCAGTGTGAAAAAGACAATTGAAACTTCTCTTCCCGAACTGACGGACGAGGCGCTTAATGCATATAACGTCGGCGAAGACGGAAACGGCGGACATTATATTCTTCTTAATCCGGGCGAAATCACAACGGTGAAAATCGCATCGTGGATTGAGTACGATGAAGTTAAAGATGAGCTTAACGGCTCAGCTACCCTCGACTCTTACGATATTGAATTCACATTGATTTCAACTCAGGATGTTGACGGTGCGGCAGAAAGATAAAAGCGAGGTGAACAGGGATGTTGCATAAACTTAATAAAAAGGCAGTTGTAATAATCGTTGCAATCGTTGCGCTTGTTGCTGTTGTCGGCTCTTCATTTGCTTGGTTTGTATCGCGCACATCCTTGCTTCAGAATTTCAGCCTCAGCTCTTTCGAAGTCAGTGCAGATGTTTACTTCCTTAACGGTGAGAAAAAAGTAAGCGCTGACGAATACAAGGACGAAAACGGACTTTATATCCTCAGTATGAATAGGGATGACGTGAATTATCTCGGAAACCTTCGTGCGGATGTTACCCACAGCGGTGCAAAGGCTTGTGTCCGTGTTACAATGAACCACCAGTGGACTCTTGCTGACGGAACGGTTGCACAGAATGCAGTTGCAGTTCCTTATGTGTTTGCAAAAGAATGGTTCGATAACCGTGATGTTGACTATTCAGTTTACTATGCAGGCGAGGATAAGACAGGCGAAGCTTCTTTCAGAACTGCAGAATTTATAACAGGCTTTGACGAAAAAAGCTTTGATGCTTCTGCGATTGTTGAAGGCGTAACGCTCAAGGTGCTTATTCAGGTTGATGCAGTGCAGGTTAACCGCTATCCGCAGATGTGGGATATCGAAAAATTTCCTTGGGAATAAGGGAAGCTGATTTTTATGGCGAATAAGAAAAAGTAGCCTGCGGCAGGTAAGTCTGTCGCAGGCGCAACTAATTCAGGGAAGAATGTCCCGAACAAATCAAAAAGAGAGCTTGAAAAAAAGAAAGCCGAAGCCGCAAAACAGGCACAGCGCGTGCAGGAAGAAAGGCTTAAGGCTGAGCGTGAGCGTGCAAAAAAGAGCGAGGATATCCGCAAACGCCGTGAAAAGCAAAAGGCGAAGGATGAAAAAATTGAGAAGAAAGTCCTCGGCAAAGAAAAGCGTTCAAGTGAACTGAAAAAACTTGCAGAGCTGTTCAAAAAAGTCTGGGCAAAGGTAAGCTATTACACAAGCAAGGAATTTCTCGGCTCGTTCAATTACACCCGAATAATTCTTTTTGTGGTTCTGCCGATAGTTGTTCTTGTTTTCGGAATATCTGTGCTTACTCACGCGACGGTTTTCAATGTTCCTTCCGAAATCAGAAATTATGAATTCAACGGCAGAATTGAAAGCAGTGTTATTGCGAAAGAATCTGCATTTAACTCTCAGCAGCAAAATGTTTTCATCGAAACTCTTGATGCAAAGGGAAGCAGAAAGTTTGATTTTTATATCAATTCTTCAATTCCTGTCGGCGATAACGGGGAGATAGAGGAGCTTTGCTTCGGCAATCCTAACGAAGAGGATTATGTCCTTGTCGCAACCGTTTTTGACAAGGACGGCGAGGTACTTTATCGTTCACTCGGCATAGAAAGTGAAAAGGAAATCAACGAAGTGAAGCTTTTCAAAGAAGTTGCATACGGCACACACAGAGTGAAGGTTGCCGTCAATGCATACGATAAAGAAACAAATAAAAAGATCGGAACAAAATACGCTCATGTTAAGCTGAGCGTCGGTGTTGATGAAGATGTCAGATAAAAAACCAAAACTGAAAATTGCGGTCGTCGTTGCGGTTTCTCTGCTCGCAATCGTTCTGTCAACGCTGACCCTTGTTCAGGCGGTGCCGAAAATGCGGCTCAGCTTGGCTCAGGGCGGAGAGGTGTGTGACGGTGTCCTGCCCGATGTTGATGAAAGTCTGCATATAACGGAAGTGCCCGAAGGTGAAATCCGCTACCTTATAAACAAAAAGATTGTTTTTGAAAATCCGTATACTCAGGGCGATGTAATGCTCGAAAATCCCGAAAGCTGCGGGTACGACTTGCAGTTTATGATTTATAATGCAAAGGGCGAAATGATTTACACTTCACCGATGATAAAGCCGGGACAGTATCTTGAAAAGGATAAGCTTTCCGCAGTCGTCGGCAAAGGCGAATTCAAATGCTCCTATACCGCACAGGCATATATCGGTGGCGAATATCAGGGCGAGGTCAACGGTGTTCTGACCGTTCTGGTAAAATAAAAACAAAGAAAAAGGAACTCGGAGAAAATCCAAGTTCCTTTAATTTTTTATTGAGTTGATTAAGCGAGGATTTCGCCCATCATGCCGGGTGTTGCGAATGCTGCGTTTGACTCGTCTGTGTCAATGTGCATTGCAAGAGCATAGTTGGGGTTAACACGAACGATAACGTCACCGAAAACAAGTGTACGACCGTCTGACTCAATCTTAACGTCAACGATCTGCTTGTCGCAAAGACCGTACTTCTCTGCATCTGCAGGAGTTGCGTGGATGTGACGCTTCGCAACAATTGCGCCTTCCTTAAGCTCAACCTCACCCTTCGGACCGACAAGCTTGCAAGCACCGCTGCCTGCTACGTCGCCTGATTCACGGCAGGGAGCAACAACGCCGATTGAACGAGCATCAGAAGCTGAAAGCTCAAGCTGTGTGTCGGGACGTGTGGGACCAAGGATTGAAACAGCAGGGAAGCTACCCTTTGCGCCGATAACCTGAACTCTTTCTTCGCAAGCGTACTGGCCGGGCTGTGAAAGATCCTTTTTCTTTGTCAATTCGTAACCTGCACCGAAAAGTGTCTCAAGGTCTGCCTTTGAAACGTGAACGTGACGTGCAGATGTTTCAACTAAAACTTCTTTTTTCATTTTGAAAACCTCCGTCAAAATATTTAATTTTTTAACCGATAAGATTATAAGACAAACTGCGATAAAAAGCAAGTATTTGAAACAATATTATTTACTGTCTTATTTGTTTGTAAGATCAAATTAACCACGTAGGTACGGGCGTCCACGACCGTCCGAAAACTGTTCCTTTAAAACGAAGATAAGAAATAATAAATAACAGAAAAAGAAAGATGTAGGGCAGGGATTCATCCCTGCCGTTTTGCTTCTGTCAAAAAGTATTAGATATAGTATATAAACCAAGAAA
>JAZSQQ010000051.1:0-51434 GCA_045538055.1 Acutalibacteraceae bacterium
GTAATGCAGTCGTCAAACCGCCTCTATTATATCAGGAGGTTATTATTTTTTGCAGCACTCTTTTGCGTGCTGCTTTTTATTTTCACTGAAGTGTTCTTTTTCCCCCGGTAGAACCGGGGGTTTTCAGCCATTGCCAGACAAAAAGCGACAGCCCTCTGATTAATTTCAGAGGACTGTCTTTTTTCAGGAGATTATTCAAAATTTCAACTTATTGGTGTAATATCGTGTCAGCTTCCTGAGCCTTTTTCGTGAAGCTATTGTTTTTCCACCATGACCAGACTGCTGAAATCACGGTAAAAATGTATGTAGCGTACCGCGTCCATGTTTCAAGCTCTACTTCGTTATCAGTTACACCGAACATAACAAGTGCTTGGTTTACAAGTGCAAGAATAAGAACTATTGTTCTAACCCAGGTTTGCTTTGAAACGCCTTTAAGATTTATCTTTTTCACTTAATTCCCTCCCTTAATTCGTCTATTCTGTGGTGTGCGGATTTCGTTGAACTCTCTACCAAAAACATTCGCTCAACAAGGTTATTATGCTTTGAAACCTTCTGTTCAAGCTGTTCAATTCTGTAAACGGTCAGCTTGTTTGCTGCCATAATACCACCGAATGTACCGAGCATTGTTCCGCACAGAGCAATCAATGCTGTTATTATATCCGTCACGTCGCCACCTTCACTTTACAGTAATCAAGGCAAATCCAACCTGAGGGAATTTTACCCCAGTTGTCGTTGACTTCCGACACAGTACAAACACATCCTTTTACAAGTCCGTGAGCAGACTTTCCTCCATTCATTTCCTTTATCTGCTTCTGTGCATTTGGTGTAAGAAACGAAAACTTCTTATAGTCATAATCCGTTGACGGTCCTCGTCTTACCCTCAGAAGGTTAGCAGTTACGACATATGTCCCCTTTTTATATACAATCGGTTCTTTATATGAAAGTGCAAACTTTTCGGGGTCTTCGTAGTTATCCGACTTTAAATCCTTGACGGCAAGATGAAGATGAACGCCCGTTGCCTTTCCGGTTTTTCCCGTATAGCCGAGAAGAGTGCCTTTCTGCACCGTCTGCCCTGTTTTAACCTTTATACTGTCAAGATGATAGTGGAGCATCTTTTTATTGATACGCGGATATTTAACCCAGACGTACTTTGCGCCGTCCGAAGCCTTTCCACAGCTTATGATGCTCCCCTTTTCAATCGCATACTGCGCAATTTTCTTTCCGTTCGTGCCGTAATCCGTACCGTAATGAAACGGATTTGTAGCACCTGCTGAAGTGTTCATCACCGCACGTCTGCCGTACGGTGATGTTATATAGTGATTTTTTCCGTTAAAAATTATATTGGTGACTTTACTCATTTATTACTCTTTTTCTCCTTTTCATTTTCATATTCCCTTATAATTTTTGCAAAGGTACGAAAAAGTGTAAAATCGTCGTCGCCGTTGAACCTGCACAGTTCAACCTGCTTTGAAAGCCTTAAAGCAAGAAAAAGCGACGAAAGTTCCATTTCAACACTAATCATCGTATCTTGCATCGCTTTCGGTAACAATCTCCTTCGGGTATATAATTTCCTGTGTCGGCACTTCGTGCTGGTCAGAAAAATCCGTTGCCGCGCCCATCGGTCGGCTGATTTCAACAGACTTGCCGTAATTACTTCCGAACGCAGTAAGTGTAAATGAGCAGCCGATTATATCCGCGACCGAATCAGTATCCGAATTGACCGCCAAAGCGAATTTAATCTTCTTCGGATAAACCGTTGTAACCTGTATATTTGTGTCTGATGCATATGCCTGCAAAACAGACTCAACGGGGATAACATGGATACCTGCACCAAGCGGCAGATTGAGAGAAAATTCACTCATATCAAGCCTTTTTTCATAAGTCTGCTCTGGTGAATCATCCTGCCACAGTACAGGATTAACCGTAACAGTACAGCTGTCTGACACCTTAAGAATCACAAAACCCGTAAGAGTCATACAGCAAGGCTTTGCAATTTCAAGCTCAAAAGCACTTATCGGTACTTTGCGGCAGGTATCAGAAGCAACTATCCTGTAAGTGTCGCCGTCACCTGAGCTTCTCCATGAAAAATGCTTGACAAACGGGAGTTTTTCCTCTCTCAGCGTGTAAGTGCTGTTTTTCGATAAAGTATAAAGTACGTTTCCTATGAATTCAGCAAATTTTGTGACTTCATCGCCCGAATAGCTGTACGGAGACCAGTTTATACCGCAGGCATTTATACCCAATGTTTCAGCAAGGAAATTTGGCAAGTTTGGGTTTACCGTAGGTGCAAGAATCGCCTTACCGAGCACATCGTCTTCTCTGTTTTCGTAGTTGTATCTTCCGAGAACTTCTGCAAGCTCACTAAGGCAATTATCCTTATATCTCGGATAGAACAGCATCTTTGAGCAGTAATTGAACAAGCCGGAATTAACATCAAGTGCCGCACAGAATTTATCCTCATAGATTCCGGTGAGCAGACTGATAATCGCAACAGATTCTTTTTCACTCAACGGTCCTTCGCCCTTATTGACGGAATAGCAGTCGTCCCATCTGTACGGAAAATTCTTTCCGAGGTCAACCCCGTTTACGTTGCGTTTACTCTTATTGACAAAACCGTAGGGATTTGCAACGGGTATAACAACAAATTTCACCTTTGAACGCAGATAAGCAAGCGTTCTGTCATTTTTGAAATTACGACACAATTCATCAAAGAAGTGTGACATTGCCCTGACTGTTATGTCGTTGTTGCTGTGAATGCATCCTGTTACAAGAACAGTCTTTTCATAATTAAGAGGTTCAAAGGTATATGCATAAATCGGGTAGGCTTCGCTTTCGTCCGTTCCGATATTTTCAACACTTACATATTCGGGGAACTCTGTTGCAAGTACTCCGAATATCGCATTCAGGTATGAATTGTATTTCGCTGCACCTGTTGCGGTCGGGAAATTTGATGACTTTTTAAACTCTGACGGTGTATACCAATCGTCAGGCTCACCGGGCAAGACGTCAATATCACTGACACTGCCTTTATTTCGCAGGTTTTTAAGCAGATCGTTGAATCTGGTTTCAAGCCCGCCCTTATACTTTTCGATTGCGCCTTCAAGCTCTTTCAGGGCATTGTAAACAAACAGATTATCCTCTTCGTACCAGTCGTTTACTTCTCCGACACCTTCGTTCACACGGTGCGCAACCGCATTCGTAGTAATAACCACACCGTCACTGTTCACGCCATACACTCCGATTTTAATAAAGCCTTCATCCTGAAGGCAGATTGCAGGTATTTTACATTCGTCCTTATCGAGTTCAACTCTTGTGTAATCTGAATTACCAAAGCCGAAAACTGCAGTTTTTGTGAATCCGTTCCACGTGTTATCAAAGTTGAACGAACAGCTGTCATAATTTACGCTGCCACCCGTTGTGTATGTATCCTTTTCAATTTCAAGGCGGTTTGCCGTAACTTTCAGAATAATTTTATTCACGCCAACACCATCCTTCTGTCTTTTTCATAATAATTCTTTAACGCATATGCAGTGGCAAGGATATCCCTTTTCTGGTCATAGAATATCGTTAATTTTCTCTTGATTTCATAAGTCTTAAGATAATTGTTTGCCATATAAGCTTCATTAAGCTGTTTTCTGTATTTTGCAATCAGACAATTAATATCCTCAGCCGCCTTGAAATAATCTTCGCTGAGTTCTGTCAGACTTCTTTCCATTCATATCGTCCCTTTCCGTTTATAAATTTAAGATTGATTTCAACACCAAAAGCTTTGCTGTATCGCTCAAGAATTTCCGCAGACGGCATTTTTTTGCCGCTTTCGATTTTCTCCAGCTCATTCACGGTAATGCACACCGCCTGTGCTGCCTGCTCAGGCGTTACCGCTTTTGAAAGACGTATGTTTTTCAGTTGCCCGGACAACTGAGTTTCGTTCTTTTTAAAAGCCGAAGTTATTTTCATTATTTCACTTAAATATAGTGGTGTAATCTCTGCCGATACAAGGTCCTTGTGGTATTTTACGAGAGGTGTTATCAGTTCCTTTATTGTTTCATTTGCTCTTGTTATCGTTCTGTAAACATTAGCCTGCGAAACTCCGTTCTCCCTTGCAATCTGCGCTGTATTTTTGTTAAGATACCAATATTCTTTTACCAAATGCCTTTGTGTTTCACTCAATCTTTTTTCTATTATTTCCTCAACAAGCTTTGCTGTCCCGACTTTGCGGATTCGACAAACAAGACTGTCTATGCTTTCAAGCGCCTCTTCTTCGTCAAAACTGCACAACCGCATACATCGCAGAGCAGCGCGTGCTTCCTCAATTGAAATCACTTCGTCAGATATGCTTTTCATTTTAACCTCGCTTTCTGTTTCGTCCGACGGTTTATTCAATAGCACATCTATTATTTTATGAACATTTGTTCGATTTGTCAATAGTTTTAATAAATTTAATATTATTTTTATATTTTCTCTTGACTTTTTCAATAGTATTGCTCATAATATCATTGTAAAAGAATACTATAAGGTGAGTTTTATGACGATTATCAAGGACCTGAGATTAAAACGTGGAATAACCCAACGCGAGCTCGCATCGCTCTGTGACGTGCATCAGACGGCCGTCAGCCAATGGGAAAAAGGACGTACCCTCCCCGACAAAGCTGCGCTTATTAAGCTTTCTGATATTTTCGGAGTATCAATTGATACTCTTATGAAAAAGAATACACCGACAAAACCGAACAGCATCCCTGTTCTTGGGTACGTACGTGCAGGGTGTCCCGCTGAAGCTATTGAAAATATTATCGATTACGAGGATATTTCTCCCGAGATGGCAGCCAAAGGTGAACATTTCGGTCTTAAGGTTGTCGGCGACAGTATGACACCCAGAATCTGTCAGGGTGATGTTGTAATCGTACGTAAACAGAACTATATCGAAAACGGTGAAATCGGAGTTGTGCTTATCAACAACCTTGATGCAACCATTAAAAAAGTAATAAAAAACGGTACCGGGCTTACCCTGATACCGTTTAACAATGATTATGAGCCTCTTGTTTTCACTGCGGAGGAAATTGTCACTCTGCCTGTTACAATTATCGGCAAAGTAGTCGAACTAAGAGGAAAATTCTGATAAAAAAGCGACTTGCTTTTTTGCAAGTCGCTTTCTGATTTTATAATTCTGCGTAAGCTTCCTTCACGGCATAGTATGAAGGCTTTGGGTCACCGTTATAATCAACAAGACCCCACTTGGTTTCAACGGGACATTCTTCCTGTCCGCAGACATAGCAGTCACCGCTATCCTGCCAACAGTAAACAAACATACCTATTACATAGTCAAGGTCTGCAACCATCGGTATCGTATACTCAAAGAAATCAGCCTGACCTTCGGGTGTATGCTCATATCTGTAAAGTCCGAATCCTTCCTGAAGCTCACAGTAAAGGTGGTTGCTGTACTCACCGTCGAAGATAAGGTCACCCTTCTCTTTGTCAGAACGGTCACTGTAGTTTTCAATAATTTCTTCCTTCATATCCTCGGGAAGATTGTTTATGAAATTATTTATGTCTGCACGTGCTTCCTGTTCACTGTTGTAGCCATACTGCTGAAGAATTGCAGTTTTCTCTTCTTGGCTCTTCGGCTCACCAAGCCCGATATAGCCGAATTCACAAAGAATAATCGGCTTATTTGTTATACGGCGTACAAAATTAAGAATTGTTTTGAACTGTCTCGGAGTTTTAAGCACCGGTTCAAAGCAACCAAGATACATATCTACGCCGATATAGTCACAATACTGATGGTACTTCATCATTTTGAAAGGTAAAGTGATAATTGAAAGACCGCCGAGATTGTAGCCGATAATAACATCGCCTCTTATAGGATACATCGCCTCAAGCTGCATACCGATAAACTCCGCAGCCTCATCAAGAGTGAGAGGCAAGGTAAAGCGGTCGATACCCATTTCATTAGTAACCTGGAATGCGCCGACAATTCCCTTGAGGTCTTCAACATAAAAACGAGCTATATCCTGAATAGCCTCCCTGGCAGCAGGGTCACGCGGATCAAGACCGTATTCCATATAATCTTCAGGATACGGTGTAATACCAAAAATTCTTACTCCGTTTTCAGCAAATTCTTTGGACTCTTCTTTCCAATTAAGATAGCTCTTTGAAAGTTCGCCGTTCGCATCATAAGGAAATGGGATATCATCACGGAACCATTCAATATTGCCTTCATTGAGCAACTCATAATCAGGTTCCGCGTGGCAGACACCTTTCATAAAGCCGTCAACTTTTTCTTCCGCTACAGTGACATTTTTGTCAAATCTTGCAAACGGAGTTCCTACAATCATCGTAAGAAACGGTGTTATAATTGTGAGTAATAAAGCTATAATTTTCATACAATCTTCTCCTTTTGTTATATTTAACATACTAACACAAGAAAACTGTATAATCAATAACAAATACGTATAAAATGTTGTTTATTATACATATTCACAACAATGTTTAATTCAAAAAAAGAGGTAAGCCTTTCGACTTACCTCTGTAAAAGCTAGGTTAATTATTCGTTGATAGCTGTAACAACGCCTGAACCAACTGTACGGCCACCTTCACGGATAGCGAAACGAAGACCTTCTTCGATAGCGATCGGAGTGATGAGCTCAACGTTCATTGTAACGTTGTCACCAGGCATACACATTTCAACACCTTCAGGAAGGTTGATAACACCTGTAACGTCTGTTGTTCTGAAGTAGAACTGAGGACGGTAGTTGTTGAAGAACGGTGTATGACGGCCACCTTCGTCCTTATTAAGAACGTAAACCTGACCAGCAAACTTTGTGTGCGGGTGAATTGAACCGGGCTTTGCAAGAACCTGACCACGCTCGATGTCTGTTCTCTGGATACCACGAAGGAGAGCACCGATGTTGTCACCTGCCTCAGCGTAATCGAGGAGCTTACGGAACATTTCGATACCTGTAACAACAGTCTTTCTCTTCTCTTCTGTAAGACCAACGATTTCAACTTCTTCTGAAAGCTTGAGCTGTCCACGCTCAACTCTACCTGTAGCAACTGTACCACGGCCTGTGATTGTGAAAACGTCTTCAACAGGCATGATGAACGGAAGGTCAGCCTTACGATCCGGTGTCGGGATGTAAGAGTCAACTGCGTCCATGAGCTCCCAGATAGGTGCAAGCTCAGGAGCTGATGTGTCGCCACCTGCATACTCAAGAGCCTTAAGAGCTGAACCCTGGATGATCGGTGTGTCATCGCCGGGGAATTCATACTCGCTGAGTGTTTCACGGATTTCCATTTCAACGAGCTCGAGGAGTTCGGGGTCGTCAACCTGGTCACACTTGTTCATGAATACGATGATGTAGGGAACGCCAACCTGACGAGCAAGAAGGAGATGTTCCTTAGTCTGAGCCATCGGGCCGTCTGTTGCAGCGATAACGAGGATAGCACCGTCCATCTGAGCAGCACCGGTGATCATGTTCTTGATATAGTCAGCATGGCCCGGGCAGTCAACGTGAGCGTAGTGACGTGAATCTGTCTCATACTCAACGTGTGCTGTGTTGATTGTGATACCACGCTCTCTCTCTTCAGGAGCCTTATCGATGTTAGCGTAGTCGATGAATGCTGCGCCACCCTTCATAGCGAGTGTCTTTGTGATAGCAGCTGTCAATGTTGTTTTACCGTGGTCAACGTGGCCGATTGTACCAATGTTAACGTGCGGCTTACTTCTTTCAAATTTTTCCTTTGCCATTTGGAATTTCCTCCCTTTGGTTAATTGTTAATTTAATAATATTCAATGCATACTGCATAAATCCATTGTACCAATTTTAGAAACAAAATTCAAGTACTTTTTCAAAAATAACTTAATCCTTGTTTCTTGCGCTGATGATTTCGTCAGAAACTGACTTCGGTACTGCAGCGTAGTGGCTCGGCTCCATAGCGTACTGACCACGACCCTGTGTCTTAGAACGGAGGTCTGTAGCGTAACCGAACATATTTGAAAGCGGAATGTTTGAATCAACCTGAACAGCACCTGTTCTCTGTTCCTGGCCGAGAATCATACCGCGGCGTGAGTTAACGTCACCCATAACGTCACCGAGATAATCTGACGGAACGATGATTGCAACCTTCATGATGGGCTCCATAAGAACAGCTGCTGCCTTCTTCATTGCATCCTTGAATGCCATAGAACCGGCAATCTTAAATGCCATTTCAGATGAGTCAACTTCATGGT
Organism: Acutalibacteraceae bacterium; assembly: GCA_045538055.1. Taxonomy (GTDB): domain Bacteria; phylum Bacillota; class Clostridia; order Oscillospirales; family Acutalibacteraceae; genus CAG-488. The sequence goes on from JAZSQQ010000051.1 coordinate 8,228, forward strand.
AAGATCCATCGTAAAGAGTAACCTTAACGTCAACTACGGGGTAACCAGCAAGTACACCTGACTGCATTGCACCCTTAACACCTGCTTCAACAGCAGGAATATATTCCTTCGGAATAGCACCGCCGACAACAGCGTTAACAAACTCAAAGCCCTTCTCCGGATTCGGCTCGATACGGATTTTAACATGACCGTACTGACCCTTACCACCTGACTGACGTGAGTACTTGCAGTCAACGTCTGCTTCCTTGGTGATTGTTTCTCTGTAAGCAACCTGAGGCTTACCAATGTTAGCTTCAACCTTAAACTCACGAAGCATACGGTCAACGATGATCTCAAGGTGAAGCTCACCCATACCTGCGATGATTGTCTGACCTGTTTCTTCGTCTGTGTAGCAACGGAATGTCGGGTCTTCTTCAGCAAGCTTCTGAAGAGCGATACCCATCTTTTCCTGACCTGCCTTTGTTTTCGGCTCGATAGCTACGCGGATAACAGGCTCCGGGAACTCCATTGATTCGAGAATGATAGGATGCTTCTCGTCACAGAGTGTGTCACCTGTTGTTGTGTTCTTAAGACCAACAGCTGCAGCAATGTCACCTGAATAAACGATGTCAAGGTCCTGTCTGTGGTTTGCGTGCATCTGAACGATACGACCCAAACGCTCGTTGTTGTCCTTAACTGAGTTGTAAACAGTTGCACCTGCGTTAACTGTACCTGAATATACGCGGAAGAAGCAAAGCTTACCAACGAACGGGTCTGTTGCAATCTTGAATGCAAGAGCTGCAAACGGAGCGTTGTCTGATGAAGGACGTGACTCTTCTTCTTCTGTATCCGGGTTTACACCCTTGATGTCTTCAACATCTGTCGGTGCGGGCATATAAGCAACGATATTGTCAAGGAGCATCTGAACGCCCTTGTTACGGTATGAAGTACCGCAGCAAACAGGAACCATATCGTTTGCGATTGTTGCCTTACGGATGCAAGCTCTGATCTCATCAATTGTGAGCTCTTCGCCTTCAAAGAACTTCTCCATAAGTTCTTCGTCCTGCTCAGCAACCTTTTCGATAAGCTCGTCGTGATACTTCTGAGCAAGTTCCATCATATCAGCAGGAATTGCTTCAGTTCTTACATCAAGACCCTTATCGTCATAATATACTTCAGCTTCCATTGTTACGAGGTCGATGATACCTCTGAACTCAAGCTCTCTGCCGATAGGAAGCTGGATTGGAACAGCGTTACACTTAAGACGCTCTTTCATCATGTCGACAACGTGATAGAAGTCTGCACCCATGATGTCCATCTTATTAACGTATACCATACGAGGTACACGGTATTTATCAGCCTGACGCCAAACTGTTTCAGACTGAGGCTCAACACCGCCCTTTGCGCACAAAACAGTAACTGAACCGTCAAGTACACGAAGTGAACGCTCAACTTCAACTGTGAAGTCAACGTGACCCGGGGTGTCGATGATATTGATTCTGTGATTTTTCCAGAAACATGTTGTAGCAGCAGATGTGATTGTGATACCACGCTCCTGCTCCTGAGCCATCCAGTCCATTGTTGCTGCACCGTCGTGTGTTTCACCAATCTTGTGGTTAACACCGGTGTAGAAAAGGATACGCTCAGTTGTTGTTGTTTTACCGGCGTCGATGTGAGCCATGATACCGATGTTTCTGGTTAATTCAAGTGGCACAAGTCTTCCCATATTAACCTCCGTAAATTAAACACTTTAATAAACACCTGATAAACAGGAAGATTACCATCTGAAGTGTGCAAAAGCCTTGTTTGCTTCTGCCATTCTGTGAGTATCTTCACGCTTCTTGAATGCTGCACCTGTTTCGTTAACAGCATCCATGATTTCGTTAGCAAGACGCTCTTTCATTGTTCTTTCTGAACGAAGACGTGAGTAAGATGTAATCCATCTAAGACCAAGGGTCTGACGTCTTTCGGGACGTACTTCCATCGGAACCTGATAAGTAGCACCACCAACACGGCGAGCCTTAACTTCAAGTACAGGCATTACGTTCTCCATTGCAGCTTCGAAAACCTCAACAGGATCCTTAGCTGTCTTTTCCTTGATGATATCGAAAGCGTCGTAAACGATCTTCTGTGCGACACCCTTCTTACCATCGTACATAACATTGTTGATAAGTCTTGTTACCAACTTAGAATTGTAAAGCGGATCGGGCAAAACATCACGTTTTGCAATCTGGCCTCTTCTTGGCACTTCGCTTCCCTCCTTCATATTAATGATATCATAGGTACTCAAGTGACAAAACCCTGTGGCGCCAATGGAGAAGCACATACATAATATATATACACTCTCACATTGTTACGCAGCGTACCTTACCCTGCGCAGCCTGCAAGAAGATTCTGTCTTTTAAAAAACGTTCCTTTAAAGCAGGAATTACTTTTTAGCAGCCTTGGGACGCTTTGCACCGTACTTTGAACGTGACTGCATTCTTCCGTTAACACCCTGAGTATCGAGTGTACCACGGATGATGTGGTAACGAACACCGGGAAGGTCCTTAACACGACCGCCGCGGATAAGTACAACGCTGTGCTCCTGCAAGTTGTGACCAACACCCGGGATATATGAAGTAACTTCAATACCGTTTGTAAGACGAACTCTGGCAATCTTACGAAGAGCTGAGTTAGGCTTCTTAGGTGTAGCTGTCTTAACTGCTGTGCAAACGCCTCTCTTCTGCGGTGAATTCTGATCTGTAACAACGTTCTTCTTAGAATTCAAGCCCTTGAGAAGTGCGGGAGCTGTTGACTTCTTTTCGAGAGTCTTTCTTCCGTTTCTGACTAACTGATTAAAGGTAGGCAAATACTACATCTCCTTTCATAGATTTTTGATGATAGCTTTACGGTTTCTGCGCGAAATCCGCTTGAACCCATATTAAAGCATTTTATATCATGCTCGAGTATTCTATCACTATTGCATAGATATTGTCAAGCATTTTTGTAAAATTATTCTATTAAAAGCGTTTAAATGAGCAATTTTTGCCGTTTTTGGTATGAAATTTTCTTTTAAAGTACCTTTTGTCAAAAAAATATAGACATTTCTGTTGATTTGGCATATTGATTGACGGGAAAATTTTGGATAAAATAAAGGTATAAAACATATGGAGGTAATATTATGAAAAAAGCATTATCAGTTTTTCTTGCGTTGATTTTTGCAATGCAGCTCGGCATTTCCGCTTTTGCTGGATTCAATGCTCCCCGTCTTACACGTGAGGAATGGGATACACTTTACGCTTCGCTCTGCGACGAAAACGAACTTCCCATGCTCTGTGTAGGTTCTGACGAAACTCAGGTCAGCCTTGTATGGCACAGCAACAAAGAAACGGCAACTCCCGAAGTGCGTCTTGCAAAGAACATCACAATGGTTAATGCAGATACATTCAAGGGCATTACAACAGAAGCTGAAAACGATTATCAGCTTGTCTGCCGCGTAAACATTGACGGACTCGAAGAAAACACAACATACTACTATCAGTGGAATACGGGAAACGGTTGGAGCGCACCGTGCAAGTATGAGACAAAGTCTTTCACTTCGCACAAGGCTCTCGTTATCGGTGATATTCAGATCGGCGGTCAGAGTGAGGATTCACAGGTACAGTCCGACGTAGGTTACAACTGGAACAACGTACTTGCAGAAGCACTTGAAAAGAACCCTGACGTCAGCTATCTTGTATCCCCCGGTGATAACACCTCAACAGGAAAAACTGCTGACGAGTGGCAGACACTCCTTATGCCCGAAGCTCTCCGCGGTCTTCCGATGGCTCTTGCAATCGGCAACCACGACAAGAAAGGCTTTGCATACAACTACTACACAAATATGCCCAACGAATACTACGGTAAGTATTTCGAAGGTCTTGACCGTGACTTCTGGTTCCGTCACGGTGACGTGCTTTACCTCTTCTTCGATGCAACTTCTGCAGATGCACACGACCATATGGCTATGGCTAAAGAAGCGGTTGAGCTCAACAAGGATGCAAAGTGGCGTATCGGCGTTATGCATCAGGCTCTTTTCGGACCCGGATACAGCGGACTTGACCCTGAAACACAGATTCTTCTTAATGCTGTATTCACTCCGATTTACGACACATTTGACCTTGATCTTGTTCTTACGGGACACAGCCACCTTCAGGGACGTTCACACTTTATGACAGAGAGCGTGAGAGTCGGCAAAGCTGAAAGCGGCAAGACATACAAAGACCCGAACGGTATTATTTATCTTAACACCAACGCGGTCTGTGACCACGGCAGCTTCAGCGGAAGCTTCCCGTACATCGCTTATGAATTCAGTGAAAACGATGTTACAACATACACCACACTTGAATTTGAAGGCAACACAATGAAGATTGAAACAAGACGCGGCGACAACAGCGAGCTTCTTGACAGCCTTACAATTGAGAAAACTAAGGAGCAGAAAGATGATATGCTCCTCAAGCGTTTCCAGAGATTCCTTTATAAGGTTGTCGAATTCCTCGGACTTGTTTATATGAGAGTTGATGCAATCATCGTTAAAATCAGAGGCGGACATTTTTAAATTCATGAATCAATAGTGTTTAAAGGCAACCGTTTGCACGGTTGCCTTTTGTTTTGGTATTGTTACTACCCCTCCGTCAAACCTTCGGTTTGACACCTCCCCTGACAAGGTGAGGTTAGCACATTTTACAGCTTTGCGTAGCTCCCTCTGATGAGGGAGCTGTCGAAGCGTCAGCGAGACTGAGGGAGAGAAAACTTTAAATCTTTAATCCGCATTACGTAAACACCTTATAAATTTTAATTAATAATCAACATTGCAATTTTTGTATACCAATTTTAAATGCTGCAGTTCGGGCATCTGTTCAAAAACCGACATATCTTCAATCAGACAATCTTTCTTGTTCGGATAATTGCCCGTACTGTCAAACGAAATGTATTTCACAGTTGAATCTTTAAGTGCATTGACACAACTGAGTTTACTTGTTGAAATAAAGGATAAGACTTCAAGCTTAGTATTATTTTTCATATCCCACAGCTTTTCAAGTTTATTGTTCCAATAAATATAGAGGCACTTAAGTTCTTTGAAATCCGCTAAAGGTGACAAGTCACTGATTAAGGGACATTTAAAAAGAAATAACATTTCAGTTTTATCTTTCAGATAAGGTGCAATATAATCAAAGTGTTCTTGTCTGAATCCATTTAGGATAACACGTTTGACATTTTTATTTAATGCACAGTCTTTTAAAGTCGATATATCCTCACGGCTGATTTTCTCGTAAATATCGTTGTAAATCGGGCTTTCTTTTTCTGCCTTAGTCGGCTTAGTGGTAACCAAAAGTTTCAAATCATACTTTGATTCATAAAAATCAGGGTAATATTTTTCCAGCTTATGGTCATTAAAAATCACAGTATCGCCTGAATGTGTACCTTCAAAACTATTGGGAACATATAGATACTTGTTTTTCATTATGCATCATCCTTTTATTTTTACTACCCCTCCGAGTTTTGCTGCGCAAAACCCACCTCCCCCGACAAGGTGAGGTTCGCAGTTTTTAGACTTTGCGTAACTTCCTGACAAGGTGAGATTCGCACATTTTACAGTTTTGCGTAGCTCCCTCTGACGAGGGAACTGTCGAGCGTCAGCGAGACTGAGGGAGAGATTTTTTGACAGTTAAATCTATCACCGTAAAAATTATATCAACAACTCATAATGTTCAACCAGATTGCCGTCAGCATACTCAACCGTTTTTGCTTCGTATTTACCGAAAACAAGATTTATCGATGCTCCGTTGAGAGTAAGTATTGCTGATTTGTTTTCGGACGAGTTGTTAAGAAGCCTGAGAATAAAGCTATCCTTACCGTAACGCTTTTTCATTGTAACAAGAACAATATTTCTGTCGCTGATATTGAGGTTAAAGTCTGACATCTGCTCATCCCTTTCAATCGGGAACACATTACAGGCATACGGCTTCTGACAGAATTCCGTTGCAAGTCTTTCAAGCTCGTCCTCGTTTGCTACAGTCAGACGGAAACGGAAGTTTCTCTCTGACATATCAATTTTCTTAACGAATCTGTCTGTCGGGATAAGCTCGCGGTCGAGTATCGGATGTGCACAGTAAGTCGCTGTACGGATAAGAGAAACAGAAAGCTCGTTATCCTTGAACGATGAGCCATATGTTGCATCGTTGATAAGTACAAGACATTCTTTGCCGTTTTTAACAGCCGAGAAACGTTGTGAAACGCACTCTCTGCCGTCCGTAAACAGAGGCTCTGTTCCGAAGCAGGTCTGACCTATGTGTTCGCCGTCGATATTCACAGGAAGAGATAGCTTGATAAGCTTATTGATATCGCCTGCAAAAACATCGACCTTAACATCAATGTACGGATTTGTTTTGTAGATATCATATTCCACACGGATTCGCGTATTATCCTTTTTGAAGAAGCATTCAACACCGAGATAGATTTCGCCGTCTTCAATAACCTGAATCGGCTTCATACCCTCGAACACGCCGTCAGGCTTTTCCATAAGCTCAAACGACTTAGGATTCCTGCCCATTGCTTCGAGCTGGAAGTCGCCCATTCCCCATGGGTCAGCATTATCCTCATACATTACGGGGCAGAATGCATTTCCTTTTATGTATTCTTTGCCGTTTATTTGGTATGAACGCAGAAGTCCTGTCTTTCCGTCAATCTCGACGTGTTTGCCTTCAGCATCGAATATAATATCGCTGTTTGCAGGCAATTCGGGTTTCGGTTCAATCGGCTTGAAATCTGCATAAAGCGAGAATCTTGAAACAGCAAGCGGTGCGAGCTTGCTTCTTATAACAAAACGTTTTCTCCAGTCAAGGTTAAGGTTACTCTCTTCTTTTATAAACTGAACGGGTACCTCGTTGCCGTTTTCGTCATAAACACGGAAGCAGGAAACAATCTCGTCTGACCAGTTCTGGTCAGCAAGCGTAAGTTCACATTCAAACTCTGTTTCCCATTCATACGGATGCGGATTGAAAACAAGAATCGGATACTCCCCTTTCTCCGCCTTTTTCTGTGCAGATGTCAATGCAAAATATGCCCTTGCACGAAGTCGGTTAAGCGTAAGCATACCGTGTTCAAGAAGGCGGATGCCGTTCTCCTCGCCTGCCTTTATTGATGTACCCGGCAGGACATCGTGAAACTGACTGTTAAGCAAATCCTCAACCACATCGTCAAGCTCTTTTTCGGGATATTCAATCAAGCCTCTGGCCGCCGCAACGGAGCACATTTTTTCCGTTATCACGAGCATTGATTCAAAAAGAGCGTGACGTGATTTTACCCCCGACATAGTTGTGTAGCAACCCGGCATACTTATACGAAGTGACTTGTCGTGGCGGATAGTCGGATTGATTCTGTCAAAGAATGTATCTGGATCGGAATGCATAACAGGAATATCGGATTTTCCGATAAACTCCTTGATATCGCTGAGGTCTTTTCTTGACGGACCGCCGCCGTGGTTACCTACACCCCAGAGGATGAGAGTTACGTCGTTATCATCCTCAGCCATAATTCTGTTTATTTTCTCCATAGCCTTGCCAAGTCCTGTATTGTATCCTCGTGAATGAGCTGTTTTGATTTCACTGCCGTCAAGACCTACCCACATAAACTGACCGAACGGAAGCTCGTCACAACCCTCACGACAATAAATATAGTTTTCCTGACCGCATTTTTTGATTATCTGCACAAGTCCGACGGAATGACCGAAGGCATCAAGACCGATTGCCGTTTTCGGGAATACACCGAACTTTTCTTCAAAGTATCTCTTGCCGTGCTGAATCTGGCGGACGATGCTTTCTCCGTTCGGCATATTGACATCAGGTTGAAGATACCAACCGCCCATAATGTGCCACTTTCCCTGTTTTATAAGGTCACATATTCTTTTAAAAAGTGTCGGTGAATATTCTTCAATATATTTATAAAGAGTTACTTCGTTATGGCAGAAAATATAATCAAATTCATCTGCAAGGTCAGCCGCTGCCCTGAAAGTTGACAGAGCAGAGGCTGCACCTTCCTCCCATTCCCACTGCCAGATAGGGTCAAGGTGTGCATTACAGATAAGATGTACTTCTTTCATTTTAATTTTCCTTTCTCGTTGGAATATGGTATTATACTATCATAATTCCTATTGCTTTTCACCTGTTTTTCAAAAATATATTGTATATAAAAGAATTTTACTGTATAATCAAAGCATACAAGGAGGTATTAATATGAAGAAATCATTTTTGAAAATCATTTCCGTGATTCTCAGCATTACACTTGTTTTCTCTGTCGGTTGCACAGGTGTAAGCGCCGCTGAAGCTAACGAACTTCCCTCAAAAGAAGAAATCGGCGAAGCTGTCACGGACACAGCAATTTCAGGAATTCAGACAATCGGTGGTCTTTTTGCAGGTATGGAAGAACTTGATTCAGGCGAAGCATTCCTTAACAATTTCCTTAAGGTGCTTTACAATCTGCTCAACGTAATTGTTGAAGTTCTTGTCAAGACAATATGCGCGGTTTATCCCGACCCCGCAAGCTGGAAAGCCCTTGCGGACCATTCAACAGACACATTCCTTGCAGGTCGCGAAGAATACAAGACTTCAGCCGACGCAGGTAACTATTGGTCACTCGGATATTCAAGCAGAAGCCTTATCCCCGACGACTTTGAAAGCGGTAAATATTACCTCGGTCGTGACCTTATGAACAAGAAGGCCGAGGGAATTTACGACGATATGCGCATCCGTGCCGCAGTACTTGATGACAACAGCGGTGACGGTGCAGTTGTTGTCGCAGCAATTGATGCTCTCGGCGTTACATCAACTGACGTTCGTGCTATCCGTGCAGCTGTTCTTGATTACTGCAAGACAAACGGCATAGCTGTTTCAAGTATCAACGTTATGTCAACTCACGCTCATTCAGCACTTGATACTCAGGGCGTAAGTACGGAATTCTTCTACAAGCTTTTTGCAAGCAGCATTCAGAATCTTCTCGGACTTGAGGGTAATCTCCCCTTTATGGAAGCTCCCGCATACTTCAAGCAGTATTTCATCGAGCAGTCAATCCTCGCAATTGAAGAAGCCTTTGAAGATATGGAAAAAGGCTCGCTCTACTACGATACTATTGACGCAAGCGAATATATCAAGGATAAGAGAGACCTTGTTTCAAAGGAAGATATCCCTGAAATCGCAAGTCTTTACTTTGTTCCCGACAGCGGCAGTGAGGACACTTACATCGCAGATATCACCTGCCACCCGACATCATTCAGTGCAAGCAACGGCCTTGTAGCCTCTGACTATATTTACTATATTGATCAGTACATCAAGGCACAGAAAGGTGCAAACTTCGTTATGATTCAGGGTGCCGTCGGTCAGATAAGCCGTGACAACATCGACGTTGACACAACAGGTATGGACGAATGGGAAGAAAAAGGCGCAGGAACAAAGTTCCTTGGTGAAAAGTTCGGCGAATACATCATTTCTGCTGAATACGAAACAGAGCTTGAACCCGTTATCAACGCACATCACAAGGAAATCGTTATCACTCCCGAAAACAGCATTCTTGCTCTCGCTTGTGAGGTTAACCTTGTAAACAATCAGGTTTATTACACAGAGGACGGTGTGGGCATCATCTCTGAAATCGGTTATATTGAATTCGGCAACAAGGTCGGTTTCGCACTCTTCCCGGGTGAGCTTTACCCTGAAGTTTTCTGGGGTCACGAAATTATCGGCGACACAACATGGGACGGCTCCGATTGGGTTTACCCGTCACTTCACGATTCAGTTGACGGCGTTGAGGTTTACGCAGTAAGCCTTGCAAACGATGCTCTCGGCTACGTACTTACAGACGATAACTTCGCATTTATGGGTCACATCATCGGTGAAGGAATTGCGGACGAGGTTCTTTCAGTCGGTAAGCACACAGGCTCATACTTTGTAAGCAATTACCTTGACCTCCTTGAAGGTTACGTAAAATAATATCAATATACAGCAAAAATACGGAGTAACCCCTTGGGAGTTGCTCCGTATTTATATAATCCGCATTGCTTTACAAGCGTAACTACTTATACTCTAATTATTTTACAACTATACTGTGGGTGAAACAATGGACACAACTAAAAAATTCGACGGTATCGCAAGTACATATGCACAAAGCAGACCAAGTTATGCAATAGAATTTATTGAGTATCTGTTTGACAAACACGGTTTTTCTGCTTCATCCGTTGTTGCCGATATTGGTTCAGGTACAGGCAAATTTGCAAAACAGCTTCTTGATAAAGGCTGTAATGTTATTTGCGTTGAACCAAACACCGATATGCGACTTGTGGCAGAAAATGAGTTATGCAAATATCCTGAATTCAAATCTGTTTGCGGCAGTGCAGAACACACCACACTGCCTGACAGCTCGGTTGACTTCATAACTACTGCGCAAGCGTTTCATTGGTTTGATACAAAAAGCTTCAAAGCAGAATGTTCACGTATAATTAAACCAAACGGGAAAGCGTTTCTTATCTGGAACACACGAAATAACGAAGCATCAATAAACAAAGAATTATATCGGGTTTATTCTGAATATTGCCCTGATTTCAAAGGTTTCAGCGGTGGCACAAAACCGCATGATGACCGCATTAAATATTTCTTCAACAATAATTACGATTACATCGCTTTTGACAACCCGTTATATTTTGACAGAGAAAAATTCATAAACAGAAGTCTTTCAGGTTCGTATTCTCTTAAAAAAGATGATTATAAATTTAATTTATACTTAGAAGAAATCAACAAGGTTTTTGATCAGTTTGAAGTTGACGGTATTGTGAAAATTGAGAATCAGACCGTGGCTTATATCGGCACAGTAAATCAGTAATAAAAAATTTATTTTCTGCTCTCACTTTCGCCGAGTTCCCATAAGGAAGTTTTTGTTTCTCGGACAAATTTCCTTGTATTCTTACCAAAAGCCTCGCAAGGCGCCAGTCTTGCTGTGTTTTTGGCTTCAATTCACGAAATTTTGTCTTTCTACGAAACTGCGAAGCACTTTAAAATGCGAAATTGCGTGTGCAAGAAAAGGCAAAAACCATCAATAACGCTGACGCGTATTGATGGTTTTTAACGTATTATTGTGCCGCAAGTTCACATTTTAAAGAAAAACTGTCTTATGGGAGCTCGGCGTTTGTGAGGGCAATTTTTATATCAAACCATCCATACCTGTCGAAAAAGGAGGGAAACACTCAAACTCAGGTGTTTCTTATCTTAATGATATTTACAGAAAAACTGCTCCTTTATTCATTCATAAAAGCTTTTAACTTTTCCATCTGCAATTCTGCAGAAACCTTGCCTTCGTTATAAAGTGTTACAAGCTCTTCCTTGTTTCTTGAAATTATTGAGACCTTTTCAGACTTCTCGGGGCAAAAGATAAATGCCTTACCCTGCTTTTCAAGCTCAAACAAATTTTCAAGCGTTTTGTTATAAACATAATGGCGGACATTCATCGCCTTTATAATTGCAGGATAATCTTTCAGAATTTCCGAATAAATTGTTTTTCCCATTTCAGGCTTTTTGACGTAACCTCTCGGCCTTGTGAGCACAGCCACAACCTTATCGCAACCGTCCTCCAAAGCACGCCTGACGGGAATTGAATCTGAAACACCGCCGTCAAAGTACAGCTTGCCGTCAATTTCAATCGGCTGGCACATTGCAGGAATTGAACAAGAGGCTTTGAAAACATCTCCTCTGTGTTTTCTCACATCTTCCTTGTTGAAATACACGGGTTTGCTCGTCTGAGCATCGACGGCAACAACATAATACTCCGTTTTACTGTTGATAAGCTTTTCAAAATTTATCGGGTCAACATACTCCGTCAGCTCGGAATAAATATAATCCATTCCGAAAAACGAGCCGGTTGTTATATAATTTTTGAAGCTCATATACCTTTCGTCGAAAGCATAGCTTGTGTAAAACCTGTAGTTTCTGCCCTCCTGCTCCGCAATAAATGAAGCAAGATTTGCTGCGCCTGCGGAAACACCGATACCGTAAGGAAAGCTGATTGAATTTTCAAGGAAAGCATCAAGAACACCGCACCCGTATATTCCGCGCATACCGCCGCCTTCAACAATCAATCCTATTTTTGACAAAATAACACCACCAAATTGCCTTAATTCTAAAAGAACAGCGGACAGCGCCAAAGCCGTCCGCTGTGAATATTCAAGCTTTGATTATTCTGCAACAACGATTTCAAGCTCGCCGTTTGCGTAAGCTTCAACCGCTGCATTAACAGCTTCCTGTGTACCTTCTGCAACGTTAGCTTCGTTGAGATCTGAAAGGTATACGATACCTTCAAGATATCCGCCTTCAAAAGCTGTTTCAGGTTCCTTCTCATCAACAATAGCCTTGATTACGTTTACATAAAGCTGAGTATAGTTGTAAAGAGGAGCACAAAGGAAAGCCGATTCGTAAAGCTTTTCTCCTGTTTCCTCGTTTGTTGCGTTAGCATATGTTTCTGAACCGAAGCCGCAGAAGAATACCTTTGCATCCGCTGCTGCCTTAGCAATTTTCTCATCCTCATAGTCTGATGCAAGAACTGCACAACCGTCCTTGATAAGCTGATCTGCAGCCTCAGTACCGTAAGCAACTGAAACTGTAACGTCAGCAGCCGCAGCCTTAACACCCATTTCAAATGCATTGAAGAGGTCTGTGTTTTCCTCATCAGCAGCAACGAAGCCAACCTTCGGCATTTCAAGCTCAACAGCCTTCATACCTGCAACGATACCTGTGAAGTACATTGCAACCGTCATATCAGCCTTGTAGCCATAGATATTCTTGCCGTTATTCTCTGCATTATTCACAAAGAACTTCATATTCTCGTTGTCGTCTGCGATCTTTTCGATATCATCAAGATAATCAGCATCAGTACCGATGATAAGATTACATTCTTTATTTACAAGCTCTGTAAGCGCAGCTGAAACTGCAGCATCATCGTCAGGGTTAACGCCTTCAACTGTATTGAATCTTTCCTCGCCGATGCCGTAGCCCATACCAAGAACTTCATTGATTGCAGCCATAGCATAGCCTGTGTTGCCTACAGATGCATCCTTTACATCCGCAAGGATAACACCGATTTTGATGTTGTCGTTTGTTATGTCAACAGGCTCCTGTTCAACCATTGAGCAGGATGCAAAGCTCATCATCATAACAACTGCGATTACCAAAGCAATAATTCTTTTAAACTGTTTCATGGATAGTCCTCCTTGAACCATAAAATGTTAACTTAATTATAGTGCATTTCGACAGGAAAATCAAGGCATTTTTAAAAATAGAGTAAGATAAGATTTATTTTTTATATTGGCAATTTGTAAATTATGTGTTAATATATTCCCAAGGAGTTGATTTTATGAAGAAAACTTTTAAAACTGTCATCAGCGTAATACTCTCTGTTATTATGGTTCTTGCTGTTTTTGTTCCCTCTTTTGCATCTGAACCCAAAACAGCATTTGTCGTAGTCAGCGGAATGAACACATTCCCTCTTATCAACAGCGACGGTGAGCAGGCATTTCCTCCATCTTCGGATTCTATTACGGAAATGGTTTTTAAAATCGTTCCGCACGTGCTTGCTTTCCTTGCAACGGGCAATTACGATGCACTCGGCGACGGAATCTTCCCTCCGCTTTATGATTGCTTCGGACCTCTTGCTTTTGATACAAACGGTGATTCACTTCACGACGTAAACGGTACGCTTTTTGACTGTTCACTCGTCGGACACGAAGATCATTTTGTTACAGGCGAATCAAACGAATTTGCCACAGTCCGCGCAGGTATCGAAACTTTCGGTCTCGAGAATACATACTTCTTCAATTATGACTGGAGAAGAGATCCGCTTGAGCACGCTGACAGACTTAATGCTTTTATTGAGAAAATCAAATCTGAAGGCAATTACGACAGAGTTGCTCTTTCTGCTTTCAGTATGGGCGGAACGGTTACGCTTTCATACCTTTATAAGTACGGCAGTGATGACCTTGATACAATAATCCTTTGTTCAACAGCTTTTCAGGGCACATCCTGCGTCGGAAGCCTTTTCTCTGCCGACTTCAGCCTTTCACTTTCAGGTCTCTGGCACAGACTTGCACTTCTCACACGTGACAACACATGGGAAAACGTTATTGATTACCTTGACGAGGTGCTTGAATCTGCAGGCGTGAATAATTTCCTCGAAACCTTTGCAAACGGCATTACGGATAATCTTAAAGAAAGAATCTATGCAGAGCTTCTTATACCGATTTTCGGCCGTATGCCGGGACTCTGGGCGCTCGTACCCAATATGAACTATGAGGATGCAAAAGCAACCATGCTCAACGGTGAAGAAACTGCAAAGTTCGTTGAGAGAATTGACACATACCACTATAACGTTCAGCAGAATGCTGAAAAGCTCCTCAGCAATGCTATGGACAACGGCACTAACGTTTATCTCCTTGCACAGTATAACTGGCCGTCACTTCCTATCAGCGACTACGTTTCAAAACAGAATTCAGACAACCTTATCGACGTTGAATACGCAAGCGGCGGTGCAACAAGCGCATACTTAGGTGAAACATTCGCAGACGATTATGTGCAGAAGGTTCCTTCTGAATATAATTACATCTCACCTGACCGCCAGATTGATGCTTCAACATGTATGTTCCCCGAGCAGACCTGGTTCTTCCGTGATATGGGACACGTTGACTATCCTTACGGTGAAAGCACAGATTTCATCATGTGGCTTGCAACAAGCAAGGAACAACTTACGGTCCGCAGCAATCCTGAATATCCGCAGTTTATGACTTACGATTACGACAACGCAAAGCTTCTTCCCCTCACCGAGGAATCTGTTGCACCAACAACTGCAGACACAATCTTCGATGTGCTCGAAAAGCTTACACGCTTCTTTGCAGACTTTATGAAAAACATTTTTTCATACGCTGCAGTTTAAAACGTTAAAAGCGGAGAGGCAACTCTCCGCTTTGCTTTTGTACAGAACATATATAAAGTAAAACAACCGCTCTGTCGAGCGGTTGTTTTGTTTGTGTCGGCATCGCCTTATCTTCCCGGGCGGCTGCCCGCCAAGTATTTTCAGCACAGAAGAGCTTAACTACCGTGTTCGGGATGGGAACGGGTGGACCCTCTTCGCTATCAACACCGACTTTCAAGAGCTATCACTCTCGAACGCTTGACTATTATACAACGGGTTTTACGCTTTGTCAACACTTTTTTATAAAATTTTAAAATTATTTTTCAAGTACTTTTTCAATCTCACCGATATAGACAAAATGGTAGTCGCCTGAACGGTAATTCGATTCAATAGATTCATCAATAAAACCTGAATTATCCATTTTCTGCACGGCAATTTTACGGCACTTGATAACAAGGCGAGCCTCTGACGGATAAACAGCTCCGCCTTCAAAAGAAGGTGTCAGCCCTGCCATACCGATTTTGTCACAATCTCTGCCTGATTTTGAACCGCAGATTTTAAGAGCATCCTTGTACTTTTCATCAAAAAAGCTTACCGTGAAATAATCGCTGTTATCCATAAACTCTTTTGTGTATCTCTGCGGACGGATGAATGCAAAAACAACATCCTTGCCCCAAAGCTCGCCTACCGCACCCCAGCTGATTGTCATTGTATTCCACTTTTCTTTGTCACCTGCAGAAACAAGTGCCCAATCGTCCGAAATCAGCTTTACAAGGTTTTCCTTTACTTCTTTGATGTTTGCCAACTCTTTCATATCAATCACCTCTTATAAATTTATGAAACTTTTCTTTTAATAATTCCGATTAAACTGAATATTCCGAATGTTACAGCATTCACGGCAACAACGCTTGCACCTGCAGGAAGCGAATATGCAAACGATATAAACAGACCTGCAAAAAAGCAAACAATCGAAACTACTGCTGATGTTACAACAACTTTTCTGAAAGATTTGCAGACTCTCATCGAAGTGAGTGCAGGGAAAATCACAAGGCTTGAGATAAGCATTGCACCCATTATTCGCATTCCGATTACGATTGTTATTGCCGTAAGGAGCGAAACAAGAGTGTTATACATCTTTGTTTTTGTTCCCGTTGCGCGTGCAAAGCTTTCATCAAATGTGACGGAAAAAATCTTGTTATAAAAAACAACGTAAAGTACAAGTACGGCAACAGAAAGAATTATGCTCACAAGCACGTCGGCATCGCTCATAGCAAGGATACTGCCGAACATATAACCGTTGACGTCCGAATTTATTCCCGTAGTTGTTGAAGTGATAATCACACCGACAGCCAGAGCCGTACTTGAAATAAGCGCAATTGCGGCATCGCCTTTGATTTTGCTGTTTTCACTTATCTGCAAAAGAAGAAATGCAGCAATGACAACTACAGGCACTGAAACCGTCAGTGGCGCGAGGTTCATCGCAAGAGCAACACATAACGCACCGAAGCCGACGTGAGAAAGTCCGTCACCGATCATTGAATAACGCTTCAACACGAGGGTTACACCGAGCAAAGCCGAACAAAGAGCTACCAACGCACCGACAATTATTGCGCGGAGCATAAACTCATATTCGAACATCTGAAAAAAAGTTTCAAGCATCGATACCACCTCCGAAAATGCGTTTTGCCGCCGGAGTTTTCAGATATTCCTGAGTTGTTCCGAAGAAATCGCCGTCGTGTTCCATTGAAAGAATTTTGGTCGCATACTCAAGTGAATTTTTAATATCGTGAGTAACCATTATTATCGTTACACCATATTCACGGTTGAGCTTTGCCGTAAGTTTATAAAGCTCTGCTGTTACAAACGGGTCAAGACCTGTCGTCGGCTCATCCAGCAAGAGCACCTTCTGAGTTGCACACAGTGCACGAGCAAGTAACACTCGCTGCTGCTGACCGCCCGAAAGCTCATTAAAAGGCTTGTTTTTTATATCCTCAATGCCCATAAGCGCAATGTTTTCACGCGCAATCCTTCTATCCTCAGGTGAATAAAAAAGCTTGAAGCCTTTGGATTGTCTGCCGCTAAGGACAACCTCCCATACGCTTGCCGGGAAATCTCTTTGTACAACCGTTTTCTGCGGAAGATATCCAATCTCCCCTGCTCGTATACCTGAGAAAACAATCGTGCCCGAATTGAGCTTCTGCAGGCCTAAAATGCCTTTGAGAAGTGTACTTTTGCCGGTTCCGTTTTCCCCGACTATGCAAAGGAAATCGCCTTTTTCAACGCTGAAACTGACACCCTCAACAGCCTTTGTTGAATCGTAACTCATATAAACTTTTTCGCACGATATCATCGGCATCAGTTAAGCGCCTCCTTCAGATTAGTATAATTTTGTTTCATTAACGAAAGATACGTTTCTCCGCTTTCAAGCTCTTTTGCCGAAACGTTATGACAGGAATGAAGAAGGAGCATTTTTGCACCCGTTTCAAGCGAAACAGCACGCGCGATCTTCGGTTCTGTCAATTCCTCATAAAAAATTACGGGTATATTCTCGCTCTTGATTTTATCGGTTATCTTTGCCATAACTGCTGCACTCGGCTCTGTGTTGTCAACGCAGGAGTCAAATGCTGCGGTAAAACTAAGGCCGAATTCGTTGGTAAAATTCTTCATTGCAAAGCGGGAACCCGAAACAATTTCCTTTCTTTTTGAAGAAGAAATCATTTTTTCAAGCTCGGCTTTCAGTTCAAGAATTTTGTTTTTATATTCTTTTGCGTTCTCTAAATAGAAATCTTTGTTCTCTTCGTCCTTTTCGGCAATCTTTTCGCCAAGGAAATCAACAATCCGGGAAGCATATTCAAGGTTTGTCCAGATGTGCTCGTCCGTTGTGCATTCATCAGAGTGGTCGTGAATATGGTGTTCACTGTGGTTATGGCCGTGAACCTCAATACCAATTCCGTCGGCAATGCAAACGGTTTCTACCTTTTTATTTTTCAGGGATGATGTAATCTGCGTAACCCACGTTTCCGTGTGTTCACTAACATAAAAGAATAAATCAGCGTTTTCAATTTCAATAATATCTGACGGTGTTGGTTCATACGAATGACTTTCAACACCCGGAGGAAGCAGCATAACGACGTTGACCTTATCTCCGACAATCTGTCTTACGAAATCATACGGAGCGAATATTGTCGTGACTACTGTCATTTTGTCGTTATCTTCACTTTTTTCAAAACCGCAACCTGAAACAGTTGAAAGCAGAACTACCGTCAAAAGTAAAACTGACAGCAATTTTTTAAACATTTTCTGCCTCCCTGCAAGTTTTGCAAAGCCCGTAGAGAACAGTCTTTTCGGGTTTGATTGAAAAGCCGTGATGACCGAGAATATGAGAAGATACTTCATCGAGGAACTCACATTGAACATGAAGAAGCTCTCCGCATGATGAACATTTAAGATGATAGTGTGACTTGCAGTCGTGATTGTGTCCTACATATTCATAACAGGCACTTGTACCCTCTTCGACGATATATTTACGCACCTCGCCCGATCTGATGAGCTTATCGAGGTGACGGTAAACAGTTGCTTTCCCGACCTTTTTACCTTCGTTTGCAAGAAGTATTATTATTTCATCCGCCGTAAAGTGCTTGCCTTCTTCAGCTTTGATAAGATTTAAAATCAATTCACCCTGTTTGGTATTGTATGAATTTTCCATATTCTCACCTTTTTAAAATTGAAATTGAAACTCAATTTCATATTCTACATTTTTTATGCCTCTTTGTCAACAGTTTTGACATAGGATTTAAAATATAGTATAATTATTTTAGAGGTGCTGATATGAAGAAAAAATTTTTTAAGAAAGGTATCCCTTTTTTAATTATAATAGGTATTATTGTAATTGGTTTTTCAGTTTTCAATAAAAATGATACCGTAGTTATTCTTGACAACAGCGACAAAAGCAGTTTCGTTGATTTCTATACTGAAGGCGATAAAGTTTATATCGAGTGTGTTCTGAATATTTACGCCAATGAGGAAACTGAAGTTACAATAACCGCAACAGATACCGATAATGTGAAAATGGGACTTCTCGAATCTCCTGAGCTTGTCGGGATTGATAAAAGTGATAAAGACCGAACATTCAGCCTTAAAGGCGGAGAGAATGAAGTTGCTGTACTTTTTGAGGGAGATTACGCAGGAATTTATCAGATTTCCGCTCGAGAGATTCCGAGGTTTATTGAAGTTAAATCTAAATAAAAAGCGCTATGCTGATTTTCACTTCAGCATAGCGTTATTTCATATATTCAGTTCTTTATAAAGCTCATCAAAATAATGTGTAAAATCAGGAGGTGCTATTCTGCCGACAGCCTTCGCTTTTTCAACAAGCATCGGCACATCTTCAATGTTTTCAGCATAGAAAACACCCTCAACATCTCTGAACCATTTTACACCTTCAACGATTTTATGGTCAAGCGAACGAAGCACAATACACGGAGTTCCTGCAAGAATTGAAAAAACCACACCATGGAAACGGTCGGTTACGGTGACCCTGTGTTTTGAAATTTCTTCAACAAGACTCAGCGTTACTTCCTTACGCTTCTCGGGCAGCACTGCACGTCCGATATGCGTATCTGATATGGTTATCGGATCGCTTTTTGCAAGCTTTTCTTTCATGCAACCCATTTCATCAGCATTATAATACTTTTCCTCGTCCTTTCGGATGCAAAGAATTACACCCTCACGTTCTCTTTCTGTTGACGGTAAAAATCTTCCGAACAAATATGTCGCCATATCGGGATATTTATAAACATGAAGCTGCCGAAACATTTCCTTTGCAACCTCATAGCTGCCGTTTTCACGAGCAATCACGGTAAAATTTTTATGCTGATTATAAATCCGCTGAGTTTCCGCTTTAACAGCTCTGCCCTTTTCGGTATCCTCATAAAAAATTGACTGCTGAAAAAGTATTATTCTGTTTTCGGGACACTTTTCAATTATCTTTCTTCTGATTTTTTCGCAATTCAGATATAAAACATTAAGATTTCCGCCACCGTGAAACAAAATCAAATCCTCTTTTTTTATATAAGAAAGTAACATTCTGCAGTTTTTGTCTTTCATCAGAGTTTCGTGCGTAAACTCTTTAACTTCATAATCAGGATAATAATCCTGCAACCAACTAAGCTCAGCAACAGCAATAAGCTGGTCACCAAGATTACCATGGTTCGGTGTTCCTATTAAAAAAAGCTGCGGTTTTGTTCGTGATTTTTTATTTTTATTGTTTACGGCAATCGTAATATTTCTTTTAATAAAACTCAGAAATTTTTTCGGCAAGTTTATAAACTTAAAAACCATTGTTTTAAGTTTAATAATCATCTCATTTAACGGCATCTTGATTACCTCATCAAATAAATTTCGCTATTATCTCTGACTCATATTTTTCATCAAAACAATCCTCAACAGCTGAATTTTCTGCCGCTTCGAAAACCATTTTGTTTTTAAGTGCCATTTTCTTCTCAGCACCCATAAGCAACCATTCATACTCAACATCAACATGACCTATGTCAATTGCTCTGTATCCGTTCATATGAAGGTCATAGGCAAGTCCCGTTGCCGCAGGTCCGAGTGCAATAAGAAACAACACATCTTTTTCTTGTTTTAAAGCTTCACTCAGAATTTCATCATACTTTGAAAAAGCTTGTCTTGAAGGTCCTATAATGCGTTTAATTGACTTTGCTCCATCAAAAAGATCGTTACCGACACCCATTCTGCTCTTTTCGCCCTCAATGAAAACAACATCCTTGCCTTCCCAGATTTTTTTCATACTGTTATAAATCCTGTTGCCTTGTGAACGGTCGTTCAAAGCTATATACTGCCGTGTCATTGAAGCATTATAGTACTTCTTGCCTTTGATAAGATACCTGTACCATACTTTTCTGAACCTATGTAGATGCTTTTTCCAATAATCGTTTGCTTTTTCGTTGTAACGGCTCCTGTCGCCGAAAATATCAGCTATACCGACGAGCATTCCGTCAACATCGCTTGATAAAACCTCACGCAGTTTATTAACCGCAAAAGGAGTTGCTTTCTGAAAAGAAATATCTTTGCCTGCAACAAGCTTGATCTCGCCGTCACCGTACCTCGCGATTGAGCAATTGTTTTTTGCGATGGTATCAATCGTTTCTTCAACAGATGCAACTGTCGGCTTCTTAGTAACACGGGAATAAAAGAAATCAAAAGCCAACCAATAAAAAGCAATTATTTTAACTTTCAGGTCATATAGCCTATTCCATATTTTAATTAAAAATTTTTTCAAAAAAATCACCCTTGAAAGTTAATGGGTACATACTTGCATAATTATAGCATTTCAAATCAATTTTTGCAATATAAAAACAGTTATCCCAAAGAGGGACAACTGTTTCGTTTTATTTAAGCACTATCTCACCATCTTCAACATCAACCGTAATTGATGTTACGGGGGCATCAATGCTGTCGATTATCTTTGTAGCGATTTTGTCCTCTACCCTGCGACGGATTTCGTTACGGAGGTCGCGTGCGCCTCTTGAGCCGCCGACAGATTTCTTTGCAAGGAATTCGACCGCTTCATCGGTATAAGTGAAGCTGATTGCCTTGTCCTGCATCGGTCCTTTGAACTCATCAAGCATAAGCACAGCAATTTTCTTGAATGCTTCTTCATCGAGGTCGTTGAACACTACAACTTCGTCAACTCTGCCGAGGAATTCGGGACGAAGGAATTCTTTGAGAGCCTTCATCGCTCTGTCCTTACTTGCATCGCCCTTTGTCTTTGCAAATCCCAATGCACCTTCACCGCGGTTGCTGCCTGCATTTGAGGTCATTACGATAACAGTGTTTTCAAAGCTTACCGTTCTGCCCTGCGCATCGTTGATTTTACCTTCGTCAAGAATCTGAAGAAGGGTATTCATAACGTCGGGATGAGCCTTTTCAATTTCATCGAAGAGAAGAACCGAATATGGCTTACGGCGAACTTTCTCTGTAAGCTGACCTGCCTCGTCATATCCGACATAGCCCGGAGGTGAACCGATAATTCTTGAAACGGAGTGCTTCTCCATAAACTCGGACATATCAAGACGGATAAGTGTTTCCGGAGTATCAAAAAGCTCATTTGCAAGCTGCTTTACAAGCTCGGTTTTGCCAACACCCGTCGGACCGACAAAGATGAATGATGACGGTCTGCGGCGCGGACTTATCTGAATTCTGCCGCGACGGATTGCCATTGAAACAACATCAACAGCCTCGTCCTGACCGATAATCTTCGCCTTAAGCTTTTTGTCAAGGTCAGCAAGTCTTCGAAGGTCGCTTTCAACAATCTTCTGCGCAGGAATTCCTGTCCAAAGCTGAATAACTCTTGCAAGATCTTCTTCCGTTACGGGAGAATTCTCAACAAGCGGAATAAGCTGGTTAATTCTTGCTTCGCACTGCATAATTTCAGACTTGACCTTTGCGATTGCTTCGTAATCAGGCTCGTCCGTATTTTCCATAAGCTCCTGCTCACGGATTATAAGATCCGCTTTTTCGTTAAGCCTAAGCTCATATTCACTAATATTCTTATTGCGAAGATTTGCACAGGTACAAGCTTCATCAAGAAGGTCAATTGCCTTATCGGGAAGGAAACGGTCATTGATAAATCTCTCAGAAAGAGTTACTGCAGTATACACAAGATTGTCGCTTATCTGCACCTTATGATAGTTTTCGTAGTAACTCTTGATACCTACGAGCATATTATATGTGTCTTCAATTGAAGGCTCTTCAACCTTGACGGGCTGAAGTCTTCTTTCAAGCGCCGCATCCTTTTCGATGTACTTTCTGTACTCCGTAAAGGTTGTCGCACCGATAATCTGTACCTCACCTCTTGAAAGAGCAGGTTTAAGGATGTTTGCCGCATTCATCGCACCCTCGGAGTCACCGCCCGTACCGACGAGGTTATGCACTTCATCGATAAAGAGGATGATATTACCCTCTGCCTTGACTTCTTCCACAAGACCCTTAACTCTGCCTTCAAACTGTCCGCGGAACTGTGTACCCGCAACAAGTGATGTCAGGTCAAGAAGGTGGATTTCCTTGTTTGCGAGCTTTGCAGGAACGTCACCGCTTGCAATTCTTAAAGCAAGACCTTCCGCAATAGCTGTTTTACCTACACCGGGTTCACCGATGAGGCAGGGATTATTCTTTGAACGGCGGCAAAGGATCTGGATAGTACGGTAGATTTCGTTATCTCTGCCGATAATTCTGTCAATCTTGCCGTCCTTGGCTTTCTGCGTAAGGTTTGTGCAATAAAGAGGAAGAAACTTTCTCTTCTTATGATTGTTTTCTCCCTTTCTCTTGCCGTGTTTCTTATCTTTTTTATCCTTGGGTTCGTCATCGTCAACATCTGTGTATTCCGAACCGTCATCCTGAGGTTTCTGCATAAAGTTCTGCATAAACGGAAAAGTCGGAACACCGCCGGGTTCAAATCCCTCGCCGTTATCTCCCATTCCCATCATTGCGCCGAACTGTTCACTCATTGCCTCGTAATCATCCTCGGTGATTCCCATATTTTCCATCATCTGCTTTATGGGACCCGTGGATTCCATTGCACACTTAAGGCATAAACCCTCCTGCTTTGAGCTTTTATCCCCATCCATACGGGTCATAAAAATTACAGCAGGTCTTATACCGCATTTGCTGCACATAATTTGTTTCATAAACTTCACCTGTTTTTTGCTAACTTTCGCTAACTTTTGCTTATTTCTTATTAAAATACTTTTCTTTGAACTGCTTGTATGTTGTCGGCAAGTAGCTTACAAATGCAACTATACAAAGGATAGCTGTCAAAGCTACGAGGATTACAAGAAGTGTTTCGGGAATTACCCATATATTCGTAAATGCACCAACATCGGGAGCGAATGCAAAAAGAAGGAGCATAACCGCATAGAATGCGAATGTTGCTGCCTTACCGTAAATTTCTGCCGCACTCGGCTTAAGACCGATTGCAACCATAAATACGCCGAAAGCAACCATTACGAATTCCTTGATAATAAAAACAAGGAAAATCCAGCTGAATGTTTTAACAAGTCCGTCCTCTGCCGCATTGAAGCGAAGATAAAGAAGGACTGCAATTGTCATCTGTGTGAGCTTATCCGCAACAGGGTCAAGCATTTTGCCGAGTTCACTTATCTGATTGAACTTACGTGCAATTTTGCCGTCGATAAAATCTGAAAAACCTGAAAGGAAGAGCACAAAAACAGACCAAACGATTTCGTCATTGAGGAAAAGCACCGCAAAAATCGGCACCATGATAATTCTTGCAAAGGAAATCCAGTTTGGAATGGTATTCCAGTTTTTAAATAAATCTTTCATAAATTAACCCTCCGTTATCTTAAAGGACGCAATGCCTTCGTTTACTTTTTCATCCGAAAGTACAAGCTGTACAATCTTTGAATTTTCGACTGCCTGTGCAAAATCTGTTTTATACATCACGTGAGATGTAATCTGGAAAGCGAAGCAGAGCACAATTACAATAATGCCGCCGCAAAGCGCTCCGAGCAGACCGCCTAAAAGCTTGTTTGCCTGCTTGAGAACAGGAATTTTGAAAAACTTGTTCACAAGCACAACCAACGCATTGAGCGCCGCAGACACAACAACGAATGTGAGAACCGTGATTATCAGCTTTGTTATGTAACGTTCAGTTCCCGTAAAAAGACTTGTATTTTCAAGCACCCAATCCATTACCGTTCCTGAAACGGCACGTGACAAAACGATTGAAAGGAAAAAGGAAATAAATTTAAGAATAGTTTTCGCAAATCCTCTTCTGAAATAAACTGCTGTGATTGCGATAAATATTCCTGCAAGAATAATATCAATAATGTATTCTGTCATAATAACACCTCACCACTATCCTCTTGTTTTAAGGCACTGAATACCTGCTGTTGTAAGAATATAGGTTTTATTTCCGTCAACAGCAACTCTTAAGGGCTTGCCGTCAAAGGTCTGTGTCACAAGCTCCTTGCCCTTTTTGTTATATGTTATAACTTCGTTTTCAAAAAGGACTGCCGTGTATTTATCGTCGCTGTCTGCCCATTTGACTTCTTTTTCAAATTCCAGAGGAAATTTTTCCTCACCGTTATTTGAATAAACACTAACTTTTGAAAGAGAAGTGCTTCCGTAGCGTGACAGCACAAGCGTACTTCTTCCCTTATCCGTTACTGAATAATTGGAAAGCATATCTGCACCGTAAAGCATATCTTCCTGCCTCTGGGTATTCTTACGGATATGTGAACGAAGATTGTCACCGATTGCGATTATATCAGTTTTTCTGACATAGTCAACCTTAACGAGGGTTGTGCCGTTATAATCAAAACAGGAAACATATTCTTCGGACTTGAAGTCAAAAACATAAAGCTTTGAATTGATTTCACCGTTGAGCGCATCAAGCGTTGCTACTGCGGCAAATTTACCGTTATCCGAAAGTGAAATATCGACAATTCTTTCTGATTTGAAATTCCAGATAAAAATTGCTTCATTCTTTTTGTTGTAAACAGTAAGCACGGACTGGACATTATCACCATATGTGCCGAGTGCGTAATTCCCCTTTTTGCCGATACTTGCCGCCATAATTCTGCCTGAGGCTTCACCCTCGTGCTGAATTTCGGTATTCTGCTGAATTCTGAAACGGTTTGAATCAAGGTCATAAATTATAAACCTTGAATTCTTTGATTTCATAGCAGGGTTTGAATAAGTATGCGACTGCGGCATAATTTCTTTTGCCGTTGCATTAAGAGTTGTTGTTTTATCGTTCAGAAGCAGGTAGATGTTTGAATTGTTGATTTTTAAATCATTTACGCTGACGGCATCCATTTTGTAAGGATATCCGTCACCTGCTCCGAGGCTTAAGAAATAAGCCTTTACGTCAGACATCATTGTGTTGATTGTCATATTGCCGAGATCCTGCGCCGCAGTAAAAACTATCAACAGTATTGTACTGAGCACAAAAAGGACAGACACGGTAAGCTTTGTTTTCTTGCTGAACTGAATTTTCTTTTTTGTCTTATTCTCTTCCATGTCAATCCTCCCCGTAGTTTACTTTGTTGAGGTAGAGACCCTGCGGAGGAGCTGTTCTGCCCGCAAGATTTCTGTCCCCGGATTTAATTATATCTAAAAGTTTGTCTTTTTCTATTTTATTTTCTGAAATTTCTATTAACGAACCGACCATAATCCTCACCATATTGTAAAGAAAACCGTCAGCTTCAACAAAAAACAGAACTTCATCACCGTTTCGCTCAACTTTGAAAGACTTTACCGTGCGCACTGTATCTTCAACGCTGCTGCCCGATGAACAGAAAGCTTTAAAATCGTAAGTGCCTACAAAATCCTGTGCCTGTTCATTAAGAAAAGCTTCATCGAGCTTGTTTTTATAATGCCACGCTCTGTTTTCAAGAAACGGATTTTTATAATTCGTGTTCCAGATTTTATAAACATACTGCTTTGAAACACAGTTGTACCTTGCATGAAAATCAAAAGGTACCTCTTCAGCACTTTTTACGCTTATATCGTCAGGCAAAACCGCATTGAGTGCCGCAACAAGACGGTAACATTCAATCTGATTTTCCGTTCTTATGTTACAGCAGAAATCGTTTGCGTGGACGCCCGAATCCGTACGGCTGCATCCCGTGACATTTTCACGGACACCGAAGATTTTTTCGACAGCATCCTGCAAAGCCTCCTGCACCGTTATTCCGTTCGGCTGTACCTGCCAACCGTGGTAAGCTGTGCCGTTATACATCAGCCTTAAAAGCAGATTTCTCATTTAGCAAGCACCGCCCCGAAATAGAAGTTGAGCACAATAATGCCTGCAACGAACAGAATCACAAGTGCAAGTGACGCGAAATCACGGAACTGAAGCTTCATCTGCTTCATTCGCGTTCTTCCCGGACCACCTGTGTAGCAGCGGCAATCCATCGCATCTGCAAGCTCGATTGCACGTCTGATTGAAGAAACAAAAAGCGGTACAATTATCGGCACAAGAGCCTTTATTCTCTGCATAAAGTTTCCGTCGTCAAGATTTGCGCCCCTTGCCTTCTGTGCATTTGTTATGC
This sequence comes from Acutalibacteraceae bacterium, assembly GCA_045538055.1. Classification (GTDB taxonomy): domain Bacteria; phylum Bacillota; class Clostridia; order Oscillospirales; family Acutalibacteraceae; genus CAG-488. Next base: position 35,263 of record JAZSQQ010000051.1, read on the forward strand.
GGTCGATTTCATCAACGAGCGTCGGAATAAATCTCAACGCAAGAGTCATCATCATAGCAAGGGTTGAAACGGGAATTTTGAAAATTTTTAACGGAGAAAGCAACTTTTCAATCGCATCCGTAAGCATCGTCGGCGTTGTTGTGTACGTAAGCATTGAGCTGACAACAACAAGACAGATGATTCGCAAAGCCATAAACAAAGCCGTAAAAAGTCCGTTTGAAGTTATATGAATAAATTTCCAATCGATGACAGGTGTTCCGCCCTTGATATAAAAAATATTCAGAAGTGAAGTAAAAACTACGATTATTGCAATCGGTTTTATGCTCTTGAGTACCATTTTAAGAGGCACACGTGAAATCATTACCGTTACCAACGTAAACAGCAGCATAAGACCGAGCGACCAGAAGTTCTGACAAAGGAAAATTGACACGATAAAGATTACCGTCAGGATTATTTTCATTCTTGCATCAAGTCTGTGAAGCAGAGAATTGCCGTTAAAATACTGGCCAATTGTTATATCTTTAATCATACGGACGCACCTCCTTTTGAGAGGATTATCTCTGTAGCTTTTTCTACCGTATAAGCTGAGCCTAAGGTCAAGCCTTTTTTGTTCAGAATTTCAAATATTTTTGAAACCTGAGGCACATTAAGTCCGATGTTGCGAAGCTCTTCGCTGTAAGAATAGACTTCATCCACCGTGCCGTACATTTCAACCTGACCCTTATTCATAACAAGCACTTTTGTTGCGATTTTTGCAACGTCTTCCATACTGTGAGAAACAAGCAAAACCGTACTGCCTGTTCTTTCACGGTAGGATTTTATCATTTCAAGAATGCGGTCTCTGCCCTTCGGGTCAAGCCCAGCAGTCGGCTCGTCAAGAATAAGCACCTTCGGCTGCATGGCAATAACGCCTGCAATTGCCGCACGTCTTTTTTCACCGCCCGAAAGATCAAACGGTGACTTTTCAAGAAGTTCCTTTTTAAGACCTACATACTCAGCGGCAAGCAAGACTCTTTTATGAATTTCTTCTTCCTTAAGTCCCATATTTTTAGGACCAAAGGAAATATCTTTATAAACAGTTTCTTCAAAAAGCTGATATTCGGGATACTGGAAGCAAAGACCGACCTTAAAGCGTGCTTCACGGGTTGATTTTTTATCCTTCCATATGTCCTTACCGTCAACGATAATCTGACCGTTTTCAGGTTTAAGAAGTCCGTTGAAATGCTGAACGAGGGTACTTTTGCCTGAACCTGTGTGACCGATTATGCCAACAAGTTCACCCTCTTCAATATCAACGTTTATGTCATAAATAGCCTTTGACTGGCTCGGCGTACCCTTATTGTAAAGATGAGTAACGCCCTTTGCAGAAAGAATCGGCATCACTTCGCCTCCAAAACTTTAAGGATTGCCGCAGCACACTCTTTTTCATCAAGAATATCATCGGCAATCGGGAAACCTGCCTGCTTCAACCTGTAAGCAAGCTCGGTTGCCTGCGGCACATCAAGACCCAGTTTTTTTAATTTTTCAACGTTTTTAAACACTTTACGAGGCTCATTGTCAAGGACAATTTCACCCTTATCCATAACAACAACACGGTCAGCCTTGACCGCTTCGTCCATATAATGAGTTATGAGAATTACGGTAATTCCGCGCTCTTTGTTGAGCATACGGATTGTGTCCATAACCTCCTGCCTGCCCTTAGGGTCAAGCATAGCCGTCGGCTCGTCCATAACAACGCACTTTGTGTTCATCGCAATAACGCCTGCGATTGCGACACGCTGCTTCTGTCCGCCCGAAAGACGGTGAGGCTCACGGCCGCGGAACTCATACATTCCGACAGCTTTAAGAGCATCGTCAACTCGTTTGCGGATTTCTTCGGGTGCAACACCAAGATTTTCGGGACCGAATGCGACGTCATCCTCAACAATCGTTGCAACAATCTGATTGTCGGGATTCTGAAAAACCATACCAACGGTTCTTCTTACTTCAATCACCTTTTCATCGTCCGATGTATCCATGCCGTCGACGGTAACCTTACCCGAATCAGGCACAAGAATACCGTTCATAAGCTTTGCGACGGTTGATTTTCCGCATCCGTTATGGCCTAAAATTGCCAGGAACTGACCTTCAGGCACATCAAGGCTAAAGCCGTCCACAACTCCGGTGGCGGCTGTTTCACCCTCATCTGCCTTATACGCAAACGAAACGTTATCAAATTTTATGATAACTTTATCTTCCATAATTTACCTCTGCCAGATTGCCGATGCTCCGCAGGGAAGTACCATTCCGGTCTGCGAAACAGGCAATCCGATTTCACTGCACGAAAGTTTACCACCGAATTTCGGTGAAATTACTGAACCTAAAATATATTCCATAACCGCGGGCGACAATCCCGTCGTGTATGAATTTATAAGCACCATTATCGGATCGTCCGAAAGCACCTGTGAGCAGAGCTCAACGAATTTATAAATTTCATCCTCAAGCTTCCAGACTTCTCCGCCCGGGCCTCTGCCGTAGGAAGGCGGATCCATAATAAGAATATCGTATTTGTTTCCCCTGCGGATTTCACGCTGAACAAACTTGATGCAATCATCAACAATCCAACGTACGGGTTTATCACTTACACCCGAAGCAACAGCATTTTCCTTTGCCCAGGCAACCATACCCTTTGAAGCATCAACGTGGACAACCTGAGCCCCTGCTTTAAGGCAAGCAACGGTTACACCGCCTGTATAAGAGAAAAGGTTGAGCACTTTGACGGGTCTGCCTGCATTTTTGATAAGTTGTGCCGTATAATCCCAGTTGACAGCCTGCTCGGGGAAAAGTCCCGTATGCTTGAAGCCCATTGTTTTGACGTTGAAGCTGAGCTCACCGTAATTTATGCGCCACGCATCGGGAGTTTTTTTGAGAACCTCCCAGTGTCCGCCGCCCGTTGAGGAACGGTGATAACGTGCATTGGCATTTTTCCACATCGGATGCTTTTTCGGAGTCTGCCAGATTACCTGAGGATCGGGACGAATGAGTATAACATTACCCCACCGTTCAAGCCTTTCTCCGCCTGAACAGTCAAGCAATTCATAATCTTTCCAGCCGTCTGCAATTCTCATTTTGACATCCTCCGTTAAGTCTTTTAAATCAGTCTTTCTTTTACAACCTCGGCAATTTCTTCGGCAAGAATTTTAATTTTCGCTTCATCCTTACCTTCGAGCATAACTCGTACAAGAGGCTCTGTGCCCGACACACGGACAAGCACTCTGCCGTCGTCGCCAAGCTCGCGTTCCGCACTCTCAATTGCCTTTTTTATTTCAATATCGTTATTGTAACGCGCTTTACCCATCTGAGAAACGCGGACATTTATAAGCACCTGCGGGAAAACACTCATTTCCGCGGCAAGCTCTGAAAGTTTTTTACCCGTACGCTTCATAACGGCAAGAAGCTGAAGCGCAGTAAGCTGACCGTCACCTGTTGAAGCATAGTCAAAGAAAATAACATGACCTGATTGCTCACCGCCGATTTTGTAATTATTTTCCTTCATATTTTCGAGGACGTATCTGTCACCGACCTTGGTTGTTTCAACCCTGATTCCGTTATTTTTACAGAATTCAAAAAATCCCATATTACTCATAACGGTAACAACTGCCGTATCGTTATCAAGTACGCCTCTTGATTTCATATCCTTTGCGCAGATTGCGATAATCTTATCGCCGTCCACGATATCGCCGTTTTCGTCTACGGCAAGCATTCTGTCCGCATCACCGTCAAAGGCAAATCCGACATCGCATTTATATTCTTTTACTAAATTCTGCAAGCCCTTAAGGCTTGTTGAACCGCACTCACGGTTGATATTAATTCCGTTGGGAATTGACGATTTTATATGACTGTCAATTCCGAGCTCGGTAAAAAGGTCAGGTGCCGTAACACTTGCCGCACCGTTTGCACAGTCAAGTGCAACTCTGTAGCCCGAAAAGTCAACGTCTTCGACAGTCGACATAAGGTGACGTGTGTAATCAAACGCAGGCATTTCCGAAGTTCGGATTCTGCCGACGTCCGCACCGATTTTTACCGGCGGAACGGTTACGCCGTCAAGGATGATTGATTCGATTTTTTCTTCAAGCTCGTCGGGAAGCTTATATCCGTCCGCCTGAAAAATTTTAATTCCGTTATATTCACAAGGGTTATGTGAAGCGGTAATCATAACAGCCGCATCATATTCGTATTTTTTAACAAGAAAAGCGACCGCAGGAGTAGGAAGAACACCAAGATGCATTACATCTGCACCAACGGAACAAAGTCCTGCAGTAATTGCAGAGCAAAGCATATTTGAAGAAATACGGGTATCCATACCGATCATAACTCTCGGTCTTTTTTTGTTTTCGTCAATGAGTACCATTGCCGCTGCACGTCCGATTTGCATTGCGAGCTCACAAGTGAGTTCTGAGTTTGCAACACCTCTTGCACCGTCTGTTCCGAATAATCTGCCCATAACAAATCTCCTTATAAATCAAGTTTCTGCTGTTCTGCCAGTGGAATCGGATTATTATTCACGCCGGTCTGTGCGGGCATCGGCAAACCTAAATGCTTATATGCTGCCGGGGTTACCATTCTGCCGCGCGGTGTTCGTGAGAGAAAACCTATCTGCATAAGATAGGGCTCACATACGTCCTCAATTGTTATTGCTTCCTCGCCTATTGCTGCGGCGATTGTTTCAAGGCCTACGGGGCCTCCGTTATAATTCCTTATCATTGAAGTCAGAAGAAGTCTGTCGATAGAGTCAAGTCCCAGAGGGTCAACCTCAAGGCGGTTGAGTGCAAGGTCTGCGCTTTCGCCCGTGATAACTCCGTCTGCAAGCACCTGTGCAAAGTCACGCGCTCTTTTAAGAAGTCTGTTCGCAATTCGCGGAGTTCCTCTTGAACGTGATGCAATCTGCAGTGCACCTTCTTCGTCAATATCTATTCTTAAAATTCCCGCACTTCGTTTCACTATGCTTGAAAGCTCCTCGGGAGAGTAAAGTTCAAGCCTTAACACAACACCAAAACGGTCGCGAAGCGGTGCACTGAGCTGACCTGCTCGTGTTGTTGCACCGACGAGGGTGAACTTCGGCAAATCGATTCTGATGCTTCTTGCCGAAGGACCCTGACCGATGATGATATCGAGCGCATTGTCCTCCATTGCTGGATAAAGAACCTCTTCAACGCTTCTGTTCATACGGTGAATTTCATCTATGAACAAAACATCGCCTTCGTTAAGGTTAGTAAGAAGTGCCGCCAAGTCTTTCGGCTTTTCAATCGCAGGACCCGAAGTCACACGGAAGTTTACTCCCATTTCGTTCGCAATGATTCCTGCAAGAGTTGTTTTACCTAGACCCGGAGGGCCGTAAAGCAAGACATGGTCAAGAGGCTCGCCTCTGTGCCTTGCCGCTTCAATGTAAATTGAAAGATTTTCTTTAGCCTTTGACTGACCAATATATTCGTCAATCGTCCTCGGACGAAGCTGACGTTCAACATCAGAGTCCATATCAAGATATTCAGGCGCAACTATTCTGCTTTCATAACCCATTTCGTCCACGTGAATACCTCCTTAAATCAACGACTTCAGGGCAAGGCGGATCATTTCCTCAACCGAGAGAGATTTGTCCAGCTTGCTGACTGCAGCAGCAGCCTCCGAACGGCTATAACCGAGCTGAATAAGAGCTTCGATTGCTTCGGACAAATCCGCTGATGTATCTGCCGACTGAATTGCGGCAACGATATCCGTCTGCTCCTGAGTAAGATCTGTTGAAAATTTATTTTTGAGTTCAAGCACAATTCGCTGTGCTATTTTTGTTCCGACACCCTGAGCCTTTGTAATAGCCTTTGCATCGCCCGAAGCAATATTCAGAGCAAGCTGATCGGGAGTCATAACAGAAAGGATTGCAAGTGCGGCTTTAGGGCCGACACCCGAGACGGTGATTAGCTGTCTGAAGGCATCAAGCTCGTTTGAAGTATAGAATCCGTAAAGTTCAATCGCATCTTCACGGACGTTCATATAAGTAAAAACTGTTGCCTTTGAGCCTTTCATTCCGACCTTCTGTAAAGTATTCATAGTTGAAAAGCAGAAAAATGCAACACCGCCGGTCTGAATTGCAAAACCGTTCTGGTCAACGGCTATGATTTCACCTGTTAATGAATATATCATCGCTTTTCACCTCTTAGTAGTATTTCTTTAATTTGCCGACAAGCGAACCGCTTGTATGAGCGTGGCATATAGCCATTGCAAGGGCATCTGCGGTATCGTCAGGCTTCGGCACTTTTTCGAGCTTGAGCATCATACGCAACATTTCCTGCACCTGCTTTTTTTCTGCTCTGCCGTAGCCGACAACACTCTGCTTGACCTGAAGCGGTGTATATTCGGCAATTTCGAGCCCGTGCCTCTGCGCCGCAAGGACGATAACGCCTCTCGCCTGAGCAACGTCGATTACCGTTTTTGCATTTGTGTTGTAAAACAGCTTCTCAATTGCCATAACGTCGGGTTTGTACTTGGAAATAAGCACATCAAGCTCGTCGTAGATAAGCTGTAACCGTCTGTTGAACGGCATACCTGCAGGTGTTGTAACTGCGCCGTAGTGAATAGTTGTAAAGTGGTTATTGCTGTATTCAAGGATACCGTAGCCCACTATTGCATACCCCGGGTCTATTCCAAGAATAATCATACTACACCACCTTAATTTTATTCATATTAGTGTAACATATTACGCAAAAAATATCAAGAAAAAAGGAGCTAAAACAGCTCCTTTTTAATCTTATTTTTCGTACTTTGACTCTCTTTCGCGGATAAGCATTTTCGTCGGTGTACCTTCAAGTCCGAATACCTCACGGATTCGGTTATCGAGATAACGCTGATAGCTGTAATGGAAAAGGTCCTTTTTGTTAACGAAGCAGACAAATGTCGGCGGACGTGTTGAAGCCTGAGTCATATAGTAAATCTTAAGACGTCTGCCCTTGTCTGTCGGCGGCTGAACTCTTGTTGTCGCTTCAGCAAGGATGTCGTTAAGCTTACCTGTTGAAATTCTCATTGAATTCTGCTCATCAACATACTTGATAAGCTCGAAAAGTCTGTCAAGTCGCTGTCCTGTTTTTGCAGAAATGAAGATAATCGGCGCGTAAGACATAAATGAGAAATCGTTCATGAGCTTTTTACGGTATGAGTCCATTGTCTTACCGTCTTTTTCAACAGCGTCCCACTTATTAACCGCAATAATACAAGCTTTGCCGAGGTCGTGTGCGATACCTGCAACCTTTGAATCCTGCTCCGTAAAGCCTTCCTGCGCGTCAATCATAATTACGCATACGGTTGCTCTTTCAACAGCCATTCTTGCGCGGATAACGCTGTATTTTTCAATTGCTTCGTCAATCTTGCTCTTACGTCTGATACCCGCTGTATCGATGAAAACAAAGCTACCGTGCTGATTTTCGATTATTGTGTCTGTCGCATCACGTGTTGTACCTGCGATGTTGGAAACAATAACCCTTTCCTCACCTGCGATTGCATTGATAAGTGAAGATTTACCTACATTCGGCTTACCGATAACCGCAACCTTGATTTTGTCGTCATCATCGTCCTTTTCTTCCTCTTCGGGGAAGTATTTGATAACTTCGTCAAGAAGGTCTCCCGTTCCGTGACCGTGAACTGCAGAAACCTGAATCGGTTCGCCAATACAGAGGTTGTAGAACTCATAGAATTCAAGCGGAGGCTCTCCGACTTTGTCGCACTTGTTTACGCACAGCACAACAGGCTTGCCGCTACGCTGAAGCATAGCCGCAACCTCTTCGTCTGTTGCCACAACACCTGTTGTCATATCCGTTACCATAACGATAACATCCGCGCTGTCGATCGCAAGCTGAGCCTGACGGCGCATCTGTGAAAGAATGATGTCGTCTGAATACGGCTCGATACCGCCCGTATCAACAAGCAGGAAATTATGGTTGAGCCATTCACAGTCACCGTAGATTCTGTCGCGCGTAACACCGGGGGTGTCGTCCACGATTGAAAGGCGCTGACCGCAAAGCTTATTGAAAAGTGTTGATTTGCCGACATTCGGTCTGCCGACAACTGCAACTATAGGTCTTGCCATATTATACCTCCTCTTCTCCCAAAATCCTTTGGAGTAACACATACCCGTCACTTTCAACGGGAGTAACTTTTATCTTTAATCTTTCTGAAAGCTCTTCGATGCTCACATCATCAAGGAAGAGGTCACCCTCTCTTCTTAATGAAACTGAAGGAATCAGCAATTCGTCGTGCAAATCCTTTCCTTTGAGAACAGCGGCGATGTCGTTACCACACAGAAGTCCCGCAACGGTAATCCTTTCACCGAAAAGCTTGTTTTCTATTTTAACCACATTGATGTGGAGATTTTTCACTTTTGATTGGACTTTATCGGCAATATACTTCATAAGTCCGTATGCCGCAACACCTGTTGCCATTGTTATTTTACGCTCTGCAGGTAATGAATAGTCTTCAGGCAGGTCGTTTATTGCTTCGTCAAACTCTTTTTTGAGCAAAGACCACATTCCCACACCGTTTTCATACTGCGGAAATTCGCCGTATCTTTCACAGTCAGGAAGCTCCAGACCCGCATTAAGGTAGAATTCATCCGCCGCAAAAGCTATATTCGTATTATTATAACACAAAAAAGAAGAATTGTAACTATCTATTCTAAAAATAACGTCTGAAGATTGCTCTTTTGTGAACGGATTCAAGTTTGTAAGTCCGTCACGGTGGCAGGTAAGACCAACGGGCACCGCCGCAATACTCTGCACTGCAGGATAAAGCTTTCCTAACTCTTCAAGAGAATAGGTAAGCTCGTCACCGTCATTATATCCGGGACACAGAACCAGCTGTGTATTGAGCTTGATTCCTGCATCTGCAAGACGTTTGATATATTCAAGGACTTTGCCTGCTCTGTTATTGCCCATCATCTTAACACGAAGCTCAGGGTTCATTGTGTGAACAGAGATGTTTACGGGGCTGATGTGCATTTCAATAATTCTGTCGATGTCTTTATCACCGAGATTTGTGAGCGTGATATAGTTGCCGAAAAGGAAAGAAAGACGTGCATCGTCATCCTTGAAATAAAGGCTTTCGCGCATACCCTTCGGCATCTGGTCGATGAAGCAGAAAATGCAGTTATTTGCGCAACGTCGCTGTTTATCCATAAGATAAGTTTCAAACTCAAAACCTGTTTCGCCGTTGCAGTTTTTAAGCCGGATTTTCTTTGTCTTGCCGTTAGGCTTTTCGAGCACGATATCAAGAACATCCTCATCGACATAGAACTGATAATCAAGCACATCACGGATTTCATGGCCGTTTATGGATATAAGCTTACTGCCCGCTTTGACAAAATGTCTTGAAGCAGGTGAATGTGGTTTTATTGAATGGATTTTTACAGACATAGCATTGCCCCCAACTCAGTACCATCTAACTTTGATAAGCCTCCCTTGCCTAAAGGTGAGGCTTTGGTGGTACGAAACAATATAGTGGAATTTCAGGTTCGTTACTTTTTCTTGAGCTGAACTATTGATGCATAATGAAGTACATCAAACTCATCGGGTGCAAGTTTTTCGAGAAGTTCTTTATGTTCCTCTTCCCACAGATTAATTTCATTTTCTGTCAATGAAGCTCCGATACCGCGGCAAGCTTTGATTCTGCCATGCCAACTTTCTCGGGTAAAATGCACATTAACCGCATAATCCTCTCTGTATACTACATCGAAATTCGTCAAATAACATTCAGGAACATTAATTGAGCCGCGTTGCATTCCTGCTCCGCTCCATTGAGGATTGTACTTCAATACAAGCTTTTCGCTTTCTCCTGCAATTCTGTCTTCAAACGGAAGCCATGCCATATAAAGCACAACAAAACTTCCGTCAGCTTTCAGAAGACGGTGTAATACAGAAGCCATTTTTTCGTGGCAAAAATACTCAAAACACTGACAAGCCGTAATTACATCAAAAGAACATTCAGGCAGCTTCAACTCTTCAGCAGGACTGACAAGGTAATTTATATCCATATCCTTTGAAAGTTCTTTTGCTTTTTCAATCTGATTTACCGAAATATCCACACCTGTCCAATTGGCACCGTATTGATACATATTTCTCGGTATCACACCGGTTCCCGTACCTATGTCCAATACATCCTGCCCCACAGTACAAAGGTTTCGTTCAAGCATTTTATCATAAAACTCCTGCGGGTAGATATCTCTGAATTTTGCATAATCAGATGATGTTCTGCCCCAGTCAAAAGCTTTTCCACCGTCAATAATTTTCATTTTTAAATATCTCCATAAAAAGTCAAAAAGGCAGAGAAAGGACTTTGCGGTCCATCTCTACCTTTCGCTGTTTCATTGAAAAGAACAGACTTATGCGTCCTTCTTTACTACGAGCTTACCGTTGTAATAACCGCAAGCTGAACAAACTCTGTGAGCTCTCTTGAGTTCGCCGCACTGTGAGCACTTTACAAGCTCAGGTGCACTCATCTTCCATACGTTTGAACGTCTCTTGTCTCTTCTGGCTTTAGAAACTCTTCTCTTGGGTACTGCCATTTTTCAGCGCCTCCTTATTGCTAATAATAGTTCTTTACCGGTCATCCTCCAGCAACTGCTGCAAAGCATCCCACCTGGGGTCATATTCCCTGCCGCAGTCACAGGGGCCGTCATTCAAGTTTTTTCCGCATCGGTGACAAATACCGACACAGTCCTCCCTGCAAAGCACCTTCATGGGCAAGGACAACAAAATATCCTCTTCTATAAGCGGCTGAACATCATAATGGAAAGAATCAATGACAATAAAATCATCATTATCTTCGTCATTAAGCTGTGTTACCAGCACGTGCTCAATCGGAACTACGAATGTGCGTTCGAATTCAGATGCACATCTGTCGCAGGCAAGGTTCAAGGTAAATTCCGCCGAAGCCACAAGGCTGACAATGTCAGTTGAGTTCTTAACCTCACCGCTGATTACCACACTCTCTTTGAATGGAAAGCCACCGTTGAAATAACAGTCGCTCATATCGAGTGTAAAATTCACCTCGCGGGAATAGCCTTCATTATTAAAGACAGGTTCAAGCTCAATAAAAAACATAGATTACCCTTCACCTCAAATGTCATGCATCGATTATTATATAGTGTCTGAGGTGATTTGTCAACAGTGTTTTTAAAATTTTCTTTAAAATTAACATTACGGACTCGCCTTTCAGCAAGTCCGTAAAAATCAATTAAATCTTTTTGCAGAAGTCAAAGATTTCAGCAGGAAGTTCTTCCTCATCAGCTGAAACTGTGAATACAAAGCTCTTTTCCTCAACGTGATTCTTGCTGAGTTCGTCTACTTTCTTAAGGAAAACTGCAAGCTCGTTGTAATCGCGAGTACCGATTCTGAGAGTTGCGTCAATAAGTACGTCTGTGATGTCGTGGTCTCCTGCGCAGATACCGCAAAGGAAACCGTAAAATGCATCGTAACCGCTTACGCAGTAGTGGTCTGTATCAATAAGACGAGCACGGTAGTTAACGTCGTATGTGAGCTTCGGCTGCTTTTCAACGCATACTACATTGCCGTTTGACTTTTCAATAGCCTCATTAACTTTTTCGATCAAACGCTTTGTCTTTCCTGAACCTTTTTTGCCTAAAATAAGAGATACCATAAGTATATCCTCCTTCTTATATTTTAAAATCCGTGGGTTTCACGAAATTTTAACCTGATTAATTAAGTCTTACTTCGAGGTCTGCCTTTCTGTCCTCGTATCCGGGTTTGCCGAGAAGTGCAAACATATTCTTTTTATAACTCTCAACACCCGGCTGGTCAAACGGATTAACGTCAAGAAGATATCCGCTGATTGCACAAGCCTTCTCAAAGAAATAAATGAGATAGCCGAGGTTATATTCATCCATCTTTTCAACTTCAAGAACGATATTGGGAACTCCGCCGTCTGTATGAGCAAGGATTGTTCCTTCAAAAGCCTTTCTGTTTACAAAAGAGAGGGTCTTGTTTGCAAGGAAGTTAAGGCCGTCAAAATTGCCTTCCTCTTCTTTAATTTCAACTTCTGTCTTTGACTTGTCAAAAACAACAACTGTTTCAAAGAGAGTTCTTTCGCCTTCCTGAATGTACTGACCCATTGAATGAAGGTCAGTTGAGAAAACAACGGATGCAGGGAAAATACCCTTGCCGTTCTTGCCTTCGCTTTCGCCGAAGAGCTGCTTGAACCATTCGTTCATCATTGTGAATGAAGGCTCGTAGCTTACCATAAGCTCAATCTTCTTACCGCCTCTGTAGAGAAGGTTTCTGATTGCAGCGTACTTATAGCAATCGTTGTTTTCAATATCGTCTGTTGCATATGCTTTCATAGCATCTGCCGCACCCTGCATAATTGCATCAATGTCGATTCCCGCAACTGCGATAGGAAGAAGACCTACTGCAGTAAGAACCGAGTAACGACCGCCGACATCATCGGGAACAACGAAAGTTTTGTAACCAAGTGTATCCGAAAGGGACTTGAGAGTACCCTTGCAAGCGTCTGTTGTTGCGTAAATTCTCTTTGCAGCTTCTTCTTTTCCGTACTTCTTTTCAAGCATATCGCGGAAGATTCTGAAAGCCACTGCAGGCTCTGTTGTTGTGCCTGACTTTGAGATAATGTTAACTGAAAAATCTCTGTCGCCGATAATCTCCACAAGCTCATTAAGAGAATCTGAGCTGATTGTGTTACCTGCGAAATAGATTTCCGGTGCGCCCTTGCGAAGAAGATTGTAATTCTGCGACTTGATGAATTCAATCGCTGCGCGAGCGCCGAGATATGAACCGCCGATACCGATTACAATAAGAACTTCCGAATCGCTTCTGATTTTCTCTGCTGCCTTTTTGATTTCGGCAAATTCCTCTTTATTGTAGTTTTCAGGAAGAGTAAGCCAACCTAAAAAATCGCTGCCCTTTCCTGTTGCGTTGTTAAGTGCTTCGTGTGCGGCAATAACCTCAGATTTTATGCCTTCAAACAGATTTTCAGGCAAGAACGATGCCGCATATTTTGGGTTAAGTTTTACTGCCATTGTAATTGTGTGCCTCCGATGTATGCTATGCCAAAGTATAGATACCGATTATTTGTATATATTTTAACCTATTACAACCCTTTTTTCAAGTATTATTTAGTAATTTTTAATGTAATTTTCATCAAAATCGGCTCATTTATTACATAGAACAGCCAACAATCTACAAAAAACCGTTTTAAATGACAGTCTGTCAACATAGTGCGGCGAAGTCAGATTATACTTCCCGAGCACCTCTCCGTCAAGGCTAACAGTGACTGTTCCGAGCGTCTGATTCGACTCAACAGGAGCCTCAACCTCAGCGGCAAGCTCAACATTCTGCACAATATCATTTTCTCTGCCTCTCGGAATCAGAACGGACATCGCAGGCGGTATCTGAGGTGTAATTCTTCTTTCCTCACCCATAACGATATTCACATCTGCAATGAGTTTTTTGTCTATCTGAGGAGTTACGGAAGAATAGTTCGCAAAGCCCCAGTTGAGCATTGCTTTTGCACCTTCAAATCTGTCGGAGCTGTTTTCAGAACCCATTACAACAGCGATAAGGCTTGTGCCGTCCCTTGTAGCCGTAGCAGAAACGCAACACCCTGCTTTATTCGTAGTGCCTGTTTTAAGACCCGTAGCGCCGTTATAAAAACGGATTAATTTGTTTGTGTTCACAAGCTCCGTTTTTCCGTCGCGCAAGGAATCCATCCATATGGTTGTATATTCCTTTATAAGCTCGTGTTTCATCAGTTCACGTGACATAAGTGCGATATCGTATGCTGTTGTAAGGTGATTTTCACTCTCATCGTCAAGTCCCGTACAGTTTTCAAAATGTGTGTTCTTCATTCCGAGCTGTGCGGCACGTTCATTCATCATAACAACAAAAGCCTCGTCACTTCCCGCAACATACTCACCAAGTGCTGTGCAGGCATCGTTTGCACTGTAAACTGCAGTTGCTCGGAGCAGTTCATCAACACTCATTGTTTCTCCCTCTTTGAGCCATATCTGCGAGCCTCCTTTTGAAGCGGCAACGGGGCTCGTTGTAACAATATCCGTCAATCGGATTTTGTTGCTGTCAAGAGCTTCCATTACGAGCAACAGCGACATTATTTTCGTCACTGATGCAGGATATAGCTTTTCGTTCTCCTTCATTTTCATAAGCACTTTCCCCGTGGTCTGATCCATAAGCACAGCTGCCTTCGCCTTTACTTCAATCGGCATTTCATCCTCTGCACTTGCTGTAATACACAACGGCACAATCATCACAATACATAACAAAACACTTATTAACCTTTTCATAAATATACCTCCGTTTCAATTAATATATATGCGTTCAAAAGTTATTCTTGCATAGACGGTAAAAATGAATTATAATTTACAGGTAGTTGGAGGATTAACTTATGAAAATTGCTTTTTTTACACTCGGATGTAAAGTTAATCAGTATGAATCGCAGGCGATGGCTGAAAGAATGGTGAAATGCGGATTTGAGCTTGTTTCACCAAGCGAAAAAGCCGATGTCTATGTTATCAATTCCTGCACTGTCACTGCAGAAAGCGACAGAAAGACTCGTCAGACCGTGCGCAGATTCAAAAGGAAAAATCCCGACAGCATCGTAGTGCTGACGGGTTGTATGCCTCAGGCTTTTCCTGAGGATGCCGATGCACTCAAAGAGGCTGACATCGTTTTAGGAAATAAAAACAACATAAAACTCCCCGAACTTATCGAAAGATTTTTTTCGTGTTCACAGAGAATTATTGAAATTGAAAATCACGAAACGGGAGATAAATTCATCGGCGACAGCATTTCAGGCTTTGAAGGCAGAACAAGAGCTATTGTAAAAATCGAAGACGGGTGCAACCGTTTCTGCTCTTACTGCATCATCCCCTATTCAAGAGGAAGAGTGCGTTCAAAACCGATTGATGAGCTTGAAGCCGAGCTTCGCACATTGAGCGATGCGGGATTTATTGAAATAGTGCTTGTCGGAATCAATCTTTCCTCTTACGGAAGCGACATCGGTCTTAATATCTGCGATGCGGTTGAGCTTGCGGCAGGAATGAATTTTGAAAGAATCCGTTTAGGTTCGCTTGAACCTGACCACATTACTGATGACGTTATCGACAGGCTTGCAAAAATCGACAAATTCTGTCCGCAGTTCCATATTTCTCTTCAAAGCGGTTGTGACAATACCCTGAAAGCAATGAACAGGCATTACACAAGCTCCGAATATAAGGAGCTTTGCATAAAGCTACGCAATGCATTTGAAGACACAACAATCACAACAGATATTATGGTCGGTTTCCCCACGGAAAGCGAAGAGGATTTTGCAGACAGCGTTAATTTTGCAAAAGAAATCGGCTTTGAGAAGGTGCATGTTTTCCCCTATTCTCCGAGAGAAGGCACCCGTGCTGCAAAAATGGAGCAGATTGAAAAGAGCATCAAAGAAAAGCGCAGCCGGATTATGATTGAAGAAACAGAGAAAATCAGGCAGAAATTCCTTAATTCGCAGGTTGGCAAGACAGTTGAGGTTCTGCTCGAAACAAGACATAACGACGAATTCACAGAAGGTTATACAAAGAACTATACACCCGTGAAAGTTAAGGGTTCTCACCCTTGTGGTAAAGTTGTTACAGCAAAAATCACTGCAACAGACGGCGATTTTTGTATTGCAGAATTGAATAACATTTAACGGTAGAAACAAATACTACCGTTTTTGTTGTGCAAATTCGGGTTTGTCGAACAAAGGTTACACCTTTACAGATAATAGATAAGAGATGATAACGGAAAGTGGGTCTGCGACGCTGATTTTTAACGCCTGTCTAAAATCGTTCTTGTAGGGCGTGACGCTCGTCGACACGCCGTTAAATACAGCAGAATATCGGCACGTCGTAAACGTCGTGCCCTACTGACCCTATGCAAGACGAGTCCGTAGGGGAGCCGTTTCGGCTTCCGCGGATTAACGCTGTTTTTTTTGGGACGGGAAACTGTGTAGTATGGTAACATGGTTTACAACTTGTGCGAGGACATAGTTTACAGTTTTGATATAATAAAGACATTAGAAAAGCTGAATAAGGAAGTGTTTTAGATGTCATGGAGGAACAAAACTGTGGAAGAAGAAAGAAT
>JAZSQQ010000020.1:0-28810 GCA_045538055.1 Acutalibacteraceae bacterium
TTATTTAAGATTTCGTTCTCAGAATTCTTCAAATCCCGTTGTTCTGTTTTTGCACGGCGGTTGTGGTGCTGCAGACAGACCATTCATAATGAAATGGAATTCTGAATTAGCCGAGTATGCTACCATTGTTGCTTGGGACCAGCGCGGTGCAGGTTTAACATATAACAGAAAAATGGCAAAGACCGAAGTTCTTACAAAAGATTTGTATATCGATGATTTACATAATGTCGTTCAATATCTTAAAAAGAGATTCAACAAAGAAAAGATAATTCTTGTCGGTCACTCATTTGGCTCACAGCTTGGTGTTTGGTATATTCAAAAGTTTCCTGAAGATGTTGAATGTTATGTTGGTATCGGACAGGTTGTTGATGCAGTAAGAAATGAAGCGATATCTTTTGAATTTACTTTGAATGAAGCGAAAAAGCGTAATGATAAAAGAGCGATAAAGGCATTACTGAAAATTGGACCGCCTGTTAACGGCTTTTATAAAGACGATAAAATGCTTTTGCAAAGAAACTATCTCAATAAAATGGGTGGTATCCTATACGGCAAATACGGAAACAGTGTTATAAACACCTTGCCGAAAATTCCGTGTATGTTTAAAGAGTATTCTCTTTTTACTATGCTTAAATATGTTATTGCAAATGAATGGTGTCTGTCACAGCCTTTGGGACACGAAAAAGTAGATTTCCTAAATGAGGTTAAAGAACTTTCCGTGCCCGTATATCTGTTTATGGGTAAATATGACTATAACACTGTCAGCGAGCTCGCAAGAGAGTGGCTTGAAAATCTTGAAGCACCTCACAAGGAATTCTTTGAATTTGAAAAATCAGGTCATACTCCTCAGTGGGAAGAAGCCGAAAAGTTTAATGAGCTGTTTGTAAAACAGATTTTAAAAGTACAGTTATGAAAAAGATACTAAACTCAAATACAATAAAAATTATAGCCATTATTGCAATGACAATTGACCATATTGCTTGGTTAGTTTTTCCAGGATATGATGAAGGTATTATCCCGGTTGTGTTACATATAATCGGTAGACTTACTTGTCCGATTATGTGTTATTTCATAGCGGAAGGTTATCACTACACAAAAAACATAAACCAATACACTCTGCGGTTATTTGCTTTTTCTTTCATATCGCATTTTGCTTACATATTCGCTTCTTCAAGCTTCATTGATTGGAAATCCTTTATTCCGTTTTATTACGGAGATATTTTCAATCAGACAAGTGTTATGTGGCCTCTTGCATGGGGCTTGATAATGCTTCGTGTTGTAAATAGTGAAAGAATAAAATCAAGCATAAAAGTTATTCTTGTATTGCTTATTTGCGTTATTACCTTTCCGAGTGATTGGAGTTGCATTGCAAGTCTTTGTATTATGGCTATCGGTACGAACAGAGGAAATCTCAAAAAGCAAATGTTATGGATGATTTTTTATGTAGCTATTTATTCTGTTGTATATTTCTTTGCACTTGATAAACTCTACGGAATTATACAAATGGGAATCATCCTTTCAATACCGGTTATTATGATGTATAACGGCCAGAGAGGACGCAGTCCTAAGATAAACAAAATTATGAAATGGCTGTTTTACATATATTACCCTCTGCATCTGTTCATCATTGGTTATATTCAATACATTGGCTGACCGATATAGTATATTAAAATTTATGGGGTACAAATATGCATAGATTTACAATAAAACCTTTAACTCCTGAACTGAATAAAGACTATCTTGATTTTTTTGATAATCGTGCATTTACTGACGGTAATCCTAACGGTCCGTGCTATTGCACTTCTCCGAATCAGGATGAAGAAACCATTAAAAAGATGGTTAAGAAATTCAAAATCTTTGGTGTTAAGAAAACACTCCGTAAGTATGCTGTAAAAATGCTTAACGAAAATAAAATACATGGTTATTTAGCTTTTGATGGAGATGTTTCTATAGGTTGGTGCAATGCTGCAGATATTGAAAGCTATTCAGGGTTTGTCCCACAATTTGCGAAAGAAAATACTTGCGGAAAGACTGTTTCTATTGTTTGTTTTGAAATCGCACCTGAATACAGAGGCAAAGGAATTGCATCAGCTTTTATTGAAAGAGTATGCAGTGATGCAAAAGAAAAGGGCTATATCGCTGTTGAAGGTTATGCCAAGTTTTCTGAACAAAGAGATGATTTTGATTTCCAAGGTCCCGTGCAACTTTATAAAAAAGCAGGTTTTATTGAAGTCAAAAGAGAAAACGGACAGGTTATTATGCGAAAAATGTTATAACGAAATTTTTTGGGGGAACAATAATGAAATTCAAATTCAATCCTTTTAATAAAGTAAAATGTGACATGTGCAATGTTATTGAGCAAATCAAAAAAGGTGAAAATCCGTGGTTTGTAAAAGAACTTGAAACCGGCTATGTTATTTTAGGATGGAATCATCATTTTTACGGCTACTCATTATTCATTTGTAAACAGCACGTTGTTGAGCTTTTTGATTTGGATATTGATTTCAGAACAAAATATTTGCTTGAAATGACAATATTAGCTGAAGCTGTAAAAAATGCTTTCGGTGCAGAAAAGATAAACTACGAATGTCTCGGCAATGGCGATATTCATTTGCATTGGCATATCTTTCCGAGAAAAGCTGGTGATTTGTTGGATTATGGAAACAAAGGCAAAGGTCCAGTTTGGTGGTTACCAAAGGAGATAATGTGGTCAGAAGATAACAAGCCTTCTCCCGATGAATTGGAAGATATGAAATCAAAGTTACTTGTTGAATTGGAAAAACTCTTATGAAAATAGAATTAAAACAGTTAAATGTTAATATGGCTGAACAAGAATATGAGATGTTTCAAGGTATTCTTGATATAGAGAACGGTTTTACGAATCCTGCATATAACTTATCCTATAAGAAATATAAAAAATGGCTGCAAGAAGTAGACAATCATTCCCAAGGTATAGATTTACCAAAAGGATGGATACCATATACCACATATGTCTTGTATATAGACAATGTTCCTGTGGGATACGGCAGAGTAAGAGACTCATCATCTGAATATTTAGAAACTGTCGTTGGTGCAGGAAATCTTGGATATGGAATTTCTAAAGAACACCGCGGTAAAGGTTATGGAAATATCCTGTTTAAAGAATTATTGAAGAAATGCAAAGAACACGGATATACTGAAATCAAGTTATTTCCGTTAAAAACAAACGAAGCTACTATAAAAATAATGATAAAAAACGGCGGAAAGATAATTGGCGATTTCAAAAATGAAAAGCATATTATATTGATTCCTATACAGTAAAAACTTACAAGGTAAAAAGGAGGTTTCCCAATGAGGCTGTTTCATGTGAGCGAAGAATCAAATATTGAAGTTTTTAATCCGAGAACACCAACTCGCAACGACTTAGATAAGAACGTTGGTTTAGTATGGGCTATTGATGAAGAACGTCTTCCTAATTTCTTAACACCACGAGATTGTCCAAGGGTTACATATCACATTGGCAAAAGCACCTCTGACTACGACAAAAATCAATTTTTCACATCATCGTCTGTTAAGCATGTTGTTGTAATTGAAAACAGTTGGTTTAACAGGATGAAAAATACTACTTTGTACTTGTATGAATTTGATATAACCGATTTTGAATTACAAGACGACGTAGCCGGATATTATATTTCAAAAACACCACAAGTACCAATAGCAAAATATCAGGTTTCAGATTTGTTTTCAGAGTTAATACAAAGAAATGTCGAAATTCGTATTACAGACAACTTATGGAAAATTGCTGATGAAGTCAAAGCATCCACACTTAATTGGTCATTGTGCAGAATGAATAATGCCAAACCAAGATTATAGGAAACAGATACTGCTCTCCCTGTGAGGGCAGTTTTTCTTTGCCGTTTTGCCTCTCTCTACTATACTTAATACGGAAAAAGTGCGATTTCTAACGGAATACCGCAACAACCTGAAAATGATAAACACAACAATGCTGAAAGGCCTTGTATATAAGCATAGGTAATTGTTTTATCTTTTTAGTAAACTTCCTGTGCAACAAAAAAATTTATCGTAATCTTTTATTAAAACAATATTTTTCAATGAAAAGTCCGATTTTCCGGACTGATAGTCCTGTGAAATAACATTGGGGCAATATCTGTATTGACAAGTGAACATTTGTTCTTGTATAATATATCTATAGTTTAGTTTTAATTAGGTGATGAAACAATGCTTTTCCGTGCAGATTACAGAGACAGTATAGTAATTATTGATAAAAAGCAATATGCAGTATTTTAAGGGTAAATAAGAAGAAAAATGATAATATAATCGCAAGAGGTTCCAATTTTAACAATATGTGTCTCTTTAAAATTGTCCCAAACATATTGACTTTTGTCCCACTTGCGCATATAATATAATTAAGAAGACTGTTAGGAGTGTTTACTATGAAAAAGCAAAATATTATAAATTTAGTAAAATACTATGTAGAAAAAAATGACGAAGCATTTCGTACAGAAGTAGTAGAGATAGCCCGAGATTTTGAAAACTTGGGAGAGGAATCAATTTCTGAATATTTAATGGACTTAATTTCAACAACAAATTATTATACACCACAAGCTAATTACAAAAACTTTCATTACTTAAAAAAGGTTGTCTTTAAAAACAAACCACTTCTTTTGCCTGAACTAATAAAGAATGATATTTTAGGTTTAGTCAGAGCAATTGATAAAAAAATGGAAATAAGTAAAATTTTATTTTATGGTAACCCAGGAAGCGGAAAAACGGAATCGGCTTATCAAATTGCTAGATTGTTAAATCGTGACCTTCTTACCGTTGATTTTGAACAACTTATTGATAGTAGATTGGGACAAACAGCTAAAAACATTTCGGCTCTTTTTGATGAAATTAGCCGCGTACAGCCGCTAAATGTGATTGTTTTATTTGACGAAATTGACGCTATAGTTCTCGATCGAGTTAACAACAACGACCTAAGAGAAATGGGCAGAGTAACATCAACGTTTTTAAGAGAAATGGATGCTTTGAATGACGATATAATAATCATTGCTACAACTAATTTATTAAAGTCATTTGATAAAGCTCTTATAAGAAGATTTGACTCAACAATTTCTTTTGACAGATATTCTCGTCAGGATTTAATAGAGATTGCAGATAGCATGTTAGCTACATTCTTAAAGAAATCTGATAACACAAAGCAAAACAAAAGATTGTTCCATAAAATTCTTAACGATGTTTCTGAAGTTCCTTATCCTGGAGATTTAATGCAAATTATCAAAACCTCTGTTGCTTTTGCTGATACAGAAAATGAATTTGATTATTTAAGAAAACTTTATTTGACTTTAAACGATAATCCAACTGATATTGATATACAGGAGCTACAGAAAAGAGGTTACACAACTCGTGAAATAGAAATATTAACTAATATACCAAAAAGTAGTGTTTCAAGAAAATTAAAGGAGCAGTTAGATGAATAATTTATTAAAAATCAAATTAAAGTTTACATCCGAAAAAAGAACCGGAGGTTTTTCTGAACGAAACTTCACATCCGACAGATACACAGATATTGAAAAAATAGAAAACCTAATAGAAAACTTAAACGCTGTTAAAATCTATTATAAATCACAAAAACAGTTGGTGAGGAATGCTCTTATTGATATTTGCTATAATGATATCATAGCAAAGTCCAACCGCTCAAGAGAGTTGCTAAAAGGTATAAGAACAACTGACAATTCAATTGTTGGAGCTAGATTTTCTGATGCCGAAGATGGTTTTGAAAACCATATAATAACTCATTATGTGGAGTTCGCTGCTATTGATTCTACTATCGAAAAATTAGAATTTGCAAGAAGGTTTTTGACGGAAAGACTCGGTGGCAAAGCTGATAAAGATAATTTTAACAAACCTAAAGCACATGTTGATTATAGTGATTGTGAGTATAACGAGACTAAAATTAGAGATATCATTATAGATTGTTCTGTGATTGACCGATTTGATGTGCCAGGAATTCCTGATGTGGAAATCAAAGAAAATATGTTGATAACCTTTTATCAAACCGAATTAAAGATAGAAGAAATTCTGCAAAAAATTGGTGCAGATGATCCGTTATACAGATACACTGCACACGGTGATTCTTCTCTTTCTGTTGATGCTACAACTTTTAATAAAATAAAATCTGAGGCTCCATATTTGATATCTATGGTTGCTACAGATATTTCTACACTTCAACCTCTCAACAAACATGAACTTCAACAACGAAATAAAATATCTATACCTAAGCCAAAAAACGAACCAATTATCGGGGTAATAGATACACTGTTTGATGATTCAATATATTTTAGTGAGTGGGTAGAATACGAAGAAAAATTGGAATTCTTCGAACAGGCAAATAAAAAAGAAGAACACTATGAACACGGAACAGAAGTTACATCTATAATTGTTGATGGTCCTCAATTAAATCCAAATCTTGATGATGGCTGTGGAAGATTTAGAGTAAAACATTTTGGCGTATGTTGTGATAGGATTTCTCCAACAAGACTAATGAGAAGAATTCGAAACATCGTAGATGAGAACCCACAAATTCATGTATGGAATCTTTCGTTAGGCACAGAGGAGGAAGTTTCTAAAAACTTTATATCATATGATGCATCTATATTGGATGAGATTCAGGCAACGAAAAATGTAATTTTTGTTGTATCAGGCACAAATGATAATATGCCAACATATAGAACACGCAAACGAATCGGTTCACCTGCCGACTCATTAAATTCACTTGTAGTGAATTCGGTCAAGTTAAACAACACCCCTTGCTCATATTCTCGCAAAGGTAAAGTTCTCTCGTTTTTTAACAAACCGGATGTTTCTTATTATGGCGGAGATTCAGATGAAAGAATACATGTTTGCGCACCAAAAGGAATTTGGGAAGAGATGGGCACCTCATTTGCAGCACCATGGATAAGCAGAAAATTATGCTACTTGATTG
The DNA here is from genome assembly GCA_045538055.1 of Acutalibacteraceae bacterium. Classification (GTDB taxonomy): domain Bacteria; phylum Bacillota; class Clostridia; order Oscillospirales; family Acutalibacteraceae; genus CAG-488. Next base: position 6,983 of record JAZSQQ010000020.1, read on the forward strand.
ACATAATGGGGTTGCCTAAAGAAGTTGCAAAAGCTCTTATTATCGATTCAGCTGCTGGATGGGAATATAAGCAAGGTGCATACAAAAATAAAGATTTAATTGGTTTTGGGGTTGTTCCTATTAGCATAAATGATATATTATCTTGTGATAATTCTGAAATTAAATTTGTTTTATACGAAACTTCAAATTCATATAAAACAGCTAATTATGCTATTCCAATTCCAAAAGATAAAGAGAATAAATATCCTTTTATTGCTCGTGCAACTTTATGTTATTTTCCTAAATGTCGCCGAGAACAAGGTGTTGATTATACAAATAGGGAATTAAGCTTAAAGTTTGGAAGAATCGGAAAAGATGGTACAATTGACGATATTAATAAAAATATCCAGGATGATAATGAAGGATATGCAAATGAAAGAAGGTCAAGGCAAGAATTTCGAAAATGGGAAAATGTAAAATTTGTCTCAAGTTTATTTCGCAATAACAAATCATTAAAATCGTACGAAGATAAATTATGGGGTTTTGCAGTTACTTCAAAAGAAAGGACAAGCACTCCTAAAAGAGAAGATTTGAATTTTGGTGCAGTCGTCACTTTAAAAGAAATTAATGATATTAACAGAATCGAGGAATTTAAGCATTCCTGTTTGTTAAGAGGTTACATAGTAACCGAACTTGAAATTCACAATCAGCTTGATATTTATGAGAATAGTCAACAGGAGATAATTTTTGAACAATAAAAGGAAATGGCTGCAGAGATTTCAAACTCTGCAGCCATTTCACTAGTTGAATATTATTTCGTTGTTAACGATTCCTCTTGCTCTCGCCTCAATATTCTGCATACGACTTACCCACTCTAGCTGATTTTCTTCTTTCAGTTGATCTGTAACATCTTCTGCTTCTTTCATCTGTTCAATCAACAGATCATACATTGCCTTTGCCTGGCGCTCAACTTTTGCACAGTGCTGATAAAGTTTGCCTTGGGTAAGAAGTGTTATAAAGAACATCTTCTTATTCTTTTCAAGATAATCTTTATGTAACATACCCCATTTACCGAGTGTTACGGTTGATTCTTCGGACTGTAAGATTAGATTAGGGATTAAATAATCACCAACTCTGCGATATTGGATTGAATTTTTGTTTGGCATAAAAAGTCCTCCTTTAAATTTTGTACTTTCATTGTACAAATTAAAGATGGATTTGTCGAATGTGCAAATATCAATAAAAAAGAAAAACCAAGAAAGATTTTACTCTCTCTTGGTTATTTCTTTTCCTTCAGCAATGCACGGTATCTAATGACTGTTTTTATAAACTGTCCTTAGCAACCCCGCGCATTACGAGAACGGATTTTCTTTGGCTGGGATGGCTGGATTCGAACCAGCGAATGCAGCAGTCAAAGTGCTGTGTCTTACCGCTTGACGACACCCCATTATTAAATTTAAAAGATAAGTCTGCAAGAAGGACTCTTGCAGACTTTTAAGTGGGGTGGATAGTCGGATTCGAACCGACGGTCTCCAGTGCCACAAACTGGCGCTTTAACCAACTAAGCTATACCCACCATATGGCGCGCTTGAAGGGACTCGAACCCCTGACCCACTGCTTAGAAGGCAGTTGCTCTATCCACCTGAGCTACAAGCGCATATGTTACCCCTCATCGCTATTGCAGAGGTTTAGGGGAATTTGGAGCGGGTGATGGGAATCGAACCCACACGACTAGCTTGGAAGGCTAGAATTCTACCACTAAACTACACCCGCATGTCTGCAACGTGATGTATTTTAACACAGGTTATCCGTTTTTGTCAATAGCAAATAAGGATATTTTTAAATAAATTTTACCTTTATTTTAAAATTCACAGTCGCCTACGTGAAACGCAGAGATTTTTGTGTTTAAAAAAGCTAAAGGTGTATGTTTATTTCAACAATCGACCGTAAATATAGCGCAAATATAAACAGCTCATCGTCCCTATGAGAATAATTTACAAACATCTCGATAAATTCGGGTTTGTCGGGCAAAGACGATGCCTTTGCAATGATATATCCGCGATGCGGATATGATGAATGATGTCGCTTCGCTAATGATGTGTTTGCATCGCAAATATTAAGGGTCTGCGACGCTGAATTATGATAACGGTTGCGTTGCAACCTATACCTCATCAGTCACTTCGTGACAGCTTCTCCTCAGAGGAGAAGCCTTAGCTTTGCGTACATTCTCAGCCTTCTCCTCAAAGGAGAAGGTGCCGAGGAACGAGGCGGATGAGGTGGTAACAAAGAAATAGACAAACCCGAATTTGTTCAGCAGATACAAGATACTGTTATTGGGTCTTCTCAGCGAAAAGCACTTGCAATACCGTTAAGGTATTGCAAGTGCTTTTTGTTAACCTTTATTCTTAAACGCTTCGTTCTTTCTGAACTCTTTGCCGTCGTTGCCGTGGCTGAAAACAGGTATCAGCTTTTTATGTGTTTTTTCATCAAGAAGATAATAATTGATACCCCTGCTCCTGAGGTAGAGTTTATAGAATTTCTGTCTTTGACTGAAATCCTTGAAGTTTCTTTTTTCAAGCCTTACCCACGCAACCTCTGCAAGTGCCGACAGTCGCGGATAAAGACTGTATTCCACAGCTTCGGGAGTATCAATCCATTCTGTCCAGAGCTCACCTTCTATACCCTTGACGCGTACGCCCTTCTTTTGAAAACCTTTTTTCTTTTCGTTGAATTTATATGTTTTCTTTAAGGGAATTGAGCCGTAGCTGTAATTGAAGTAAAAATTAAGCATCGGAGAGAGAATAACCTCACGTTTCTTTGCCTGTTTTTTAACCGTTAAGGCATTTTGGAACGTCCAGTAGTGGCAGATGATGCTCTTATCAAGCTCGTCACCGAGGCAGTCATTCCACGCGATACAGGTTTTACCCCTGTGCCTTAACATTTCATTTATCCTGCCCATAAAATGCATCTGAAGATGCTTTTCGTTTTTAAGAGAATTTTCCTTTATCTTTTCCTGACATTTCGGACATTTGCGCCATTTGCCGTATCTTGCTTCGTCGCCGCCTATATGAAAATAGCGCGACTGAAACAACGGACAGACCTCATCAAAAAGCTTTTCAAGAAAGGCATATGTGTTTTCATTCCCTGCGCAGAGTATTGCGGGCATAATGCCTGTGGAAACATTCACATCAACCTTTTCGCCGTCGCACGAAAGTTCGGGATAAGCTGCAATCATTGCCGTTGCATGACCCGGAATATCAATCTCAGGAATGACTCTCACGTGCTTTGAGGCGGCATATTTAACTATCTCGCGGATTTCATCGTGCGTATAGTAAAACGGGCCGTATTCGGGCTGTGATTCATTCTGACCGCGTTTTCCGAGATAGGCATAGCGTCTTTTGGAAGCAACCTCATTAAGAAGCGGAAAAGCCTTTGATTCGATCCTGTACCCCTGGTCATCCGCAAGGTGCCAATGAAAAACATTAAGCTTGAGCATTGACATATTATCAATGAGTTTTTTGACAGTATCTGTTCCGAAAAAGTGACGACATTCGTCAAGCATCATTCCGCGGTGACGGTAACACGGTTTATCTTCAATAAGAAAGCCTGTTATATTCTTTTTGCCGTCAACCTTTTTAACCTGCATCAGAATCCATTTGAGGGTTACAAAAGCGTAATATGCTCCCGTTGCCGTTGAAGCCTTGATATGGATATTGCCGTTTTCTGTATAAAGGGCATAACCCTCCGGGGCGATGCTTTTCGCCATTGATATTATTATTTCGTTTTCGCCTGCATCACTGCGCGTATGGAGATACTCTGAAAGTGCATTGCCCACACTTAAAAATGAGCGCACGCAGTTAACAGCAGTCATATTGGAAACAACAACTGTTTCATTATCTTTAACATCATAGCGTACCGGACGCGGGATTATCGAATATTTCATATTACTCGCCCTTTATATCCTCAAGGTATTCGTCGTAAGTGATTTCTTTATCGTAGAAACTGCCGGGTGTTACATCGATTATTCTGTTAGCGATTGTCTGCACAAACTGATGGTCGTGCGATGTAAACAATACTGTTTCGGGGAATTTGATTATTCCTTCGTTAAGAGACGCGATTGATTCAAGATCAAGGTGGTTTGTCGGCTCATCGAATATGAGGACATTCGCACCCGAAAGCATCATCTTACAGAGCATACAGCGTACTCTCTCTCCACCTGAAAGCACCTTTGCTTTCTTTGTCGCTTCTTCACCTGAGAACATCATTCTGCCGAGCCAGCCGCGGACATCTGTTTCAAAGATAAGGTCGGAATATCTGCGGAGCCAATCTATAAGCGAATCCTCACAGCCGTCAAAGAACTCCGAGTTATCCGACGGAAAATATGCCTGAGAGGTTGTAACGCCCCACTTAAATGTACCTTCATCCGGCTCTATTTCGCCCATAAGAATCTGGAAAAGAGTAGTCTTTGCAAGTGAGTCTGTACCGACAAAAGCGACCTTTTCGTCAGGCTTGATTGTGAAGCTGACGTTATCAAGCACCTTACGGTCGCCGATAGTCTTGCTGATTCCGCTGACTGTAAGAAGCTCGTTACCGACTTCGCGATCAGGCTTAAAGGAAACAAATGGGAAACGACGTGAAGAAACAGGCATATCTTCAATCACGAGATTGTCAAGAAGCTTTTTACGGCTCGTGGCCTGCTTTGATTTGGAAGCGTTTGCACTGAATCGTGCAATGAATTCCTGCAATTCCTTTGCCTTCTGTTCAGCCTTCTTATTCTGTTCACGGAGCTGACGCTGTGCAAGCTGAGTATAATCGTACCAGAAATCGTAGTTACCGACGTACATACCAATCTTGCCGAAGTCGATATCAACAATATGTGTACATACTTTATTAAGGAAGTGACGGTCATGAGAAACAACGATAACCGTGCTGTCAAGCTCAATAAGGAACTCTTCGAGCCATGCAATTGCATCAATGTCAAGATGGTTTGTCGGCTCGTCCATAAGAAGGATATCGGGATTTCCGAAAAGTGCCTGGGCAAGGAGTACCTTAACCTTGATTTCGTTATCAAGCTCACTCATCTGCTGATAGTGATACTCGTTTGTTACTCCGAGACCGTTGAGAAGAATTTCGGCATCGCTTTCTGCACTCCAGCCGCCCATTTCAGCAAACTCTTCTTCAAGCTCGCTGACGCGGATTCCGTCCTCCTCGGAAAAATCCTCTTTCATATAAAGAGCTTCTTTTTCGTCCATAATCTCACAGAGCTTCGGGTTACCCATAAGCACCGTACGGATTACGTCATATTCATCAAATGCAAAGTGATCCTGACGAAGAACAGACATTCTTTCACCCGGAGTGATTATAACCTCACCTTTGTTAGGCTCAATTTCGCCTGAAAGGATTTTGAGGAATGTTGATTTACCTGCACCGTTAGCACCGATAAGGCCGTAACAGTTGCCGTTTGTGAATTTTAAATCTGCGCCCTTGAAGAGCTCTCTGCCACCGTACTGGAGGCTTACGTTTACTGTGCTGATCAATTCTTTTTCTCCTTTTCCTTAGGGAACCTGTCCCCTGTCAAAAACTTGATGAATGCATAAACTTTACTTTTTAAAAGATAGTAATATTTTCTGCTGTATCTAATTAAGGGTAAAAACTTAACATAAAGTTTATAGCCCGCATCTGTAACCTTATGTGTTTTTCCGTCACGGTCAAAGGAATATAACACTCCGATTATCTGGTCGTGGCGAACATTATATTCATTTTCCCATTGATTGTCACCGCGTATAACATAGGTGTCACCGTTGACATAAATCACGCGGTGAAGGATGTACTGACCGTTATCGCGCTGATAAAACGGCACATCTCCTTTTTTCAGCTTGCCCTGCGGTCGGACAAGCGTCACCGTATCCTTACGGTCTCGGATTGTCGGAAGCATACTGACACCCGCAGACACAAAAGAAACCTCGCCGCTTTCGGCAAGGATTTCTCTTATAAGCGGAGCCATTTCGTCCATACTTACTCTTTTACTCAACTAAATCTGCCCCTTTGAGTTTTTCGAGAAATTCAAAAACTTCGCCCTGAATATCCGCAGGGTTAACCTCACATTCTTTTGCAAGAGCCTCAACAACTTCATCAGGTTCTGCTCCTTTTTCAAGCATTTTCCAGATGAATGTGCCCGTTTCATTTACTGTTATAAGACCCGTAAAATTGATTCCGCCGACAGCAACTACGATACTGTTGTTACCGACTTTTCTGAGTCTGTAGCCTTCTTTAATCTTCATCATTCTCTCCTCCGTCCGTGCTGAGAACAGTTATTTTTTTATTATCGATTCGTATTTCTTTATTACATACATTCAGAGCCGCAGGCTTGTGCGTAATAATTATGCAGGTTCTGTTTTGCAAAGCACGGAGATTTTTAAGAAGCTTTTCTTCCGTCGCTTCGTCAAGAGCAGATGTTGCTTCGTCAAGAAGAAGAATCGGCGCACCGTAGAGAATTGCACGCGCGATTGCGATTCGCTGAATCTGACCTTCAGAAAGGCCCATTCCCCTCTCACCCACTACGGTTTCAAGTCCGTCGGGAAGTTCACGGACAAATTCATCCGCACAGCTGATTTCAACAGCGCGCATAATTTCTTCATCCGTTTTATCTTCACACATAAAGGTAATATTTTCACGTAATGTACCCGAAAGAAGCATATTGCCCTGAGGCACATATGAAAACAGGTTTCTTGTCGCTCTGTCGACGAGCCTTTCGCCTTGTCTGCCGCTTACGGTAATTTTTCCGCTTTCGGGGTAAATAACACCGAGAAGAAGCTTGAGCAACGTGCTTTTGCCTATACCTGAAATACCTGTTATAGCCGCAAAATCGCCCTTGTTGACGGTTATACTTGCGTTATCAAAAATAAAATCTCTGTTGTACTTAAATGTGATTGAATCAAAGTCGATTGTTTCAAGTTGTTCGTAATATTCGTCTGCGTCGCCGATTTCTTCGTGCGTATCGAATTCGTCGTCGTAGTCTTCAAGTTCAATAAGACGCTCTGCAGAAGCGAGAATGCCGTAAAAACGCGGCAATACACCTGCAAGCGATGTCAGCGGACCCTGCACCTGGTTAACAAGCTGAAGAATAGCCGTCATCTGGCCGACGTCAATGTGACCCTGAAAGACGCGTACACCGCCAAGCACCATTGCAAAAAGATAGCCGAGGCTGAACGCCATCTGCATACCTGTGTTTGCGAATATGCTGATTGTTGCGCGTTTTATTCTTATTTTATAATTCTTATCCTGAAGGTCCTTTGCCTTAGCAATAATCTGTTCATAGGCGTTGAAAACCTTGATAACGAGTACGCTTGCAATTGACTCCTGGAAGAATGAACGGACATTTCCGTCTGCTTCCTGTGCCGCCTTGTGGATTCGCTTGAGATAATTTCTGAAAAACCTTGTTGTAATCGCGATTATCGAGCCGCCGCCAAGGAATATGAGCGCAAAGATATAGTCAAGCTGTACCATAATCACAATTGACGCAACAAGCTTTGTAAGAAGAGAAACAATATTCGGAAGAAGCCCCGTTACACCGTCGCAGATTGTCTGCACGTCCGAAGTCAATCTGTTGAGTATATCACCGCTGTGGTGTTTTGTGAGCTGTGCGTAGTCCTTACGGATTATTCTTTCGAAAACTCTGCTTCTGATTTTGATTTCTATTTTCGCCTTTGCGCGCTCAAACATATTGTTATTGAAAACTTTGAGTGCGAGCTGAAGAAGAACGAGAAGCAGAAGAAAAAGTGCACCTTTTTTAAGAAGCTCTGCGTCTTTCAGGGTTGCACCGTTGACAACATCTCTCATGCCGAATGCTGTCATGATACCGAAGAAAGAAAGAGCCGCACTTAAAACTGAATAAATAAAAACAAAAAGCCAACTACCCTTGGAAACACCGAAAATCCACTTTGCAGTGGATAAATCGCTTTCGTTTTTAATTTTCGGACAGTTATATTCAGACTTTTTCAATTAAATCTTTCCTTTGATTCATTTCGTTGAATGCTACCTCGGCTGCTTCAACATCCATGTTACACTTTAATTTATAAATCGGGATATTTTTTATAAGCTCATCAATAAAATCACAGAGCATAATTGTTCTTTGCATATTTGACGGACGGAGAGTCTGCGAGATAATAAGAGGTACCGCCTCATCAATGTTCATTCGCTCAATTGAATTTTCCTTCGCCTGTTCAATAAAGCAGATACCCGCAAGCTCAGCAGAGGTGTTTACATTGATATCGTGCTTTCCTGAAAACGGAGTTCCGAAAGCATAGTACTTCCCGTCGATCAGACGGTAAGCCGCTTTGTCATCATTAAGAATAAATGCCTTTTCGCCAAACAACTTCAACCATAGTGCTGTATGAGTCGACTTTCCCGTTCCGCAGGGTGCAGAGAAAGAATAGGCTTTACCGTCAACAACAACCGTTGAAGAATGAAGAAACATTCCGTTATATTCAAGGAGCTTGACGTTAAATGCCGTACCCATCCACAGGTATTCAAGCTCCGGCTTGCCGACACCGTCATAAAGCTTCAACTGATTATCAAGAAGAGTATCACCCAAGCCGATATTAAAATCTGCTTTTTCATCGCAGATGTACTTTTCACTTCTTTTACTAAGCATATCATATTGAGGATCAAAGCCGACATTAAGACCGGCTATTTTATAAACGGGCATAAAGTCAGCTCCTTTAATTTAAACTTTAACCGTACTTATAATTATTACAAATACCGTTAAAACTTAAATTCGGCAGACAACCTTTGGGATTGCCTGCCGAATCCGTTTTTTTGGATTGATTAGCCGATGATAAGATCGCTACCGATGCTCTCTGTCTGAGCAGCTGCTGCAGCTTCACCTGTTGTATCACCGCCGATTGCTGCTGATGCGCCGTCAGCAGTAATTTCTTCGATGATGTCGAACTTTTCGATTTCCATCTCAGGTCTCATGTAAGTCATTCTTTTCACCTCAATTATTTTAAACTCGATAAGCAACAATACATAAGAAATTGAGCAAGATATCTTTTCGTTAACAAACAATTTCCAAATTACGCCATTGTCACTATATCTTCTTAAAGTCTATCACAGCAACAAAAAAAAGTCAACATAATATTTAAAAAGAATCAAAGCCCCGTGTTTTACCACGGGGCCAAGAAAAAATATTATGCAATTCTAATGCTTAATAATCGATATTAGTAAACAACAGTTGCATCAAGAGTAGAACCTGTTGCAGCGAAGAATGTTTCAGCTGAACGAGTTCTGATTACAAGTGAATTGTAACCAAACGGAGCAAATGAGTGATTGATTGTCCATACGCGCTCGCCGTCGATATCTTCATACGGAACCTTACCTGCACCTGACCATGAAGTGTAAGTATATGTTGTGCCGTCTTCTGCATAGAACTGAATCTTAACTACGTCTGTGCTTGTCTTGATGATGATGTCATGCTTACCGGCTGTGATGATACCGCCGTTCTTTGCATCAGGATACATATCAGGAATCTCGATTGAGTGGATTGAAAGATCCTTCTTAACAAGACCTGTAAGAACGAATGCTGTACCGTCTGTTACGCCGAGATCACCGTAGTCAGCAAATACTTCGCACTCTACTTCAGCAGCGTTTACAAAGATTTCGATTGTCCATGTCTCGCCTGCTTCTGTTGCTTCGATTGTAGCGTCATCACGTGTGAATACCTGATAACCGTCAGCTGTAACAACACGAAGAGATTCAGGAGTACCTGTTACATCAACGTCAACAACTGCTGTGTCACCGATGTATGTTTCGCTTGTAACAACATCAACGATTTCACCCTTAACTGCAGGAGCGGGCTCTTCGCCGATTGTAACTGTTTCAACATTAGCCTTAACAGTGTGATCATAGAATGAGTTGAAGTCTGCTACCAAGTCGAATGTAGCCTTTGTCATACCCGGATAGTCAACACGATAGAGATTCCAGATTGATGCATCTCTACCTAAGTCACCAGTCTGCTCGCCCCATTCAGCATAACCAACCTCCTGGAACTTAGCGATTACGTCATCAGGAATAAAGAACTCGATCTCTGTACCGTCAGCAACGCCTTCCTTAACTTCATATGTAGCTGTGAAGATAAGTTCATGGTCGAACATTCTGCCGTGAACGTAGTTGCCGATACCAAGTGTTTCATCACCGTATGTGTATGTGAATGATACACCATACTTGTTGAGGTTTTCTTCTGTGTACATATCCTCAGGCCAGAAGTCGTCTCTACGGTCGAATGTGATGTTACCATCTTCATCATACTTAACTGCCTGATCAAGCTGAGTTGATTCCTGGTTAAGGATCCAGCCTGTATCAGTTTCAGGAGCAATGATTTCGAGGGGCTTAAGAACTGACTTGTCATAGAAGATGCCGCCCAAAATCCAACCCATGTAGAAGTTTGATGTGCCGTAAACATCAACTGTGATGATGTCACCAGCCTTAGCGTACTCTTTGTCAGCAACAATGTCAATATCCATAACAGCCTTTGACTCATCACGATACTCATAAGCGTAATCGTAGAAAATGTCACATTCTGTTACCATTTCTCCATCCTCTTCATATGTGAAGTAGAGAATTTCAGGAGTTGCCATCTTGTTGTAAAGATTCCAATAATCTTCATTTGATGATGCTGCATTGTACTCAGCGATGATTTCATCTTCCCAGAAGTAAAGGTTATACTCAAGTACTTCCTGCGGAGCTGTCTCTTCTGCAGTACCGTCATAAAGTTTTGAACCTGTAAGCCATCTTCTGTCGATTTCGTCTTTCCAATCAACATCTGCGTCGTAATCTACATACCAAAGCTTTTCTGCTACTTCTGCTTCAGCTTCTTCAGGCGTGTAACTATAATAATTACCTGCAAAAGAAGCAACTGCGAAAGTACCGAGAAGCATTGCTACTGCAAGAACGATGCTTAAAACTTTCTTTGCCATAATATTTCCTCCTAAATTTTATATCTTTATCCATTGGCATGGATTAAAGCCATAAATTAAATGCTGACTCCCTTACCGGTTGCCTGGTCAATTGTCATTGAGCCGCCTGCAACCGCACGGATTACCGAAGCATCCTTTGCGTTGATTGTTGCTCTTGCTCCTTCAACATTAGCTGCAAGCTTTGCTGCACCTATAAGTGATTCCGCAACACCTGTTATTGAGTTAGAAACTGCTACTGCGTCTCTTCCGTTGATTGTTGCTGAACCGTCTACGTCACCGTAGATTACGATTACATACTCTCCAATCACTTCGCCGTCCTTTGTCTTGACTGTAAGTGTTGAGCCTGTTCCAAGGTAACGTGCTGTTGTCATATTGTACTCGAGCACTACGTTTTCGTAATCTGCATATGTTGACTGGAACTTTGCCTTTGTAAGGCTCGGCTGGAGGCCTACGATGTAGTTTACACCGCCCTGTGTCTTAACTGATGCGCCACCGATAATTTCGAAGCGTTCCGTCTGCGCAGGAATAAGTGAGTCAATATACCCCTGAAGAGTTGCTGTCATCTCGTTAACCTGAGCCTGATTATCAATGGTCAGGTTCATATTCTGAGATACAGTTTCCTCTCTGTAAGCTGTAATAAGGGACATTACCTCATTAAAGTTTGTATATACATTAGTATAAATCTCTGAGCTTGAATTGTCAAGTAAATCCAGGATTTTTTGAAGTTCTGTGTAATCTGCCAATTTTAACTTCAATTCATTGGTAAGATTCACTATATTATTCGCAAAAAGAATTACACGTTCCTGCTCTGTAATGTCGAGATCGTATACAACTTTGTCGATTTCCGCCTGAAGGAGCGCTACCGAGTCATCCGTGTACCAACCCGTTGCAATTTTTCCATTCGCCGCGGTGATTGCATCGGTAACCGATGTGTAGTCGGCAGGCTTAATTCCAAGTGCCTGAGTTTTTGCTATAACAGACGCTGTCATATCATCAACCATGTCCTGATGTTCAATGGTGAGATCGTCAACTTCAACCAAGTTAAGCGCCTCTTCAATAACATCTTCAAGCTCATCGACACTTTCGTCTGTATAAATCCCCTTTTCAATCTCAGCGCGGGCAGCTTCAATTGCTTCTGCGAGCGCAGTATAATCAGGTTTTTTATATTCGAGTTTTTCAACAGCGATATAAATGCTTTCTTCAATCGGCTGAAGCTCATCCTGTCTGTCGATTGTTATTGTGTAATCAACCGAATCAAGAAACTCACGAAGCTTTGCAACGCTTTCGTCTGTATAAACTTCCTTTGCAATTTCACTCTCTGCATACTCAACAGCGAGATGAACCATTGTGTAGTCTGCAAGCTTCATCGCAAGGTTTCCTGTTGCCTCAGCAATTGCCTGTGCATAAGCATTGACTTCATCCTGCTTTGTAATATCAAGACCATACACAACCTTGTCGATTTCTGCCTGAAGGAGTTCTACCGAGTTATCCGTGTACCAACCCGTTGCGATTTTTTCGTTCGCTGCGGTTATTGCATCGGTAACCGATGTGTAGTCAGCAGGCTTCTTTTCAAGTGTTGCTGTCAAGTCAGTTATAAGAGTTGTAAGCATATTTACATACTCTTGGTCATAGAGGTTCGGACTTTCATTTCCAATTTCCGTCTTGGCTGTTCTGACCGGAGTAAGAAGTGCATTGACGGTTTCATCTGTGTAGATACCCTTTGCAATTTCAGCCTCTGCGGCACTGATTGCCGCCTTGAGCTCCTCAAGTTCAGGAGGTTTACGTTCAAGATTACCGATTGCATCGTAAATCATAGTTGCGTAAGCTTCAACCTGAGCCTGTTTATCTGCTGTAAGTGTGTAATCTACAGAATCAAGTACCGCCTGAAGTTCCGCAACACTGTCATCTGTGTAAAGACCGCTTGCAATCTCCGTATTCGCCTCCTGAACAGCAGCATTTACTGAAGTATAATCAGCAGCTTTGAACTTGAGGTTATTAACTGCATTGTTGATTGAAGTTACATATCTGTCAACAGTTGCCTGCTTGTCTGCAGTATACGTACGGTTGATATTTTTTATTGTTGCGTTAAGAGTTGCAACAGAAAGTGTCGTGTAAATCGACAGGTCTGACGGAACTCTTGCAAGTGCTTCATCAACCTGAGTGTAATCGGCAGGGCCTACCTGAAGCGCTGTGATTGCACCAGAAACAGCGGTAACATAACCGTCTACGGTTTTCTGATATCGGATATCAAGAGTTGTATCAACTGATGCAACTACTGTTTCAAGGTTTGCGATTGTTTCCGCTGTATAATACGGATGTCCGTTGTGAGTAGCTTCAAACTCATTGTTAAGATTAATCTTTTCCTGTGCGAGTGCAAGCTGTTTGTTTACCTGAGTGTAATCAGCAGGAAGATATTCAAGAGCTTCGATTGCTTCGTTGATTGAAACAATATACGCATCAACCTCAGCCTGCTGACTGATTGGTCTGTTGAAAACAACAGAAGTGTAAGCTTGCGTAAGTCTGTCAAGACTTGCTTCGGTATAAAGGGTTTCACCTGTTGTAACGATATTGTAAGCTTCGTCATAAACAGTTCTTACAGCTGAATAATCTGCTGTCTTTTCAACAAGAGAATTGAGTGCGTTAGTAATTGCCGTTGCATAACCGTTAACGGTTGCCTGCTGAGTGAAATCAAGACCATATACAACTGCGTTGACTGCATTTGTTACAGCTGACCAGTTAGAATAGAACGTTTCAGCAGTAAATCCGTACGTGTCCGCATATGTATCTCTGATAAGATTTTCTCGTTCAGTCACGAGAGCTATCGCATCTTCTACGACGGTATAATCTGCAATGTTTTTATTAAGGCTGTCAATTGCTGACTGAAGAGCAGAAACAGCTCTGTTGATATCGTTCTGATATCTGATATCAAGGTCAAGCTTTGATTCAAGATTTGCAACAGCCGTATCAACTGCCGACATATCTTCATACTGGCTTCTGTCAATATTGTTTGCAGTGGCAAGCAACTGCAATGCAGCCGAGATATCTGCAGGTTTATAGCTGAGGTTTGCAAGCTTTTCATTAAGGACAGCCGTTGCAGCATCAATCTGTGTCTGATAGGACAAATCTTTGCCGTCAAGTGCAACAAGGGCATTATAAGCCGCCGTAAGGTCTGTTGCACAATCCTCAGTAAGCTGAGAAAGATTTATAGCCTTATACGCTGTCTTTGCCTTTGCTGATTCCGTATAGTTTGCAGTTTTGAGTGAAAGCTGATTAATAGCTCTTTCAATCTGAAGAACATATCCGTTTACCGTTGCCTGCTCACTTTTGAGCAGAGGTTCTGCAACAATGTATCCTTCAAGCTCATCGTATATGCATCCGACCTTTGTAAGTGTCTGAACAAGATTGCTCCAGTTGTTATATGCCTCCGATGCAGGCATACCGTAGTTAGCAACGGAACGCGACATAATTGTATTAATTGTTTTAAGGTGAGCATTGAATTCCGAATAATCCGCAGTTGCTTCTACAAGCGACTCAAGTGCTGTAATAAGATCTGCCGTTACTTTGTCGAGTGCAGGCTGATAAATTGCACTGTAATTATCAACATAGGTATCAAGGATATTCTGCACCTTTGCCCATGAAGCAAGTGTATAGAAATCCTTATCCTTTGCAACTGCCTGATCGTAATATGCTGAAGCAACCGAATAGTCAGCCGTTCTCATTTCAAGATCGTTATAGGCAGCAACGACTGCATTATATGTCGTATTGATTTCGTCCTGAGTTGCTGTCGGTTTTTTCAGACAGGAAAGCGCTGACTTATATGTATTAAGGAAAGCTTCCCAACCTGAAGAATAGTACCACTCCTGAGGATTGTAGCCTTTGAATTCACCTTCCGGAATATCAGTTGTCATAACAGTCGGGTCGGTACCCTGAATCTGTTCAACAAACGTACGCAGATTACCCTTATCGGTTGTAATAATTCTCAGGCTGTGTGAATGGCCGATGAAAACTTCGTTCCAATCTGCAGCTGTCTGATATTTGTTTGTGAAGGTGTAATCATATGTTCCTACTGCAGTGCTCGGTCCTGAACCCGTAAAATACTGCATAAACGTTGCTCCGGCACCTTTTATTGACCCGCTGTAGCCTGTAAGTCCGATTTCGTTTGCCGCAAAGGTATTGTTTGTCAGTGTGCTGTCGTCACTTTCACCCTCATATGTGTTAACTACATTATAACTTACAAAATAATTACGAAGTGAAACGGTAACTCTTTCGTTTGAATTTGATGCTTCAGCAAGGTTTGCGGTTACGACACGGAGGTTAAGGTCCGAAAGAGTTGAATGAATACTACGGTCAAAATAAACGTACGAAATAGGTCTGTTATCGTCAGCGTGATATGCAATGTTATAGTCACGCGATGCACTGTGTCCGTCTGACGTGTGCATCATACCGTATTCTGTTGTCCAACCGGGTGCAGAGCCTGTACTGCCGAAGTTTACACTACCCTCACCTGCACCATTGTTATAAAGTGTACCGTAAGTGTTGGCACCAAGGACGTACGACGCAACATAGGAACGGTTTTTCGTGCTCTGACCAAGCCAGAAATCTTCATAGGTTCTCTTTGTTGAATATTCACCTGCAGGTGAAATAATTGCATCAACGTATGAAACACCATAAGAATTGTATGTTCTTGTATAATTTTTGCCTGTTACAGCATTGTAGTCCGTATATGTATAAGTAACCGTAAATATAAGTGTTGTCCCTACCGTTGCCGTGCCACCCGTTACGCTCCACACATATGTACCGTTAGTATAGGAATAGTTGCTAAGTGTTACAGTAGTATTACTGCATGAAATTGTCGGAGCAGAAGGCAACTCAACACCCGGTGTGAAGGCAATCTGAGTTGCAACGGGAGTTTCACCCGCATAAGCTACTTCCGGAAACGATGTGTTCAGTTCAGGCATACCCGACGGAGTTGCCTTAACGATAACAGAATTATCTCCGGATGGTTGCTTCATTGAATTTGCAGCATATGCAACGCGCGTTATATCCGTTACATATATTGAAGCCACCGGCCTTTTAAGAACCAGTGAAGCATCTGTTGCTCTCGGCTCTGCCGCCGAAGCCGTCATTCCGAGAGTTATCGGCAAGGATGAAAGGATGAGAGTTATTGCAATCAATAAGCTTATAACTTTTCTGCATAATTTCATATCAACACCACCAAACAAAATTAGGCATATGTACCCTACGATACAATTATACATAATTATTTTATCACATCATCCCTTGCAAGTCAACAAACAACAGCCTTTTACACAAACAATTAGTGTTATACAAATAAAGATTTATGTTTGCAAAAAAACAGGCGGTACTCACGTACCGCCTGAATGTGTTTAATTATACTTCAGCTGCTGCCAAAGCTACAGGAATCAAATCTCTGAACGGTTTTTCCTTACCTATGTACTGTTCAGGAGTCTGGTTGATTGTTGTCTTGTAAAGACCTGCATTTTCAACTTCCTTAGCGTCTGCAACACTGATTGAACCGCTGAAGTCGATGTCGCCTGCATAACCGATATAGTGGTTATAACCCTTAACGCGAAGCATTGAAGCTGCATAAGCTCTCATGATAACTGCGTCCTGACCGTCAACGTAACAGTCACCGCTGATATCACCGAATCTGAT
Organism: Acutalibacteraceae bacterium; assembly: GCA_045538055.1. Lineage (GTDB taxonomy): Bacteria > Bacillota > Clostridia > Oscillospirales > Acutalibacteraceae > CAG-488. The sequence goes on from JAZSQQ010000020.1 coordinate 23,611, forward strand.
CATTGTGTACTCTGTATCAACTGAGTATTCACCGTCACCGTCCGGGTCAGATGCGATCTGAATCTTAGAGCCTGTACCGTAACCTGCCTCTGTCGGCTGGATGAGCATTGTGTCACCGGCTGTCGGTGCACCGAAATACATTGAGAAGTAGAAATAGAAGTCATTGCCCCACATTTCTCTTTCCATTGCATTGTAGAAGTCTTCAGCGAAACCGAAGATATATTTGAACTCGTTATCACTGAACTGTGAGTACGGATCATAGAACTCGATTACAGGGATAGGCTGAAGATTGTCGATAGCATCGCGGAGTGTGTTAGCTTTATTGTCAACATAAATCTGGCCGTCGATATCCCACTTGATTTCGCTGTTGAAAATCAATGCATCTACGAATGCATCAACAACAGTCTGAACTGACTCATCTGTGAAGAGTGTTGAGTCACCAAGGTCATCAATACGATTAAGTTGGAACTCAAGTTCTGAATAGTCAGCGTCACCCTTGTTAGCTTTAAGACCTGAAACTGCGTCACGGAGCTGAGCACGAGCCATGTTTACCTTTGACTGCGGATAGTCACCCAATGTACCGTTTCTCTCGTAAACTGCATATTCATTCATAACTGATGTTGCGAAAGCCATTGCCTTCTCATATGCATCCCATGAACGGTTTGTATAGAGCTGGTTGCCTTCTGCATCCTTGTTAGAATAGTTAGCAGAGAGTGTCTTCTGGTAAATCTTATTGAGCTGATAGTTATTAGCCGTTGTCGGATAATAATTAAGAACGTCCTGCTTTGTGTAGTAGAGTGCATAGTATGCATATGTGATGTCCGCACGTGTCGGAGCCTCTACCTCAGGATTGTTTTCAGACTCGTTATACTGATTGATTATGCCTTCAGCACGTTCAAGTGCGTCTTCATAATCTTTGAATGCCCAGATTTCATAGTCAACATCTGTGAAGTATTCATAATCAGCTTCGTAATACTTAATTCCCTCGTTATCAGGAATCTTATACTCATTGTAAAGATCAGTGAGCTGCTTGATTGTGTAAGATGTACCCGGAGGGCAGTTATCCTCATAATGAACCTTCATGTATTCGAACTGATCGGTATCGATAATACCGATAAGAGTTGCAAGAAGGTCAAGTGACTCACCAGCGAGTGTGCCGGGGCCTGTGATATTAGTGATATACTGGAGAAGCATACGAGCTGTTCTCTGAAGGCCTGTGCCGTTAAGAGCAGCGTTGCTGTTATATCTTGCAGGATATGAAGCACCTGTATCAGTTGTATTTCTTTCAATGAGGAGTTCATCAAGAGTTGTGTATGCATAAGGAACGATAAGGTCAAGCTGGAAAGCGTTGTTGTTAAGCTTATCTGCAGAATCTTTTTCGTGAGGAAGACGGAAAAGACCGTTAAGAACACGGGCGATAAGGTTAACAAGTGCCTGGCTGAGAGGCTTGTTAAGCTCTGAATCACTTCTTCTACCAATGATGCTGAGAAGACCGTTGATATCGAAGTTAAGAACGCTACCGATAATGCTGTCAACGAAAAGGTTTTCCATACCGTACTGGCTGTCTTCAACACCGTAGAAGATGTTTGTAAGCGGAAGAACCTGACCAACTGTCATATAAAGCTTATACCACGGGCTAGTCATATTAGCCTCTGTCTTGTGAGCTGGTGTCGGATAGAGATTAAAGAGAACTGCATACTTACCGAGAAGCTGATCAAAGACGCCGTTCAACAACTCGTCGAATGTCGGAGTAAGATTGTTGAGGAGAGCCTGATAAGAAGGCTCAGTATCACCGGGAATGTAACCGAACTGACCAACGATGTAGTATCTGAGAACTGCTGCTGCAACGTCAAGACACTGCATTGAGTCAGGAATGAGCTCGCCGCGTTCGATCATAGCTTCGAAGTCAACCGTAGGAATAACTTCAGCTGCAAGGTTAACGAGAGTATATGTTGCGAGTTCCTTGATTGAGTTACAGTTGTGCGGGAAATAGAAACCGTCAACAAATGCTTCAAGAATCATCTGAACTGCGAATGCAAATACCTGCTCGTCGTTCATCTGCTCAAGAGCTGCTGTATCTTCTTCAGAAAGAACCGGGAAGTCTGAAATAAGAGACGGGAGCATCGGAAGAACACCCTTAAGGAGGTCACCGAGCTGATTCATAAGGTCAGGAGCAACCGTAAGATACTCACCGCCTACACCGTCATCCTGAAGGTAAACGTAGCTTGTGATACCTTCCTTGAGAACATACTCAAGACCATAGTTGATCTTGTCAAGGTTACTCGGAGATGCCGGATTCGGACAACCTACCATTGTAAGGAATGCTTCCATAACTTCAGCAGCTGATGCATCCTCAGGAAGACCAACTGTTTCATATGTAACGAAGAGGTTGATAACCATATCAACGTATGACATTTCCTCTGCTGTCGGGTCGTCAACAGGGATTTCAAGAAGCTCGATAAGGAGCTCACCCGCGAAGGGAATAACGATATCATCAATAAGAGCTAAGAATATGTTCTTGGTGAAATCGTAGATTGATGCCTTTGTGATATCAACTTCATCATGAGTAAGTGACGGACAAAGCTGCACAAGACCCATCATATCCTTAAGAGTACCGTCCGGGTTTGTTTCAAGACCGATAAAGTCTGCAACAACGTTCTCACCTGTTTCTGCATCTGCAAGAAGGTCACAGATGAACTTGATTGCACGGTTAGCAAGGAAATCGTTGACGATACCGTCAAGGTTTGAGTTTGCCTTGTTGTAGTTTTCCTCAGGCAATTCGGGATCTATAAGAAGATTATAGATAGTATATGTAAGGAAACCGTGAAGGTCATCAAGCATCGGAATCATTTCGCCAAGGTCAACAAAGTTACCGATAAGTCCGAGGTCAAGGTCGTTACCGATGAGCTTATAAAGCGGGTCGGAGTTTACGCTGACGAACTCAAGGAACTTTCCGAAGAACTCGAGGTCGCTCATAGATGTCGAACGACGACGGAAGTTTCCGTTCTCAGGGATAGACCAGTCACATTCCTCAATATCACCGAGGTTAAGGATGGTAGCAATACCATAGAGTGCACTTGATGTGATATTGTTAACTGAATCAAAAAGTGAGTCGAGAGAATGAATCTTTATCTCAATACCGACGATCTCTTCGTTAACGTCTAAGCCTGAAAAAACTTCGTCATCGAGGTAGTCAAGCATAGCAGAAGCACACTGATCGTTTGAGAAGTACGGGGCATTGTTTGTATCATACCCGATAGGTCTCTCGTAGTTTGTTTTGTACGCGCTTGCACCAACTGTCAACACTGAAAGCATCATAAGCATTGAGAGCAATACGCACAACAGTCTTTTAGATTGTTTCATCTAAAAACACCTCCAATAATTTGCCAAGTATCTCAGGAAGTGGACCAGTGAGACCCGATAGCTCACATAAAGCCCCACTAATACACTTTGGCTTATAGTAATATTAACAAATAAAAAGCAATTTGTAAATAGATTTTTACCAAAAAAAACATAAAAAAATCCGATTAAATTTGCATCGGTTGAGCAAATTAAACGAAAAAACAACTATCCGTTTAGGCCATAAAGCAAACCGCACAAATAGTACCAGAAAAATTTGTTGAATCTGCTCTAAGAATTTTTTGCCATATTTCCCTTCAGAATAATTCCACTCAACTTCTTTTCTTAACTTGCTTATATAATCTGTACTCTATGTCTATAAAACGTGTTTTTACTATTTACAACTACGAAATATAGTGTATAATATATAGAAACATTTTCAGGAGGCTTTTTATGGATAGAAACAGACAGAAGAAGTTTTTAAGGCAGATGACACTCGCTTGTGTTTTCACAGCAGCTGTTGCCGTGCTGACTTTTTTTATTAAAATACCATCCCATAACGGATATATTCACCTCGGCGACGCTGTGATTTACCTTGCTGCCTGCCTGCTTCCCGCCCCGCTTGCCATGCTGTGCGGTGCGCTCGGAGGAATGTTTGCTGATGCTCTCGGCGGATACATTATATATATAGTGCCGACAATGATAATCAAAGCGATTCTTCCGCTTGCTTTCATCCGCAAAAAAGACAGGCTCCTTTGCAAAAGAAATATTGTTGCACTCATCCCCGCTTCACTTGTTACAATTGTCGGATATTATATTGCTGAAGTTTGTCTTCTCAGTATTTCTTCAGGCAAGTTTTTCAGTTATATCGTAACAGCTTCTCCATGGGTGACTGCCGTTTATGCAATCCCCGGGAATATCATTCAGGCTCTCGGCAGTGCGGTTGCATTTATTTTCATCGCAATTGCTCTTGACAAAATCAAAATCAAGGATAGAATATAGTTTGACTATATAATAACGGAGAAACAACTATGGCTGATATTATTTACACTTATGCCGGAAGCGCATATATGAATATAACCAACAAATGTCCGTGCCGTTGCATTTTCTGCATCAGAAGCAACGGTGACGGACTCGGTTCGGCTGAATCACTCTGGCTGAAGGGTGATCCGACAATTGAAGAAATAAAAAAAGAAATCGACAGCTTTGATTTTTCACCGTATAATGAGGTTGTTTTCTGCGGTTACGGTGAGCCGACCGAGGCTCTTGGCAACCTTATTGAAGCTGCAAAATATCTTAAAGAAAAACACTCTTTGAAAATCCGTCTTAATTCAAACGGACTTTCTGACCTTATAAACGGCAAACCGACAGCCCATCTTCTTGAAGGCATTGTTGACAGCATTTCTATAAGCCTCAACGCTCCCGATGCTGAAAGCTATCATAGAGTTACCCGTTCAAAGTTCGGACCGGAAGCCTACCCTGCTCTTCTTAAATTTTCAGAGGATTGCAAAAAATATATACCGAGCGTTAAATTTACGGTAGTTGACGTTCTTTCCGAAGAGGAAATTGAACGTTGCAAAAAAATTTCTGATGAAATGGGAATCCCGTTGAGAGTCAGAAAGTGGATAAAATAAGTTAACAGAACAATAAGAGCCATTGCAGATAAACCGTCTGCGATGGCTTGATTATTTTACGGAGCATAGTCAACTACACATCAACTCGACAAATTCGGGTTTATCGGGATGTTTGAAAGTCGGTAGTAACCCCAAGCCCTCCTTGTGTAAAGGAGGGTGGCACGGCGTAGCCGTGACGGGAGGATTGTTGATAATTCAAGGGTTTTTGACAATCCCTCAGTCGCTAC